>NZ_JBTAMQ010000001.1:0-745569 GCF_054404255.1 Vibrio phycocola
TAAAATTCAATCTAGGAAAAAACCATCGGGTAGCTCTCGATAAGAACGGGATTAGAATTGGTACTACAATACGCTACACCAGTGCTCGTTTAGCACGATATTTTGGTAACAAAACGGGTAGCAATCTAAAAAGTGTACAAGTGCGTATTAAGTATGATCCCAGTTGTCTGGGAAGGGTTTATGTACTTGATGAACAGCGGGAAGAGTTCTTTGCTGTTGAAGCTATCGATGCTGACTATGCCTATTCTGTTTCAGAATGGTTGCACAAAACCTGTTGTAAATACGCAAGGCGACATATTAGAAAAAACTACAACCATAAAGATGTAGTTAAAGCGTGGCGAAAAATCCTCGATATTATCGATGAGGCAATCGAAAAAACAGGGCAGAGCAAAAAGCGTAACTCTTTAGGCATAACAACAACGTCAAGGGTACAACGAGTAAAAGAGCATTCAGAAAGAGCAACTTCCAAAGCAAAGAAACAACAATCGAACGTTTGCAATACCCCTGACCTTGATGATGAGTTAGATTGGGACATTGAAGTTAATACTACTGGTTGGTCTATACAGTAAATTATTTTAGAGGCGATTGATTATGGAGCATCACGCAGTAGAAAAAACCGCCGATAAAGTCAAACAAATCTTTATCCATAATCCCCAAATTACTGACATAATTGCCGATATTTCAGATTGTCGAGAGTTTAGTGATGGTATCCATGAACCAGACTGTATGATTGTCGTCGGAGATACGGGGTCTGGTAAAACAACACTTATTAACAAATACTTAGATAAAAATCCTCGCTCGGAGACAACTGATGGCTCTATTATCCCAATTCTATCAACCTCTCTTCCTCCTAACGCTACCCCAATAACAGCTTCTGAACAATTGCTGTCTGATCTGGGTGACCCATTAGCCTTTTCTAGAGGGAGTGACCCAGTAAAAGTTGCGAAAGAAATGAGTGATTTAATGAAACTATGTAAAGTTGAGCTAATTATTATTGATGAGTTTCAACACATGATAGATCGAAAGAATAAGCAAGTTTTACATAGTGCAGCCGATTGGCTGAAAATGCTCATCGTTCGTTCGAGGATTCCTGTGGTACTGTTCGGTATGCCCTACTCTGTAGTGATTTTGGAAGCAAATAATCAATTAGCGGGACGTTTTGAGTTGCAACATACACTTGAGCCTTTTCGACTAAACAACAAAGAAAATCTTGTTCTTTATAAGGCCTTTCTAATCATGCTTGATGAAGCACTTCCTTTTCATGAACCTTCAGAGCTTGCATCCCCTGATATGATGAAGCGCATATATGCGTTCTCCCACGGAAACCTGCGCCGCATACGAAAGTTAATCAATAGGTCTAGTCGGCTCGCTTTGCGTGATAATTCAAATAAGATTTTACTTCAACACTTCGCCAAAGCAGCTCCAAAAGTAAGTAAGGCGGCTTGCGAAAAGCAAAACCCATTTCAAGTGAAAGTGAGCGAATTAAAGATACAACATCCACCTGAAGATATTGGGTGGGGAAACTACCTTAACCAGCAAGAAAAGGACATGTTTCCTAGAGACATATTTTGAAGTTCTCCATTTGAGAACGGTAACGTACTTTTGTCGTCTACTCGACCATTATTGTTTAGATCATTACTATCTATCAGTTTGCAAATCATTATTTGATTAATTTGTTGTTGGAAGACAAATATCAAAGTGCCTCTTTAAAATAGTTAAGATGTTTCATTTTCGAAGGAGTGCTCTGGTACACCGCTGCAGTCTGGACTTTTGTAATAAACTCTTTTAATGAATGGCATTTCGAAAACGCAGAACTTAATTCAGAATAGCTCATACTAGTTCCAGTCAAATCGTAAACCGCTCTAGAACAAGCTTCCACTATCTCCTTTTTCGAATATGAGGGTAAGATGGCTCTCGGAAAGTGGTTGAGCTGATCCAATCCTTTAATTCCTTTGCTATTGAGAATTAAAATTTTAATATTTGTTTTATTCACAATGTAGTCTAACCAGGGCAATAAGTTGGGGTGAAATGAATGCAAGGCTCTTATACATAAAACAACCCTTTCCTCTAGATGTGATAGTAGGTCTATATAATCGTAGTAACCCAAATCTAGCTGTTCACCGTTTTCGTATTGCTGGAAGAGTATCGAACGACGAAACTCGTGCTGCCGATTAATATACTCATGGATTAGATTTCTATTACTAGTTAAATATTTCCATATAGAATCAAAGTTTTCCGATGAATTTTTATTGTTGATATACAGTGGTAAGCAAGTTACTCCGAATTGATTTGATAAATTTAATTCAAAATCAGGATATTCGGTACCATTCCATTCGCTTAACTCGCAACATATAATTTGTTCAGTCACTGAGTCTACCCATTTTCGAATCGGGGGTGCCAATTCTGGTGTCCAAATTATCATATAACCCTCTGTCAAATGACTAGCTCAATGGTTGCGATTTTATCAGGTTTCCCAGTTAATTTTATTATTTAGTTATACATGTCAATATGCCATACGTGGACTATCGTTTTGGAGCGTTGCTGTATTGCGCGCTGTATCTTGCTACTTATATTTCATTAATGTTAAATTATTTGTACGGTGGTATATTTTTGACCTCAAATGAGTTTAAATTATAAATCTGATTGATATATTACTGTTAAGTAAACGTTGATATTGTGGAGTAGATGATGAGTAGACTTGACCAATGGGTTGATAACAATATGACTTTAACAACAATCATTATTATGATCGTTGGATTATCGCTTGGCTATGTTCTTTTCTAAGAAGCATAGGTTGTAATGCTACTAATTACTTGATGTCATGTTGAATCGAGATGCTGGCTATGAGTAGAAAATTGACTGAGAAAGAGTTGGTAGAGGATATGACTCCATATACCGCACATACTGATGAACTTGCTACAGTTTCATGGGATGAACTTGGTCTTGAACCTTCCGAAGGTGACTATAAAGCAGTGTTAAAGCGCTTTGAATATTTATTCGACGCTGAGCACTATCCGATATAAATCGATTCAACAAGCTTTGTTCAGAAGTGTGTTAGGTCAGCTGTGGGGCTAACAAGCTTCTGTCCAGAGGCGTGCCTGCGAGATCGTTGCTAGCACGTTTCTGCCCCAAACCTTGTTTCAGGGTTAACTTTCATTATGGCTAGCTACTCGATATTCTATAAATTATCTAATGTCATTTTCGAAGCGAGAAGTAAGCTATGAGTAAAAAACGGTTGGCAGAAAAAGAACTTTTGGAAGGATTCACAAGTTATACTGGACACTCTGATGAACTCGCGACTACAAGTGAACAAGATTGGGGATCTTATTCGGAAGATGCAGATAAAGTGGACAGCGATTTTCTAGTTCAACGAGGTGATATTTTTGACTCTTGCCGAATTGAATTTGAGGAAGATGAACAAGACCGAGAACTAGTTAGGCAAAGAGAAAACTCTCCAGAAATTGACATTGATATAGAAGATCTGTGAGCCATTATTTCTCTGTTACAGAATTAATCAACTAAATCAAAAATGTCCATATATGGGTTACTAATTACAACTGTGATAATTCTTTCATTATTATACTCTCAAGAGCTTCTTTCACTCGATAACCACAATCTAGTTTATTTATATATGTGCTCTCATGACATAACCATCTGATCGCTGCAATTGTGCCCATGTCATTTAATTTTTTAGCATTGTCTTCTGCTTCAAACAATAGTCCGCCATATAGATAAACTGTTCTAGGGTCTTTAGCTGTTATGCGTTTAGCAATTTCGATAATAAAATTTACTAACTAATTAATTCTAGTATATTCAATGGTCATGTGCCTGAATTTGAAGAATTAAGCCTATGAGTGATGTTGATGAAATAGATAATACCAGAATAATAAAATGGATTAGAGAATGTGAATACTCTAGCTTGGTTTTTCTGGATGAGATATGGAATACATCTAAAAACCCGGATCACTTGGGGTTATACTATTTTATTCAGTATCAAAAAGGGTTAAATACTGATGAGGTGTTTTCCGAAATAGTATCTCGATGTAAAGGGGAATATTCCGCGTGTACATTTTTAGGCGCAATAGCTAAGAGAATTTATGGGCACCTCGATGGAAATAGAATTGCAGCGAGCTTTTTTAGGCGAGCGAGAGACATAGATACAACAAATTTTATAGCGCATTATATGTTGTTCAAGGAAACTAAAGATGTAGATGCATATATTCGAGTATTAGAATTTCTATATGAACAAGGTCATTCTGCTCCACTTGTAGATGCGGTCAATTCGATTATTGAAACGTTAGTACAGCCAAGCCCTCCCATCTTTAAAAAAGAGCATTGGGAATCAATAAAACAATTCATTTTCGATGGTAAGTTAACTTGTAGTCCAAATCTTTTAATGCATATGCATTTTTATCTCAACGAAGATGACGACTGTTTAGCTATAATCGAAAACAGCGCTGAGGTAAGTGCGACGATTTTGAAACATTATTATGAAGAAAAACAAATAACTAAAGAGGACGCGATTTCTAAGGTTAAATTTTCAGAAGTGGAAGCATTATTTGGCGATGATCATAAGGTCATCTATGAAGTGTATAGACAGGAGTTTTACAAAGACAAGAAAATTCCCATAGACAAACGTAAACCCAATAATTTGCAGCTAATAGAAAAGGCCTTTAGAGCAGAAATTTATCAAGACGTAATATTTATATACGATAAAAACGCTAGAAGTGTTATGTTTACTCAACATCGTTCACCAAATTTGTATTACCTGCTTGCATGCAATTATCTGAATAAGAAGCCAAAGAAACCTGTTATCCCCCAAGTATATCTTAGTATTGCGACCGCAGAAGAAGATGCTTTACATCTGGCATTCCTATGCAGACAGAATATTAACAAGTTAGAGAATACTCTTTCTACCGGCAAACTAAGTAGCGAAATTGAACTTGTTCCTGCTTATGACGTTGCAAGAAGGTATCTTGATCACCCTTCTTTGAGTAAACACTATCTTTACGATAAACTGAAACTCGAACTAAGCTCAATGGCTGAACGGTGGCATGAACAACATCACCACCAAAGGTTTAAGTATCTTAATAAGATATTTAAGCAAGGAAAGATTAGTAATATTCAGTTTCGGATGCTGATTTCAAGCGGTTTTGTATGCGAAGAATATGACTATCTAATACAAATTATTTTTAAATATAATCTATCCCATATACCTTCAATGTCATCTTATACTCATATTGCAGCTTGTTATGAGCATAAAACCGACATAGATGCTCAGACCAATGCTCTTAAGTATTACAAGCTCGCGGTTGACTTGATGAAGACATCGGGCGAATACAATCACAGAGTGATCCACAACTATATAAACTTTGCGAAACGTTCGAAAACAAACGAAGTACCTGAATCCGAAATTAAAGAATTACGTGAAAAATATAATGAATCGTGGACTAATCAATTTAGATGGGACAATTCAATCGCAAAAGGCAACCGCCTGTATAAATACACTTCCTTTAATGAAAACACCAAAGATGGGCTGAAAAATCAATATTTCTATTTTGCATCTAGAGACGAACTGAATGATCCTATTGAACTGCCCACACGCAAACACATTAACCCTGATAGTCTTATTGACCCTGATTATCGTATTTGTTCAATTACAAGAAATCCAAACTCTATACTGATGTGGTCCCATTATGCCAATCAGCATAAGGGGGTAATGATAGAATATTGTTTTGGAACTGAGATCCCTAGAGGAGTGGGCGTTCGGGAAGTTAGTTACATTTATGAGCATAATAGAAACAAAGAAAAGGATATGTATTCATTTCCGCAATATATCTTAACTAAGAATTACGAATGGTCTTATGAAGAGGAGGTTAGACTGTTTTCTAATACAAAAACGAAAGTGTATTTTGAAAGTTATAATTATAAGGACGATAATAAAGATAAAATCAACGCCCGCATTGTTAGCATCACTTTAGGTTGCGAATTTCCTAAAAGTGAAATGAAAAATGTTCATGAAATTGTAGACTTAATAAACAGCAAGCTACCATGTCATGAGGCTCCAGTCATCATAAAACAGGCTGACATTCCAGATTACAATCTCTATACCTTAGAATATAAAGAAGCTACAACTTAAATACGCTTGGCGACGACGCACCGAGTCGCTAGCGAGTTCATTTTACCAAATCTGACAATACATAAGCATTGTGAATGAGGTTGTCAGATTTGTCTATTTTACGAACCGACAAAGATAGAGGCTTCTGCGTCAAACTAATGCGCCTAGCTGCTTGCGATATATTAAATTATCTGAGCACTACCGTCCTGACCCCTTCTCGAGTTGCTTGAAGTAAGTCTCCTTGTCAGTCTTAAAAGTGAATCAATACAAATCATTAAGATTGCAAGAAACTTTCACTAACTGAACAAACAATCGTTTTGCATAATTGAGCTAACTCGTCTTTGTCCAAATGTGTGCTAAGTCAACAGATTGGCTAACAAAGTTCTGCCCCAAAACGTATTAGCAATTCTCACATTACTCAAATTAACACACGTATAATAATATGCATTAAGTCTAGTATTTTGATGCACAGTTAATCGAAATAGAATACCATTCTTACTTATAACGACATTGTCGTCATTTTTCGGTATTCAGACCCACTAAGTTGTTGTGATACAGAAATCTAGAGAGTCTGCTTTCTAATTATATAGACATTGTCACGTGGACAATGTCTATATAACAACTGTTAAAGTGCAATCCGCTCGACTCCTAGTTCTTTTGTGTGTACCATTCACCCCAAGGGTGAATACCATTGGAAGAGTTGCACCAAAAGGTATCCGATTTTGGAAATAGAATTTAGAACAAACAAGCTTGAAAGATGCTTCAAAGAGAGTCGTCAAGCTAATAGAGAATTCGGTGATCAAGTTGGTCGTAAGTACATTCAACGTATCAACTTGATTAAAGCGGCTAAAGACTTAAATGCAGTGATGCAATTACCAGGTTTGCGTTGTCATCCTTTAAAAGGTGATCGAAAGGGGCAGTACGCAGTAAACCTTACAGGTTTTTATCGGCTAATATTTACGGTAGAAGGCGATAAGTTGAGTATCGCAATGATTGAAGAAGTGAGTAAACATTATGATGACTGATCAAAGTTATATTTCTGATTTAGCCATCCCTCCAGGTGAATACCTGGAGGAGATGCTTGATGATCTACAGCTTAGTCAGGCTGAACTAGCTCGTAGAATGGGAAGGCCTCCACAGGCTATTAATGAAATCATCAAGGGTGATAAAGCGATTACGCCTGATACAGCCATTCAATTAGAGCAAGTTGTAGGTGTGCCTGCTGAGTTTTGGAATAATTTAGAATCAGAGTACAGGTTAGTTCTTGCAAAAGAACAAGAGATATTAAAGGCTCAAAAAGAAACTGAGGCAGTTTCTAAGTTCCCATATCTTGAAATGAGTAAACTCGGATTAGTAAAGAAAACTCGAAATGCTATTGAAAAAGTAAAAGAACTCCAAAAATTTTTTGGGGTGTCTTCGTTATTTAATATTGAAAATGTCAAAGAATACTCTCCGGCATTTAGAATGTGTGAGAAAGACACTACTAGTAGAGAGGCAATTGCAGCTTGGTTGAGAACAGGACATTTATTGGCAACAAAACAAAGTGTTGCTGAATTCGATAAAAATATTCTTAAAGGTAATATAGAAAATATAAGATCTCTAACCTTGGAGTCTGATCCAAATATAATGCTCAGGTCTCTAAAGCAGCTGTTGGCTGAGTGTGGGGTCGCTTTGGTTGTTATACCTCATTACCCTAAAACTTACGTAACGGGCGCTACATTCTGGTATGGAAAGAATAAGCCAGTAATTATGATGTCTATGAGAGGAAGTTGGGGAGATATATTTTGGTTTAGTTTGATGCATGAATTAGCTCATATTCTATTGCACGATAAGAGAATTACTTTTATTGAAGGTGGTAATAGTAATAAGGATTATAAAATTCAGGAGAAAGAAGCTGATAACTTTTCGCAAAAAACTCTAATTCCGAAAATGTCATATGATGCATTTCTTTCTGAGTTTGATTTTAGCCCTAATTCCATTGCAAATTTTGCTAAATCAATACATATACATCCTGGCATTGTTACAGGAAGGCTTCAACACGATAAACACCTTAGCCATCTACAGCATCATCATAGGGTAAGGTATAAGTGGAAATAGCACTTTAACGCGGCTACATGGATTCCCCCGGTTGTCAAACATCCGCTAAACTAACAGTGATGAGTTTTGGACTGCCGCTCTACATTCGGCCTACTTATCGGCAATTTTATGTTTACCTTGGCCCTGATGACTTACGCGACTGCGGTGCCTTATTCGTTAGATGACATCTAGTGTGTCCGCCGCATTAACAGGCTCTCCGCAAGTGGTCTTAACCTATCTCCATCATTAGCGTCTGCAATGACCCGGTGGGTTCAACTCTTAATGATGCAGCTTAACCGCTTTAATGGTTAAGCAGCATAGTTTTCATATTCAGTTTGGTTGTGTAAAAGAGACCAGATGATGCGAGCATTTTTGGCAGCAAGTGCCACAATTGCGCGGTTTAACCCTCGTCTTTCTTTAATTTGTCGGCACCACTGGCTCAGGCGGTCTTGTTTGTCACCAATCGTGGTAACAACGGCTCGTGCCCCGTGAACTAGCAAAGTACGAATATACTTGTCACCATGCTTCGTTATCCTCCCTAAGCGATTCTTCCCTCCAGTAGAGAACTGTTTGGGGACAAGACCTAACCAAGCAGCTAAATCTCGACTCTTATCGAACTGACTACCATCGCCAATCGCGGCAATGATGGCAGTAGCCGTTTGTGGGCCAATACCTCGAACCTTAAGAAGACGTTTGGTGTTTTCATGTTGTTTGGCCATAGATGCGAAGGTTTTTTCAGTATCATCAATTTGCTGGTTGAGGCTTTGAAGGTGTGAGTAGGCGTCATTAATAATGTGTCTTGCCTGGTGGGGTAGCAAGTTTTCGGCATCCTCTAAAAGAAGAGGGACTTCTCTCATGAGAGTTGCTTTCCCTGTCGCCATGACAAATCCAAATTCGGATAAAATGGCTCTGATACGATTCATTAACGCCGTTCTTTCACGAACCCAATGTTCACGCATTCGATGAGTAGCAAGAACGGCTTGTTGCTCAGGAGATTTAATAGGAACAAATCGAGTAGATGGTCGTTGAACCGCTTCGCATATAGCAGCGGCATCATTAAGGTCGTTTTTCTCCTTCATTCGGTAAGGTGCAACATATTTAGCAGCCATAATACGGCAGTCATGACCGAGTTGATTGAACGTTCTTGCCCAATAATGGGCGCCACCGCAAGCTTCTATACCTATACGCATGGGGGGCAGTTTTGCTATGGTATTAAGCAATTTAGAGCGGGTGACATTCTTGTGAAGAACGACTTTGCCATGCTGGTCAATAGCATGAACACTGAAGTGATTTTTAGCGAGATCAATACCGCAATAAGATAGATTAGACATGGTGCCTCCAGTAATAGTGTTGACCACTTAAGTGTGGCAGATCCTTGGGAGAGGGGAATCCATGTCATTCGTTAAAAGGCAAAGATGAAAAAAGGAAATTACAAACTTTATGCGGGGGAAGAAGTTTCCTACTATTCCAGCATGGAAACAGCTAAGGAAGCCGCAAAAATATTTATAGCTAAACAGGTATATCTACGAATTGAAATCCTAGTAGAGCTTCCTGTTGGTGCAGTTGATTGGTGGGCCTACGAATATAATAATAAACAATGGGTACCGTCATAAATATTTCGATACTGTAGTGCTACAAATATTACTTATCTTATTTGGCAGCCATTTAATAAGAGCGTAAGGCTTCAACATCTTTTGCTTATATGAGAATAATAATTTGATATTGAGCCAAACACGTTTCTGTCCAAAAACGCGTTACATAGTCATGTGCGCATATTATCGCTTATACATAGAAATCATATATGTTCACCGATACTACACTTGGGGCACAATAAACTTATCTTCACAAAGCTGAAAATGCTTGAATTACACGCTCTCGAAATTTCCCTAGAGATAAGGATTCATGCTGTGAGTCATTGGTGGTATCACCAAGGTTTAGAATTTTGTTATCCCAATGAAGCTTGGCTTGGTTGCCAGAAATAGATCCTGAATGACTTAAGCTAGACAGTGAATTAGCTGATGTATTTTCACTGGTATCTTGTTTAGGGGTATCTTGTTTTATATACAAGCATGACTCAGGGATATCTTGTTCAATTTGTTCTGCGAAACTGATAAGGCTTTCTTCCGCAAAGGTATACAACCAGGCTTCTTGGTTTGACAGTTTTGTTATTCGCAAAATTCTTCCAAGTACCTGTCGAAAATACAGTTCGGTTCGGACGTTACTTAAGTGGCAGCATACTTGTAATCGGGGTATATCGGTTCCCTCACTAACCATACCTATGCTAATAATCCATTCTACATCGCTATTTTTAAAACGGTTAATTGTCGTTTGTGCATACAGGTCATGATATGAGACTAAAACGCTGGATTGGTTAAATTTTTCAGTCAGTAGCTTTTGAATGAGCTTCGCATGAGAAACAGAGGAAGCGACTACTAAGCCTCCGGCGTTGGAGTTTGTCGATCTTATTGATTTGAGCTTATTGCACGCCAACTTTAGAATATGTGATAGAGCATTGGTATCATGCAGGATACTTGAGTAGCCAAGTTTGTTTTCCTTGAAAAGGGTGCTAATCGAGTTGTAACTTTCTGATTTATTGCCATTTGTTATTTTAAGTTGTTCGTTATCGACTAATACTAGCTTGGGTTTACGGCAAACATTGTCCATAATTGCTTGCTGCAGGGTGTACTGGTAATCACAAATGATCTTTCCCTCTGGATCGCTATAGGAACTGAGAGATATCGGCATGCGGTCCGAACGCCATGGTGTTCCTGTCAAGGCTAAGGTAAAGGTAGACGATTGCTGTACTTTCAGTAGGAGTTGCTCACCCCAAGAATTCGCATTCTGCACATTCTCGCCGGAGCAATGATGAATCTCATCAAAAATTGCTAAAACACGGTGTTTTGACAGTGTTTTCCAAAAATTATCATCTAAGTATTGCAGTGATTGATACGTCAAAGACATACCTACACACCCAATTTTTCCGTTAAAAGAACATTTTAAAATATGTGAAAACGTAGCTGCAAATCCCGCCGATACAGTAACAGACGGTGAGAAACAAATGACTAGATCAATCTTGCCAGAATCTAATAGTTTTTTGCTGAGATATGCCGAAAAAATAGTTTTTCCGGCGCCGGGTGTAGCTTGAGCCAGAAAGTGCTTTTGTCCAGCGGAATATTTGAGAAGTGCTTTGTCAATACACTCGGCTTGCCATGTTCTTAACATAGCGCTACTTCCGCTTTTGCAAGTTCTATTATTTTTGTCATTGCTGTTACTTTTCCGGTTAACACTGCTGAGTGTTGCGTAGATTGTTCATGAAGTTTCTTAGCATGTTTTTTAGCTTCAGGGTATTGCAGCATTATTGACTGATACTCCTCGGTTTCAGCAAGAAGAATGGTTAACTCAGCTTCTAACGTCAATTTAGCTTGTACTAGTTCATGCATACACGCATTGCGATTGGTTGTTTTTGCGTCTTCCTTTTTGGGTATATATTTTTGTGGTTTTTGGTTTGGCTGAAGGTCAGAATCTAAGAAAAGCGCTGTTTTGCTGAATATTTTTTTTCGTCCTTTGCCTTTACTAGTTAATAGACCCTGGGCTTCGAGCGCGTTTAGGTGTCTTGATACAAACAAGCGAACGGTACTGTTGCTTTTTCCCTGCATCGATCTGCTCATAAGAAGATCTCGAATTTGAGGTATTTGAAAACTGTTCATTTCATGATCCATGAGTACAGCGAACAAATCGGGATGTAGAGTAAATATTTGTGACACCTTAACCCTCTCTTATCTATTGATAGCTACTTATATTAACGAGATGCGGATTATAGTCCGTGGTAATGTGCGCATCAAGAGCCGATAGTCTTTCTTTTTAATGTACGAACAATATGAAAGACTTAGCGAAAAAATTCGGAGTCAATATTCGCAATATGCGTAGAGACAAAGGTATTTCTCAGGACAAACTGGCTCTTTCAGCTGATATTGATCGCAGTTACGTTGGTCGAATCGAAAGAGGAGAAGTGAACATCACACTAGAGAAAGCCTACCAGATAGCCGCGGTTCTACAGTGTGATGTCAAGGAACTACTTCCTTAAATGAAATCTGCCTGTTCGGCAGTGAGTGATCTTGAACTCGAATAAAAGTGGTTCGTTTTTTATCAACTACTTTTGCAGCAGCAACGAGGATTATAGTCCTCATTTGATGGAGAGGCAAACAGCGATTAGGCTGTTTGTGAATCGAGGAATTAAGATGTGACTAGTTAACTGCCTGTGCGGCAGTAAGGTTCAAAGCATGCGATGCGATACACGTTATCAAATTATCAGCTGCCTGTGCGGCAGTAAGGTAGAGCCTTCCATGTAATCGCCTAAACTTCACATTATCAGCTGCCTGTGCGGCAGTAAGGTGTTACATTTCTTAGTATAATACTCATAACACAATAAGTTAGTGTTGTATTGAGCAATATACCCAAATTTTAGAATAAGACATAGGTTCTTCAAAATCAATTGGTTATCAGGTTGCTCTGAAAAAAGGTCAAATCAATGGTACTGACTGTAGACAGTTTTCTCTATTAGATAGCCCGTAGCTTGTAAATCTCCCGTTCTCAATACTTGGTCTTTCTAGTTCCGTTTGAATATTCAGCCGAAATTTGTTGCTTGTACTTTTGCTACTCATCGGAATGGAATGATAGTGCTCAACTGTAAATAAAGTTTGCTCAATTTTCTCTATGATAGAGGTGTCTACTCCACGTTCAGTAGCTCTGGTTTTTCGTCTTCTCGCGTTTCGTTCCTGGCCGAGTGGAGTGGTTTTATCGATCATCTGGTTTCGCCTGAAAAGAACGTATGTACAGTCTGCGGGAACCTCTGTGTAGCTGGTGATAACAAAATACCCGAGAAGCACCATTTCCCGAAAATAAGTCTGAGTAAGCAGAAAGTCTAGCTTCATTGGGTCCTGTGAAACAAAAGTGATTCGGTTACCAATGGTCGCTTCCGTCCAGCAAGGAAATGAAACGCCAATCGCATTCGTTTGATACTTATTGCAGAAACCATGAAGCTTCTTTAAACACTTCCCAACAAGAACTTCATTATTTCTGTGCTCTGGAAGAAAGGTTACGCTGCGATAGTACCAAGCCATATTAGTTTCCCTTTTCCTGGAATAGTCCGCCTTTGATGATATTTGCCATGATAAAATGAAGATCGTTTATCATTTCTTGTTCTATAGGGACATCCTTTCTTAGGATCTTCACAAATTCATCGGCTCTTTTTAGCAAACTAAAGAAGTCTTTACCTGTATCTGGGTGCCTATACGCGGTGGCATGTTGTTTATGAACACCGTAATGCCCCACACGCAGTGGTTTCTCTGCATTAGGGTACCAATCATCGATGGTGGCTATCGCTGCTCCTGTTTTGTAGCAACCAAATATTGGACTATTATATCCATCTATTTCAGTGGACTGGTAGATACGGTTGACTTCTCTTCTATCTGGTTTATCACTTTTTTTCTGTTTTGAATCTTTAAATGCCTGACTTGGGTAGACAGGTGTCATCTCTGGAAGTTGTAGTTTTGCACATACTTTTAAGATGCAGTAATCATCTGGTGATGTCATGGAACCAATAATCAGTTGTATCAGTTGATCCCAGCCTTCTATCTCGTGAAGCCAATGATCATTTTTTCTCAGTGATCGTATATCATGGGCAACAATCAGTGAGTCTTCCCAAGGCCAAGGCTTAACTTCAATTGTGGTGCAATATGATTTTTTAGCATTTCTCCATAGCCATCGCCCGTTAAAGATATTTTCAAGATACCGAGAGACTAGCTCTTCTAAGCCTACTTTTTGTATATACAGTGCGACTAAATCATGCATAGTGTTACGAACTTGCGCATCGGAGCACTTGTATTCTTCAAGAAGCTCAGATGAAAAAGCAACAGAAAAACGGCACTGTAATAGTTCAACTCCGTATGGTACTTGGCAGACATTGAGTTCATGCGGATTGCCTTCAGCAAGTTCAGTTGGCTCAACCTTATCTTTAATAGTTCCGTCATTGTTACAGGCTGAATGTGTTCCTTCTTTCATTCCCAAGGCTATTCTGCTGAATATTTTAAGCGGTTTTATTTCACCGGAAGGCCAGATCGCTTCGAATGTCACGTCCGTTGCTTCTATTGATTTCTCATAAGCTAGTTGCTTTGGAAGTTTCATTGACAACTCCTTGGTGATATCTGCGGATTATATTCATCAACAGTGTAGTCCCAGAAAATCTCATTGATATTAGTTGCTCGGGTGACCGTTACAGGTCTAATTAACCCAAGCGCTGTTTCGCAGAACGCATGGGGGTAGCCTCGCAGGCTTTCCGCTCTTTCTTTAGGCTGCTCTAATAGGTGATACCCAACGGTTGTTACTAATGATGTCCTATTAGTTCTGCAGTGCTCAACAAGAGTACCGATATCTTCAATAGCTGTGTGGTTATCAAAGCCTAGCCAAAAGCCATAATCGTTAGGAATAGCACTTATTGCCGAAGTGGCTTTCGAATAAACTAAGATATGTTGCATATCATCTATATCAATATAGGATTTACCTCGCCAAAGCCTTTTAGGCAATAATTTCGGGACTCGCTCTAGCAGTGATTCTGAAAAGTCACCGCAATCAAGTAACAGGCTGAACGTTAAATCACACTGCCAATCGTCGTATATCGCTGGCGGTGATATCTCTCCAGAAAGCTTTTTAACTGCTTCCTTTGTTAATCCTCGGTTTTGCAGGTGGTAGCTATGTATACAGGTAGCAAAACTGTTGACTTTAAATCCCGGTGAATGCTTCGAAATGTTCCTTTCAAAAGCGTGTACAAAACCAAACAATCCCATCATAGAGGGCAGTCCAATGGTTACACTGGAGCTCTGTGCGCTGGCTGCGCAGACTCGAATCTCTGGGATAAGTAAGTACCGCATGCTTGCATTTTTAACTTTTAGTTCCGCTGCCTGTTGCCGTAGTTTATTAATCAAATAGTAAAGTAACTTGGTCAATCTCGGTTCATAACTAAGTCTAGGGCCAGATTTTGATGATGCTAAATCTGTATTTAGCTTTTCTGTAAGGGCCGATAATGACGTTTCTTCAACATTGGTTTGGTTGTTCATCCACTTTTGCACCATTTCTTCAATAGTGAACTTCACTCGTGCAATTTCTTTCTGATACAGATTTGACGGTAATAACCAACTTGGAGCTTCCATGTATTGAGACATTGCGCGGATAGCTTCGGTTGATAACCAGCGTGGTTCATCATTTAGGTAATGATGTCTCCTGTCTTTGATAAATGGTATTGTTTTAAGCATTCTAAATGCGCCGCCACAACAAGCTGGTAATAACCCCATGTTCCCAGGGCGACTAGCACGAAATGTTTGGCTATTACGCTGTGCTTCTAGTGATTGATACATGTAAGATTGGAGTGCTTGTGAGGCTACGGGCGATAGTGATATGTACGAGTCGTTGCCATCAGGAAGGCTAATCTGTTTAAGGTAGTTCGGTGCAAGAGTGACATCTATTGTTCGTGACGGGATTTTCTTTAGTGTTTTGACCGCAAGCTTCCTAAATTTCTCGTAGCAGCCCAATCTTTTTAGTGCGAACCAAATGGAGTGGTCGAAGTCCTGAAGTAGTATAGCAAGACAAGAGATACTCCCTTCCCAAATAAATTCTGCGCATAAAAACATACACACATTAACGTCAGTTGAATCTTTGGAATATGCCCATGCAGCTTTAGGCAACTTACTTGATGATAGTAAGTATTCAGGAAGCTCTCCTATCGTTTCTGCCCGTATGGTGCCTGTAGCCCGAATATCTGGAAATTTCACATTGTGACTTTGGCGATATTTAGCGGTATTAAGACAACGAGCCCACCACTTTTCATCTCTTAGTTTTTTCTTGCATTTATCTCTGCTGAGTAGATCAATCTGCTTGTCGACCTTATCAGTAAGGTTTACCAAAATGATTAAAGCTTTAGAAAGTTCTTCTGATATATCTATCGCTGGAGTCAGTGGCCGGAATGCGCGTCGCAATTCGGAATTTAGGTCATCGGCATCACTTGTCAAAACATCTTTCAGGTTCATGTAGACTACCACCTTGAAACATAAAATGAGCGATTGAACTCATCTGTCTGAAACTCTGCTAGCCAAAGGCAGTAGACGTCTCCGAGATAAAAAAGGTTGGCGGTTTTATTCAATGGTTCGTTATTTTTGATGTTTCTTGAGGGAACTAAGATCCGCTGGTCAACGAGTGAGGCTATTTGCTCCATATCCGTATTAAGAAGGATAGCGACATCTATTGCGTTCATCCGGAGGTTAGCGAACTGCCCGTTATCTTCCCAGACTCTCTGTTCAAGGTAGTGGAACAGTTCTCTCAAAATGAGGTTGTACTTTAAGTTTCTGTCGGGAAGCAAAATGCACGAAAACAACAAGTTCCCTAATACATCTCGTAGTGTTAACTCATTTTCGCCTACTGTTCTGTATTCAAGGTTGTATTCCACAGTGTCTTGAATTTTTTGGCCTATAGATTCAGGCCAGTTTTCCCAGAACTGGTAAAAACTCATTGCATCAAAATACTCTGATTGACTTGCTTTCTTCCACCAATGAACCAGTCCCCATCGATAGCTAATTGGGATGTCTGGTAGAAGTGAGTCATCGGAGCCAGTGAGCCAGATCGAGATAGAGGATTGTTGTTTTAACGTATCAATAGTGTGTATAGGTAATGGATTTCCACAAGAGCTACACTCACCTGAAAGACCATTGCTTCTATAATCATATGGCTCACTACATGTACACGAAGCTGTTAACTTACAACCATGCTTATGACACACATCATAGCCTTCAAAGTGCCATCGATAGTCTGCGTATCCTGTTTCACATAGGCACAAAGGACAGACCGGAGCAGGTGCGTTACGTAAAAGAGAGCGAGGAATTATCTCAGCACCACGCATAAGTGCCTTAGTACCAGAGGAGTATCTTTTTGATGAGCGATTAATAGCTAAGGAGAGTACATCTCCTGGAACGTTAAAGGTTAATTGACTGATGGCCTGGAGTGCATGAATTCGGCTTGTAGAGTTACTTTTTGAGTGACAAGGGTTAATCAGTTTGATGTCAGTAGGGAAGGTATCATATTTGTCGGAATCAACGTCGAGAAGATAGTTCTTAAGTGCATAGAGAAAACGGTGTACGTCTTGATATCCGTTTTTGTTCGCCACTCGGATGAAAAAGCTTTCCAATGATTCATCCGGAAATGGCTTGGGCCTCTGAAGAAACATGTCTCTCTCCTTTTAGTTGTTTACTACTGTAAAAATAAACAGGATAAGGTGTGAAGCTTTTTCTAGAAAAAGATTGCTAACTCATGTTGTTAATCACACTTTTGCCCCATTGTTTGTCAGCCAAAGAATTAGGGCGCTTCTTGAAAGTGAAACCCGTTGTGATCTTCTAACTCCAACATCCCATTAATTGAGTCGGCTAGAACTTACCTGAATGCCAGGCACTTAATATCTCAGTAAGACATTCGAAGTCGCAATAGCAAAAAATACCAGTGACGCGATGCAGGTTGGCGCACCAGATATACCGTTGTTGACAATTTTTTCACACATCAATTGCAATACTAACCCCATCTCAGAATTGTGAAAGTCTATTCCATTTTATTCACTAATTCTGAAATCAGTAAGTTCCTATATCTATAAGAAATATTACCAAGCTTATAATTGATGATGCCAATAAAAAAATTGCTTTCATATCGTATTTCGATGCATATAACAACACTAGTTATATTGTGTGCTTTATATTTTGGTACTGTGATGAATTATCCCGTGCTGAGAACTATTTTTAATTTAAGCTCAGGTGTTTCCAATCCTGTATTCCCCTATACCGCACCGGTGTTACTGACCTGTGCATTTATTATTGTTTTATCAGCATTTGCTTGGCCTTATATTTTTAAGCCGTTTATGTGTTTTGTAGTGCTGACCTCTGCTGGGGCATTGTACGCAGCGGTAAATTTTCAGACCATGTTTGACTCCACTATGATGGAAAGTGTTTTTGAAACTAATTCGTCGGAAGTCTTTTTCTACCTAAATTATACGACAGTCTTTTATTTATTTGCTTTTGGTGTCGTACCTTGTGGCTTCATAGCCGCCGTCCGTATAACACCGTTTCAAAATTGGAAGTATGCTCTTCTCTCCAGAGTAGGTCTTGTCCTAGTAGCTGTCGTTGGTATTGGTCTTATTGCGGAGACTTGTTACAAAGATTACGCCTCAGTAGGTCGAAATAATAGTTACTTAAACAAAATGATTAATCCTGCTCACATCTACAATGGCACGAAATACCTTAAGAAAACCTACTTCGAAACTAAACTGGTTTACCAAAAGTTAGGTACAGATGCGAAGGTAGTTGAAGTTGCCAACGGAAAACCAACATTGATGGTCGTCGTCTTAGGTGAGACTGCACGAGCAATGAACTTTGCTTATAACGGATATAGTCGGAATACCAATCCGTACACGAGAAATATGGACTTAATCGCCTTTCAGGATGTGTCTTCGTGTGGTACTTACACAGCTTTGTCCGTTCCGTGCATGTTCTCCAATATGACTCGCAACTCTTACAGTAAACCCCACACAGCTGCTCAGGATAACGTACTCAATGTACTTCAACACGCAGGAGTAGATGTCTTGTGGATTGATAATGACGGTGGAGATAAAGGTGTTGCTAAAAATCTAACTTACATTTCCATCGATCCATCGCTAAAAAATGACGATTGTAACGGTTCAACTTGTTTTGATGTTGCCATGCTTAAAGATGCCAAACAGTTTATCGATGATGGTTCTCATAACAAGTTGTTGGTCCTGCATACGATAGGTAGTCATGGGCCTACCTATTGGCAACGCTATCCAGATGCTCAAGCACCGTTCCAACCTGCATGTAATCGTAGTGACATTGAAAACTGTAACGACAAACAAATCGTTAATGTTTACGACAATACACTGGTGTATAGCGACTATGTCTTATCCCAAGTGATTGATGAACTGAAAACCGTGTCGAACGATTATAACATCATGATGACTTATATCTCTGATCATGGTGAATCACTGGGAGAAGGTGGGCTGTACTTGCACGGTACACCTTATGCAATAGCACCGAAGGAGCAAACACAAGTGCCTTGGTTAATGTGGATACCAAAAGAGTATGCTCAGCAAAAAAGGCTGAGTAGTCAATGTCTTAAAGAAAAATCTCAGAAACACGCATTATCACACGATAACTTATTTCATAGCTTGCTTGGGTTGTATGGCGTTCAGACAGAAGTTCAAAATTCAGAACTAGATATAACATCCAGTTGCCGCTTAGATTCATAACCATTTTATAGAGTAATGTAAACATGCAACAAGAAATCATCATTAAACGTGAAGGTATTCATCGTATTATTTATACCTTTGTCCATAGCTATAACGGCTTCAAATGGCTTTGTAAAAACGAAGCGGCCTTCCAACAAGAACTAATACTTTTTGTACCTCTATCCGTGTTTGCATTTTGGCAGAATTTTCCAGCTATGCATACCTTATTAGTTATGTTGGGCATGGTGTCAGTACTGCTTGCCGAAATGGTAAATTCCGCAATTGAAGCTGTGGTTGATCGGATAGGGTCGGAGTATCACTCGTTATCTGGCGTAGCTAAGAACATTGGCTCTGCTTTAGTACTATTGAGCATGGTTTGCTCGATGGCTATTTGGGGGACGGTTTTATGGTTGCGTTAATATCAGCACAGAATAATATTTTTTCGAAATTTAAAATTGGCCCTCTTATGCCATTACTTTATTTCGCTTTGATCGATTTAATACTATTGAGTACTTCGCGATTGATGCTTTCGTTATGGCAGAGTGAGCGTGCGTTTGCTTCTGTTGACTATGGCCAAATTTTTCTCGGTGGTTTTCGCATTGATATTTCGTCAGTGTGTTATTTGCTAATACCAGCATTATTGCTGATATTGCTGGCTACATTGCTAAAAGTAACTGACCACCTTCGCGTGCCTCTAAAAGTTTACTTAGTAGGTGGCAGCATGTTGTTTTTGTTCTTTGAACTGATTACTCCCACGTTTATTCTTGAATATGACTTGCGTCCAAACCGATTGTTTATCGATTATCTGGTCTACCCAAAAGAAGTCTTTTCGATGTTGATTTCGGGTTACAAAATCGAAATTTTGGTCACCGTAGCAGGGCTATTCATCGCAGCCCGATTGTTAAGTAAAATGTTCGATATAGTTTGGCCTACAGAGACCAAAGGAGCGCTCTTACAGCAAGTGACGATTCAACTTGCTGTTGCTTGCCTTCTTATTCTAGGTGCTCGTGGTACGTTGGAGCACCGCCCGATAAACCCTGCATTTGTGGCATTTTCAACGGATCACTTGTTAAATGATCTCAGCTTAAATTCTGCTTATTCAGTAGCATTTGCGTGGAAACAAGCAAAAAATGAAATGTCGAGTGCTGAATTTTATGGCGCTATAGAGAAAGATGAGCTGCTTGATCAAGTTCGTAGCACTTTACAAAATTCACATGCTGATTTCTCTGATCCTCTTGTTCCAACGAAAACGATGCATACCTCTAGTTTTCCCAATCGTAAGAAGAATTTAGTTATTTTGTTGCAAGAGAGCTTGGGGGCGAGATACGTAGGAAAATTGGGAGGATTACCACTGACTCCTAACCTGGACAAAATTATGGATGAGGGATGGAACTTTACCCGCTTATACGCGACGGGTACGCGTTCTGTCAGAGGGATTGAAGCTGTTGTGACTGGCTTTACCCCAACCCCGGCACGCTCTGTTGTTAAGTTAGGTAAATCTCAGCAAAACTTTTTTACTTTAGCCAGTTTTCTTGGTGAGCAGGGATATCACACACAGTTCATTTACGGTGGCGAAGCGCATTTCGACAATATGAAGACATTCTTTTTAGGTAATGGTTTTCAAGATATTGTTCAAGGTAGTGATTTCGACAAAATAGATTTTAACGGTTCTTGGGGCGCATCTGATGAAGATTTATATGCTCAAGCGGATAAAGAGTTCGTCGAGCTACATAAACAAAGTAAGCCATTCTTTAGTCTTGTATTTACGTCGTCAAATCATTCTCCGTACGATTATCCAGATGGCAAAATTTCACAGTACGACAGTCAAAAACAAACTCGTAACAATGCCGCTAAATACTCTGATTATGCTTTGGGAAAATTTGTTGAAAAGGCACAACAATCTGAATACTGGAAAGATACGATATTCGTAGTCGTTGCTGATCATGACTCCCGTGTGTCTGGTGCGAATTTAGTCCCCGTTGGTCACTTCCATATTCCTGCTGTTATTTTTGGCAACGATGTGGAGCATAGAGAGGATGCTCGGCTAGCAAGTCAGATTGATCTTGCCCCAACACTACTGTCAGTGATAGGAGCTTCTGGTGAACACCCAATGGTGGGTAACGACTTCACTAAGCCATTAGATGATTCTCAATTGAGAGCAATGCTGCAATATGATAAGAACTTTGCGTATATTAAAAATGGTAAGGCAGTAATTTTTCAACCTGATAAAACACCAAGAACTTTCTTGGTAGAAGGTAAACAACTTATAGAGACTCGGCTTGATCAAGCCTTGACCAAGGAAGCGCATGCCTATGCTAATTTTGGTAGTATGGCTTATCAAAAAGGGTGGTATTCTATGTCGATAAATAATAGTGAAAGTAAAGGCCGTTGAAATAGTGCCCCATTTATGGCCCGAACAAAAGCTTCGAGTCAAATTGCTTAAAAAGGCCATTCCTATCAATATATCGTATCTATACGAGTAATCATGATCTGTGCGAGTATTTTAGGTTTATCAAGATCTCTGAGAATTAAGCATATAACTATCCGTTATGCATAAGATAAAGAATGAGTTGATATGAAAAAAGTGTTAATAGTTGAAGACAATAGGGAAGTTGCTGGGATCTTGTTTGACTACTTTGAAAGTGGAGAAGTTGAACTTGATTATGCCGACAATGGAGAACTCGGTCTTAAACTCGCTTTAGAAATTGAGTTTGATGCCATCATTCTAGATCTTATGCTTCCACGCATGGACGGTTTAACGGTTTGCGAGAAGCTTAGAGATGCTGGGAACGAAACTCCAGTGCTGATGTTAACTGCATTGGATAGTCGGAATGATATGTTAAATGGCTTTAAATATAGAGCAGACGATTACTTAACTAAACCGTTCGATCTCGACATTCTAGCCGCTCGATTAGAAGCGTTAATCAAACGCTACCGACGCACAGTGACAGAAACGCAATTAATGTTTGGTAACTTATATATCGATCAGAAGACCCATAAAGCTTATCGTGAAGGTATTGCGCTTAATTTAAACCCAACGGCTTACTCAATACTAGAGTTTCTTTGCCTACGTGCTCCTGATGTTGTCACGCGTAATGAGATTACCAATATGCTTTGGCAAGACAATGAACCTAGTAATGACATATTGCGCAGTCATATCTATCAGTTGCGAGTTCAATTAGATAAGCCATTTGCTACCTCCATGTTGATTACGGTTCCCAAAGTTGGTTTTCGATTGGAGAAAGCATAGTGAAGCAATCTGGTGTAACCAGCACTCGCACCTTAACGAATCAATTGAGGATATTTTTTACGATTGTCGCTCTTGTCATGGGACTAGTCAGCTACATTATATTTTTTGCTGTCTTACATTGGTCTGAAGATAAAGTTGGGGAGCGTCGCATTGAACTAGATAAGAATGAGGCAATACAGCGATTTATGGATGGAGAAAATGGAGAAATCTCCATAGACGTTCTCACTCATGCCTATAATGATATTAGTTTGGTTCCTTCAAGGTTCCATAAGTACTTTAAAGGCGGAGATTCTTATGTTGGTGAAGTCGGATATGGAACCGAATCACTCATGCTTTACTTTGGTTACTACACAAATAATGGAGAAAGAAAACCCGTTATATTGTTATCTGATATCAATCAAATTGAATTTGGTGAATATGACATAGTGTATGCCAGTCTTATAGTGGTCACTAGTATTGCTGGGCTACTGCTCGTCTTTGGATTATTGTTGAATCGTTTAACACAACGCCTGATAACTCCTATTAATCATTTGATAGAACAATTAACCGAACAAAGCGGTAATAGCGCCCATGTATTTTATATTCCTACAGGTGGTGCCAGTGAGTTTCAGATTTTAGCAGATCAGCTTAATCAATATCGGCATGATATTCATAGTTTGTTAAAGCGTGAACAGGCATTTGCCCGCTATGCCAGCCATGAATTGAGAACCCCCTTAACCATTGTGAAAGGCGCAAGTAAATTGCTAGAGCGAAAGGTGTCAGAAGAATTTCAAAAGAGACAGGTGGTTCGTATCAATGAAGCTACATTACAGATGACCACGATGGTTGATGCATTGTTAGGGCTTGTGCGCTATGAGCGTAGTGAAGATGAAACCGTTGAAAGAAAGGTAAGCAAAGACGAATTTGAGAACATCATTGAACTCAACAGTGCTCAAACAAAAGATAAAAATATCGATGTTGAACTGACTTTCCTCCAAAGCCCATCGATTAAGGCTGCGCCAGCCGTGCTTAACATGGTCGTAGGAAACTTATTGAAGAACGCAATCGCCGCAACTCCGGAGGGAACAATAACTCTAGAAGTATCCGTAGACTCATTTGCTATTAGGGATAATGGTTCGGGTTTAAATGAAGCATCTAACCAAGATGGACATGGGTTAGGATTACTCATCGTTGAAGATTTATGTCGCAGATATCATTGGATCTTCTCAATTAGTAACCGCTCTACTTCGGGTTGTGAAGCATTAATAACTTTTCAGTAATCTTTTTTGTTCACGGCTAGAATGTTTGGTTTGTAGAGTATCAATTTAAATTATCCGTATTTTGCTAATTTAAATTGATACTCTAAGAA
The DNA here is from genome assembly GCF_054404255.1 of Vibrio phycocola. Taxonomy (NCBI): domain Bacteria; kingdom Pseudomonadati; phylum Pseudomonadota; class Gammaproteobacteria; order Vibrionales; family Vibrionaceae; genus Vibrio; species Vibrio phycocola. The sequence continues at coordinate 24,119 of NZ_JBTAMQ010000001.1, forward strand.
GCTTCTGTCCATTTCCAAGTTAGTTCAATAATATTATCGACCGTTCGTCATTTTGCTTTTGAGCCTACGAGTTCCAGCAACCGCTTTTTCTTGACAACCAGCAAGTGTTAATAGACTATTTACCGTGTTTAGTAGAATTTAAGAGTTTGTGATGCAACAAAGAATGCGCACAGTTTGGGTAACAATATTGACGTTAGTAGCCTTTATGCTTTCTAGCGCAGTAAGTAGTGCCCCTCTTATGCCTCTGCAAATGCTTACTGAAAGTCATGGCACTATGTCTATGCATATGGCCGAATCACATTGCGTCACTGCTAATGACATTGTGGTTGATAACGCTCAAGAGTGTTGTAGTGAAGACAGTGTGATGTCAGATCACCAGTGTTGTTACACTAGCTGTGTCACCAGTTATTCTATTATCAGCTCTCCTGCCTACGAATTATCACAAACCCCAGATCTTGTCCTCATTTCGAAAGAATCAAGAAGTCGCGTTAGCTCTATCGCCAGCGCTTTATTTCGGCCCCCCATCGTTTAAATTCCAATTGGTGACATAAGGTCATCGTTTTCGTTTCACGCGGTTTTCCCGTGTGACTTATTCTATTTGCAAACTATTGGTTTCGGCTAACTGTTTGCATCAGTAAACGATTGGAATTCAAAGTGAACATTAAACCAATTGCGTTAGCACTTGCATTGAATGCCGTGCTGACACCTTCCTATGCCAGTGAAGGTCAATTTACTCTAAGTAACATTATTGAGCTCGCGGTGTCCCGTGATCAGGGACTCGTTCAGCTTAACTCACAAGCCTTATCGCTTAAGGAAACTGGTGTTGCCAGCGCAACCTTGATGGATCCAAAGGTAAAGTTTGGTGTAGGTGGCCTGCCTGTCGACAGTTTTCAATTCGATGACGATGCCATGACCAATATCTCTGTTGGGCTGTCTCAGCAGTTCAGCCGTGGCGCGACGCTTGATTTATCCAAAAAGCAATATGAGCAACAGGCTCAGGTCGTCAGTTATCAGGCGGAGCTGCGAAAACTTGATATCGCAAAAAGCATTACGCAACTGTGGATAGAGCTTAGATATCTGATCCGGGCAAATGAGCTTACCGAAGAAATGCGTGAACTCATGCTAGAAATGACCCAGTTCATTGAGACCAACTACTCTCTCGGTAAAAGCGAGACGCAAGACTTGCTTTATGCGGAGCTTCAGGTCAGTCAACTCGATGAGAAACTCCAGAAAAATCGGCAAATGCAGCAGCGTGTTCGTGCACAACTCTCTGAGTGGGTAGAAGCCGAATATGTTCGTCAGATAGATGTGAGTAATGCTAAAAGCACTCAATGGAGCTCCCTCGTTGAACTGGACAAAACACTGCAGTCAGGTGGAACGGAATTTTATGATTTGCTGGTTTCCCATCCGAAAGTCAAAGCCGCGGAACAAAATATTCAACGTAAAGAAACTCAAGTGTCTATCGCTGAGCAGTCTTACACGCCTCAATTTGGTGTTGAAGTAGCGTATGCCTACAGACAAGCAAACGGAATGAATGGTCAGCCAGCATCGGATTTAGTCAGCGCGTATCTGACCATGGACATTCCTTTATTCACCGATAAAAAACAGGACCGAAAATACGCCGCTGCTCAACATCAGGCAGGTGCGGCTAAGTCGCAAAAAGACCTTCTTTTAGTTCAGATGAATGCTAGAGCAAACACGCTTATTTCGGATAAACACAATCTGGAGGAACGTATTCAACGTTATCAAAACGTATTGGTTAAACAAGCAAAAGAGCGTACTAAGGCGACCGAACGGGGGTACGAAAATAACACGGTTCAGTTTAGTGAGCTTATTACTGCGCTAAGAGATGAATTGATGATTGCAAAAGAAGAAGCTCGGTTAGTTGCTGATCTCAATAATACCCAAAATGAACTTGCTTATGTACTTAATCAGTATGACCAAAATGTCACTGAACTCAGCGCAGCTTATGACTTAGAGGATAATAAATTATGAAATCACTCCCTATTGCAACCCTAGCACTGCTGATCGGTGGTGTGATTGGTTTTACCGGGAATCAATACTTATTGGGAAGTCATGAGATGGCATCAAGTTCAGCGATGAGCTCGGATGCCAAGGAACCTCTTTATTGGGTCGCACCAATGGATCCCAACTATCGTAGAGACGAACCCGGTCAATCTCCGATGGGAATGGATCTTATCCCTGTCTATGAAGAGGACTCAGGGGGCAACCTGAAAAAAGGAACGGTCAAGATTGACCCAGCCGTTGAAAATAACCTTGGGGTAAAAACTGCTAATGCCTCTCAAAATAAATTGCTACCGAAAATTGATACTGTCGGATACATCAACTTTGACGAAAGCCGCTTATGGCAAACCAACAGTCGAGTCAGTGGTTGGGTCGAAACATTGGATGTGAACACGGTTGGTGAGCAGGTATCAAAAGGTGACGTGCTATTTACTCTTTATTCTCCAGAATTGGTGAAAGCACAAGAAGAATTACTCAATGCTTATCGCTCTGGTCGTAAAGGTTTGGTTAATGGCGCTCAAGAGCGTTTGATCGCCTTAGGGTTAGATAAAAGTCAAATTAATCAAATTGTTAAAAAAGGTCGTGCTGATCAGAATGTTGCGATAAAAGCGCCAGACGATGGCGTAATTGCTCAGCTGAATATTCGAGAAGGGAGCTATATTTCTCCAGCCCAAACCGTGATAAGCGCTGGGCCGTTAGATGAGGTGTGGGTAGATGTGGAGGTGTTTGAGCGTCAGTCTCATTGGATCAATGTAGGGAGTAACGCCAACATGGTTTTAAGCGCCTTACCGGGGCGAAACTGGGAAGGGAACGTCGATTTCATCTATCCCATTCTTGATGCAAAAACACGAACTCTGAGAGTACGTTTAAAGTTCGTAAACGAGGATGGTGCGCTTAAACCAAACATGTTTGCCAGTGTGACTCTTCAGGCTGAATCCGATGAGTCAGTGCTGACTATTCCAAGAGAATCAGTTATTCGCTCAGGAGGAATGACTCGAGTAGTATTATCTGAAGGGGAAGGAAAATACCGCTCTGCGCGAATTGAAGTAGGTAGAGAAGCGGGGGAGTTCATCGAAGTCTTGGCTGGGCTTGTAGAGGGAGATAGTGTTGTCACGTCTGCTCAGTTTATGCTCGACTCTGAGTCCAGTCAGAGCGCCGAACTTGAACGGGTCAATGGAGTCGATGCTGAAAATCCAAGCGTCTGGGCTAAAGGTCAGATCACCGACATGATGGTCGGACATCGGATGGCAACGATTAATCATCAGCCCGTTGAAGAATGGCAATGGCCGGGCATGGTCATGAACTTTACTTTTGCTGAAGGGCTCGATATTGAAACTGTTCAGTCGGGCCAGTCTATTGAGTTCGAAATTCAGAAAACCGACTCTGGTCAATATGAAATACTGGATTTTACAGTCGATGATTCTGTGGTTGCCAATGAATTATGGGTTAATGGTGAGATCAGTATGCTTATGGCCGACTTCGATATGCTGACAGTAAGTCATGAGCCTGTAGTGGAATGGAGCTGGCAAGCGGGTGAAATGAACTTTTCTGTTGATCACGAAGTTGATTTATCCCCCTTTTCTGAAGGGCAAATGGTTCGTTTTCTAATTGATAAATCGGGCAATGAACCCAAGCTAACCGCTTTAGAATTGGTAGGAGGTAAACAATGATTCCTGCCATTATAAGGTGGTCGCTAAACAATCGCTTTATTGTTTTAGTTTTTACGGTGTTTTTGGTGTTTGCTGGTTTGTTTAGTGTTAAAAATACACCTGTTGATGCTCTGCCAGATCTTTCTGATGTTCAGGTCATCATCAAAACAAATTATCCAGGACAAGCCCCCCAAGTTGTTGAAGATCAAGTCACCTATCCACTGACTACGGCGATGCTGGCTGTGCCGGGAGCAGAAACGGTGAGAGGTTATTCTTTTTTTGGAGACTCCTATGTATACATCATCTTCAATGATGACACGGATATGTATTGGGCCCGTTCTAGAGTACTGGAATATCTAAGCCAAGTTACCCCGAACCTTCCCGCCAATGCTAAGCCCACACTAGGGCCAGATGCTACTGGTGTGGGTTGGGTATACAGTTATGTTCTACAAGATAAAACGGGTCAGCATGATCTGTCTGAACTCCGCAGTTATCAGGACTGGTTCTTAAAATACGAGTTACAAACGGTTGAGGGCGTTTCTGAAGTTGCTACTGTCGGTGGGATGGTCAAGCAGTATCAGGTACAAATCGATCCAGCCAGATTACGTGCCTACGACTTGACGCTTCAGCAGGTAAACAATGCGATTAAGATGGGAAACCAGGAGACTGGTGCATCGGTAATCGAAGTTGCAGAGGCCGAACATATGGTCCGAACAACAGGGTATTTATCTGGGATCGAAGATATCAAGGCGCTTCCACTCAAGGTGACGGAAAAGGGGACTCCCTTATTGTTGGGTGATATTGCTGATATTAACTTAGGTCCACAAATGCGTCGTGGTATCTCTGAGTTTAATGGCGAAGGAGAAGCCGTCGGAGGTGTTATCGTGATGCGTTTTGGTGAAAACGCTAGTTCAGTCATTGCCAACGTAAAACAGAAACTCTCCGAACTGCAGTCAAGCTTGCCAGAAGGCGTAGAGATCGTGGCGACGTATGATCGTTCCACGCTTATCGATAAGGCGGTAGAAAATCTATGGGAGAAGCTGGCTGAAGAATTTATTGTCGTTGCCATTGTATGCGCTCTCTTCCTGTTCCATATTCGTTCCTCGTTAGTCATTGCGCTCAGCTTGCCTGTCGGTATTTTGTCTGCGTTTATCGTGATGCATTGGCAGGGTATCAATGCCAATATTATGTCACTTGGTGGTATCGCTATCGCCATTGGAGCGATGGTTGATGGTGCTATTGTCATGATTGAAAATGTACATAAGCACATCGAGCGAACGCCATTAACCGATAAAAATCGATGGCAGGTGATTGGCAAAGCGGCGGAAGAAGTGGGCGCTCCCTTATTTTTCTCGCTGCTGATCATTACGCTAAGCTTCGTTCCGGTTTTCGCGCTAGAAGGGCAAGAAGGGAAAATGTTCTCGCCACTGGCGTTTACGAAAACCTACGCAATGGCTGCTGCTGCTGGATTGTCGATCACTCTAGTTCCCGTGTTAATGGGGTATCTCGTTCGAGGTAACATTCTACCTGAGCACAAGAATCCAGTGAATCGTCTTCTTATTGCCATGTACAAACCGGTATTGAATGTCAGTCTTAAGTTTCCAAAGACTATGGTGGTAATCGCTCTCGCTTTGATGTCATCGGCGTATGTTCCGATTACTAAAATGGGTAGCGAATTTATCCCTCCATTAGATGAAGGGGACTTGATGTACATGCCAACCACCTACCCTGGCATCTCAATTGGTAAGGCTCGTGAGCTTTTGCAACAAACCAATAAACTGATTAAGACAGTCCCCGAAGTGGAGAGTGTCTGGGGCAAAGTAGGACGAGCTGAAAGCGCAACCGATCCGGCACCACTCACCATGATTGAAACTGTCATTCAATTTAAACCTAAGGAGGAGTGGCGCGCAGGAGTGACAACGAAATCCTTACGGAAAGAGTTTGGCAGTTTGATCCAGTTTCCCGGTTTAACGAATGCTTGGGTCATGCCGATTAAAACTCGTATCGATATGCTGTCGACAGGTATTAAAACGCCGATCGGGATAAAAATAGCAGGTTCGGACCTTAACGTGATTGAACAAATTGGTTTAGAGCTGGAGCCGATTCTCAATAATATTGAAGGTACTGCGTCGGTCTATGCCGAGCGTGTAGCTGGCGGTCGCTATGTCACCATTGATATTCAACGCAAGCAAGCCGCTCGTTATGGTCTGAGTGTGAACCAAGTCCAGCAAGTCATCTCAACCGCGATTGGTGGCATGAATGTTGGAGAGACAACAGAAGGGTTGGAGCGTTATCCGATCAATGTTCGCTATCCCCAGATATATCGAGATTCTTTAGAGAAACTTCAAAGCCTTCCTCTTGTTACGCCAAGTGGAGCCAGAATTGCACTCGCGGATGTTGCAGATGTGCGTTTTGAAGATGGGCCACCGATGATTAAAACTGAAAATGCGCGCCCGAACGGTTGGGTATTTGTTGATATTGCTGACCGAGATCTAGGGTCTTATGTGTCTGAAGCCAGACAAGCAGTATCTGAACAATTGGTTTTACCGCCTGGTTACTCCCTTGCTTGGTCTGGGCAATATGAATACATGGAGAGAGCGAAGGCGCGGCTAAGTGTTGTCACTCCCGTCACTATAGCAATCATTATGTTGCTTTTGTATTTCAGCTTTAGACGTGTTGGTGAAGTGATGATCATCATGCTCACTCTGCCTTTGGCTATGGTTGGCGGGCTCTGGTTGATGCACTACCTCAACTACAACTTCTCCATAGCGGTGGGTGTGGGCTTTATTGCCTTATCTGGTGTTGCGGTAGAGATAGGCGTCATTATGTTGGTGTACCTCAATCAAGCATGGCACCACCGAAAACTTGGCTTGCTAGAAGATAAGCAGCCTTTGACGTCACAAGACTTAAAAGAGTCGATCGTTGAAGGTGCAGGGCTCCGTGTCCGCCCGATTATGATGACGGTTCTTACGGTCATTATCGGTTTAATTCCGATTATGCAAGGCTCCGGAACAGGCTCTGAAGTGATGCAACGTATCGCAGCACCGATGATTGGGGGAATGGCTTCGGCCATCGTACTCACCCTGCTGGTTCTTCCAGCCATCTTTAAGCTCTGGAAACAGCGCGAAGTTAACAAGCAATAACGAACAACATACAACATGCGCCTGATCGCCGGCACAAAATTAACGAATACAAAACTGAGGTTTATTATGAAAAAGACATTAATCACTCTAGCACTCGTAACACTTTCTAGCACTGCGATTGCTGATGAAAAGCACAACCACTCTGAAATGAGCGACATGAAAATGGATCATGCAGGTATGTCTATGGAAGGAATGTCTGATGTCGGTATGCCGGCTATGGGTGCTAAGCCAGATAAGGTCGTTCATGTTCTATTGTCAGATGATAAGAGAATCCGCTTTAAGAAAGAGGTAAAGATTGAGTCCAATGATGTGGTTCAGTTTGTCATCATGAATACAGGTTCGATTGAACATCTATTTTCTATTGGCAGTTCAGCGGAGCACGTCAAGCTTCGTGAAATGATGAAAAACATGAATGCTCATGACAGTGATGGCTCTGTTGTCGTTAAACCGGGAAAAGCGAGACAGTTACTATGGCATTTCCACGGCGATAAAAACGTAGAGTTGGCATGCGATTTACCTGGTCATGCCGAAGCGGGTATGGTGAAAAAAATCACACTTTGATAATGAAAGCCCCAGAAGGCTTCTTTGGGGCTTTTATACAGACATACGGCTACATATTGCCAAAGTCAGGACTGAATTTTTAAGTGACTACTTAGACTTAGCTTTCTCTGAGTTAATGATAAATAAATACGTGAAACACGAGGATAATTTATGAACATCCACATAAAAACATTAGTTTTATCAGCGATGATACTGAACACATCTGTTTTTGCTAAATCATCGATTGAATTATACAAATCACCTTCCTGTGGCTGCTGCACAGAATGGGCAAACATCATGAAAGATAAAGGGTATGAAGTTAACATTCATCACCAACGTGACTGGACGTCGGTCAAGCAAGAGTTTGGCATGCCGAGTCAATTGGTTTCGTGTCATTCCGCCGTCATTGATGGCTATATGATCGAAGGTCATGTTCCCGAAGCAGATCTTGCAAAATTATTAGCTGAACGGCCAGATAATATTTCAGGGTTATCAGCACCTGGTATGCCTCAGCACTCTCCTGGTATGGCTCCTGCGGGTCAGCCTTTTAAAGACTTCAACGTTGTCGCCTTTGATAAGGATGGGCAGATGAGTCTATATAACGAGTATTAAAATTTAAAAAGGAGCGTTTATGTTTGAAATTATTCCGAACTGGCACCCAATTTTTGTTCATTTTACTGTAACGTTATTAACTCTCTCGGGCGTCATTCAGTGCATTATTTGGATAAAGGCACCAAGCGATGTTAGTCCGTTATGGTTTACTCGAAAATGGATTCACATCTTAGGTATTTTGGCCATATTCTCAACTGTGCTAACTGGGTATCATGCTTATAACACAGTAACACACGACTCTGTGTCGCACGCCGCGATGTCAAATCACCAACATTGGGCTTTGATTACTTCGTTTGTTTTTGTTTTAGGGGCGACACTGAGTTTAATTTTAAAAAAGAAATACTTATTCCCTATCGGTGTAGTTTTAGTTTTATCGTGGGGGCTAGTCACAGTAACAGCGTATAAGGGTGGCGACCTGGTTTATAGGTATGGTTTAGGAGTACTAAGTTTACCGGAGGCGAACAGTTCAGATCATCATCATGATATGGGGGATGCTACTGACAGCCATTTACATGAAAAAAGAATGGATGAAATGGCTCTAGATGAACCAAACAATGCGCATAAGAATAAGATAGAACAACAATCTATTGAGAATAAAGTTGAGAGTACAGAGCAACATAATCACCATCATAACGATGACCATCACCATTAGGGCTTAAACAGAGCGCTTGTGTTCGATTCCAAGTCGCTCTGTTGCTGGCGGTATCGCTGACGGTCTATTTACCCCAAAACCACCAAATGATAAGTAAAATAGTAACGATCCCTATGATATTTACCAACATGTTAACCTCCAACTTTGGCTTGCTTTGGCACATATAAACGCAGGCGATTCGCGTTAGTGACGACCGTAACCGACGATAAAGACATGGCTGCTCCGGCTATTATCGGGCTGAGAAGCCAGCCGGTAAATGGGAAGAGTAACCCAGCCGCAATAGGGATCCCTAAGCTGTTATATAAAAATGCTCCCAACAAGTTTTGTTTGATGTTTTTCATGGTTGCGCTGCTAATATCGATCACATCAGACACTCCATGCAAAGAGCTTCTCATTAAGGTGATATCAGCGCTTTCAATCGCCACATCTGTGCCACTGCCGATGGCAAAGCCGACATCGGATTGAGCAAGTGCAGGAGCGTCATTAATGCCATCACCGACCATCCCGACGACCTTTCCTTTATTCTGTAGTTCTTTGATCCAACGGAGTTTGTCTTCGGGCATCAATCCTGCGTAGAACTCGTCGATGTTCGCAAGACTGGCGACGGATTTTGCTGTGTTTTCATTGTCACCGGTGAGCATTACGACACGAATCCCTTGTTCATGGAAGCGCTGAATCGCACGTTGTGCATCCTCTCGAATTGGGTCGCTGATACCGAACAAAGCTTTTATGGTGTTATCTATTGCAAAGTACACCACTGTATTGGCATTTTGCTCCCATAGCATCGCATCTTTAGCCGTATTTTGTATGTCTAGGCCGTATTGACGCATCAGCTTTTTATTTCCTAATAACAACTTTTTACCCTTGTATGAGGCTTTTACACCCATGCCGGTTACAGATTGAAATTCGGATATCTTATGCTCAGTATGAGAAGGTGACTTATGAGTTTGGGCATAACTGGTTAGCGCGTTAGCAAGGGGGTGGTTAGCCCCTTTTTCCAATGCTTCAACCAGAGGTAATACATCATCTTCTGAAAAGGTAGAAAAATGAGTAACTTCAGGTTTACCTTGTGTGATGGTGCCAGTTTTATCTAATACAACGACATCCAATTCACTTGCTCTTTGAAGTGCTTCACCGTTTCGAATTAGTCCACCCATTTCAGCCGCCTTTCCGACACCGATCATTATTGATATTGGTGTGGCCAAACCGAGAGCGCAGGGACACGCGATGATTAGGACGGAAGTTGCGGCAACAACCATATGAATAAGTATGGGTTGCGGTCCAAAGTTGTACCAACCTAAGGCGGTAAGAATAGATAAAATCATCACGGTCGGTACAAAGATGGCCGACACTTTATCCGCTAATTGACTAATTGGTGGCTTTGAGTTCTGAGCATTCGAGACCATGTTGATAATGTGAGCTAGAACGGTATCGCTGCCAACGTTCTGAGCTTCAAAGACGAAGCTACCTTGGTTGTTAATGGTGCCTGCCGATACTTTACTGCCCAGTTTTTTTTCTACTGGGATTGGTTCACCGGTTAACATCGATTCATCGATTGTCGTTTGGCCTTCGATCAGAACACCATCGACAGGAATCTTTTCACCTGCTCTGACTCGAATCTTGTCACCAACGATGACCTGTTCAATTGGAAGTGAAACTTCTTGTCCTTCTCGAATGACGATGGCCGTTTTTACTCGTAAAGCAAGTAAACGTGCGATGGCCTGTGATGTTCTTCCTCTGGCTTTAAGTTCTAGCGCTTGGCCCAAGTTGATTAGGCCGATGATCATTGCGCTTGCTTCAAAGTAGAGATGCCTTGCGCTTTCGGGTAACCACTCAGGTCCGATAACCACTATCATTGAATACAGCCAAGCGGTACCTGTACCCAGTGCGATAAGGGTATCCATGTTGGCATTTCGGTTCTGAGATGCTTTCCATGCACCAGTGAAAAAGTGTTTACCTGCTTTTAGTAATATCCAAAAGGTGAGCAGTCCAACGCCAAACCAAATGATTTGTTGTGATGGTGTGTTGACATTCATTGGGCCGCCGATCAGGCCATATCCCATTAATGGAACGCCAAGCCCGAGTCCGATAATGCAGTGCTGTATTTTTGTCAGGTATTCTTTGGCCTCTCGTTCTGTTTTAGCATCACCTGCCACTTCTTCATCGACGATTTCACTGGCATCATAACCAGACGTTTGAATCACCTGAATTAGAGAATCAACTGAATGTTCTGACCGAACGGAGGCGGTGCGGTTGGCAAAATTAATATCAACTGATTCAACACCAGGCAGAGAGTTAAGAGCGGTCTCGATGGTGTTAACGCAACTGGCACACGTAACTCCCATCAATGCTAGATTTACTGAATGGTGAGCGGCGACTTGTGCCTTTTGACGTTCGCTATCTTCAACGTTACCTGCGGTAACTTTAACATTTTCTGGTTGTATGGCTTCGCCGTTATACCCCAAGTCATCCAGAGCTTTTTCGATTTCGACACCACTTAAATGACTGGTGACAACTAGCCTTTGGGCCTCAATGTCTACTGATACATCTGCATTGGCTTCTAAGGCTTTAATTGCGTTTGTTATTTTTTTAGCGCAGCCTTTACAAGCAACGTTCGCGACCGATGTTTCGTATTGATGGCGAGTAAGAATCGCAGCAGAATACCCTGTATTTTCGACCAGCCTGATGGTGTTTTCTGGTGTCAGTGTCGTGATAACATGGGCTTTGGTTTTACTTTCATTTATCGTTAGAGAAACATCAGGATCACTTTCTTTTAATGCAGAAATGATTTTTGCTACACACTTCCCACAACTGACACCTGATAACGTGAGAGAAAATTCTTGTGTTTTCATGATGATTTTTCCTCGGGCTCTTCAGTCAATGGATGCTTATCAGACCAACCTTCTATCAGGCAGCATATGGCTTTTCCGTTTGGGACCATATCGGGTTCATTTTCCCATTCAGCATAAGTTTCTTCCATTAAGACAAGGTGCTTTTCATAATCTAGGATTTTTTGCCTCGTTTCAGATATCTTCTGACTCAACATTTTACGTACTTTTGGGCACGGCGTTTTCCCTTGTTGCGAGTACTCGATGATTTCTTCGATTTGATTTAAGCTAAAGCCAATTTTCCGAGCATGGGTGATAAAACGTAACCTATCTACCGCACTCGGTTGATATATTTTATAGCCATTGTTAGGGTCTTTCTCGGCAGACAGCAGACCCCTTCTGGTATAAAAGCGAACGGTTTCAGCAGTAACGCCCACAACTCTCGCAATTTCCTTTGTTAACATATTTAATTCTCCAGGCCGTGTTGAAGTATCGGATGTAGAATTTATCTGAGGTAATTATCCTAATAAAAAAGCTATAAAAAAAATGATCGCAAACATAATCAGTGTGACCTTTACTAATAGCTTGAGGTTATTGCTTCCCCCATTCGGTGCTTTATTACAACAACCCATAGTACTTTCCTTAATCTCAAGTTGGATTAATTCTACAACCTATTTGTAACACATGGGTCAAGGAGTAGTTTGTTACATTGGCAAAATTACCAGATGATAATTGCCTAGTGACAAGTTCGAGCAATGGATTTGACTAACAAGCTTTTGTCCAACTGTGTATAGCGGACTCGGAAATCCCACTTCATGTGTTAGACCTTTTACTCATTCACATCCTGTTCATACACTTTAGCCCTATTAAAAGTTATCCATTTTATCAATGCTGTTCGCAGTGAATTCCTGCAAACATAGTCAGCCAGGGTTTGAGCGACAACGATGCTTATATCCCGTAACGTTATCCCAGACATATATAAATAAACTTGAATACTTAAAAGGACAAGTGATGAATGAACTAAAAAAGAAAGCAGCACTACTCGATTGTAATGCAATAATTTGTGTGTCTATCGATACAGAATAAATTTCCGGACGAGGAAAAGGGATGATCACAGCAACAAGCACTGCGGTAAAAGTGACTGAACATTGTTCTGCCCAGAACCCTTACAGTTGGCACTTCATAACTCGGAAGTACCCCGTTTATTGTTAGAGAAAAATAGCTTTTTCCATCCCCCTCTAGTTTGGATTGGAAAAACTTGTTTCGTATGTTTCGTGGTGATTGAGTAAATAAACGCGTTAATATAGTTTGAATTTCAAATTACATTGATGTACAAATAGTTTGGTCATCAAATTAATTGGAAATACTGTGGATACTTCACTAAAACATCACCATCAATTTTCTGCGCACAACCATCACGGCGAAAAGCGTACTTATTATGTGTTATTGCTTACACTCATAACCATGCTCATTGAGATCACTGCTGGTAGTGTTTACGGCTCTATGGCGTTGTTGGCTGATGGTTGGCATATGGGAACACATGCAGCAGCCTTTGGTATCACCTTGTTTGCTTACAGTTATGCCAAAAAGCATGAAAACAGTGGCCGATTTTCTTTTGGTACTGGAAAAGTAAGTGTGCTCGGTGGTTATACAAGTGCTCTTGCTCTTGGCATTGTTGCCATACTGATGTTTGTTGAATCTGCGAACCGTTTATTTAATCCGCATGCTATTCAGTTTAACGAAGCTATCTTAGTCGCCTTTCTTGGTTTAGTTGTCAACTTAGCCAGCATGTTCCTTCTTAGTGATCATCACTCTGAACATTCTCATCACCATCATCATGATCACAACCTTCGTGCAGCATATCTGCATGTATTAGCTGATACGCTAACTTCTGTGTTAGCCATTGTAGCGCTGTTATTCGGTAAGTTTTATGGTTGGAGTTGGTTAGATGCAATTATGGGTATGGTTGGTGCTCTGGTTATTTCCAAGTGGACGTACAATCTTCTTCGTCAGACAAGTCCTATCCTATTAGATGAAAGTATTGAAGAAGAATACCGTGAGCAAGTTTTAATTGAGTTATCGCATTATGGAGAGGTGAGTGATTTACATATATGGAAGATAAGTGGTCATCATTACAGTGCTGCCTTGACTATATCATTAAATGATACTTTCTCAGTAGATGAACTTAAGCAAAAACTATCTCGATTTGATAGGATTAATCATCTCACCATAGAAGCGCATAAAAAATGAAAAACCTAGAAACCTTAAATCAGCTACTTACTGAATTCTACGACAAGATGTCTTCGTGGGAACAATCAGTTGTAAAAGAAACGGGTTATACTCTTGCGCAAGTGCATACCATAGAAGTCCTCGGTGTCCATGGACAGATGAGAATGAAAGAGTTGGCAGACAAACTAGGTATTACTACAGGTACACTTACTGTTCAGGTTGATAAGTTGGTAACCGCAGGCTTAATTGAACGTCTTCCTCACCTTGAAGATCGTAGAGCTATTGTTGTGGCATTAACTGATAAGGGCCAACAAATACACCTGAGACATAATCAACTCCACCTAGACTTAGTCAAAGACTTAACTATAAATGTTGAGTCAGAAGATGAAGAGAAGCTCATTGCAACGTTAACGAAAATGAATAGAGAATTCTAAATAATTTCGAAGCCTATCAGCTTCTCTCCGGACGTTGCAACGTCTATGTTTGAATACTGTTTATTGCAGAACTCGGAGGTATAACTCAACTTACCGTTGTAACCATGAGTGCATCTCAAGTTCCGATGCTAGTTTGGTTGGGGGCGACCCTAGCGTTAACTACGACATCATGAATCGGAGTTTACGTAGGGCGTAAGCTGTTATCTCGTTGGAACATAGATTTATTACATAGATTAGGTGGCCTCGTTTTTCTTGCTGTGAGTGGTTTGCTTATTTGGGAGTTATATTGAGTTGCCTAACTAACTACAAATTATTATCTTGATTGGTTTCCATTACTACGACTAATCCGTTGAACGCTAATTTAGCAATATCACTGACACACAAATATTCAGAAATAAGTTTATAGGCTGTATTAGAATATTCGATTGTTAAATTGCTTTTCGGTGGAACTTAGCTAGGAGTGACATAAGTCAAAGGGGAAGAAAGGTGGCCCTCACATTAATGAACTTTCGGGGGGTACGTGGTAGACAATCGTGACATGTTAGAATTTCCTAAATGATTTGAAAGAAAGTTTCTTACAGCAAATTAAGAGTTTTTCACAAAAATATCAATATATGGTTGTTTATGGTTATATCAACATACGGTTGTTTTTTTATAACCATTTGAAATTATTCAGATAGTAAATATCAATATATGGTTGTTTCAACAGTTGTTGTAAAAACAACCATACCTTGAAATTGTATTGAATCAAATAATGGTTACGTACGTTTATCAAGGTATGGTTAGTTCGACATCTTAATCTAAAATAATATGCGGAATATAACGCGACAGATCTTGTGTGACTCTTGATGTGTCTTCTCGGATCGACATTCCTGCTGGTCTATCGTTGACTAACCAACTGCCGATTAACGTATAGCTGTCGCCAAATTTGGGTAATGGATGATATGCCTGATAGATCACACCTTCTTCACCGTATGGACCATCGGTTTCCAGCGTTTTCTTTCCTTTTTCCACAATTGAAATATTGGCCCCTTCACGTGCGAAAAGTGGTTTAATGACATAGTCACCTAAGGTGCTAATTTGCTTGTCATCAGGGAAGAAGGCGGGAATTAAATTCGGGTGATTTGGAAACATTTTCCATAGTAACGGCAGTAGCGCCTTATTACTGATGATGGATTTCCACATTGGTTCGAGCCAGTTAACTTTGGCTTCTTTCAAGTTCGGTGCATATTGCTCCCTAAACATAAACTCCCACGGATAGAGCTTAAACATCCAACGAATCGCATGATCATTCAAATCAACAAATTCATTTTTATTATTGAGGCCGATATCTTCTGTGAACACAAAAGCGGTTGATAAGCCTGCTTCTAAGGCACAGTCTTCGATGTATTGCACTGTGCCCCTGTCTTCGACGGTATCTTTACAGCAACTAAAGTGTAGGGTTTGACCTGGTTGTTGCAGTGCGAGCTTATGGAAACGTTCGATGAGTAGTTCTTGAAGCAAATTAAATTGGTCAGCATCGCGCCTAATTTGCTGACTATCTACCATATCTTCAAGCCACAGCCATTGCCAAAATCCAGTTTCATATAAAGAGGTCGGCGTATCGGCGTTATTTTCATATAACTTTGCCGCGCCTTTTCCATCATAGGCAAAATCCAGTCGTGAATATAATGATGACTCTTTTTGTTTCCAAGACGTTAAGACATTTTCCCACATGGGTTCTGGAATTTGGAATTTTTGTAACCAATAGTCATCGGAGACCACTTTATCCACCACTTGTAAGCACATTTGGTGGATCTCTTCAGTTGGATCTTCAATGTCTTTCTCGATTTGTTCGAGCGTAAACTGATAGTAGGCCGTTTCATCCCAATATGGGTCTTCGTAAACAGAATGAAAACCAAACCCATACTCCTTGGCTAGCGCTTTCCAGTGCTTTCTCTCTTTTGCGCTAACTCTCAGCATAAATTAACCACCCCAACTTTTGCTCTTTGACTTACTGCTGCTCCAACTTGATTTTGCCGATACCGTTGAACCAAATCCACCACGAGACATGGTTCGAGTCGTGGTTGGTTTAGGCTTAATCTGATCTTTGCCAATTTTAATGGTCGAGCGGCGAGATTTACTCGAGCCGTAATCGTATCCATCAGACGTGACCCAGCGATCATAAAAAATACTGCCGGGATAACGTGAGTAATACATCGGCTGTGAGTAATATGGGCGATTATTGTTCATCATACGAGCAAACATAAAGCCGGTCATGGCTGGCATGAACCAACTCGAGTTGTTAACTTGAACACAAGAGTTGTTGCCAAATTCTTGAATACATTCGTTTTCAGTATTGTATTTTGGTCCAGTTCGGCTGGCTTCTTCTAACGCGTATTCGTAAGCTGCTTTACATTGTTGAGCAAAATCAGGGTTATCACTAATACAATCATCGACATGTTGGTAAATCACTGCTTCTTCAGAGTCACCACAACCAGCGATCATTGCAGATACAACTGCGACAGACAGTGTGTTCTGCGCGAAAGGACGCCATGTTTTGCGCATTCTATCGAGAGAAATGTGTTTGGTTTTTTTCATCCTCACAATCTCCCTATTAGTAAGTCATGCAGGCGGCGTTCAATAATCCAACCGACACTGATGTCGCAGCCATGACGATACCCGCAGGGATTTCACCCAGTTCAATTCGTTCAGAAATCTTAGGCATAAACGTAAAGCGAACGATGAAGAACGCCATAATTTGAGCCAGTAAGGCCACAACACCCCAGACGGCAAAATCAACAATATTGACCGAGTTACTTGCGGCACCAGAAATGGCCAAACAATAGCCTAAGATCGAACCACCAAGCGCAATAGCTGCGGATATATTTCTTCCATCTTTAATCAGCGCCCACTCATCGTACGGTGTGATGCGAACGTAAACGACTTTAAAGAGTAATAAAAATCCCAATGAGACAATAAAGTAGAGTAAAAATGCTCCGATGTTCCCAATAGAATCTATGAGTAATTGCATACTAACTCCTTTGATAAATGTAGTCTTAATCTAAAATCATTATTAACCAATGACTCTGAAATCTGTTGGGGAAACATCGATGCTTGTGCTCAGTACGATGCTCCTTTGTAATTGATTATTTTCAACTTTTTCTTCAGCGATGACTTGCAACCCTTCAAACAACTCTGGGGTGATTTCTCTTTCATATACCATGGCAAACTGATCGGTGGCGCTTATGCTTCCATCTTCAAACCATGTTTTTTCCGTCATCGCGACAGGGCGTTCATTATCCCAAGCTTTGTAAAATACTTGGTCATCCAGAGATTGGTTGGCAGCCACTAAATGGGTGGATAGCCAAGCTTCCCACTGAGTATCGGTGTCGATAGGCTTGGTTTCGTAAAAATAAACCAATTTCACTTCAACAATATCAGCGTCGGTTGTGCCGTTTTGCAGAACCTGAAAATAGCCATCGTCATCAGTATAATAACGCAGTAACCGAGTTTGCCCGTCGAGTTCGACAACGCCCACGGCTTTAATTAGCTGAGTTCGAGCCGCACCTTCAATCGTTAATGAGTCCTCGATAAGGCGAAATTTCAAATCGTCGAGCTCAATCGCGCCACCTAAACGCATCCCGAGCACTTCAGGTGCGCTTTCGGGCTGAGTTTTCTGTTCTTTCTTTTTCAACCAATCAAACATTGTCTTTCCTACTTCGGCCAATTGACATTATCAATACGTTCATCCGAGATATAAAATAGAGTCATACCTTGGTTAACCTCAGTACTTAAACCTGGGTTGATTTGAAGGCCATTCCCACCATCTACAGCAATGAGGATCGCGTCATGTTGCTTCTTAAAAGCATGGAACAGAATGTCGAAGGTAGTTGAACCATTATCAGGATAGACCACTGAATATTGAGTCATGCCGGTCGTCGTACTGAGTAGCTCTTGATGAAGAGAGCTAGACCCGGGGTCGATCGCAGATTTAGCAAGCATCTCTACTGATACTGAAGGAATACACTCAACGTTTGGACAATGGGTTTTGAGCAGATTACTGAGCTCTTCGTTGTTGAAGTATGCCAAGATATGGGCATTGGTATTTTGTCCGCTCACAAATAACGCAGCGCTCAATGTTACATCGTCTTCAGGGGTGTCGATAATGATAACACTGGCGTGAGCGATGCCTGAGCGTGCCATTTCTGAGCTATCGACATAACTTGGAACAGAGACAAATTCAATGACACCAGGTAGCGGATTTTCTATTTCTGTGTTGGTGCACAATACTATCGGGCGTTTATTTTTTTCTTCATGCAATAACATGTCGAGCATGTTTAATGTGCGCTTCTCGTTCCACCCAAGTACCAATATGTGATCTTTCATTTTAAGGCTCCGCTTACCTTTGATTCCTTTTCGCCAAGACTCCACTAACACACTAGCAACTTGACCAACAACTATCGCAAATATTCCTAATCCGACAGGGATAACAAAGAGCAATGTGACCCATTTGCCCATGTCGGTGGTGGGAGAGAAATCGCCATACCCAACCGTAGAAGCCGTTACGACTAAATAATAGATGAAAACACTGAATGAATGAGTAAGGTCTGACTCTCCAGTGAGGTACAGTAATCCCCAACTTGCAGAGATATAGCTCACGAGCAAGATAACAAGGTTTTTTCCTGTTAATTGACCTAAGTGACGAACCGTCCATTGGCGAACAGCCAACCATAGCGACATATCCGTTCCCTCTTGTAAAAAACGCTCGATAGGAACATTTTTATGGCATGTGTAGAATCAATGAAAGCACCTGTTTAGGCGCTCTCATTTCTCAAACGGCAGTTTATTTTCCAAGAATACGAGCTAACTCATCTTCTGCTGATGATGAACTCGATGTGATCCCCGCTTCTGCGAGTTTCTTGTCTAAAGAACTGCCAGAGGCTTCGTCGGCCATTTCAGCTGCGGCCTCAAGTTGCGCTGACCGTTCTTCCTGACGCTTCTTGATTCGATCTAGAGATTCTACGGCTGTGTGCATTTTCGCATTCGCGCCCACATTGGTTGCGGAAACCGCAGATTGAGCTTTCTGAACCGCTTCGTTTGCTTTGACGACATCAACCTGTTGTTCTAATTGACGTAGTTTATCTTTTGCTTGTGCAATATTTGAACTCATGCTGGCAGCTGACGCCTTGAACTGCTCTAAGTACGTATTTTCGGCTTCTTGTTCATTCTTTAAGTTCGCCACTTTTTGCGCACACTCTAACGCCAGTTCTTGTTGACCTTT
Source organism: Vibrio phycocola (assembly GCF_054404255.1). Lineage (NCBI taxonomy): Bacteria > Pseudomonadati > Pseudomonadota > Gammaproteobacteria > Vibrionales > Vibrionaceae > Vibrio > Vibrio phycocola. Next base: position 43,494 of record NZ_JBTAMQ010000001.1, read on the forward strand.
TTCCATCGCTGAGCGGGTGTGGTTTTCGTATTCAGTAATGCTTTGAGTAAACGCGTCTACTTTATTTTGTGATAATTTACGCTTAGCAATAATGCTAACTAAAGCTTCATCTGAACGTCGTAACTCTGATTTTGCTTCTCGAATCTCTTGGTCGAGAATACGCAATGCTTGGTTATCCGCTATCGATTCTGCTGCTTCATTTGCTCCGCCTTTTACCGCAGAGAATAGTTTTTTCCAAACGCTCATTGCCCGCTCTCCGTTAAAAACTCTTGATATAATTCAATGAATGCTTCGACGTTACGAAACAAGGTGGCGACTTCAATTACGACACTTTCTAGTTTGGATTGAGAGGAAAGAGATCCAAAAGCAACATAGTATTCATCACCTCCAATTTCGTTGATACCGACGGTGGTAAGAGGGAACATTTTATGTGTCTTTAGCACGTAATCGTTAAGTGCTTGAGGGTTGTTCACTTGGTCTTTACCAAATAAAAGAACCTCAACGAGAATCTGCTCACCTGATATGGCGAGGAAAGCCTCGATGTTATCTTCGTTGGTAATGACGACTGTATTTTCGTTTTCTTTAACTACCCAACCATCATGCTCACTAAGCGCTGAGATTAGATCTGGAGATTGACAAATCATAGTTGCACCATATCTATTGTGAAAAACATTGTGAAAAACGTACGTTATTGAAATAAAATAGTTATTTTAGGTTGGAAATTCAAGCTTGTAGGCCGAAATTGTCTTACCTATAACAGATTTATCTCGTTCTTAGCTCTCTGGTATATTCAATCTTATTAAGTTACTAATATCACTGTCCTCTAAAACAGATGTGCTCCGATGTCGGATTCATTCGTGTAAACTAAATGGAGCAAGAAAATGACGAAATGTTGCTAACCGAATCTCAGATAGTTAAGGCAGAGATTACGTCGAGATGATTTTTTAATTGGATCGCTCCTTGCGTTGGCGTGAGGTTTGACCAAATGAAATTGTGATAACGAATAATATCACGGGCTTGAAAGTCGATTTTGTCTGCCGTGGTGTGGCAGTCGGAAATAACAACGATATTATAGTCACTTACCAGTGCGGAATGAATCGTTGCATTGACGCAAAAATCAGTCGCTAGTCCAGTAATATAAAGCGTACTGACATCGAGTTCATCGAGTAGCTCTTTTAACTTTGTTTTGTAAAATGCACCGTTGGCTTTCTTCTCAACAATATAATCTTTGGAATCAATAACGAGTTCTTTAACGATGTCAAAGTCGTTTGTTCCAGGCAACAAATAGTCTTCTTTAACGCCATTGTGTTGGATAAAAACGACAGGAATATTGTTTAGTCGGAAATATTGCGAAACTTGATTGATTCTAGAAATAACCCCATCACTGTCGTACCTTGGCGTTTTAAAACATCCGACTTGCATATCGATAATTAATAAGACTTCTTTTTCTTCTTTCATAATTTCTAACATCGCTGTTTTTTCCGAAGTTGAGGAATATCCTGATTGGTGTTGCTTGATGGAACCAACTCCTCACTAATAGACTCTAGCTCATACTTTTCATGAGAAGGATTAGCCCATAAATAGAGCACATCGTCATGGCGCGTTGGCAATATATTATACCGCGTTGTGACCATAAAAGTGCAATATTGCCCAACTTCTGAAGTTTCATTCAAAACGACACATCCTTACTATGTAACATGTTGTTATTTATAACTTTTATTATTCTATAAATGGCACGTGGTTTGCTTCGGTTTTTGGTGGTACTAGATATCAGCGTATTGATACATAAGGAGATGAAATGAAAAAGGAAGAAGTCGTAGAGGCAATAGTAATAGCTAAACATGAGCGCAACTTATCATGGCAAGCAATCTCTGATGAATTGGGTATGGGATGTGTATGGGTGACTTCAGCGTGCTTAGGAATGAATAGTATGCCGAAGGATATTGCAGATAAGCTTTGTGCTTTTCTTGAATTGCCTGAGGGAGCGAATGCAGCACTTACTGCTTACCCAACGAAGACTTGGGATCAATCTGTGCCACAAGATCCATTGATATACCGACTATATGAAGTCGTTGGCGTGTATGGTGATACCTTAAAAGAAGTTATTCAAGAGCAGTTTGGCGACGGTATCATGAGTGCAATCGATTTTAGTATGGATGTAGATAAAGTTGAAGACCCAAAAGGTGATCGTGTTGTGATTACCATGAACGGTAAATTCCTACCCTACAAAGCGTGGTAACTGAGCGTAATGTATTGGTATGACTGTAGCGTGTGAGCAGTCATACCACTTTAAAGGTCAATATCGTACTGTTGGCAGATACAGCCTTTGTGGACGCCCGCCCGTGTTGTATTTTAAGACTAATTGAATTTCGCCTTGCGATTCTAAGAATTCTAGATACCGCCTAGCCGTAACTCGACTCACATTCATTTGTTCTCCAATGTCACTGGCAGAAAATTCTTCCAATTGTTCACTATTAATGATTGTTCTCATTGATGCCAGTGTGGTTGCGTCGATGCCCTTTGGGGTGGTTCGGGTAGAACTTACAGGAACTTTCCCCAAAATTTGATCGATCGCGCCCTGGTCAGGGGCTTCAGATGTGGTCAAGCGTTGTTTGTATTGGTAAAAATTATCTAATGCATGATGCACACGAGACATTCGTATGGGTTTGACTAGGTAGTCATTTACTCCTAGGTGAACGGCCTGTTCGATGACAGCGGTGTCTCGTTCTGCTGTTGTCATAATAAAGTCACATGCCGCATTCTGTTCACGAAGTGTGCGCATCACATCAATGCCATTTCCATCGGGTAAGGTGATGTCGATAAAAACCAAATCAGGTTGATAAAGCTTAAATTGCTCTAGAGCTTCAAAACAGCGCTCACTGATTGCAACCACTCGAAATTCCGCGTGTTGATTGATGGTAGATTCGAGGGTGTAACTGGCTCGAACATCATCTTCTAGAATCATTACTGTGTATTTATTCATGGTTTTCAACATCACTCTTATTTAGATAAATACTGAAAAGGGTGGTTTGGTTTTCCGTTCGTTCCCACTCAATGCTTCCCTTGAAGTAGTCAACAAGTTGTTTGACTAAGTACAACCCAATACCGCATTGTCCATCTTCTGTTTTTGAACTGACGCCAAACTCCAAAATATGTTCAGCGATGGTGGAGCTTATTCCACAACCACTGTCTTGAACTTCAATAATTAGCTGGCTACTTCGGTCGCTCAGGTAAATATTGACCTCTGGGCTTGTGGTTTCTCGATTTTGCCACGCTGCTAATATTGCATTATCAACCAGATTGCCGATGATGGTGACGAGCTTTTCGGATGTGTCTTTTTCATAGTTTGAGAGTGTCGAATCGCCATCAATGGTGTATCGAACTCCGATTTCCGATGCTTTATTAAACTTCGCTAGCAGTAAGCTCGCCACTGTACTATCGGTAATTGAAAGGACAATACTTCCGAGGACATGTTGATAGCGGTCGGTTTCCATTTGGATATAGTCGATGGCGGCATCGTATTTATGAGTTTGAAGTAACCCTGAAATAACATTTAGTTTATTCGAGTATTCATGGGTTTTACTGCGCAGAATCTCGGTATAACTTTTAAGTGAGTTTATTTCTCTCTCGAGCTCGTTTTGCTTGAGGTTTGGGAAAAAAACAATAGCGTGCCCCAGATGGCCTTTTGGTGTATCAATTGGATAGATATTGGCTTGATAAGAAAATTTACCAATTGAGAAATCTCCTTGGTGAAACTGGTGCTGTTTTGATAATACTAAGTGGCTTAACGCAGCAGAATAACGAGACAAAGGGTGATTAACGTAATGATAGCGGTCGGATACTCCCATCGATAGTCGTTGTATTGCGCTGTCATTGATGGTGGTGATGTTCATATCACTATCTATGGCTATCATCGCATCGCGAATACTGTCGAAGATCATCTCATGCTCACGAAACTTGTTGACGATAAATTCGGGTTCGTAGTCTAAAAATGTGCGCTTAATTTTGTAAACGAAGGCGATGATCGTGGCTAGTCCCAGTAAAAACACTGCTCCAATCAGCAAGCCAACATCACTGAATTTCTGCCACAGTAGGCTCGACGTTTTTTGGGATAAATAGCCGATACAAATGGCACCGATCACTTCGCCATTTAATCGAATGGGAGAAAAGTTCCGTATTGCTTCTCCTAGTGACCCCGATGCTAGGCTACTGTATTCGTCTCCGTTTTCTAACGCGGGATAAATGTCGTCACCAATAAAGTGTTTACCCAACCGCTCAATGACGGGGTGGCTCAATCTGATGGCGTTTTTATCAACCACAACGATGTAAGAGGCATCGGTGCTCTTTCGGATGTTTTCTATGTAGTCTTGTAGCGCATATGGCTGATTGTGGTTTTTAGCGTTAACCGCGTTAATGACAATCGGATTGTGAGCGAGAACTCGTGCCAATTCGAGTCCTCGAGCTTTAAAACCGTCTTGATGAGAGCTTTGAAGTAACACTAGAATCGCAAGGGTGACGATGAGCCCCATAAAAGTGGAGGTTGAAATGGTCGTGATTGCCAGATAACTTTTTAATTTCATGTGCGATCTCAATCAGTAGCGTCACTCAATAGATGGTAACGAGCTCACACAGTATATCTGGATTTATTTGGGCCGCAGTTTGCTTTGAATCAGGAATTTTCATAAAAAAAGGGCTCAAAATGAGCCCTAAATCGATAAATGGAACAAAGGTTACGCGAGGAATAGTTGTCCAAGTAAATAACCGACAATACAGGCGGAAACGACGCCAATAATACCAACCGACATAAACGAGTGATTAAAGTACCATTTGCCGATTTTTGTTGTGCCTGAAGAGTCGAAGTTAACGGTTGCGATATCAGAAGGGTAGTTCGGAATAAAGAAGTAGCCGTAGATTGCAGGCATTATCCCAATCAGTAATGCAGGCTCTAACCCTAAGCCGATACCAACAGGCAACATCATACGAGCGGTTGCGGCTTGAGAGTTAACCACAACCGACACAATAAAGAGTGCCAACGCAAATGACCATGGGTAGTCGGTTACCATGCCAATGATGCCTTCTTTGAATTGTGGAAGTGCAAACTTAAAGTAGGTATCAGACATCCAAGCAATCCCAAAGATGGCGATGGCGGCGACCATGCCCGATTTAAACACAACGCCTTCCGGTACTTTGCGAGGGTCGGTTTTAGTCGCTAACAAGATAATTCCGCCAAAACAGAGCATCATCATCTGAATGATTACTGACATCTTGATTGGTTTTCCGCCATCTACCACAGTTCTAATTTCCGGTATCATTGCAATTGCGACGATGACTAATAGCGCTGTAATGAAAATAAGCACTGAGTTTCTCGCTGAGGCTGGTAATGTTTCATCCAGTGTTGTCGCGGTCGTTTTTAGAATTTTCTCACGCCAAACCGGATCTTTTAAACGACGCTGATATTCTGGGTCATCGTCGAGTTCTTTGCCTCTTCGAACGCTATAAAGCGCCATCAATAAGGTTCCTATCAATGTAGAAGGAATTGTCACCATCAATATCGATACCAATGTGATATCCATTTGAACGTTTGAAAGTTGAGCAAGGTAATACACCACCGCGGCCGATATCGGAGAGGCAGAAATGGCGATTTGCGATGCCACAGAAGCGGCTGCCATCGGACGTTCAGGTCGAATCCCATTCTTCAGTGCGACATCTCCGATAATCGGCATAATCGAATACACCGCGTGACCAGTACCCAACATAAACGTCATGGTGTAGGTGACAAACGGTGCAATGAGCGTAACGTTTTTTGGGTTTTTTCGGAGTATTCGTTCAGCGACTTGAAGCATGAACTTCAGTCCACCTGCCGCTTCAAGAATTGAAGCACAAGTGACTACTGCGAGAATGATCAGCATCACTGTAACAGGAGGGGAAGTTGGTGGCATTCGAAAGATAAATACTTCCACGACTAAGCCAATACCTGAGACGACACCTAACCCAATGCCACCATAACGTGAGCCCATATAGAGCATGACTAATAGAAACAGAAACTCGAGGTATAGCATGATTTTTCCCTCACCTTTATTGTGATTCGCTGTAAACGACAGTCTTCCAAATGGCTTCTGTGAAAGCTCATAGGGTTCATGGTTTTCAGTGTAACAATTCTTAGAATTACAGAATGAGCGTGGAAAAATATTGTAAGTTTTGAATGTTTTGTAACTTTTGTACACATGCGAAGTCTGTTGTGACGAAAAGCAGAGTCGTTGGCTTAGTGATTCTGGAGATTTGCTAGATTAACTCTTGGTCGTATTTATTTCGTTATCTTGGTACGAGTTATTCGAAACTGAACTATATTAAGTACTGGTGTAAAAATCTCGTTTACAAAGGCTGCGGTATTTAATGACTAATTGGTTTTACAACTTTCGATTTAACCTACATCGTTGGCGAAAACGCCGCGCGATGGTCGAATTAGTTTATGCCATTACCATTGTATTGATTTTGATTGCTCTTTCGTTAGCATTTGAGGTCGAGTTTGTAGAAACGTTGTACGACTTTACTCGTGCACATGAAGACTGGGAATTGGACGAGATAATTTTTAGTTTCTTATGGATAGCAGTTGTTGCGAGTATCTATTCTATTCGACGAATTATCGATATTAACAATCTCAATAAGAGCAATGAATACAATGCAAATCACGATTCTTTAACCGGCTTACCAAATCGGGATTTTGTTCAATTCTTACTTACTCAAATGTTACATCGAGCTAAACGTTACGATTACTCAGTGGGTGTCATTTTTCTCGATTTGAATGATTTTAAGATTGTGAATGACTCTTTTGGTCATGACCATGGGGATCGACTTTTGGAGCAAGTGGGTCAACGTCTTTCGTCAGTCGTGCGAAGTGAAGAGGTGGCTGCACGTTTGGGAGGAGATGAATTTTTAGTAATTGTTGAAAGAGCCGATGCTGAAAATGCTCTCGAAAGAATTATTAACCGTATTCAAGTTTGTATAAAAGAACCTTTTGATATATATGAAAAATCAGTCAATGTAGGCTTTAGTATTGGCGTTGCACTTTCGCCAGATCATGGTGAATCAATTAGTGAACTGTTGGTGGCCGCCGACATGGCGATGTATGAGGCGAAATCCAACAAAAGCACCCCTGTATTTTACTATAATGATGATGTTGGTGAACGACATAAAAAGCACATGCGCTTATCTACAAACCTAAAGCACGCGCTGTTCAACAACGAATTCCACTTAGTTTTTCAACCCATTGTTAATACTCATAACAGCCAGGTCGTAGGATATGAAGCATTGATACGATGGGAGTTGGATGGGGAATATGTCGATCCAGAACTTATTATTAGTCTTGCCGAAAATATGGGCCTTTCAGATGCATTTTTCCAATGGTTATTGCAAGCCGTTGCCGATGAAAGTGAGTGTTTTCAATCTCCTAACCAGTTTGTTTCTGTCAACGTCACCATACGGCAATTTCTATCGAATCACTTTTTAAGAACAATGATGAATACCATCCAAAAGATGAAAGGTAGAATTATTCATCTTGAAATTACGGAAAGTACAATTCTTAAAGATTTTGAAAAAGTGGCCATTAGAATTCATCAGTTAAGGCTGAAGGGTGTCTATGTAATGATCGATGACTTTGGCACTGGGTATTCATCATTAGGTCGATTGCGGGACTTGGATATAGACAAACTAAAGATTGATAAATCCTTCTTATCTGACGCCATGGTCAATGATAAAGGGGCTAAAATTTTTGAAAGTATGATCGCTCTTGCTAACACTTTAGAAATTGAAATTGTTGCCGAAGGGATTGAAACTAAAGAACAACTTAAGTATCTGCGACAATTCCCTCCAATGCTAACGCAAGGGTATCTGATTCAAAAACCATTAAAGAAAGATCAACTCTCAACGGATAAAATTATTCTTTCTAATATGAATGAACGAGGAGATTAATAGGATTTACCGATTGAATTAATTGTTAGAGAGTAATTTTGTATTAGAAAGCAATCACGTAGCATGATTAGTGCCTTTTACCTCAATTGTTGGATAACATTATGACAAAACATAAATTAACCACAGCAAATGGTTGCCCTGTCGCTGATAACCAAAACGTACAAACCGCGGGCCCTCGTGGTCCAATGCTTCTGCAGGATGCATGGTTTCTTGAAAAACTCGCACACTTTGATAGAGAAGTGATTCCAGAGCGTCGTATGCATGCGAAAGGCTCGGGTGCATATGGTACTTTCACCGTAACTCATGATATTTCTGAATTCACTAAAGCAAATATTTTCTCTGAAGTGGGTAAGAAAACCGACCTATTTGTCCGTTTCTCTACAGTAGCCGGTGAGCGTGGTGCCGCTGATGCTGAACGTGATATCCGTGGTTTTGCGATTAAGTTCTACACTGAAGAAGGTAACTGGGATTTAGTGGGTAATAACACGCCAGTATTCTTCCTTCGAGATCCACTTAAATTCCCAGATCTAAACCACGCAGTGAAACGCGATCCTCGTACTAACTTACGTTGTGCCAATACAAACTGGGATTTTTGGACACTTTTACCCGAAGCGCTTCACCAAATCACAATTGTAATGAGTGACCGTGGTATTCCACGTACTTACCGTCACATGCACGGATTTGGAAGTCACACATTCAGTTTCATCAACTCGGATAATGAGCGTTCGTGGGTTAAATTCCACCTAGAAACTCAGCAAGGTATTGAAAACTTAACCGATCAAGAAGCCGAAGTTTTAGTGGGTAAAAATCGTGAAAGTCATCAACAAGATCTGTATGAGTCGATCGAAGCAGGGGATTTCCCACGCTGGAATGTAAAAGTTCAAATCATGACCGAACAGCAAGCAAGAGAAGTGTCGTACAACCCATTTGACCTGAGTAAAATATGGCCACATGCCGATTTCCCGTTGATCGATGTCGGTGTCATGGAGCTAAATCGTAACCCGGATAATTACTTTGCTGAAGTTGAACAAGCTGCGTTTAATCCTGCCAACATTGTTCCTGGGATTGGATTCTCTCCAGATAGAATGTTGCAAGGGCGTTTATTCTCTTATGGCGATGCTCAACGATATCGACTGGGCGTGAATCACTCACACATCCCAGTAAACCAACCTCGTTGTCCTGTAAATTCATACCATCGCGACGGTGCGATGCGTGTTGACGGGAACTACGGAAGCACGAAAGCTTACGAGCCAAATAGCTTGGGTCTGTGGCAGGAACAACCTAGTGCAAAAGAACCAGCATTGAAACTTGAAGGCGATGCGTATAACTATGATTACCGTGAAGATGACAGTGATTACTACTCTCAACCACGTGATCTGTTTAATCTAATGACACCTGAACAACAACAGGTGCTATTTGAGAATACGGCTCGAAGTGTCGGTGGTGCATCGATTGAAGTACAACATCGCCACATTTCTAATTGTCATAAGGCATCCCCAGCTTACGCCGAAGGCGTTGCAAAAGCGCTTGGTGTTAACTTAGCCGATGTCGCGCTGTAGTTTAGTTGTATAGGAAGTGCGGACACTTATTGTGTGTCCGCATTTTTTTCACTTAATTTACGGAGTAGCAAGGTTATGAGAACTTGGAGCGACTATAAAACGACATTTCGTCGTGAACCTGATCTTATCGATTATGCCCGGGATGGGGATTTGAGAGGATTGGTTTCAATTGTTGAGCAAGATCCTAATATCGACCTCGATGCGAGAAATGCTCGAGGTTATTCAGCACTAATGCTGGCGGTTTACAATGGTGAGAAAGACTATTGCGAAGCGCTTTTACGGCTTGGTGCCAATGTAGACTCGATGGATTTCATGGGTAACACCGTCTTAATGGCATCCGCGTTTAAGGGAAATGTTGAGATACTCCAACTGTTATTAGAGTGGGGTGCGAAGACAGACGCCAAAAACCATTCAAATATGAATGTTCGAGATTGGGCTCAGATGTTTGGTCGTAAAGAGGTCGTTCAGTATCTCGATGAAAACTCGTTTAATATTGCAGTCTCTTCTCGATTAACTAACATACTTAGGTTTATTAAGTTGAGCTTTTTATTATTTCGAACAAAAAACGCGGACAAAAAACGCTAACAAAAAACCGAAAACCAACTGAACATACCCAATAACCTCATTAAAAAAGGGAAGTGATGACTTCCCTTTTCTATATCTCAGCTTCAATACCCTAGTGATGGTTAGGCACTTTTGCTTTTGCAACAACTTGATGTTGGTGCAGGAGACGGTTTTGACGGACGAGCACGATACTTTTTGAATAGATCCCAAGCAATCAATGCGGCTAACACGATACCAGAAATCCAAGCTAAAGGAGAAGGAACAAACTCACCTCCATTTGCTAACTGAGCGTCGATGTTGATGCCAAAATGATCAACGAGGAAATTGGTTAGGTAACCAAATAGAATCGCGATACCAACGACACCGACCAAATAGCTAATCAGAGAACGCGTTCCGAGTTCTTTTTGTACGATACCTAATGTTGCCATATTCGATGCGGGACCTGCTAATAAGAACACCAATACAGCACCCGGAGAGACTCCAGCCAGCATAAACCCAGCAGCCAGCGGCGTTGAAGCTGACGCACAGATGTACATTGGTACCCCGATGATGGCCATAAGGAACATAGCCATTGGGCCTCGACTTATGTCCGCTAATGTTTCAGGTGGAATAAAGGTAACCACGAGTGCCGACATAACAAGACCGATGATCAACCACATAGATAGTGATGTAATCAAATTGGTAAACGCAAAACGTTGGCCTTGCCATAATTTCTGAATCCACGATTCTTTTTCGACGGCTTCATCTAAGGTCTCTTCTGGTTTGACCGATTTTATTTCACCCATTGAACTTGGTGAGCTGGCAAGGTTTAGTGATGCTGCTGGTTTAGTTGCAGTTACTAGATTTACCGCTGTTGCTTCTTTTTTACTTGAACAGCAACTACTTGTTTTAGTCGGCGACGCTTGAGGTATCGCTTCTACAATGGCCTTTTCTTTGTTACTTGAGCAACAACTGCTTGTTTTACTCGGGGCTGTTTGAGGAGTCGCTTCTAAAGTGGCTTTTTCTTTGTTACTTGAACAACAGTTGCTTGATGCAGTCATTTTGGGAGTTTCGACCACCGTGTCCTTATCTTTCTTCTTGCTTTCGCAGCAACTCGCTGCTTTCTCGGAAGTGCCTTTCTTTTCAGTCTCTTCTTTATCCGAAACGAGGACAAGCATCGCGGCAGTAATGGCCGAGGTGGTGGCCGCTATAGGTCGAATAACCGCCATAAACGGGCCTAATAGTGCGTACGAAATCGCAATAGAATCAACGCCTGTTTCGGGCGTGGATATTAAGAAAGCGGTTGTCGCACTCTTAGAGGCTCCGGCACGTCGTAAACCCACGGCAGCTGGAATAACGCCGCATGAACATAAAGGTAGTGGAATACCCATTAACGCGGCTTTAATCGCAGGTAAAGGCCCAGATCCTCTAAAGTGACGACCCAGTTTGTCACTGCTGAGTGTGGCTTTCAAAATGCCAGAAACGATTAAGCCAAAAATGATCCAAAATGCCGCGTCGAGCCAGAGGCTAAGCAATGAACTAAAAAATGTGGTGACTAATTCCATCTTAGCCCTCCTTCTGTTGCGTGTCGGTTAAAGCAGTAAGAATGGTGCAATGTTCAGCAGAGTGCGAGCCACCGCAACAACGCTCATTGACAACTTTTAACGCTTCATGCATGTGCTGTAACTGCGTGATTCGTTGTTCGATATCCCGTAACTTTGTTTGCGCAATATCTTTAACTTCTTGGCAAGTGTGCTGTTCAGGACTAATTCGAATCGACAACAATTCATGGATATCACTAAGAGAAAAGCCGAGCTCTTTGGCATGGAGGATAAACTCAAGTTTATTGACACAATCTTGGTCGTACTGACGATACCCATTTTCCGCACGATGAGGCTTGAGCAATTCTTGTTGCTCATAGAAACGTATTGCTTCTGTAGTCATACCAAAGTGTTTTGCCAACTGTCCCCGCGTGAACGTCGCCATAGACAACCCCTTCTACTCACTATTCTCAATATACTATAAACCTTGTAGGTTACTACAGAGTCAAGAATTGAATGTAAACAGTCGAAATTTGACGGTTCCACTCCCGTTTTTTCAGGCGAGAAAGCGTATCGACTTTTTAACCAATGGTGAGAGGCTTAGTTTAAATGTTCGGCTAAATAATCGATCAGTAAGCGAATCTTAGGTGAAAGATACTTATTTTGCGGATAAACAGCCCACACATTTTCTTCTGGCTGCCAAAAGTCATTGAGAAGGGTGACTAATTGTCCTGATTCAATAAAGGGACGTATGTACGAATCAGATAATTGCACGATACCAATATCTTTCATCGCAGCATCCGCTAAACCGACACCACTATTGCTGCATAAACTGCCTTTGATCTTGATGAGCTTCTCTTTTCCATTTTCTTTAAAGCGCCAATAATCTCTCGATCCTCGCAGGCAATTGTGATGTTTAAGATCGGCTAAAGTTTGAGGGTAGCCGTGCTTTTTTAAATAGTTTGGTGAAGCACATAAAAAGGTTGAACGCTTACTAAGCTTTTTCGCGATCAAACTGGAATCTTGCAAATGAACTCCCAATCGAATAGCCAAGTCAAAGCCGTTTTCGACTAAATCACCGGCGCGGTTGGTTAACTCGGTTGTAATTTCTATGTCGTTATATTTCACAACGAAATCGTTGATTAACGGTAAGACTTTTAGCTCGCCATAATTGGGAGGCGCAGTCAGTTTGATCTTGCCTTGCGGTCGACTTTGGAGATTTGTAATGGTTTGTTCGGCCATATCTAACTCGTCTAAGATTTGTCGACAATGTCGATAAAACGGTTCGGCTTCGGCGGTGAGAGAAACATGACGGGTGGTGCGATAAAACAGTTTCACCTTGAGGCGCTTTTCCAGTGCGGTAATTTGACGACTTACCTGAGCAGTCGATATCCCAAGATGCTTTGCTGCCTGCGAGAAACTATGAGTTTCTGCGACCGATACAAATTCATTAATTCCTTGCCATTTCATTATTACCACCTGGTAAAAGTAATTTACTTTTTTGGTAGATTATCATTATTGTGTAAATAAATATAATACTTAAGAGGAAGATAAATAATAGGAAAAAAAGTGAAGCCACAGGTCGATTTACATAATGAGCCGATAAAAGATCTTATCTATAAAATGACTGCGCCTGTGATGTTGGCAGGCTTTGTCACAACATCATATGGGTTTGTCGATATGGTGTTTGCTTCACGCTTAGGCAGTGTTGAAGTGGCTTCTGTTGCATTTGTAACTCCGTTATTCGTTATGCTTCAAGCACTTGCTGTAGGTGTGATTCGCGGTGGAATCAGTATCATCGCCACCTTACTCGGTCAGAACAAACCCGAGGAAGCAACGGCTTACGCCACGCAGTTACGGTTGTTAATCCTGTTTTTATCTGTGGTATTCGTTGTCCCAGGAACAATATTGTTGCCTGCAATACTTGGCGCCGTGGGTATTTCCTCCGAGCTATATCAACAGTCGCTTATCTATTCGCGGATTTTATTTCTATCGATTCCATTGGTCTTGTTATTTCAGCTCTATATGAGTTTCTTTAAATCTCAAGGCAAGATGAAAATCGTCTCTAAGATATCTATTTTAGGTGTCGTATGTAACGCGGTGATGAACGCAGTGTTTATCTATGGATTCCATTACGACATCGATGGGTTGGCTTATGCCACTTTGGTCACTTATTTTATCCAGCTGGCGATTGTGATTTTCTTGTACCAACGAGAAAACCATGAGTTTAAGTTGGAGTGGAGCACCTCAAAAACATTTTCCAAATTGGCGATTCATAAGAAGCTTCTCAAAGTTGGATTACCTTTGTCATTTTCTCAAGCCAGCACGCATTTCGGGTTTCTCGTATTGAATATTTTTATCGTCCAATATGGGCACCAAGCGGTTGCAGCCTTTGCGATTGGTAATCGAATTCACTCTTTGCTTTTTTTCCCAGCTAAAGAAATTGGAGCAGGCTTAATTCCATTACTTGCGCAAAACTGGGGCCGCGGAGCGATTGATCGAGTACGCGAAGCCATTAAATTGGGTCTGATCTACTCACTTATCTTCGGAGCCTTTGCAGCGATCGTGATTCAATTGATCAAATACCCGATTGCAAGCTTCCTTACACCGGATGATCCAGAAACCTACGCCAACGTCATTAACTATGTTTCTCTTGTGGGTTGGACTGTTATTGCGTGGTCTATTTTTCACACCTTACAAGCCATTTTTGACAGTTTTCAGAAAACGATGTTCTCGTTTGCTATCACGATTGTTCGCCTTTGGGGTTTGCGAATTCCGGGTATTTTAATGTTCTACTATTTTATCCCTTCAGTAGCTGAATATGGGATTTGGTACACCATGTTTTTCTCCAATTCGATCACGCTTATTTTTGCGATCGCGTATTTCATGTGGGTCGTCCCACCGATGTTGAAAAAGGAAGATGAAAAGAATCATCAAGCGTCAGATGATGAAGAGAAAATACTGGCTTAGCTCATTAACTCTTATTCACTAAATGACGTAAACCGTTTTGAGATGATGGCACCGCTATCACGAGCATAAGGATAAAGGTATATAAGAAATGAAAGCATTATTATGGGATTTTGATGGGACTTTAGCGTACCGAAAAGGGATGTGGTCTGGGGCACTGTATGACGTGTTGCAAACCTATTGTCCTTTGCCGGGAATAGATAGAAAGACGTTAAGCTTATATTTACAAAGTGGCTTTCCGTGGCATTCTCCAGAGGTGACTCATGGAGTGAAGGGAAGTGATCAATGGTGGACCGAACTGCACCCAATTTTTGCAAACGCCTTTTGCGGGATCGGTCTTGATGACACTTCAGCGATGAAATTAGCCAGTAAAGTACGTGACGCTTATATTGAGCCTTCTCGTTGGTCTGTTTACGATGATGTAGAAGAAACGTTAGCCGAACTAACTCAAAGTGGCTGGACCCATTTTATTTTTTCTAATAATGTTCCAGAGCTGTCGTCTATCGTGTCTAACCTTGGTTTAGCGCATCATTTTAAAGAGATCATCACATCCGCTCATGTCGGATTTGAAAAGCCAAATAACAACAGCTTTTATCGAGCATTATCGCTCATAGGGCGTTATGATGCGGCGTGGATGATAGGTGACAGCTACGGTACCGATATTAAAGGTGCTGAAGAGATGGGGCTGCCGGCAATATTGGTACGAAACTCTGATCCAAGAGCTCAGCATCAAACGGAATCATTAATGAATATCGAACGGTTTGTGAATCCAGAATCTGTGAGAACGCCAGTTTATCTTCCTGATACGCTCAGAGCAGAGACACACAGATTCGATACTAAACGACCGGAAGTCCATAGGTTCGAAGCTAAGCAGGTTGATATTCAGCTGTCAGATGGTCATTTATCAGAAAGTCATGCTTCAGAAACCCATGTTTCAGAAAGCACTTGGCTAACAAATTATGTTCCGCCAAATAGGATGCTGAACTAAGTAAATAATAAGAAGTGGAAGGCATGATAAAGGAAATCTATTTTGCGGGAGGATGCCTGTGGGGCGTTCAGGAGTTTATGAAACATTTGCCGGGTGTTATCTCAACAGAAGCAGGCCGGGCAAATGGCACCTGTAACACATCCACCCAAGGCGATTACGACGACTACTCTGAATGTGTACGTACACAATACGATTCAGATTTTGTCAGTATCGAGCAGTTGATGACCTACTTTTTTGAGATCATCGATCCTTACAGCGTGAATAAGCAAGGTGAAGATGTCGGTCGGAAATACCGAACAGGTGTTTACAGTAAAATAGCGGATGACCTTACTGAAGCTAAGCAATTCATCGAGCAAAGAGAGGATGCAAGTAAGATTGTCGTCGAGGTACTTCCGCTTGTGAACTACGTAAAAAGTGACGATGAGCACCAAGATAGACTCACCAATTCACCGAATGATTATTGTCATATCCCAATCAATCTTCTGCACAAATACAAATCATCATAATCAATGAGCGCCACGTAAGTAACAAACTTGCGTGGCGCTCATTGGGTTATTCTTGAGTCAACCAGTAGAACTGGAACCCACGAACAATAATTTCATCACCATAGGCGGTGGGTGAACCACCACTCCACAGGTCAATGAGATCAGTTGGACGTATAAAGCTACTTTGAGTGATTTTTTCAAGCGGAATTTTTTGCGGATCTGGTGACATATTCGCGACCACAAACACCTTTTTCGATGGATTGACGACGTCATAGCGAATAAAGCCAAACATAGCATCATTATCCAGCTCCATCACTTCTCGGTTGTTAAAATCGGCAAAGGCGGGCGTCTCTTTACGAATGGAGATTAATTTCTGTATTTCACTGAAAATCTGATGTTGAATTGACCCTTGTTGACGTCTTGCTTCCATCTCATCCCAGTCAAAGGTAGGGCGGTGTAACCAGCGTGAATCCTGCTTTTTCTGTTCGTCTAGCTCAAAGGAATAGTCGTTTAGCATTCCGATTTCGTCACCGTAATACAGCAGTGGAATACCACCAAATGACATGATTAAGCTATGCAATAAAACAATGTGGTTGCAACAACCATCAATGAGTTTTTTGTCATCAAGTTCGAGAGCTTTCTCTAATCCCACTAAAGACGCTAACGACCCAGAAATACGAGCATCACCGGTTTTGTCGTTTTGGCCAAAGACTTGTCCAGTTGCAATCGAGGTATCGTGATTACCAATAAAGTAATCTTTTAGAAAACGTCGGTGGGATGGAGCGTCATAGCCAACCCATTGAATATCGTTATCATCAAAGCCAAAACCTATATCATCGTGGCATCGCAAATAGTTTAACCAAGTGGCGCGATCCAATTTCCCGGGAAGATTTTTTATCCCTTGGTTAAGTAACTTCGCATTCTTGGTGGCTACTGCATCCCACATCAAAGCCATGTAAGTTGCGTTGTACGCGATTTCACACTCTTTTGCGACAACGGCATCTTCACCAAAATATTTAATGATTTCAGATGGGGCAACGATTGCTTCAGCAATAAAGAGTAAGCCAGGTGAAACGACCTGACAGCAGTCTTTAAACAGTTGCAGAATTAAGTGTGCTTCGTCTTCATTTTGACAGGCGGTTCCCATTTTTTTCCATAAAAAAGCGACCGCATCAAGGCGTAAGATATCGACACCTTTGTTTGCCCAGAAGAAGATATTCTCGAGCATTTCGATAAATACAGCAGGGTTGGTGTAGTTCAGATCCCATTGATAGGAATGAAAAACGGTCATTACCCATTTGTTCATTTCTTCGTTGTAGGTAAAGTTGCCTGGATCTTGCTCTGGGAATATGTCGGGCATCGCGTATTCGAACATATCGGGAATATCTCGATTATCAAACATATAGAAGCAATCTTGATATTCTTTTTCACCCGCTAAAGCACGTTTCGCCCATTCGTGTTGATCTGAGGTGTGGTTAACCACCATATCTAACGCAATGAGAGAATCTTGTTTGCCCAGTTCGTCGATAATAGCTTCAAGTTCTTCGTTTTTACCGACCCGACTGTCGACTTTACGGAAATCACTCACCGCGTAGCCGCCATCACTTTTGCCCATCGGACACTCCATAATGGGTAGGATATGAACCAGGTTGACACCGATTTCGCTAAAGTAATTTATCTTTTTCTTAAGCCCTTTTAGATCGCCCGCAAAACCATTGGCGTAAAGTGCCATACCGACCCAATTTTGGTCGAGGAACCATTCGTGGTTTTCTTCACGTAGTCGGTCTTTTTCTCGTAGAGAGACATCACGATTGATATAGTTAATCGCAAGGACTTCGACCAAACGGCTGAGTTGTGGGTAGAAATCTTCTCTATCCCCATACAGACGTTCAAATAGCGAGTGAATAGCGTAGAAGTTTGCGCCTAATCGACTATAGAAAAAACGTAGGTGTTTGTTCTTAATCGAAGGAGCTAGGTCATCGAGGATCTTGTTAAGGATCGTATGAGATACTTGTTCATACATAGATTCAGCCCCTCCTTAGATATTCCATAAGTTAATAAAATCTTGATAGATGGTAATGTCTTCAACAATCGCACCTTGCTGAGTCACGATATACCCAGCAAATTGGTGGGCACACTCGATAGTATAATGCCATGACCAATTATTCAGCATGCCGAGAATAATGACTGAGGTAAATGCGTCTCCAGCGCCGACAGTACTATTGATGGTTCGTACTATCTGAGTGTCGCTGGTTGTATCATGGCGTTCGCCAGTCGCATCAAATAATGTGGCACCATCACCACCTCGGGTAATGAGGATGTTGACTATATCGAGAGAACGTTTTAATTGAAGCGCTTGCTCATCCCATGGAAGGTCGGGCTCATCACTCAATATATATAACTCTTCAAGGCTCAACTTCACCAACAGTCCGTAATGCAACGAGCTCAAGACTTGTTCACGCTCCCAAAATGGAGGGCGTAGATTGACGTCGATGATTTTGCCGTCTTTGTTTTGTCCTAATAGCTGGGTCAGTGCCTCTTGTGAGACATGATTACGTGTTGCTAGGCTACCGTGGTAAATCAGAGCATCATCGGGAACTGGAACCAATTGTTTGTCGATATAATCCCATGCGACTGGTGAGGTAATTTCATATTGTGGTTCACCATCTTCGAATGAAACATCAACAATTCCAGTCGGGTGATGCGGCGTGGTTTGAACAAATTCCAGAGACAATCCCCATTTCGACATCTTATCCCGTAATTGATTTCCGAGTGGGTCGTTACCGATTGCAGTGACGAGATTGGGCTCAACGCCAAATCCTTTTAGGTGCCATGCGACATTGAGGGGCGCACCTCCAAGAACTGGAGTTTGTCCTGGGAAGCAGTCAAACAGGACTTCCCCGAAAAGAAAAACAGATTTATCTAGCATAATATTACTCCCTACTTCGATGGGACTTGGCGTTTAAATTCAGGAAAAAAGTGATCAAATCCTTCAATGATTCCAGCAGCATAGCAGCCGTTGAGTCCAGGTAAATCACCCTTGGCAAGGTAGAGGCTATCACTATTATTGTGATTTTGAGCTTCTCGTAGTGCCAGTTCCTTCACTTCCTGTGTTGCGTTGGCGACGAGAACGGATTTGTACTCACTCGCCAAGACTTCCATATCATTTCCGCTATCACCGGAATAAAGAAGTTGTTCAGCATTTAATTGTAAAGTGTTTACAAGAAAACGTATGGCTAATAGTTTGTTTGCTTTAGCGGGTAAAATATCTATAAGCCCATGATTTTCATGCTCATTAATACTTGGAATGCAATTACTTGCGATATCTAGCTCGGTTAACGTTTCAACCAATAACTCTGAAATCTTCGGCAGTAGTTCAGTTGGTTCGACAAAGAAGCTTAGCTTAAACTCTTCCTGCTGATGCGGTGGCTGAAGCCGGAGGCCATCTATTTGAGGCAAACGCTGAAAAATTTGTTCAGGAGATAGTGCATTCCAATCCTGACGTAATGTCTGTCGCCAGCTCTCCCATTTTTGCCAAGTACCTTGCTCACGGGTATAAATTGTTGACCCCACATCGGCGATTAAATAGTCGGGGAAGGGTAAGTCCCATTCCGCCAAGGCATCTTCAACCAATTGTGCATCACGACCAGATGCATACACGATTATCGTGCCGGGGTGTGCCGCTAATTGTCTAAATTGTTCTCTAGCTTGACTAGACTCTTTTTGATCTCCATTTGGCAGTAAAGTGCGATCAAGGTCGGTACAAATGATCCATTGATCACTCATTATTATTTTCCTTTCCAAAAAAGTTATAGTGGTCGATGGCTTCTAGGATACCAAGTGCATTAGAGTGCTCTGCAAAGTATATGGAATCTTGAGCGGTCGTATCTGATAATTGTTCATGACGTCGATTACGTACAATTACGTTCTGCATGTTTCCACCCAGCAGCATATCTTCATCACTACCTGAGCCGGCAGAAACTAGAATATTCTCGAGTGGGATCTCCCAAAGTCTTGCAACATAACGTAGGGCTAGGCCTTTAGAGGCTCGAGCTGGGATAATGTCGATAAGGTTGTCGTTAGAAAGGTAAACATTCACAGTTTGCTCGTCTTGACGCAAAGCGGTAACAATATCTTGGTAGCCAATCTCATCGGATAAAATTTCATAGGAGATTTTAAATCGACTCTGTTCAATATGAGGCTGAAGTTTAATGTTATCACCAAATTTGGACATGATTCGCTTAATGGCTTTCGGATTCCAGTTATGGTCAACGTAGTTACTCCAATCACTACTCGCGGTAAGTGCTCTGGTGTAATAGATTTCAGTACCTAAACTGCATATCAAAATATCAGGTCGAGGAATATCGAATTGTTTAATCAGTGCCAACACACGATCCAAACGTCGAGATGTTGCTATACCAAATGCACATTCTTTACGATGACTGCGAATTAACGCCGAAAACTGTTGTAAGCCATCGGTGTTGCTGAGAAGTGTTCTGTCCAAACCCGATACAATCATTCGCGGTAAATGACGAGATGCACGACGAATCTCGGTCTGTTGCTTCGGAAGTATTGGATTGGAAATGACAGTCTTTAATTCGTTGAGGTACTGCTTGGTGTGGTGATCCCACGAGTATTTACTCGCGACATTTTTGATACCGTTATCAGAATGCTGTTTCCATAAATCGCGATCTTGCAAAAGCTGCTTGATAGCATCGGCAATTTGATCTGAGCTAAGTGGGTCGACCAATATTCCACTCTCGCAGTTTTTTACGATATCAACGGGACCTCCATTTTCCGTTGCGACAAACGGCAAGCCACATGCGGCTGCTTCTAACAGAGTCAGTCCAAACGGTTCTGTCATTGCTGGGTTAACAAACACCCCCATTGATGACGCTGCCATTTGATAAATGCCAGGCACTTCGTCTGCTTGATGATGCTTAGGAATGGCAACCTTGCCATAGAGATCGTAGTAATCTATTAAAATCATGATCTCAGTAAAGACGCTTTGAGCACCGTCGTCCATTTCTCGAATATCGTCACGATTCCCGGCTACGATAACCAGATTAGCCAGTTCCTGTAACTCAGGTGATTCGCCGTATGCTTGTATCAGAGTACTGATGTTTTTTCTCGGGTCGGGGCGAGAGATTGTGACAATCATTGGCTTGTCGGGGTCATAAAGGAATCGAGTGATGGATTTTCGAATCATAGAGGCTGATTCGCCCAGCTGAGGCGGGTGAAACTGCTCCAACGCGGTTCCGGGCGGGATAACCGTCATCGTCTCCGGTTTGTAAAAATCATAAAGATCATATTGGTCATTGATCTCTTGAAACGTACTGGTGATGACCATGTCGGCGTTGGCTAAAACATCTTCTTCTGCATCAATGCGTCGTCTGAAATGGTACTTATCTTCTAACTCTTGACGACTCATCCCGCCGGCAAGTAAGCGTTTGCGTTTATCTCGTCCTAGCGAGTGCCCGGTATGGATCAGCGGGATACCCGTTTGAAGGTTGAGTTTGGTTGCAACGTATCCAGCATCGGCATAATGACTGTGAAGTATGTCAGGCATGCGCGGTTGGTTGCGAAAGTAATCGAGTAAGTTGTCGGCAAAACTGTCGAGGTATTCCCACAGTTGCTCTTTAGGAAGATAAATATCATCGGGGCCAGCATCAATGCGGACTATTTGACAGTTTTCTGCTAGTGGTTCGACGGGTTGTGAATAGATGGGGTCTAGCTTTGGGTCGTTGATTCGTCGAGTGACAAGTTCAACGCGTGCAACTTCATTTTGCGTTGCGAGTGATTTTGCTAAATCTACGACGTATTTGGTTTGCCCTCCGGTGTCGGAGTCACGTCCCAATTCTAGTTCTTCACCTCTAATGAGTCCGTGTACGCTAATTAATGCAATGTATAATTCTTTCGATTTTTGGCCACTCTCATCCTGAGCCATTTGAATCTCCTTGTTATTCCAAACAAATTCAGTATAGCACTTGAGCATAAAAACAACAGTCGGAGGCACTATTAGGTCATTTGTCAAAAAGCATAAACATAGTATTTCCAAGGGCATAGCGTGTGTTAATTAATGGCGAACATGGAATAAATACGTTTGATATGCTAGCGTCAAATGAACAAATTACTGTTTGATAGAAGTGTTTATGAACCGATCCCTGCGTGTCATTTTGCTCATTATTACGTTATTTATTTGGCCTGTTTCTGCGAGTGATGAGATTAAAATTGGCGCAATTTTTGCCAAAACGGGTCAAGCTGCTGAGGATAATCAGGTTCTGTTTGAATCAGTTAGGTTTGCAACTGATGAGATAAATAGCCTCGGCGGAGTGTTAGGCAAGAAAATTAGACTGATTGAATACGATAACCACAGTACACCAATTCAAAGTTTACTTGCGGCAAAACAAGCGGTTAGAGATGGTGTTTTGGCTGTGATTGGTGCATCTTGGAGTGACCATTCTATGGTTATTGCGCCTTATCTTCAAAGTAAAAAAGTCCCGATGATCACACCTGATTCAACCAACCCTAAAATAACTAAAATCGGCGACTATATATTTCGAGCCTGTGTGTCGGAGCCTTATTTAGGACGAGTACTCGCGAATTTTGCTTATGAGCACTTTGCTGGGCATAGAGCGATCATTCTTCAGAACGTTCATAGTGATTACAGCGTGGGTTTATCTGACGTGTTTGAGAGACACTATGAATCACTTGGTGGTGTTATCTCGTTGGTCTTAAAGTATAAATCTGACCAAACCAAATTTGTTCCGTTGCTTAAGCAAGTGAAAACGTTGGCGCCTGATGTTTTGTTTATTTCAGGACATGAAGAGAGTGGCTATATCGTAAAACAGGCGCGCGAAATGGGGATAAACGCAAAATTTATCGGCGGAGACACTTGGTCACACGATACATTTTATAGCCTTGGTGGCAATACTTTGGACGAAGGTTACTATGCTTCCCACTGGGATAAAAACCTCAACACACTGGAATCGTTGGCGTTTGTAGAGCGTTATCGTCAAGCTCACCAACTTTCGAATTTTGTCGCAGAAGGTTATGATGCGGCAATGATGTTGTTTGCGGCGATTACCCGTGCGAATTCTTTGGATCGAAAAGCGATAAGAGACCAGATTGCGGCTACTGAGAATTTTATGGGGATTTCTGGGAATATCACTCTCGATAAAAATGGTGATGCAATAAAACCAATGTTAATGATGAAAATCAACAATGGCAAAGCGGATATATTGACTACTGTACAGCCAAACTAGACATTAACCTGATTGGGAAGTCGTTTGGGAAAATAGAATGTAAATTTAAGCGGTCAAATAGCAACTTTGTACAAAAGTTATCGGAAGCATTAGGGTACACTCGAAACAACCGTTAGCGATGTATGTGGATAAACCGATGGTAAGTCATAAAAAAAGCAAAGAGCGTGCTGACTATAAGATCGCAGCTGAGCTTGGCGGCTTGGAGATTTTAGATGCTCAATATGACAAACAAAACTTCTCTCGTCATAGTCATGAAGGCTATACCATTGGGTTGATTGAAACCGGAGCCCAACGTTTTTATCGCACTGGTGGACACCATGTCGCCCCTAAAAATACAATTATTCTGGTCAATGCCGATGAAGTCCACAGTGGGCACTCTGCATCAGAAGGTGGCTGGGCCTATCGAGCGATGTATCCTCTTCCTCAACAACTTGAAACCATATCGAAAGAGTTATATTTACCAAACCATGGTATCCCTTATTTTCCAAAAGCGGTGGTTGAGGACCCTGAACTAGCAAGTCAACTCCGGCTTGTATTCAATACGCTACAAAACTCGGATAATCGATTACTTCGAGAGTCGTTAATCTACAGCACCATGATTAAGTTGATGGGAAAGCACGCTAAGGCTAAGCCACCCAGCCTAAATACGACCAAGATCCAACAACAGGTTCGGTTAGTTAAAGAGTTTTTGGATGACCTTCCTCAGGTGGATGTCTCGCTCGAAGAGCTGGCAAATATGTCTGCTGTAAGCCCATTCCATTTGATTCGCTCATTTCAAAAAGAGTTTGGTCTTCCTCCTCATGCCTATCAAATCCAATCGCGACTTCGCTTAGCGAGAAAGCTGCTCAAGCAAGGTCACTCGATTTCAAATACGGCACAAGAGTGTGGTTTTCACGATCAAAGTCACTTCCATCGACATTTTAAAAACGCCAATGGCTACACTCCCGGGCAATACCTAAAAATGAACTAAGCAATTTCGTACAATTTGTACTGAACCTTAATCGTTAAATTAAGCGCTATAAATTACCGGATAATGATTGGAAGAATGATATAGATGCAACCGAGTAAAACCCAATTAACAAGTCGACGAACCCATGCTTGGCGGGGTGTATTAGCCATGTTTCCTCTTAGTGTAGCGGTTGTCCCATGGGGATTTCTAGCAGGATCATACGCCATTGAAGCAGGGCTTTCGGGGCTCGAAGCACAAGCAATGTCAGCAGTCTTATTTGCAGGTGCAGCACAGTTAGTCGCGGCTGGAATGTTCAAAGAAGAAGTTGGACTTGCCACGATGCTATTGACCACGTTTTTTATTACCTCTCGGCATTTTCTATACAGTGTGTCGATGCGAAGAAAAATCAGTGGATTATCGGGACGTTGGCGGGCATTGCTCGGTTTTTTGCTAACTGATGAATTGTTTGCTGTTTGCAGTGGACAGACGGAAAGTGAATTTAATCGGTGGTATGCCTTGGGTGCTGGTGGGTCTTTCTACATTGTCTGGAATATCGCAAGTTTTATCGGCATTGTCGCTGGCAGTCACATTCCATCCTTGGGGGAGTATGGCTTAGACTTTGCGGTCGCCGCGACTTTCATTGCCATTATTATTCCTCAGATCAAATCTTTACCTATAGTGTTTTCGGTTTTGGTTACTATGGTAGCAGCCAGTTATTCCTCATATTACCACTTAGAAGGGGGATTAATGATTGCATCGTTAATGGGTATAGGAAGTGGTTATATTTGCGAATTGATGATGAAACAGTGGAAAGCTAGACGATTTGTAGAAGGAGGCTCAAAATGAATATGCTATCTATTTTGGCAATGACAGCAATTGTATTCCTAAGCCGCTATCTGTTTCTTGAGCCAAAAGTGCCATTAAAGTTAAGCTATCACGCTCAGCGAGTATTAAGTTATACCGGGCCTGTTGTTTTAACGGCGTTATGGGCTCCGATTGTATTCTTACCAGATGGGGATCTTAGACTCACGTTGAATAACCCCTATTTAATTGGCGCTCTACTAACCGCTTTTATTATGTGGAAAACTAAGAATGTATTATTAACCATCGTTTTAAGTATGATCGTGTTTCTATTTCTTAAATTATCGGTATTTAATTTACTCAGTTAAATAATACAACTATATTAAAAACACGATTCAATAGTATTAAGAAATTTGCAACCTAGTTAATATTCATCAATGTGATGCTTATTCAGGTTTGGTGTAAATAAATAATTACAGGCTATTTCCTTAGTATGTGTATTGTTATTATTAATAATAAATTAATTTATAATAATCAATGGGTTATTTGTTTTTCCTGGAGCGGTTGGTTATATTGTTTCAATGATAACTATTGATGGTAGTCATTGGTATTCTCGAGTATTGTTAATACTGAAGTTATATCTCATTGATTATTTTAAAAATTATTAATCATATTTATATTCCTATAAATTAGAGACTAATTTTTATACAGAATGATGGTAGATAGCATTTATTGTGCTAGCTTTAATGTTATAACAAAATTATAACATTAAAATGGCTAGGTATTATGCAACTTTCAATCAAACAAAAGCTGGTGCTTGTCTTTGTGCCTCTACTCCTGACGATGCTGTATTTCTCGTGCAGTAAAATTTACTCTTCCTATAACTTAAAAAATGCGGCGGATCGAGTTCATGTGTATATAGAGCTTGCAGCATACAACAGTCGATTAGTACATGAACTTCAGAAAGAACGAGGAATGTCTGCGGGCTATTTGGGGTCAAACGGGACTAAATTCGCCGATCAGTTACCAGCTCATAGGTTAAAAACAGATAGTAAACTCGCGGATTTAACAGCGTTCCTGTCTGAGCAGGGGGATTTTCTTAAAGGAAGCCCCAAGGTTTGGTCGACGATGGAAAAGGCAACGACTATGTTGTCTGAGTTGAGTGCTATGCGTTCAGGTATTACTAGCTTTGATACATCCGCAGGAACCGCTATAGAATACTACTCCAAGCTTAATCAGTACCTGCTTAGCATTGCGGTCGAGGCAGAAAAACTCTCTGAAATTGTCGAAATGACGCGGAAGCTTGCCGCATACTATGAATTTTTACAAGGTAAGGAGCGTTCAGGTATTGAACGGGCAGTCTTGTCGAATGTATTTAGTGTGGGGGCATTTTCTGATGGAATGTATCGTAAGTTTGTTACTTTAGTCAGCGAACAAAATACGTACTTTACGACATTTAAAGCGTATTCAGACCAAGAAATTTCTGCTGGATTCGAAAAGATGGAGTCGTCAGATATTTTTAAAGAAGTGGAAAAATATCGAGCTAGCGCTTTTGCAGGAGAAATGAACCAAGATGCGAGTGCATGGTTTGCAGCTTCAACCAAACGAATTGATTTGCTAAAGAAAGAAGAGGACATTCTTACCGCTGATCTAATTCTACGTTCGGAAGATGAGCTGGCGAGTGATACGAGAGATTTCTGGTTCTTTCTTATCCTGACGATTGTGTTGGTTTCGATGACCTCGATTATCGGCTATAAGTTATTACGCGACATGAACGCGCAACTTATGTGTTTGAATACAACCATGACACTTGCGTCGCAGAAAGATCTTACTAGACGTTGTTCTGTTGTGGTTGATGATGAACTCGGTGATATTTCTAACAACTTAAATGAAATGTTAGGTGTGCTGACTGGAGCGATTGATTTAATACGAAGTTCAAGTATTCAATTGGCTTCTGGTGCTGAGGAATCGACGGTTACGGTTGCTCAAAATGCACAGAACCTTCAAGCTCAACATTCGGATGTGATGCAAGTGGTCACTGCGATAGAGCAGATGCGTGCCTCAGTTGAAGAAGTTGCTCAACATATTCAAAATACCTCAGAAAGAACAAGTCAGGCTAAAGAGCAAGTGTTAGGAAGTGCTGGGAGTGTTGAAGGGTCTGAAGCGTCTATCAAAGCAGTTAATACGAAAATTGAAGTTGTATCTGAGACGATTTCAAACTTACATCAAAGCAGCAGTGATATTTCGAGAGTTGTTGAAGTCATACAAGGCATCGCAGAGCAAACCAACTTGCTGGCTCTAAATGCAGCGATTGAAGCTGCTCGAGCAGGTGATTTAGGTCGTGGTTTTGCAGTTGTGGCCGATGAAGTTCGCTCACTAGCTCAGCGTACTCAAAGTTCTACCCAAGAAATTGAAAAAATGGTTTCTACTCTCCAGCATGATAGCTCGAACGCGTATACCCAAATTAATGACGCTATGTCAGATGTAACAGAGAGTGTAACTAAAGCGGGTGAAGTACAAGGTAAACTAACCGAAATCGTAGCCACGATTGAAACAATCGATGATATGGCATTACAAATTGCAACGGCATCTCAAGAGCAGGTGGTCGTTACTGCCGATATTGCGTCAAGAGCGCAGTCTATTGGTGATAGTGTAAGTGCTACCGTAGTAAGTGGAGAGCAGATTCTAGTGACTGCAAAAGAGCAAACTACTCTGGCTACTAAATTACAAGATCTTGCGGAGCAATTTAAACTCAAATAAGACACCATAAAGGGGCAATATACGAAGTCAGAGCAATACTGACAGTTACAACGTATTATTGTCCCTTTATCTATCCCACGAATTACTCAACTGACTTCCCTCATGTTATTCCTATCCACGCTTTTGAAGTGAAGATATCCCATCATTAACCCAATTAAGAAGTTGCTTGGTTGCTTTGGATAAAATTTGGTTTTGCCGCACGATGAAGCCTAGCTCCGTTGTTGGGAAATCTGGTAAGGGCGTGACCGAAGAGGTGAGATGACGTTGAGTCGATAAAGCGAATTCTGGAACAATGGCAATTCCAAAACCAGCCTCTGCCCAATCAATTTGTGCATCGACACTCCCCACCTCCATTACCCGATAATTTGAAAGGTTGAGCGTAGGTAGCGCACTATCAATAAGATCTCTGGTACGAGTATCGTGACCCAATAATATAAGGGTTAACTCTGTGTCCTGTTCTGTGTTTCGTTCGAATCCATTGCCGAATGCAACCCACTTTATTTGCTGCAGCTCAACGAAGTGCAATGGTTGGGTTTGTTTTTGTGAGATGACAAACCCAAGGTCTGCTTCTGCTTTTTTGACCAACTCAGAAGCTTGTGATGACGTCGTATTTAACAGTGCAATATCGATTCCTGGATACTTCTCTTTAAATAGTTTGAAAGCTTCAATAAGCAAAGTACGAGAAATGATGTCGCTCGCCGCAATAGTAATAATGCCTTTGTCGAGATCATTAAGAGCATTCAGATCCGCTTGGCAAACTTGTAATTCCTGAAGTGTCTTTACACTGCTTTCTAAAAGCCGTTCGCCGGCTTGGGTGAGGTGAAATGGGCTTCTCTCGATCAGTTTGACATTCGTGGCCAGTTCTAACTGCTTCAGGTGTAAACTCACATTAGGTTGAGTCATGTGCAGAGCCACAGCCGCTTTACCAAAATGTTTATATTCTGCTAACGTGACAAATGTTTTAAGCCAATGGATATCAAGCATAATTTCCCCTCATTAGAGCATTGATCTCAATATTCTAGATATATGAGATGCTTATCAAGTTAATTATTATAATTAATTTCTCTTATTTATTCGACAGGACTAAGAT
Source organism: Vibrio phycocola (assembly GCF_054404255.1). NCBI lineage: Bacteria > Pseudomonadati > Pseudomonadota > Gammaproteobacteria > Vibrionales > Vibrionaceae > Vibrio > Vibrio phycocola. The sequence continues at coordinate 72,410 of NZ_JBTAMQ010000001.1, forward strand.
GATTTCTTAATCAATTCGGAGAAATATTATGTCGTCTATTGTTGTTGTGGGTGCCAATTGGGGTGATGAAGGTAAGGGCCGTATCGTTGACTTTTTAGCATCAGATGCGTCTGCCAGTATTCGTTTTCAAGGCGGAAACAATGCCGGTCATACGGTTGTAAATGATTTTGGTACATTCAAATTACACCAGTTGCCAAGTGGTATCTTTAATCCGAATTGTATCGCGGTTCTTGGCCCTGGCATGGTAATCAGCCCTGCAGCATTGACTCAAGAAATCAATGAAGTAAAAACCGCAGGTGTAGATGTAAATTTATGTATCTCAGATCGTGCTACTTTATGTCTTCCACTGCACGCACTTGAAGACACGTTAGAAGAGCAACGACTGGGTGATGCAGCGTACGGTTCAACTCGCCAAGGTATTGCACCTGCTTATGGCGATCGCGTTATGAAGAAAGGCATTTTAGTGGGTTGGTTGAACCAGCCGGATGTACTCGAGCAGCGAATTCAATTTATGCTCGATTGGAAAATGCCTCAGTTGAAAGCATTATACCCAAGCTGTGATTACACAGAGACGGCGGCAGAACTGACGGCGTGGCTGTTAGAAGTGACCAAATCTTGGAGACCCTTTATCTGCAATGTCACCGAGCCACTAAAAGCACTGCAAGCAAACGATTCGAACTTATTGTTTGAAGCTCAATTGGGTGCGGGCCGTGACCTTGTGTATGGCGAATACCCATGGACAACCTCATCCAATGTTACCGCGGCGTATGCCGGTATTGGGAGTGGTTTGCCGGCATTGAGACCAGAGCGCGTTATTGCGGTTGCTAAGTCATTCAGTTCATCGGTAGGGACGGGAACACTCGTCACTGCAATGGAAGAGCAAGACAACTTCCGCGAAAGTTCGAATGAGTTTGGCGCGACGACTGGTCGCCCACGTGATATGGGGTATTTTGATGCCGTTGCGACTCGAAATGGTGTTGAACTGCAAGCAGCGACCGAGATTGCTTTGACCAAAATTGACTGTTTAACAGGAATGACAGATTTAAGAATTTGCGTCGCCTATGATGGTGAACACAGTGAAAATCCTATTTGGCCACAAACGGCAGATCTTAAGCCTGTCTATGAAAATATGAAAGGCTGGGATGAAGACATCACAGGTTGCCGAACGTTTGAAAGCCTTCCACAAGGTGCGCAAGATTACGTGACACGTATTGAAGAGTTAATGGGCGTGCCAATTGTAATGGTTTCGGTAGGCCCAGAGCGTGAGCAAATGATTATCCGTAAATAATATTTTATTGGTAAAAAAGATTATAAAACCTAGCTAAGTGCTAGGTTTTTTTATGATTGATTAAATTAAGACATTACATTGATTTGGTCACACGCCAATTATTGAAACGCAGCTTTTGCACTAACTTATTTGATTTAATGGGATAAAACCCTAACGCGAGGATGTTATTTCTCACCACTATCCATTTAATCCCTAGAGGAATAAAAATACACAGCAGATAAGAGAATAATCTCGCAGTAATAACGATCGTTTCATTCTCTATGATACTGGCTAAATAGGTGGCAACAGTGTCATTAATAGGTACATGAAAAATAAGAATAAAAAGGCTAGATGCTCCAAGGGAAAGTGGTGTGAAACTCAATCGCTCACTTTTAGATAAGAGCCAGGAAATCGTCAGCACGATATATATACCAAATATTGCCCCAGCGGTTGCATAAAATGGATTGAGATATGATCTGTCGTGAAGGTTTATATGAGCGTCTGTGAAATTGACGATTGCGAGAAACAATACGATAGAAGCGATGACTATATACTTACTTGGGGAGAAATTAATTATGTGCTTTCTCAATAAATGACCCAAAATAAAGTAAGAAGATGATATAAGAAGCAAGTCTGAAGAAAAAGGAAGACCTAGAGAAAGAAAAGAATAGGGTGATGTTTCAATATCTTTATTCCAAAATAGATCGATAAATGTAGGGCTAATAAATAAGAGGAAAATAAGAGATATAAATTGAGTTGCCCACGATAACTTAAAGTGTTGAGCAGTTTTACATATTAGATATGAAAAGCAGTAAACAGCAAATAGATGCGTTAAAAACCATAAAGGAATCCAAATTCCGAGTTCACTAGAGCCATTGCCATATAATATGCTAACAAGTTTTGATAATATATTTTCCTTGCCTGTTAATATATGAAAAATTAATACAATAAAAAGAACGAAAAAATAGGGTTTCAATAATGATTCAGACTTTTTAATTATAAAGTCTCTTGGTTTCGAGTTAAACGAAAAGAAAACGCCTGATAAAAAGAAAAATAGCGGCATTCGAAATATAGATACAGGTTCGGTTATAGCAGGGAAAATGTGCCCTAATCCAGTATGGAAAAAGGCTACCAGAGAAATTGAAATACCTTTAGCTACATCAATATGCTGAACTCTATCACTCATTGTTACACCGAACATTGGTACAATTATATTAGATATCTATATTGTAACTATTTAATGTTATTAAAAACTGTATTGTTTATTAGAATCCAGGTAAAAATAAATTCATTATAAAACAAACTTCATTTCGGGAATTTACATGAAATAATTGTGATGTCGATAACTTAGGTGGATGTTTGACAATAAATTCACATGATGTGGTTAAATATCTTAAATTAACGTTAACAAATTAAATAAAACTCTATTTGTCATATTTAATACAAGATTGTGTTTATTTTTAATATGGTAATTAATGATTTATTTTATTAAAAATCAGAAACAAAACCGTAAATATTTAAGGTATACTTACGGTCTTTTTATTTAATAAATCAGTCATTTAAAAAGTGGTTAGCCTGCAGAAAGTTCAGACAAAATCTGCTTAAAACTGCTCACAGGGTGAGCACCTGAAACCGCACTTTCACGATTGAAAATGACTGTCGGCACGCTCGAAATACCTGCATTTATCCATTCTTTCTGCGTTTTGCGCACTTCATCTTGGTAGTGTTTATCGTCAAGGCGTTTGATGCCTTCTTCGCCATCAAGCCCAACCATATTGAGAGCTTCGAGGAGTACCGTTCGATCAGAGACATCTTTCTGTTCTGAGAAAAAAGCAGAGAATAAGCGAAGTTTTAGTTCAGTCTGTTTTCCCGTTTCTTTGGCAAATTCTAAAAGAATATGCGCCTCAAAGGTATTCACCATTTTCATGTCATCAAAATAGTTAAATTGAAATCCCTGTTTTGCACCTTTCGCGGCAATGTTTTCTCTTGCTCGAGCACTGTCTTCGGGTGATGCCCCGTATTTTCTCGCCACATGGGCTCGTAGGTGTTCCCCTTCCGCTGGCATATCAGGGTTGAGCTCAAAGGGTTGCCATTCAACGTCAATTTGGTCTTCGAGCCCCAGTTCAGTGATAGCTGCACGCAAATTATTATAGCCAACAATACACCATGGGCAGACAACGTCCGATACGATATCAAGTTTGATTTTCTTCTTCATAGATTTACCCTGCTATACGTTAATACGCCAGATGATGAGTCTGGAAAAATTACTTTGAACGATCGTTCATGATGGTATCGTACACTGAAATGAGAGTAGATGCGAATTTGAGGGAGTATGGAAGCGGAGAGTTTAAAGAATTGGTGTTAATTGCGATAACGCAACCTGTGTTCTGAGATGTCTAAGGTTGCGTTATGATTTATCTGTGCTTTAACCATCTTAGGAAAGAGAATCACAACCAGTCTGTGAGCGAAATCCCTACGCCAACGACATTGGTATATTCATTGTATTCAATCAGGCTGTTGCCGTAACCAGAAAAGACTTGGAGATAGCCACGAATCCCACCGCCGACGGGAAAGCTCCAGTTCAATTCAGTCGAGCCTTTGCTGAAGCCACTTTCTAGGTTATTACGGCTTGTGAAAGTAAACGTATTGTCGTCGTGTTTATAAATTAGGCTCACTTTGCCGTGACCATAAAAGTCCAATAAATCGGCGTTATCATCATCGTCAGAATCTTCTTTAATGCGAATCCATGGATTGACGATAACGGCAAGGTTGTCCTTTTCAAAGGCAAAGCTACTTTCTATACGGTTCCAACTGCGTGATAGCGGCTCCGTTCTACCATTGGATTGGTGAGTAAGGTTGAGTGTCGCCACTTTGAATTTCCAATCATTCGGCAATTCCATATCGGGAGCCCAAGTACCAAATAATTCGGGTTCATAGTTTGTCTCACGAAAAGGGGATGAATTATCTGTGTTGTACGCCTGCCAATAGGAGTTCTGGGTATAACCGAAAAATAGTGAATATGGTGAGTCGATAACTCCAGTGAGCAATGGAATCTTGAAACTAATTTGGAAGGTGATCTCAAGGGGCTGTAATGATTCATCATTGAGATAGATATCTTGATAAACCTTACTGTCTTGAAGGTGATCGCTATACGTGATCGGCAATATGTAGTTTGGCTTGTGCGGAATAATTGAGAATCGAGTTTCCTGAATCTTCTTTTCTTCTTTTATGCGCTGGTCAATAAGTGACGTTTCAGCAACCACGTTAGTGCTAATGAGTAGAGCACCGAGAGACAAACAGAGTAAACGCATAATGATATTGCCTTGATTAATGATTGGTTTCTTAGAGTTTCACCGTAATGCACAGTGTAACTGCCCGTAATTATGAAAGAAACCCGAACATTCGCTTTTTAAAGTAACAACCTAATTCGAGAGTGCCCCATCTGATAGGAGTGTGAACGTCTTTGTCTATTGAACTAATAGAGTAATTCTATTTTATTAATTGAGAATCATTCGCAATAATATATCCATAGAATGAAATGACTCAGAGGACAATATTATGATCAAGACAATCACATTTGCAGTAATACACTTCAGTATCGCGACCGCGGTTGCTTTTGTACTCACTGGCGATATTTTGATCGGTAGCATGATCGCTATGATTGAGCCTTCAATTAATACGGTTGCATTTTATTTCCACGAAAAAGTATGGTCACGTGTTCCAGCTTTAAAACAACGTAGAGCAGATACCAAAATTAAAACCGCGAGTTTTGCAATTATCCACTTTAGCGTCGCATTTTTGGTCACTTACGTGATTACTGGAGATGCATTCATTGGCGGTATGATGGCAACGATTGAACCTGCAATTAACTCGGTTGCTTACTTTTTCCATGAGAAAGCTTGGTTAAAAGACAACGCTAGAAAACGTGCATCGTCAATAAGTTCAAAAATCCAAACTTTGGTACATGCGTAATCGATGTTAGATGATAAGTAATATAACGGCTCTCTCTACTTGAGGCTTGTTCAAATAGAAATTCCCGAGTATGGTCGAAAGACAAACAAGTGAATACTATGTCGATGAACGAGTGTTATAGAAGAGGGAGTTTTTATGTCTAAGGTTGTATTTATTACTGGCGCGACGTCTGGGTTTGGAAAAGCCGCGGCCAAACGGTTTGCACAAGATGGCTGGTCGTTGGTCATTACGGGCCGAAGAGAGGCTCGGTTGGTCGAATTGGCGAAAGAACTGTCTTCTCAAGTACCGGTTCATTATGCTCAATTAGATGTCTGTGATGCAGACGCCGTAAAACAAGTGATAGAACAGCTTCCAGCAAAGTTTAAAGCGGTAAAGGTTCTATTGAATAACGCAGGCCTCGCTTTAGCTCCTCACCCTGCACCAGAGGTGGACCTGGCCGATTGGCACACCATGATTGATACCAATATTAAAGGTTTGGTCAATGTTACGCACGCGCTTCTGCCAACGCTGATTGAAACCGGTGCCGGTGCGACAATCATTAATACAGGTTCGATTGCGGGAGAATGGCCTTATCCGGGCAGCCATGTCTATGGTGCTAGCAAGGCGTTTGTTAAGCAATTCAGTTACAACTTACGCTGCGATTTAGTTGGAACAGGAGTGCGAGTGACCGACTTAGCACCGGGAATCGCTGAGACTGAATTTACGTTAGTTCGCACCAAAGGTGATCAACAAGCCTCTGATGACCTGTATCGTGGTGCCCAAGCATTGAGCGCCGAGGATATTGCGGAGCAGATGTTCCACATTGCCACGTTACCGGATCATATCTGTATTAATCGGGTTGAAGTGATGCCAACTTGCCAAGCGTGGTCGCCGTTTTCTATTGAGCGTGATTAACCGAATAACACAAAAAGTAAAAGAGGGCGATGAGCCCTCTTTGGTTGGTCTAATTATATCGACTTACTGGGTGTGAAGTTCAATCACAAAGTCGTGTTAGCTATAGCGGTAAGGTCGACCCGCTTTCACCATATCGGCATTGTATTTCTTAAATATCTCTACCACTTTGGCTTTCACCGGCGATTCTTTCGCGATTTCATCCCAGAACGCTTCAGCCTCTGCTTCTACAGTCGCCCACTCTTCATCTGGAATAGTAGTCAGCTTCATGTCTTCGCCTTCAACACGTAGTTTCGCTTCGCCGCCCCAGTACCACCATTGACGATAGTAGTGTGAGGTGTCTAGACATAGACCAAGTAGCTCTTTTAGGTGTTCTGGCAGTTCGTTATAACGATCCATATTGGCGAAGAATGAACCGACCCAAGCACCAGAAATGTTATTGGTTAGGAAGTAGTTGGTTACTTTAGACCAACCTACGGTGTAGTCTTCGGTAATACCAGACCATGCAATACCGTCGATTTCGCCTGTTTGAATCGCAACTTCAACGTCTTCCCATGGAATAGACACAGGAACAACACCAAACTTCGTTAAGAAACGACCTGCTGTTGGGAAAGTGAATATCTTCAACCCTTTGAGATCTTCTAGGCTATTGATAGGTTCTTTGGTTGCAAAGTGGCATGGATCCCATGCGCCAGCAGAAATGTGTTTTACGCCCACTTTTGCGTACTCGTCTGCCCAGATTTCGCCTAAACCGTATTGATTGAACAGCACAGGAACATCTAAAGAATAGCGACAACCGAATGGGAAATACCCACCGAATGTTGTGACTTCCGTCGGTGATGCCATTGAGTCATCATCTGACTGAACGGCATCAATGATACCTTTTTGCATCGCTCGAAATAGCTCTCCAGTTGGAACCAATTGATCGGCAAAATAGAGCTCGATTTGCATCTCTTCACCCGCAATACGGTTAAATGCTTCGATCGCGGGCTTAATGACGTGCTCTGCGAGTGCTGGACCTGCATAAGTTTGCATGCGCCATGTAATCTTTGGGCTTGCTGCAAAGGTTTTAGCAGGTGCGAGTACGGTACCTGCAGTCAGTGCGGCTGCGCCGGTTAAAAACTTACGTCTTGAATTCATTGTTATCCCTCCGGTGGATAGTTAGGGCAGAACAATGTCTGCCTTGTCGCTCTTATTTCTGTAGAAAAGGGTCGATAAAAAGGGGAAAGAAGCCAAATGACTACTTCCCGTATACGTATTCAGGTAGCCATAATGCTAGGTCTGGAAAAATCATGATCAGAATTAATGAAAAGATCATTATTCCGACAAACGGTCCAACTGATCCGTAAATATCACGTAACGATATTTCTGGTGGAGCCATCGCGCGCATTAAAAATAGGTTGTAGCCAAATGGTGGTGTCATGTAAGCAATTTGGCAGGTCATGGTATAAAGCACACCGTACCAAATGAGGTCAAAGCCGAGGGCGTGCACCAATGGAACGTACAGTGGCGCAACAATCACCAACATGGCTGTATCGTCGAGGAACGTGCCGAGAACGATAAACGAAAGTTGCATTAAAATCAGAATAGTCCAAGGGCTCAAGCCCAATTGCTCGGTAAACACACTTTCGATGGCTTTAACTGCACCAAGGCCATCAAATACAGCGCCAAAGCCAAGAGCCGCCAAGATAATCCACATGAACATACAAGAGATGGCGAGTGTATTTCTTACCGAGTTTTCAAAGACATGTTTGGTCATTCGGCCTTTGAGTATTGCGGCTAGAAAGGCGGCCATTGCGCCAATTGCTGAACTCTCAACTAAGCTCGTCCAACCGCTAACAAAAGGAACCATCATCACAGCAAAGATACCCAATGGAAGTGCGCCAGCGCCTAAAAGACGAAATTTCTCCGCTTTTGAAACATTGCGTTCTTCTTCTGAAAGTGCTGGCCCTAGTTTGGGGTTCAAGTGACAACGAACCGCAATGTATACGATAAATAGTACCGCCATAATTAACCCAGGGACGATTCCGGCTAACCAAAGTTGCCCTACTGGTTGACGTGCGATCATTGCGTATAACACAAGCACAACCGAAGGAGGCACTAGAATACCGAGCGAAGATCCCGCTTGAATGACTCCAGTTACCATCTTTTTGTCATAGTTTCGTTTCAGGAGTTCAGGTAACGCAATCGTAGCTCCGATTGCCATTCCAGCAACGGATAATCCATTCATCGCTGATACCAATACCATTAATCCGATAGTACCGATGGCAAGACCACCTGGCATTGGCCCCATCCAAACATGGAACATTTTATATAGGTCATCTGCTATTTTGGATTCGGAAAGAACGTAACCCATGAAAATGAACATCGGCAGCGTAAGCATTGGATACCAGTTCATTAATTTAATTGCGGCAGTAAAGGGGATTTCTGCACCACCGGTTCCCCATAACATCATGGCTGCGATAGCTGCAACAGCACCGATGGCGGCAAATACTCGTTGTCCCGTTGCCATCAGCAACATCATCAACGAAAACATCATTATTGCGATCGTGCCATAACTCATTTGATTTCTACTCCGCGAATAGTTGCAATATCTTTAAACAGTTGTGAAATGGATTGAAGGATCATCATGACAAACCCAAAACACATTATGGCTTTGATCGGCCACAAATAAGGTCGCCAAGCAGAGCGGCTTCTCTGACCATATTCGAGTGAATAGAGCATACTTTCTAAACCGCCGTAGAGCAGAACGCACAGATAAAAAATGAGGAAAAAAACCATGAAGGCATCCATCCATGCTCGCGTCTTCACTGACCATTCGCCATAGAAAAGATCCATACGGACATTCGCTTTTAACTGGATAGCATAAGCACCGCCAAGAATGTAATAGGCGACCATCATGAATTGTGCAGATTCTAAGGTCCAAAGAGAGGGCATGAAAAAGGTTTTGGATATCGAGGACCACATTAGAACGCCCACAATCAGGAAGATTCCGTACATCATAAAGCGGCCTATGAGTCGATTAAACTTATCGACGTACTTCACGTAGGCAACAATAAAACCGGGCATGAGATTTCCTTTTCGCAGAAAACAAAAGCAAAAAATGATGAGATGTCTTTTTTTGCTTAAAAATAAATTCGTCACTAAGGTGGCTAATTGCGATATTCATTCCAATCCCCTATCGATAAACGGCAAATGAATTAACTTTTTAAATAACAATTGGTTACGTGGATTAATGCACGCTATTAGCGCATGAAGCTGGAGGAATAGAGAGCAACCCTGGAAGGACTAGAAGAAAGTGGAAACAAAATGGTGCGCTAATCACTATTGTGATGCATCGCTTGGAGCAGATAGAGGGCAAACAAAAAAAAGCACCCAATAAATGAGTGCTTTGATTACAGGTATATAGTACTAATCGGGGAGCTTGGCAATTTTCGACTTTTTCAACTTCATTGTTGAATAGACCGAGAAGACAGCCATTAAAATAAAGACCGCCGCGATTGGCCGTTCATATAAGAAAGACCAGCTACCTTCAAACATCAGTAGCGATTTCCGCAAGTTAGTTTCTGCCATAGGCCCGAGGATAATGGCCAACAGTATTGGAGAAAGGGGAATATCTAATTTGGTAAAGATATAGCCCAACACACCAAATGTTAACGCAATACCAATGTCGAACATTGAGTTATTAATGGCGTAAGCGCCAATGACAGACAAGAAAATGATCATTGGAATCATTAGGATTTTTGGCACTTCGATAATGCGACAGAAGAAGCGAATACCGAACAGACCAACCAATAACATTACAATATTGGCGACCAACATCGAGCTAAATACACCGTAAACCACTTCTGGGTTTTGGCTAAATAGTAATGGCCCTGGAGTTAAACCCTGTACGATAAGTGCGCCTAACAATACAGCCGCAACAGCATCACCCGGAACGCCTAATGTAAGCAATGGAACGAGAGAACCACCCGTTACACCATTGTTGCCCGCTTCGGCTGCCGCTAGGCCATGAACAGAGCCTTTGCCGAATTCATCAGGATCTTTTGCAACCCGTTTGGCTTCGTTATAACAAACGAATGCAGAAATATCCGCGCCTGCGCCAGGTACTGAACCAATTGATGTTCCGATTAGGCCACTTTTTACCGCAGTTGGTAAGAGTGTTTTTACGTCTTTTTTACTCAGTAATTTGTAGCTGAAATCTTTATTTAAGTCGTCTTGTTTATCAAACAGTTTTTCGATTTGACCAAGTGCCTCAGACAATGCAAATAAACCAATCAATACTGGGATAACGTTGATTCCACTATAAAGATCGAGCACGCCAAAAGTAAATCTCGGTACACTGCTGATCGGATCAAGTCCAACCGTCGCAACTAGCAAGCCAATACAACCTGCAAGTAAGCCTTTTAGGATACTTTTTGAGGAGATACTCGCAATGATGGTTAATCCAAATATGGCCAACGCAAAGTATTCAGGAGCGTTAAAGCGCAAAGCAAAATCTGCTAGAAGAGGCGCAATCGCGATAAGGATAACCGTACTAATCAACCCACCGATAAATGACGAAACAGCTGCGATACTTAATGCACGAGCAGCTTCACCTTTAATGGCCATGCTATGACCATCGAGCACGGTTGCCGCTGAAGCGGGAGTGCCCGGAGTTTTTAGCAATATCGCTGCAATAGAACCGCCATAAATACCGCCGATATAAACACCAATGAGCATCACTAATGCTGCTGTCGGTTCCATTCCAAAGGTGAATGGGAGCAGAAGTGCTACTCCCATTGTTGCAGTCAGCCCGGGTAGGGCGCCTAAAATAATACCGCCCAATACTCCGAACAGGAGCAGCGGGAAAATGGATGGGCTGAACGCCACCGATAAACCATGTAACAGGTACTCAAACATAACAGCTCCCTAAAACATTGTGCCTTCGGGAAGCATGATGAAAAACACTTCTCCGAATATGTAGTAAACAGAAAATACGAAAACCCACGCTGTTACGTAGTAGCTAACCTTTTTAACTTTTAAGAATAAAAGGTAAGCCGTAAAGCAAACTAGACTCGCAATTAAATACCCAAAAACTTGCATAATCAGGGCATAGCTCAGCAAAAATATGATCCCATAGAGAGCAAGTTTCGAGAATATTGGCTTGGAGGAAGTCTCTTCAGCTGGCTCTTTGTTCATGCGATCTTTAGCAATCAATACAATACAAAGAATAATTTGTATGATCGCAATCATGGTCGGGAAGAATTGAGCCCCGACACTGGCATCACGATACAGTGGTAAATCAAAGTCGTTGATTAAAAACAACAGAACGACACTGATAACAATGACGGTCATGGGTAAGATAGTATTTCGATTAAACATCACGCACCTGCATGTTTGATGGCTACACAAGACGAGCCATAATTAAGTAATAAATTTGCGTGTAAAACCGTAAGTCGTGGCATCCATTATTCAGCGAATGACGGTTTGGTCGATATTTTTCTAACAGTTTGATATACAAAAGAATTAACTAAATCTAGCCGTTAAAATCAAAAGACGGCATTAGCCTAAGAGCTCTAATGCCGAATTCTATTTCATTGACAACGATGTTTGATTACTTGATTAAGCTACCAAGTGCCGCACTGTCATCTTTTACAAATTGAGTAAACTCAGCTGCATCCATGTTATGGATAGTCATCGCGCCTTTTTCCATGAACACTTTGAAGTCATCAGATGCCATTGCTTGATCGAATGCGTTACCTAAGATTTCGATAACTTCATCTGGAGTATCTTTAGGTGCACCCAGTCCACGCCATGTACCAGTAGAAACGTCTACGCCTTGCTCTTTAAGAGTAGGGACATCAGGTAGGAACGCAATACGCTCTTTAGACATAACACCTAACGCTTTTAACTGACCAGAACGAAGCTGAGAAATTGCTTCACCTGGAGTAACCATAGTCACGTCGGTGTGCTTACCAAGTACGGCAGGGATTGCTTCAGATGCGCCATTGTATGGGATCGCATTCATTGTAATGTTCTGATCTTTTTCAAGCGCCATTAAGTAGAAGTTTGGTTTTGCTGTTGAAGCAAATTTCACAGAACCTGGTGCTGCTTTAGCCGCTGCGATTAGGTCGTTGATTGTGTTGTATTCGCTGTCTTTGTTTACAAGAACAACCGCTGGATCCAAGTTAACCATACGGATTAATTTGAAGTCGTCAGCAGTGTGACGCATTAAGCCCATTTGAGGTAGAGAAGCGATTTCACGAGTCACAACAGTAAGCGTGTAACCATCAGGCTTTTGTTGCGCACCAAAGCTCATACCTACAGCACCTGCGCCGCCAGTACGGTTAACAACAGTGATTGATTTACCTAAAATATCTTTTGTACTGTTTGCAATTGTACGACCTACAGCATCCGTACCACCACCAGCACCAAAAGGAACAATTAACTTAATATTTTTGGCAGGGTAGTCTGCTGCCATTGCTGCTGAGCTACATAGTAGTCCAGTCATCAATACGGTTTTCAACAACTTTTTCATTCTACTTCTCCATCTTGCTTATTATGTTTTAATTACCTAATCGAGCAGTCGCTTGGTAGGGTCGGTACGTTTTGTTTCTTGGTAGTCACTGATACACAGTTGTTCTATTGCTAATGCTACCCAACTTGCGGCTAGCATATCGAACCAGGGTTCAACACCACTACAACCCACAACGATATCGCCATAAACGAACGAACCGTAATACAGAACGTCGCCCGAGCGAAGTGAGCTAGGGTGTTGTGTGTGAAGAGAGATATTGGCAGAGTTATTACGCCATGCTTGAGCGGCTTTTTGGCGAGCAAGTTCGTCAAATGGAACTTGCCACTCTTCGGGGTTGCCTAATGTTTTTTCATATAAAATGGCGTCTTCAAAGGTTGATTCCCATGGTTTTATACGAGGATCAACAACCACGATATGCAACTCTTTTCGACATGTCTTTTCAAAAAGCGCTTCAATGGAAGGGGTGACAAGTTCTACTGCATCCGCTGCTATTTTTTGTAAATCCATGAAAATCTCTCAGCTAATTTTAATGTAAATAAGATTAGTCTTTTTAAGTTGTACGTCATGTATATTTTGGCCATTACATGGCTTTCATCACACTATTATCATTTAATATGACAAAAACGTAATTGCATCTCTCTCATTTTTATGAACTTTATTGCTATGAGTGAACGTACAAAATCTATCTAATTAGCGATTTTAAAAATGGACACTTGATCTAATTGTTGCTCTGATTGTCCTTTTAGTTCTCTGCTGACAGTTTCATTTTTTTCCGCTTCCTGGAATGTTGCATCTCCTAGTTCAACGATTTTATGCACACTGTGAGCAACTTGCCCAGCTACCGCGAGCTTATCTTGAGCAGTGGAGGCAATATGTTGACTGCGTTCACGAATGTTCTCTAGCAAATCTGTAATCTCAACCAATTTGTTTTGGTTTTCATCAGCATGGGATAGACAGTCGTTGACCATGCTATCGCCTTTGCGCATTAGCGAAGAGGTAGACTCTGTGACACTCTGGAGAGCTTCAATCATTTCATAAATCTCAACGGTTGCATTTTGAGTGCGTCCTGCCAAGCTTCTGACTTCGTCAGCGACGACTGCGAAACCTCGTCCTTGTTCACCAGCCCGAGCAGCTTCGATAGCGGCGTTTAATGCCAGTAAGTTAGTTTGCTCAGCGATGCCCTGAATAACATCTAGGATTGAACCGATAGCATCGGATTGTTGCTTAAGTTGATCAACTTTAGCGACGGCATCTGTCATAGTGTGTTGCAATTCGATGGTGGTTTGTTGAGTCAGTTGTACCGACTTGCGTCCAATTTCGGCTAGGTCACTGACGGTAACGATTTCATCACGTGCAGTATTGGCTTCTAATGAGACTTCTTGTACGCCTTGTTCCATTTCTTCTACTGCGCCAGCAACGATTTCGGTTTGACTTTTTTGTTCTCGAATTAATGTACGGGTTTGTTCGCTAGCTTCAAGGCCATGGTCAGAGGCATCTCCGAGTTGTTTCGCACTGCCTACCATGTCACCGATGACTTGTTTTAGCTGGTCGGTAAGCGTATTAAGTTGGTTGGCAATTTGTCCAAATTCATCTTGTGAATGCACATCAATTTGATGGGTGAAATCGCCACTAACTAATCTTTGCATTTGCTGTAGTGTACGTTTTAATGGTCCTCGGATACTTCTGGTCACACTCCAGGTAATTGCAAGTGCGACGGCAATAGAAAGAACGACCACGACTAACATTTGCAGCATGCTGTCCTCTACTGTTTTGACGCTGAGTGCCTCTGCTTGCTCTAGCTCTACCGATACTTCCGAGCTGGCTTGGCTGAGTAATTCAAGTGCCTCACTCAATGTAGCGTTTAGATCAGTGAGTTGGTTTTGTTGGTCAGAAACCAGTTGGCCACTTGAAGACATCGTGTTAAACAACCCTTCCGCCGAGAATGCTTCTTCGATAATTTCATAGTAGCTGTCTAAGAATTCCACACTCCCTGGTTCAGCGGCATCCAATTGCTCTCTTTTGCTAAGTAACAACTCATAATGTGCGCGTATTGATTCTAAGTGGCTCAATTGTTCTTCGCTTGAAGGTGCATACAAAGCTTGGTCGACGGCTCTTCCTAATATAACGCCATCTTTGATCAGTCCTTTCGCAAGCCAAGCTAAATCACTCGACACCATTCCAACAACAGCTTCACCGTCATCGGCGAAGTAGCTCCAATCTAAGGAGAATGAACTACTTTGATCTTGAAGTGTTTGATCGACGACTAACCATTGCTCTCGGGTTATGAACTGCTGGTTTGCAAGTGAGAATAGTTGTTCAGCTTTCGGGGCTATTTCAGATAGAAGGTTTGAGATTTTCGGATATTCTCGGCTTTGTTCCGTGAGTTCTTGGCTTAGTGTTTTGTACGCCTCGATCGACTGTTTTGTATTTTGCTTAAGGTGTTCGAGCTGTGTGCCATCAGTTTCTGCGCTGTGGAGTCCGACTAAACGAACGGCGTTTAGCAGTAAACCTGATTGTTGGTTTACGCGCTCTGCCATGGGCGAGAGTTGGCCGACCGTTGTATGCATTTGTGTTTCTAGATTTCGAATATTGAGCTGACTAATAAACGTAATCGTAATAATTAAACAAAACATTAGGATGAACCCGAGTAGAGTTCTCATAACAACCGACAAATTCATAAATAACCTCGTGTACCTTTTGGTAAGAGCTGATGTTTAACAATAGTTAGAATGAGTATAGGTGGTAATTCAATTTGTCATGCAAATGAGAAAGCTAAGAAAAAGAGAGGTATCGTTAGGCGAAAAGTGCCTATTGATATGAATAAGCAAACCTATCAGACAAGCTTGTATTCGTACATTTTATAACTTGATGTCACTCGAGTTTTATATCTAATAATCAACGGGATAACTTAGATTTTGATGCACATTTTTTATTGTAAAAAGAGATTCGTCTGGATTGAATTTCAGATTACTTAGGCCGACTTTTAGTCATCTATGGCAATCCTGATTTTACGTCTCGACATCATGTAATTGGTTGTTTTGTGGAGTAAGTCATACAAATAGTCATTCCAGTGCTCCAATAATTGAGAGCGATGTCACCTTAACGCAATGGAAGGTGTTGTTGGATACACTTTAAGGTGTGAAACCAATTGAGAGATCTTGTCATAGTGTGTGAGTATCGAGAAGGGGGGCTCTTATTGTTCTCTCTCGGTGAACATATCGCCTTTTTAATGTTAATTATTGAAAGTGTTAGTTTTTCTGTTTTATTCACTTGCTCTCTATGTTCATATACCCAATACTTAGACGATTCAACTGGTTTTGGGGTGCGAAAGCTCTGCTGTTGATTAAGGATGACTTAAGTGAAAGAACGAATACCGCCACTCCTTGGGATGTACTATTTTTATGTTGCTGCTGAAAAAGGCAGTTTTAAAGCTGCGGCGGAACAATTGTTTGTCACCTCTGCTGCGATTAGCCAACAGATACGTCAACTTGAAGAGTCGTTGCAATGTGAACTTTTCGTTCGTCAGCACCGGAAAGTGACCTTAACACCCGAAGGTGTGATTCTTTATCATTCAGCGCAAAGAGGATTTACTGAGCTAAAAGATGGACTAAGAAAGCTCCATCAAGACCCACAACCCAACCGTTTAGCCATTTCTACTCACCCTACCTTTGCTCAGCATTGGTTAATCCCCAGAATCAAAGCATTTCGTAAACTCCACCCTTCACTGTCGATGCTTGTAGATCCTGGCTATGACATGGTGGATTTTCAAGATGGTTCAATCGATGTGTGCATTCGTTATGGTGATGGAAATTACCCTCATTTAGAAACAATCTGGTTGATGGATGAAATTTTATACCCTGTATGTCACCCCAGTTATCAGGAAGAACTCTCACTATATGATATTAGCGATTTGAGTAAAGCAGACTTAATCGAAGATGTTTGGCCCGATATGACGTGGGGGTTGTGGTTTGAAAAGATGCAAATGTGCAGTGCTCAAGCTTCGTTAAAGTATGATGGTTCACAATTTGTTATGGAAGGCGCCTTAGCTGCACAAGGTGTAGCATTGGTGAAACATAGCTTAACCTATCGCTATCTTCACGAGAGTAAATTAGTGCGTATTGGTAATCGAGCGGTGAAGTCGAAATACAGTTACTATTTGTGCGCACCAAAAGGGTCATTTCATCGAGAGAAAATACGTGCGTTTGCGGATTGGCTAAATTCAGAGGTTCATATCTTTCAACAAAAAGATGTGGAAGGTATAAATTTACTCAATTTACCAGACGAAGACGATAGTGTTATAGAGATTGTTGGGCAACGAAATTGATAGTGGAATGCGCTTATATTAGTAAAGCAAATTAGCGCACTTCAATAAATATGATTAGGAGATATTATGACAAGCCGAGTGTATGTATTAGCGCAATTTAAACCTAAGACGGGAAAAGAGGCAGAGCTGTTTGAAGTATTGAAAGCGCTAGAACCAGACTCTTATCGCGAAGAGGGATGCATACAATATTGTGTTACACGTCAAATCGATCACCCTAGTGCGACGAGAAGTGAGTATTCGATCGTATTTAATGAAATTTGGCGTGATGCAGAGGCATGGGCTGCACATGGTCGACGCAAACAGATTAAGCAATTTTTCCAAACTCAGGTCGAGGCCGAAACGGGTTTGGTTGCTGATGTGATAGTCACAGCATACAGTGATGAAGCACAAGATTATGATGTGCCAGTGTACCAATAACAGTAATATTGAAATTTTATAACAAAAAACAGCAAGTTAGTGTTAATTTCATATGGCATTAACTTAGCTGATTTTCTTGGACCTCATTTTTATTAAACCTATCTCTATTCAACATATGTTCTTTGCTGTGTTGATTATCACTAAATTCCTGCATTTTTCTCGAACTATCCTATATTTATACCAAATACATTAGTTTTTATGAATATAGGGTTTTTGTACACTATGCGGTTAGTTAAGAATTTCATACCGACGTTGTTAGTGTCTGTTTTTCTATGTGGATGCAATGAGTATTCTGAATTAGAAGATACTTTGTCCAGTATTGCAGATCTAGAAGATAGCCTTTCTGACAACTCAGATACAGCAGGGCTTTCTGCCTTCAATCTTACCAATATTAGAGCCGGAACGACCGATGTTAAGCAGATGACATTGACGTGGACATCGGCATCGGATGATTCTGGTGTGGCGTATTTTGTGTGTCAAAAAGATACCACGGCTTCCTATTATGATTGTAATGATCTGAAGCTTGTGAATGATGCTTTAACAGCAACGATTAACGTCGACAGTTTAATCGAGGCCGCCTCTGCGGAATATTTCATCCTAGCCACCAATGGAATTGAGATCGAGATTTCGAATGAGAACGCATTAGCGGCAGATACTGTTACTCAGATGATTGGGTATGTGAAAGCTTCTAATACAGGATCACAAGATTTCTTTGGTTATAGTGTGGCACTGAGTGGAGATGGTAAGACTCTAGCGGTGGGCGCATATTCTGAAGACAACTCTGCCACCGGTGTGATTACCGACGGCTCCGAAACAGATGAGGTAGATACAGTAGAAGACTCAGGTGCTGTATACCTATTTAGCTATGATGGCGATCATTGGGAGCAAACCGCTTACTTAAAAGCATCCAATGCCAGCACAGGAGATTACTTTGGGTATAGTGTGTCCTTAAATCACGATGGAAGTACGCTTGCTGTGGGTGCACACCTTGAAGATACGACAGAAGATGACTCTGGAGCGGTGTACTTATTCAGCCATGAGAGTGGAGGTTGGGAGCAAATTGCCCATCTTAAGGCTTCGAATGCTGGTTTAGAAGACTACTTTGGCAGGCATTTAGCATTAAGCGCAGATGGTACAGCGTTAGCCGTTGGGGCGCATGGAGAGGATAATCTCTCGTCGACCATTATTTATGGTGATTCAGACATTGGAGATACAACTACAAAGAACAATGTTGGTGCTGTATATTTGTTCCGTTACTCTGATAGTAGTTGGTCACAAACTGCTTATATTAAGTCCTCTAACTCTGCGAATGGAGATTGGTTTGGCCGTAGTGTGGCTCTGAGCGAAGATGGTAGTACGTTAGCGGTGGGTGCGATTCAAGAAGATAATAATTTAAAGGGAGTTATTAATGGGACTGAATTCACCGACAATAGTGATGCGACAAGCTCTGGGGCTGTGTATGTGTTTAGTTTTAGTAATACCAATAATAATTGGACACAAACTGCTTATGTTAAGGCTTCTAACACAAATGCCTATGTTGAGGCTGGTAACAGAGATTTGTATGATCACTTTGGTCGTCACTTGGCATTAAGTTCAGATGGTAAGACACTTGCGGTGGGGGCTCGTAATGAAAATAATACCGCAAAAGGTGTGATAACTGATGGTTCAGAAATTAATGATATTGGTACCGAAACCCAAGTTGGAGCTGTGTACTTGTTTGGTTATGAGGATGAGGGTTGGTTACAAACTGCCTATGTTAAGGCTTCGAATTCTGGAAAGGACGACTTTTTTGGTCACCGAGTCGCACTGAGTTCCGATGGTAGTACATTAGCAGTAGCGGCGTATCGTGACGAAAACATGGCAACTGGAGTGATAACCGATGGCTCAGAGGTTAATGATACCGATACTCAACAAGCCGTCGGTGCAGTAACAATGTATAGTAAATCGTCGGGTAATTGGGAGCAAATTGCCTATGTTAAGGGGTCTACCACTACTCACGACGATCATTATGGCCACAGTCTGGCACTGAGTGGCGATGGTAATACTTTGGTTGTTGGTTCTTATCGCGATGATGGCGATTTCAGTGGGGTCATTTCCGATGGCTCCGAAATTGACGATACTAGCAATGCTACTAACTCTGGCGCGGTGTATATCTACTGATGTTGTTTGTCTTAATTAGGATCAATCTAATATGCAGGTAATGAATTGTTTGCTACCTATTTTTTTACTTACCGTAGTACTAAGCGGATGTAATGGGCATTCCGACACGGCAGCGCTTTCATCTTTCAATCTTTCTGATATTAGTGCCGGAACCTCTGATGTTAAACAGATGACACTGACGTGGACGTCGGCATCAGATGATACTGGAGTGGCTTATGTTGTTTGCCAAAAAGATACGAATGAAAGCAATGACTGTAATTCTCTCGCAACTGTTACTGATTCGTTAACCGCAACAATAACAGTAGACAGTTTAGTTGCGGCAGTTTCTGCGGAATATTTTATCTTAGCTTCTGATGGAACTGATATTGAACTCTCGAATGAAGAGATGCTCACTGCAGACACCGTTACTCAGATGATTGGGTACGTGAAGGCATCGAATACAGAAGCGGACGATGCTTTTGGCTATAGTGTCGCATTAAGTGCTGATGGTAATACTTTAGCTGTGGGCGCATTTCTCGAAGATGGTGATGAAGATACTGTCCGGGATTCAGGGGCGGTATACATCTTTCGTTATGCCAATGACCGCTGGACACAAGTAGCTTACTTGAAGGCTTCTAATGCAGGTCAAGAAGATTACTTTGGTTGGAGTTTAGCATTAAGCAGTGATGGTAGCACACTAGCAGTGGGAGCTTATTTTGAGGATAATGAAAGTACTGGCGTTCAATCAGAAGTAACAGGAAATGACACCACCGACTCTAAAGACTCAGGAGCGGTATATCTATTTAGTGATGTGAGTGGTAGTTGGATACAAACTGCGTATATTAAGGCCTCCAATACGTGGAAAAATGATCGATTCGGCTGGAGCTTAGCATTAAATGCCGATGGCAGCATCCTCGCGGTGGCAGCGAACCTAGAAGATAATGGCGCTACAGGCGTTCAAAATAATGGGTCAGACATCACAGACAGTGGCACCGCGTTAAACTCAGGAGCGGTATATCTATTTAGTGATGTGAGTGGCAGCTGGGCACAGACTGCCTATCTTAAAGCCTCTAATTCTGAACAAGGAGATCAGTTTGGCCGTAGCGTCGCATTAAGTTCTGATGGTAAGACGTTAGCCGTTGGCAGTTTCCGAGAAGACAATAGCACTAGTGTTCTCGATAACGATGTCACTGACTTTGTCTCTGGCGTTGAAGCTGACGTTAAAGATTATGGCGCAGTTTATCTGTTTGTCAGTGATGAAAATGGTAATTGGGCTCAAGATGCCTATATCAAGGCCTCAAATATTGGAGCGAGTGATCTTTTTGGATATTCGGTGTCATTGAATTCGAATGGAACAAGATTGGCTGTAGCAGCACATCACGAGGGTAGTAGCGTCAATGGTATCGTTACGGATATAACTGAACAGATGACATACGACAACGATGATGCAGTAAAGTCAGGAGCGGTTTATATGTTTGACTATATCAATAACAGTTGGACTCAAACCGCCTATATCAAGGCATCAAATACCGGCGAAGATGATCGATTTGGTAAGGCGGTAGTATTGAGTTCTGATGGCAATACGCTCGCTGTGGGTGCAAATCAGGAGGACAATAGCATCAGTGGTATTGTTAGTGATATATCGGAGCAGATGAATGATGATGCAACTGATGTAGGTGCGGTATATCTGTTTAGTCATACAGACGGAAATTGGGAGCAAAGTGCCTATATCAAAGCGTCTAACTCTGAAGAAGAAGATAACTTTGGTATTGGCTTGAGCATGAATGAAGATGGTAGCATTTTAGTGGTGGGGGCTCCTCACGAGGGTACTAGTGCAACTGGTGTGATTTCCGATGGCTCTGAATTAGACAGTGCTAGAGATGCACTTAACTCTGGTGCGGTGTATATCTACTGATGTTGTTTATCATACACAGCACCAAATCTAACTTCAGTGCTGTGTATATTTACTAATTACTGATGCAACCTCAACTCGCTTGAGAGGCTTCTTTTTCACTATTTCCAGTACTATCTTTTCGTACAAGTTTGATCTTCTCACGTAATCTTGCGTCGATAAGCTCTATATGGACGCGAAGTTCGTAATATTCACCCATGTAGGAAAGTGGAATATCACTGTCCTTTTTCACTTCCAAATCTAAATCTTCAATCTGTTTGAGTGAGGTTGTTAATTCGGTCTCATTCATTTTCTCGATTAATAAATCAATACTACGAACGAACTTATACCATTTGTAAATTTTCGATCTTACTCTCCAGCGATAGAGCGGCATTGCGCCTTTAAACAGTGGGAAGATTAAGGTTGCAAGCGGAATAATCATAATTAGAAGTCGGTCAACGGTACCCGCAAGGGAAAATGGTAAATGACGCTCTAAAAATGATTCGCCTTTGAGAATGTAACGTTCTGCATCTTCACTCATTTCAATTTCGGTAAAATCTCGTGTTGGAAATTGGTCTTTCTGAGCAAACGTTGAAGCTGGTGAATGAACTTCTTTGGCGGCTTTAAGTAGCAGACGAATTGAATCCGGATGAATCTCCTTGTCAACGACCAATGTCGCGGTGGTTCCGAGAATATCAATTGACTGGTTCGGTAAGTTTTCATCCAGATCGAGAGATCCCTCACCAAGGTGGAGATCTTTTAAATAGTGCATGCGCTTCTCGTATGCTAAGGCACGGCGCATTTCGAGTAGCTCAATATTAGGATCTCTGAGTAATTCGGTAATATGCGGAGAAGAAGCAGATATAACCGAGAAAAGAGCGTCAATTTCTCCGGCTTTTAGCGCCTTGATAGCATCGTCGCCCGAAAGAGGTAATAACGTTGTGTTTTCATCGTTGAGTTTATTTTCATTAAGCAGCTGTAAGCTCAGTGCTCGTGTTCCACTGCCCTCACTACCTATCGCAATGTGGCTGCCTTTTAAATCGTAGATATAGGTTGGGGAAATCGTTCTGCGGTAGAATATCCATAAAGGTTCAAAATAGACACTTCCGAGAGTCATAAGGTTAGAAGTGTCGACTTGCGATGCTGCGCCCCCTTGAACAAAGGCAACATCTATTTTCTTTTCATTTAGAAGCTGTAAAGCCTCAACCGATCCGCTGGTTGGTACAACCTCTAACTCAAACCCTTCGTCCTTTAGCAACTCCTGGTAGCGAAGTGCATATTGATAATAGGCGCCATCGGTTCTTCCCGTTGCAATGGAGATGTTTTTTGGGGCTGCGGGTTCAATAAACTGGTACGTGAAGATAGAAACAGCAACCAGTACAAATAGGGCTCCAAAGCCAATCTTACACCACTCACAGCGCATGATTCTCTCCATAGTTAATTGATATATCTAACATTAAATCATAGTGCATTGTTTTTGATATTGCATGGTGTTGATGCTGTTGTCTTACCCACATACTGATACAACCTAACTTAAATTTTGCGTATTTTAGTGTTGATAACTGAAATCTCGTCAATAGGTCACAAAAACCATTCTAACTTGTTCCGATATCAATATGGATCTTGTTTCTGATACGGTATTTTACTATAAAAGAGTGATAGAAGGTCTACATAAATCTTAAAAACCCATCAATAATTTTCCAACATCAGAGTCGTTGACTGATTGTGAACGTTGATGATGAATGTATAAATAGAGCTTTAGGATTTACGAGTTAATGAGAGTTAAAAACCCAGTTGTCACTATAGGTAATTCTAAGAACCCCCGACCGACTATAGCAGTATTAGTAGGAACACTAGCTTCGACTTTTCAAGAAGGAATCATGCGAGGGGCTGCTCATGTTGCTGAACAACATGACTACAATATCATAGGATATTGCGGTGGTGTGATTAACTCACCAGCCCCGCTTTCACTTGCGCGAGCTAAGGTTTTCGATCTGATTGATACGGACTTTATTGCTGGAGTCATTAGTCCATTTAGCTCACATATGCGTTATCTCGATGAAAGAGAGAGTCAAAGCTTTGTTGATCGTTTTACTTCTGTCCCTGTTGTTAATATTGGGAGTTATCTTGATGGGTACACAAATGTAGTCTCTGATTATGAAGATAGTTTTACCAAACTCTTAGCTCACCTTTACCATGAACATGGTTACCGAAATATTTGCTTGATGCGAGGGCCAGAACAACACGGCTCATCTGAGCAGCGTTGCGAGATTTATAAACGTTTGATGGCTGAATATAATCTCCCGTTTGATGAAGAGATGATTATATATTCAGATTTAAACGGCATAGCGTCAAAAAGTAAGTTTCAGTCTTTTTGGCGTAAAAAGCGTCACCCCATCGACGCTGTCATCACACTAAATGATAATCAGGCTTTAGGTGTCATAAGTGCTTGTGAATGTCTTGGTATTCGAGTGCCTGAAGATCTCGCCGTGATTGGTTCGATGAACACATTGGAGGGGATGTTTGCTTCTCCAAAGTTAACGAGTATGCAGGAACCACTTTTTGAGTTGGGACAAGCAGCCGCACTTGAGCTTATTGCTCAGATTGATGGGGCGCTCCCGAGTAAAGAAATACGGATACCAACTTCTTTGGTGATTCGGCAATCATGTGGTTGTAGAAAATCTTCGGCATATAAAATTCGGTCGACGTCATATGAGTTAGGGCAAACACCAATAGGCTCAAATGACGATCCTATTTTTGAAGAGATGCGTGCCAATCTTTTTGATGTCATTGAAAAATATAAAGGAGGTGTTGAACGTCAAGAACTTGATCATTTATTAGATTTATTCAAGCAGGCAGTGTGCGGATATAGTATTGATGATTTTGTGTTGGCATTAACTCATAAGCTTGAAAACTCGATTAAATCTGAAGACGTTGTAACTTGGTTAGCATTAGCAACGATTCTCCAGCGTGCAACGCTGAAATATTTAGAATTTAATCGCAGTAAAACATTATTAGAGCTGCAAACTCAACTCGTTAATCTTAAAGATGATGTTGGTCAGTTATCTTTAAAATTTCAGTTATTTGAAACAGATTACTATTTAAATTACTTTCGTTTTATCGTTAATGACCTTAATTCATCTTTTGATTTATCAAAAATTAAGAATTACGCCATTGATATATTAAATCTAACTGAGTTTCATATTTCGGTATTTAAAAATACTAATGAGGATATGTTAGTCGCTAAAAATTTGGTATCAGTGAGTGGAGGCATAAAAAACAGTTTGTCTGAAAAGGATAACGACTTTATTGCGAAAAATTTGATTCCAGAGAGCCATGTTACTATTCAAGAACGCTATAGTTTAATGGTTTTCCCCCTCTCTTTTAGAGATAAACCTATTGGTTTTATGGTTACGAATCTTAGTAATAAAAAAGGCACTGCATTTGAAAACCTGAGAGCGATTATTAGCTCTGCCTTGAAGAATGAGCTATTAATTCAAGATTTGACTGACGCTGAAAAGCGATTTAGTGATATTGCCCACAGTACATCCAACTGGCTATGGGAAACCAATGTCGAGAATAGATTTACATACTGCTCTGAATCCGTAACGGATATTGTTGGTTATAGGCCAGAGCAGATGATTGGTCGAGTATTTAGCGATTTCGATATTGAGGGTGACAGTGAGTTTCTTCATAAAATTCGTAACCAAGAAATATTAACCGACCAAGAGTGCTGGTGCCGTCACAGGAATGGTAGCGTCATCCATTTATTAATTTCGGCAACCCCAATAGAAATTCGTCATCGTTTTAGTGGGTACCGAGGTATTTTTGAGGATATTACGGAGCAAAAGCTTCAAGAAAACAAAATAAAAGCATTGGCGTATTCAGATATATTGACAGCTTTGCCTAATCGAACATTATTTCAACAGAAGTTGAAAGAGTCGATTGTATTTAGCAAGGCAAGAGATGAAATATTTGCTTTGATGTTTATTGATTTGGACCACTTTAAAAATATTAATGATTCATTAGGGCATGCCGCTGGCGATTTGCTACTTGTTGAAATAGCAAAGAGATTAAAGGAAGCGCTGCGCTCTCAGGATATCATTGCCCGTTTTGGTGGTGATGAGTTCACCATCATTCTGCCTAATATTACTAATAAAAAAGAAATTGTTGATATTATTAATAAGATATTTAATAACACTCAAGCTCCAATCGTCGTACATGGAAAACCCATATACTGCACATTGAGTATTGGCGTAAGTTTATATCCATATGACGGTGACGATACGCAGACTCTGCTGCAAAGAGGCGACAGTGCCATGTACTTGGCTAAGTCACAAGGACGAAATGGATACGTTTTCTATGACAAGTTTATAGAAAAGAAAAATGCCGAAAGGAACATGTATGAAGCTATTTTACGTGAAGCCATTGTAAGCGATGGATTCTATTTAGAGCTTCAGCCTCAAGTATCGGCGAGTACGGGTTTAGTTGTAGGGTTTGAGGCGTTAGTGAGAATCAAAAGTCCTGAATATGGGGTAATTGGACCTTATCAATTTATTTCACTTGCTGAAGAGTTGGGGTTGATTGGCCAGATCGATGAGTGGGTGTTTGAGGCTGTATGTGCTCATTATCGTGATTGGTGCAAGCGCGGCATTAAGCCTAAAAGGATATCGGTCAACTTATCGGCGATGCAGTTATGCAGTGCTACACTGCTCACTACTTATATTAATATTCTGAAAAAATACGATGTTGATCCGGGCTTTATTCTACTTGAAATTACCGAAAATGCGCTTATTCAGAATGAAAAAATGGCGCTACGTTCTCTACAAGGATTCCAGCAGTATGGTGTCAGTATCGCACTGGACGATTTTGGAACGGGTTATTCATCGTTAAGCTGTATAAACCTGTATCCTATTGATGTGATAAAAATAGATCGCTCTTTTATTATTGATGCCGTCGAAAACTCTAAGAATAAAGCGATCATTGAAGCGATTGTACTTATTGCCAAAAACTTAGAATTGAACGTTGTTGCTGAAGGTGTTGAAACGCAAGAGCAGTACCAGTTCATTCGCAACCTTGGATGTCATGCAATTCAAGGATATTACTTTTATAGACCCCTTTCCGTAGCACAAGCAGAAGCATTGTTGGATCCAATGTGATAACAACACCTTAAATTTAATCCTGTCTCAGTTACTCTAGATAAAACAAGTCAATATTGATAATTGGCGCAGGCTTTTGATATTGATGATCATAGCGATTTACGGCAGTATCAATTAACTATAATTTTCTTTTTATTCTCTTTAACTTTACTAATTATTACTATCACTTAGTACGTTCTTACGTATAACGTGATTGAGAAATAACCCGACAACCATAATCAAGGATTTTTAATGAAACCCAGTGTAAAACCCACCAATCCTAATTTTTCTTCAGGTCCATGTACCAAACGACCTGGTTATAGCCTTACTGAACTTAGCACTGATTCATTAGGTCGTTCGCATCGTAGTGCATTAGGTAAAGCACGTTTACAAAAATCAATTGATGATACTGCCCGATTATTGGGGTTACCTGAAGGGTATAAGGTCGGTATTGTTCCTGGTTCTGATACTGGAGCAATGGAAATGGCTATGTGGTCATTATTAGGTCAGCGTCCAGTCGATCTCTTTTCTTGGGAATCTTTCGGTGCGGGTTGGGTAACCGATGTTGTTAAGCAGTTAAAATTAGAAGATACGCGTTCATTTACGGCAGGTTATGGCGAAGTACCAGACTTTACTCAAGCCAACCCAGATCACGACGTTATTTTTACCTGGAATGGCACCACATCTGGCGTCAAAGTGAAAAATGCAGATTGGATCAGCGATGATCGTACAGGTTTAACCATTTGCGATGCGACCAGTGCCGTCTTTGCTATGGACATTGATTGGTCGAAGATTGATGTAGCAACGTTTAGTTGGCAGAAAGTTCTTGGGGGAGAAGGGGCTCATGGCATGTTGATTCTTAGCCCAAGAGCCGTTGAGCGCCTTGAGTCTTATACACCGAGTTGGCCTCTTCCTAAGATTTTCCGTTTGACCAATAAAGGAAAATTGATTGATGGCATTTTCAAAGGTGCAACCATTAATACGCCTTCTCTATTGTGTGTTGAGGATTACTTAGACGCATTAAATTGGATTGAAGAAATTGGTGGTTTACCCGCTGCAATTGCAAAAAGTGAAGCCAATTTATCGGTGTTAGCGAAATTTGTCAGCGAAAATGATTGGATCGACTTTTTAGCTCAATCGGCTGATATTTGTTCAAATACAAGCGTTTGCTTTCAATTGAAAGCCACTGACGAGCAGATTAAAGCCATGATTAAACTTCTCGGTGAAGAGAAGGTTGCTTTTGATATTGGCGCATACAAAGACGCACCATCTGGTTTGCGTATTTGGTGTGGTGCGACGGTTGAAGAATCTGATCTTGTAGCGTTACTGCCTTGGCTAACTTGGGCATACAACCAAGTCACCCAATAATAAAAATAAGATAAATAGGGTTAACAGAAACGCTTTCTGTTAACCAATATCGCTTTTTCATTCTCATACAAATAATAATTCGATTGAGCGATACTTCATTTGTAACAACGTGGAACACATAAAAATAATATGAAAAAAATAAGAACCTACAACAACATCGCAGCGAAAGGGTTGAGTGTTTTCCCTGCTGAGCGATACGATATTTCATCTAGCCAAGATAACCCAGATGCTATTTTATTACGTAGCCATAAACTTCATAACGAAACATTACCGGAATCGGTATTGGCTGTGGCTCGTGCTGGCGCTGGAGTAAACAATATTCCTGTGGCGGATTATACTCCCAAAGGTATTGTCGTTTTCAATACACCTGGGGCAAATGCTAACGCTGTGAAAGAGTTGGTATTGGCCAGCTTATTGTTGGGCTCTCGCGGCATCACACAAAGTATGAATTATGTCGATTCCTTAGCTGATATTACCGATGCCGCTGAACTTCATAAGAAAGTTGAATTGGGCAAAAAGCAATATGGTGGCTCGGAACTCGATGGGAAAACTTTGGGTGTGGTTGGTTTAGGTGCGATAGGCGCTAAAATTGCCAATTTAGCCTTGGGTTTAGGCATGAACGTGATTGGTTACGATCCTAAATTAAGCGTTGAAGCAGCATGGCAATTGTCTTCGAAAGTCAGTCGTGCCGAAAACTTAAACTCGCTCCTAGCGCGATCTGATTATATTACTCTCCATGTACCTGCTATTGAGGCAACTACTGGGTTTATTAATGAGGAGTCATTATCAGCCATTAAAGATGGCGCAAAAATCATTAACCTAGCCCGGGGTGAATTGGTGGTTGAGGCCGATATTATTGCAGCGTTAGATACCGGTAAAATAGACGCTTATATCGCTGATTTCCCGAGTGAAGCCTTGATTAAACATGATAAGGTTATTTTGTTCCCTCACCTTGGGGCCAGTACTGTTGAAGCGGAAGAAAATTGCTCGATTATGGGAGCGAAACAATTAGTCGACTTTCTTGAGAACGGCAATATTGTTAACTCGGTTAATTTCCCATCCATTGCAATGGAACGTACTACCGGCTTTCGTCTAACGTTTGCTAACGACAACGTGCCAAAAGTGCTTGGCACCGTGCTGACTTTACTTGCTGAACTCAATATTAACGTGTTGGATATGGTGAACAAAAGTCGAGACGATATTGCCTATACCATCATGGATATTGAGCAAGAACCAACTCTTGAATTAATAAACAAAGTGTCTGCCGTAGAACACGTCTTTCATGTTCGCAGTGTGTAGAGTTCGTACAAACTTAGGAGAGATGAGGTAAGCTTGTCTTCTCCTAATGAACAACAAAAGACAGAGAAAGATGGAAACGCATAAAATTCACCTTGAGTTTAATGGCGATCTTAACTGGCAACATATCTTAGAGTTTTATCAATTGAGAATGATCGACGACTTGGAGATGGTCGACGAGACGAGCTATTCACGTTATGTGATCATTGAGGGGAAAAGCGCGTGGTTCAAACTACAACTGGATGCAAGCACTCAATGTATCGATCTCGACGTTGAACTCGATGATGCCTTGATACTGACGCCTCTCGTTTCAATGGTACGTCGAATGTTGGATTTAGACGCTAATACTCGGATAATTGAAGCACATTTGGAATCTCATGCGCCAGGCCTAATCAAACATCAAGGCATTCGGATACCGGGAGTATGGAGTCCATGGGAGGCCGGAGTCAGAGCCATTATCGGCCAGCAAGTCTCCGTCAAAGCCGCTATAGGTCAGCTTAATAGGCTGGTGCACCACATCTCCGATAGTGAATCCGGTATCTCTTTTCCAACTCCTTCTGATCTCATCACCACCGATTTAAGCTTTTTAAAAATGCCTCAGAGCCGAAAAGATACCTTAAAACGCTTTGCGCAGTTTATGATTGATTACCCAAACAGCGACCCGAATGAATGGTTAGCGATCAAAGGTATTGGTCCTTGGACAGTGAATTACGTATTGTTAAGAGGTTTGTCTTTACCGAATTGCTTTTTGGATACCGACTTAATTGTCAAAAAAAGAATGAGTCACTATCCAAACCTGAATCGAGAGACCGCAGCCCCTTGGGGAAGTTACGCAACGTTTCACCTATGGAATCAATAATCATGATGACCTATTTTACCACGATGCCGAGCCAGCTCGGTGAAGTCGTTATTCAAACCACAGATAAAGGAGTGTCGGGGATTTGGTTCGATACTCATACCACAATGCCTGATGCGCTTGGAAAGCGTGCGGATGAGCATCCAATTCTGACTCAAGCTATTAGACAACTGAGTGAATACTTTAATCAAGACAGGCGCGCGTTTGATCTTCCAATTGATACAAAAGGTACGCCGTTCCAACAAGAAGTCTGGCAAGCATTGGCTCAAATACCTTTTGGCGAAACCTGCAGTTATAAGCAAATAGCGCAAGCCATTGGAAAACCTAAGGCTGTACGAGCAGTTGGCGCGGCAAACGGGAAAAACCCAGTGTCGGTTGTTATTCCATGTCATCGCGTAGTGGGGGCTAATGGCAAGCTTACTGGGTATGCTGGTGGTATTGAGCGCAAGGAAGCATTATTGAAACTCGAAGGGATTGATTAGAATTTAACTCTTAATTTAGCAAAGATCATTTTCTATATAATGAATCACTAGCCCTTAAATGATTGTGTTCGTTTGAATCTAATCAGATTTGGATCACAAATTAGTAACAACTATGTTATTGGTGGCAATTATTAATTCGTACGTATAATTACAATCCATAATTTTGGTTCTAAAATTAAAATCAAATAAAATCATATTATTAAATTTTAAAAGTCTAATTTCCTACGTATTAATACGTAATACTTAGGTGTGACCTGGTTTTTTTTTGTTACTTCAATGCGTGTTCTCGCCGATATTTTATAACGACTAATTTGTCCATTGTTGTCACGTGTGCTTACCGGGGGTAAGCATGATGACAATAAAAAAGGACGCAAAAAATGAGTCTAGTTAAAAAATCAGTGAAACGAGTCTTCAAAGGGACAATGATCATCGTTGCAACCTGCACCGCGATCATAGCAACCGGTGCCTCTGCAGATGACAAAGTGTATCGTCTAAAGCTTGCTGAAACGTGGGGACCTAATTTCCCTATCTTTGGCGACGCAACTAAGAACATGGCGGCAATGGCAGAAAAAATGTCGAATGGTCGCTTGAAAATTCGCATCGATTCATCCAATAAGCATAAAGCACCGCTCGGTGTTTTTGATATGGTTAAATCTGGTCAATATGATATGGGGCACTCGGCTTCATATTATTGGAAAGGCAAAGTTCCGAACACCCTTTACTTTACCTCTATGCCTTTCGGTATGACGCCTTCTGAGCAATATGCTTGGTTCTACCACGGTGGTGGTATGGAATTGATGGATAAGGTCTATTCTCCACATAACTTGCTTTCTTTCCCTGGTGGTAATACCGATACTCAGATGGGCGGATGGTTCCAAAAAGAGATCAACTCGGTTAAAGATCTTGAAGGTCTGAAAATGCGTATTCCAGGTTTTGCCGGTGAAATTCTAGCAGAGCTTGGTGCTAAGCCGACCAATATCGCCCCTGGTGAGCTTTATACGTCACTTGAACGCCGTACTATTGATGCGTTAGAATGGGTAGGTCCTTCTCTTGATTTACGTATGGGTTTCCACAAAATAGCGAAGTTCTACTATACAGGTTGGCATGAGCCAGGCACTGAACTTCAGTTTCTTGTGAACAAAAAAGTGTATGAGAAGTTACCAGAAGATCTACAAGAGATTTTGAGAATTTCAATGCGCACAGCCGCTTACGATATGTATACTCAAGCGACACACGAAAGTGGCAAAAACTGGGTATCAATTAAAACGGAATATCCAGATGTTGAAGTGAAAGATTTCCCAGCAGAAGTAATGACTGCAATCCGCGCGGCTAACGATAAATTGTTAGCACAACACGCAGAGAAAGATCCACTAACGCAAGAAATACAAGAGTCTCAAGCGAACTACTTAGAACAAGTTCGTTCATGGACTGACATCTCTCACCGTGCTTACCTCAATAGCCAAGCTGAGAGTCAGTAAACTCTAGATTGCAATAAAACACGATAATAATAATCAGCGCTGTCAATAACTGGCAGCGCAATTTTAAATTGGCTACATGTTGGAGTTTGGAATGAGAAGCCTGATTAAGTTGGAACAAATACTCAATCGAGTTAGCGATAAATTAGGGTGGTTGGCAAGTATCCTATTTATCTTGTTAGTTCTTAATGTTGTTTACGATGTAGTGATGCGTTATGCCTTCAATGATGTGTCGATAGCATTTCAAGAACTTGAATGGCATCTATTTTCTAGTGTTTTCTTACTTGGTGTACCTTATGCGATTCGAGCAGCAGGACATGTCCGAGTTGATGTTTTTTATGAGCGATTATCGCTACGCGCACGGTCTATCATCGACTTACTCGGCACTCTAATTTTCTTACTTCCTTTTTGCCTTCTTGTTACTTGGTACGGTATCGACTTTGCAAAAGAAAGCTATTTACTTGGTGAAACATCGGGAGATCCAGGCGGCTTGCCATACCGCTGGATTATTAAAGCGATGATCCCAGTATCGTTTGGATTTATGGCATTGAGTGGAATTGGGATGATGCTGCATTCAATCAACAATATTATCAGCCCTAAAAGGCATTTTGACGAAGAGAAGGGGAGTCAATCATGATCGGAATCGTAATGTTCTTTGTCGCTCTATTTGCGCTACTGTTAGGGTTTCCTGTCGCCTTCACCTTTGGTGGCATTGCACTATTATTCGGTGTTTGGGCGGAAGGTTTTGAGATGTTCGCCTTTATGCCTTATCGAATTCAGTCGATTATGGAAAATACCGTGCTGATGGCTGTACCTCTGTTTGTCTTTATGGGATTGGTTTTGCAGAAAACTAGACTCGCTGAGCAACTGTTGGAATCCATGGGGCGTTTATTCGGTGGAGTACGAGGCGGGATCGCGATTTCAACTGTCTTAGTAGGTGCTTTATTGGCGGCGTCAACAGGCGTGGTTGGTGCTTCTGTTGTTGCGATGGGATTGATCTCACTGCCAGTCATGCTCAAATATAACTATGACAAAGGTCTTGCATGCGGCACGATTTGCGCTTCAGGTACATTGGGTCAAATCATTCCCCCTTCGATTATCTTAATACTGTTAGGAGATGTACTCGGTGTCCCGGTCGGTGATCTATTTCAGGCTGCAATTGGACCGGGTATTGTCTTAGTCGGTGCGTACATTGTTTATATATTGATTTACGCAAAAATGAATCCTGAGTCAGCCCAACCTATTGAGCGTGATGATTCGATATCGCGACGTCAAGAAGTCTTAACTGCGTTAAAAGCGGTGGTTCCACCACTTGCACTTATCATTGTGGTATTAGGGTCTATTTTTGCGGGTGTTGCAACACCGACTGAGTCTGCGGCATTAGGTGGTGCTGGTGCGATTATACTTGCGTTGCTATACAAGCAATTTAGTTTTCATATGCTGTACGACGCATCGAAAGAAACCGTAAAAGTTACCGCGATGGTATTTGCTATTTTGTTAGGAGCGACGGCATTTTCAATGGCGTTTACCTATACCGGCGGTGATCTTTTAGTCGAAGAGTGGATGCTTGAAATTCCAGGAGAAAAATGGGGTTTCTTAATTATCGTCATGTTGGTGATTTTGATTCTCGGGTTCTTTATCGACTTCGTTGAAATCTGTTTCATCATTGTGCCGATTATTGCGCCAGTCGCTGAGTTGATGGGAATCAATATGGTGTGGTTTGCAATCCTGATAGCGATGAATTTGCAGACCTCCTTCCTTACGCCACCATTTGGGTTTAGCTTGTTCTATTTAAAAGGTGTAGCACCAAAAGGGGTGACGACAATGGACATCTATCGTGGTGTTATTCCGTTTATCTTGATTCAAGTGGTGGTATTAGTGAGTTTGTTAGTATTCCCCGGTTTATATGGAATGTGATCGAATTCTAGATTAAACCTTGAATCTAACAAATTAGTAACATTGTTTGTTATGGTGAGCCGCTCGTAGTCTACGAGCGGTTTTCCTATTTTTGGGGGAAGAGAAATGCCTTTGAAATTAAAGTTAATTCTATTGACTCTCATCCCATTGATTTTGGTCAGTGCCAGTATCAGTTGGATCTCTATATATCAGGCCAAATCTCTTGGCAATAAAGAGATCCAAATATTTCGCGACAACCTTATTCAGTCTCGAGAATCGTCACTTAAAGACAGCGTAGATATCGCGATTGGCGCAATAATGCCGATCTATCAAAATGCTTCAAAAGATGACGAGCAAGCTAAAGAGGCAGTCAAAGAAATATTAAATAAAATGCGCTACGGCAATGACGGCTACTTCTTTGCGTACGATATCGAAGGGGTGAATCTCGTTCATCCGATCATGCCGGATCTTGTCGGGAAAAACCTGATTGGTTTGCAAGATAGTAATGGTGACTTTCTTATTGAAGAGCTCATTTATCAAGCCCAAGCTGGTGGAGGATTTCATCGTTACTTATGGCAAAAACCGTCCACCAATGAAATTGTGCAGAAGCTCAGCTACGCTACATTGCTTGATAAATGGCAGTGGATGATTGGAACGGGTTTGTATATTGAAGATATCAGTAATGATGTGCTGCATATGCATGATACGGTAAATACCAATATTGAAACGACCTTCTTTTCTGTGGTGTCCATTTTGGCCGTAACTGTCGCGATAATCATTGTTCTGACACTCGCGATTAATCTTCACGAACATCGTTTGGCTGACCGAAACTTGATTGAGTTAGTCAATAAAACCATGTCATTTCAGGAAGATGAGAAAAAGCACTTAGCGCGAGAACTTCACGATGGTATAAATCAGTTACTGGTATCGAGCAAGTGCCACCTCGAGTTACTTAAAAATCAGATGAAGCATTTGTCGTTGGATGGTTCTTTATGCCATCATTTTGATAAGTCTCAAAGTTCACTTTCTACCGCAATTAATGAAGTTCGGCGAATTTCTCATAACCTCAGACCGAGTGCGTTAGATGATTTAGGGCTTGAAGCAGCGTTGACAACGTTATTGAAGGATTTTAACTCTCATACCGAAATAGAAGTTGAAACCCTGTTTGATACCGAAGAAGGGAAACTTAAATCAGAAGTGGCCACAACCTTATATCGTGTAACGCAAGAATCACTTACCAATATAGAAAAACATGCAAAAGCGTCGAAGATTACCGTGATATTGCAACAAATGGGAACAATGTTGCAGTTAATTATTCGAGATGATGGTATTGGTTTTCAAGCGACTGATGCATCGGTAAAAAAGGGTATCGGATTACGAAATATGCGTGAACGTGTCGAGTTTATGGGTGGCGAGTTTGAGCTATCCAGTGAGCCAAAATTTGGCACAGAAATAACGGTGTTGCTCAATTTAGATGGATTAATGGTATGGAAAGGTCGATAAGAATTGTCATTGTAGATGATCATCAGGTGGTGTTAGAAGGGTTTATCGCTCGCCTAAAACTTGAGCCTCAAATCGATGTCGTTGCGACTGCCTGCAATGGGCTAGAAGCTATCGACGTGGTGACACAGCATTTGCCTGACGTGGTACTGATGGATGTCAGCATGCCTAAAATGAACGGCATTGATGCTACCAAGCTCATTAAAGAAGAGTTTCCCGACGTCAAAGTGTTAATGTTAACCATGCATGACAATCGCGAATACATTATGAATGTCATGCAGGCGGGAGCGGTTGGGTATATGTTGAAAGAAATTTCAGCAGAGAAAATGGTTCAAGCAATAAAAACGGTTCACTCTGGATCGACATACTTTTGCGAAACCACTACGCAAACCTTGTTTACTTCCGAAGTTATTCCAGCCGCGCAAAAACCGAACCCTTTAAGTCGTCGCGAAGAAGCGGTGCTCAAATTAGTTGCACAAGGCTGTAGCAGCAAAAAAATCGCCTCAATGTTGGATATCAGCTACCGCACCGTAGAAACACATCGCCAAAATATTAAACATAAACTTGATGTCCATTCTACCGCAGAGATGGCGAAATACGCGGTAGAAAAAGGTTTGGTTGATTAAGCGCTCACACTTAGTTATTACTCACAAAACGGGTTAAATGATCTAACGACTCTTTGTCGAGTAACGGATGAGATTGGGCACCCGTTATAAGGACAATATCGACGACAGGGAGCGGTGGCATATTGTCGAGGATTCGTAGGTTTTTCGCCATACTCAGTTGACCCATAGCTCCCACAGCAATGCCTGATTTGACCATCGAGTTTAATCCAGACGAACTGCTGCAACAGGCAACTAAGTGATAAGGCATACTGTTTTTGGTTAACCCATCGATTGCAGCAGCATGATACTTACAATCGGTTTGAAATAAGGCGAGGGGAAGCGGTTGAGCATCATTGAATTCAATGTCTCTGTGCGCAACCCACACGCCGTGATCCTTCGCTAACCAGTACCCTTCTTCACTGTTTGGTGAACGGGTTACAATCGCCGCGTCGATCTTTCCTTCATCTAGCCAAGCTCGTAAAGTCACACTTGGTTGACTAAAGATGTGAATCGAACAAGTTGGTTCTGTTATTTGCAACGCTTTGACGACATTAGGCAGAATTTTATCGTGGTAATCATCAGGACAACCTAAGCGAAATGGGCGCTTGTCTTCATAACGTTGGACCTGTTTTATCGCTTTATTGTGCAAACTCACCAATTGCTCGGCATGGGTTCGCAGCGATAAGCCCGCTTCACTGAGTACGAGATTTCGGCCTTCTTTTTCGAATAATGATACGTTCAACTCTTCTTCCAGCTTGCGCATTTGAGCACTAAAAGCGGATTGAGTTCGATTAATCTGTTTGGCTGCCCGAGTAAAACTTCCAGTTTCAACGAACGCTAAAAAGCTCCTTAACGCTTCAATATCCATAATCGCTTTTACTACCCATCGGATTTATTAATGTATTGTATTTAAACTATCCGTTAGTCACGCAGAACACAATCCCATAAGCTAAAACTCTACCCAATAAAACGCTGGAGATGGAAATGAAACTGTACATAGGGAATCAAAACTACTCAACTTGGTCGCTACGCGCATGGGTGCTATTTGCACAATACGACTTGGATGTTGAAGTGGTGAAATTGAAGTTATTTACCGAAGATTTCTATACCACGCTTAAAAGTGTGGCTCCCAATGCAAAAGTGCCAGCGTTAGTCGATAACGACCTAGCGGTGTGGGACTCGTTGGCGATTTTAGAGTATGTGAATGAGGCTTATTTAGAAGATAAGGCGTGGCCAAATTCATTACAAGAGCGCGCAAAAGCACGAGCGATTGCCGCTGAAATGCACTCTGGTTTTGTCAATATCCGCAATCAATTACCGATGAATTGCCGCGCCAAACGTCGTGTCGAATTTACTGAAGGTACATTGGGTGACATTGCTCGAATCGACGAAATTTGGTCGCAGCAAATGGAACAATATCCAGGTGAATGGTTATTTGGTGAGTGGTCTATTGCGGACGCGATGTTTGCTCCGGTAGCGTTAAGAATGGAAACCTATGGTATTGCCTTGTCTGACAAAGCAAAGCAATATCAACAAAAACAATTAAACAGTCCAGCGATTCAGCAATGGCTAGCAGAAGCAAGTTTGGAAACCGACTTTGTTGGAGAAGATGAAGCTGGAGAGCCAGTTTAAAGTTACTTTCGCCGTGTTCATTTTAGAAAATGCGCCTATCGGGTTTAGGTAGGCGTTTTATCACTTGGTTATTGTTCGTTCAAAAGGTACGGTTTTAACACCTTAAGCCAACTTCTATGTAGGCTTTCATATTCCTCAACACATATTTGAGCACGGCGATCTGAGAATCCATTTTCGAGTTTTAAATAAGAATATTTGACTGGGTCGCTACCATACACTTGGCATAGTGTTGCGTAGAAGCGTTGAATATCTAGGCTATGTTCACTTCGAAAATCTTCTTCGTAAACGTCGATATCTCGGCTTTCAAGGTCGAATAGGTCCGCAGCATTAATGGTCATCTCGGCTCCATGTTCAAAGTACTCAATCAACAGTACTGATGCGAGAGAGTCAGCAGCGTCTTCCTCACGCCCAAAAATGGGAAGCTGATAGTTGTAAATTAATGCATGACCAAACTCATGAAACATGGTGTGAATAACGGCATTCATCGTCGCATCAAGCACACTAATGCCATTTTTTGAATATTCGTCATCGCTAAAACGACGTTCAACCTCTTGAACAAAATGATAGGGAATGAAAACGGTATTTAATTCGGAGTCATATAAAGGACCTTCGTTACCACCAAAGATAAAATTCAGAGGACGAGAAAGTTGAATCTCTTGGTTAATAAAGGTGGTAACTTCCTCTGCGGCGCCTGTGATTCTAAGCTTGTTTTCTATTCTGGTTTCACCTCTATCGCTCGGCTTTTCGTAGGCAGTCGTTGCCATATCTTTAGCAAATACAATTGTCGTTAGACAGAGGTAACTGATCACAGCAAGCAATATCTTCTTTGGGGTCATCCTAACCTCTTAGTTCTCGTTCGTACGAAAGACTTAAGCCAGTGTATTTGTGAACGAGTTTTCTGTTATTTATCTATCGAGATGATCTTATCTACAACGGCTTGCATGGTTGATTCATAGATCTCTGGTTGGTGGTACAAAGGATTATATAAAGCACCGGAGCGATTAATGTACGCCGCCTTTAAGCCAGCGCACATTGCCCCGTGTGTATCCCAATCATGGGTCGCAACCAATCGAAGTTGCCCAACATCCTGGGCAAGCGTTTGGGCGGCAAATTGATATGCTTCATGGCTAGGTTTGAATGTTCCAGCTTGTTCTACCGAGATAATGTCATCGAAGTATTCGCTTAGCGTTGCA
Organism: Vibrio phycocola; assembly: GCF_054404255.1. Classification (NCBI taxonomy): domain Bacteria; kingdom Pseudomonadati; phylum Pseudomonadota; class Gammaproteobacteria; order Vibrionales; family Vibrionaceae; genus Vibrio; species Vibrio phycocola. The sequence continues at coordinate 111,272 of NZ_JBTAMQ010000001.1, forward strand.
TTGTGGATTTGTTTTGTGATTAAGCTGGTCGATGAATTAGACAAGGCAACGACTTTAAATCCCGCATTGCGCAATTTAGAAAGGGCGGGCTTTATGTCTTGATGCGCAATGAGGCTGGAAAATCCGCCTAAAATATCAGCGATTGTCTCGGGTGTGAGTTGAATATTTAGTTTCGCCGCTAAGGTTTGTAATGAAATCTTGGCGAGCATGGCAAAGTCAGTTTTAACATCCGTTATCATCGATACCGTCGAGGTGTGCAGCAGCATCGCGAACCAAGTATCGGTGTAATGTTCATCACCAAAAGCCGCGTTAAATTTTGGTCTCAGTGACGCGAGGTTTAAAACAGTTTCATTGATATCAAACAAAATAGTGGTTTGCTTCACATTCCGCTCCTAGTGCATTTATTAGGTAACTTATCCTCATGATACACGATTCGGAAAATAAATATGAATCAGGTATAGCCTTTTTACGACCGCTTTATTATTAGAATATTCACTCTATTACATATGATTTTTAGTGATTAAGTTGTTCAATTAAAAGGCAATTTCAACTAAAAACATTACCAACATCTCTATTTTAGCGACTAAATCTTCCAGAATGTACTCATGGATCTCATTTTTTTATTTTGTATTAGCATCATATAATAATATAAATATAATTGACCCACTTTGTGAGTAGACCTTCTTTACCTAGCTTTTGTTGTTAAAAAAGTTTCTTGTGCTCACTACGTTTCTATTTTTGTGTAATTATTTAATTAAGGATTGATAATGTTTAAGAAATCTCTCTGCCTAGCTGCACTAGTCAGTGTTTCAGCCAATGTTATGGCTGAAGCAGCAGTACCTGCGGATGTGTTTGATATGACCTACTGGAAAATTACTCTTCCAATGGATGAAGATAAAAACGGGAAGGTTGATGAAATCCAAAGTCCAGAGATCTTGACGTACTCTCACCCAGATTTCTTCTACTTGGACGAAAACAAGCACCTTGTATTCCAAGTACAAAATAAAGCGGTTACGACAAAGAACTCAAAGAATGCTCGATCTGAACTGCGTCAAATGCTTCGTGGTGCTGATACCAGTATTGGAACCAAAGATCCTAAAAACAACTGGGTACTTGCAGCGCATGAAAACGCTGAGTCATTTGGCTCTATCGGCGGAAAATTAGAAGCAACATTGAAAGTGAACCACACTTCTCAAAATGCTAAGTATCCAGACAAAGTACCTGCTTTCTCGGTGGTTGTTGGGCAGATTCACGCCGGTAAAGATAAAAAAATCATCGCCTCTGAAAATGGCTTTGGTCACGGTAATGAGCCACTAAAAATCTTCTATAAAATTCGCCCAGGTCACGAAGCGGGTTCTGTATTCTTTAACTATGAGCGTAACCTAGCGAAGAAACACCCAGATCGCACTGACATCTCCTACCCAGTTTGGGGTAATGGTTGGGACAATGCTGCAGATCCTAAAGAAAACGGTCTAAAACTTGGTGAAGAGTTTAGTTATAGCGTTAACGTTTACCAAAACACTATGTACTTAACGTTCAGCACTGAAAAGTTCGGTACCAAGAAATTCCAAATCGACCTAACGAAGAATGTTGACGCATTCGGCAAAGTTGATGAGAAAGATTTCGCACGTGCTTACGAACAGGAAACGTTCTACTTCAAAGCTGGCGCATACGGTCAATGTAGTGCAAGCGATAGTGACAGCATGTGGTCACCAGCGTGTGAAGGTACTGGCGACTTTACTAAAGACAAGCTAACGAACGACTACAACAGTGTAACGTTCTCGAAGCTTACTTTAGGGCCAGCAACTGCACCTGAAATGTAACTATTAGAATTACTTTTTCGATGAAATAGAAAAGACGCTCTCTGAGCGTCTTTTTTTATGAAATGAACAATGGTAAAGAGAATCAAATTCGGTTCTAGTGACGTTGCATATTCTCTATTTGTTGTATGTCATCGGCTGAGTTTAATGGTGATGTCCACCCTCTATATTGCTGATGATCGTCAGTCCAGGTGCTGGACTTTCTATATCATGTGCGTTTTGGCCTTCCTCAGGAATGGTAGTCCAGAGGCTTTCTCCAACTTCACATTCTTGTATTGTTGGAAAGTAAACGGCTTCTCCAGGTTTAAAGTCATCGGTAATACGAGCTCGAAAAATGAACTCCTCATAATAGTTATCTGGCAGATGGCCACCACTCCAGACAATCTCCGATACCCCTGTGGTGACTTTAGAACCATAATACTCGTAGGCCTTCTTGTATTCTTTCTCTTTAAGAGAAATGTCCCACCCAGCAATAGGTTTAGGCTTTACCTTAATGACGCCATCTGGAATCTGAATACGAACGACGTTGGTAGCACTTCCATCACAGCCATGACCGATGCGCATTACTGCTTTATACGTAGAGTTGGCTTGTGCTTGTTGAACCTCGAGGGTGGCATGAGCATTGACAATAGATGAATAAGACGCAGTGAAAGAGAGTAGTAAGGCGGTGTTGATTATACGTTTCATTGTTTTCCTAACCGTTATTTTCTTAAAAGAACTGACATTAATTAAATTATTGTGATCTTGGATAATCTCCAAGTAAATTAATGTTCTCGAACTTTGAACGTTAAGTCAATAATACTTTTAATTATTAAACAATGTCTTATATCTTATTTCACTAAAGCGTACTGGGTGCAAAACAGTGACTTGATCTTATTCAGTATCAAATCTAAATATACTGTTTATGCTCACGACTGTGTTAACCAAAAACCAACAATGCCGCCAATAACAATAGCGACGATGGGAATCATGTAAGATTCGGCAAATGATTTTTTCTGCGACGTTTTAAGGTGATGGATCTGTTTATTCAATCTTTGTAACGCTTCTTTTACTTCTTCTGGTACGCCGTCATCTGGATTTTTCTCAACACAATAGGTTTGGTATTTTCCAACGTAGGCTTTGAGTTTAAAGCATTGTTGATAGGATAATGACTTTTTCGTTTCATCTAATACTTGCTGCCAATCTGAAAAATTATCGGTGTCTAACTTGCTGTAATCCAAATCTTGCTCCTTGTTTTGGGCTCTTCGTAATGTCTTGCAATGTTGATTTTCCAATGTACCGGGTTATGCCAAGCGACTCAATTTACGATGTTATTTCTATATATTTTGCTTGTGTCTCGTGGCTTACACCAATCAATTTTTCACTAATGTTGAGACTGCCAATGCGCTGCCTATATACTGAATCCCATCATGTCCAGTTTGTAATAATGAGGTAGGTAACACCTATAATACCAATCCACAGTGCGAAGCCAACAAGTACAATAGTATTATCAGTAATGGTCGCATTTTTCTTGAATGGCTTACACGCCAAATACCCTAAGCCTTTAATGAATATTTCAATCACCACTTCGCTAAAGATTCTAATAATAAATTTGGCTAAGCCAAGAAAAAGTTCTCCAACGATGTCTGTAAGCATGAGTCTGACTCCTGTTCTACCGGTTTTGAGACGAATTGTTAATAATCAATATGCTTTATAATTTCGAACACGACGGGGACCACTGAGAGTACGAGTAGCCCTGACATCGAAAGGTTAAACCACTTGCGACGTTTTGGATCGTTTAGAACATTTTTAAGTAAGGCACCGAAGGCGAGCCACAACCCTACACACGGAAATGAGGCAATAAAAAAAGTTGTCGCTATTATAATATTTTGACTGTAAAAGCTCGTACCGACAGTGGTGAAAGCAGCGATCGCACCCGTTGCGACTACCCAAGCTTTGGCATTAACCCATTGAAATAGTACCCCTTTCATAAATGAAAATGGTTCGCTCTGGTTGTCAGAATCAATGTCTTCTGCAGAACGAGCAATAAGGTAGGCGAGGTATAATAAATATAAGACGCCGACGCATTTAATAATAAAGTGTAACTGAGGGAACAGGTCAAACAGCGTTGAAAATCCGAATCCGACTAAAAGCAGCATAATCGTAAAGCCGACGCAGATACCGGTAAGTAGGGGCATACTTTTTCTAACACCAAAGTTAACGCCAGATGTCATAACCATGATGTTGTTTGGTCCCGGAGTGACCGATGATGACACGGCGAATAATATCACCGCGAATACGTAATCCATTCAGTAATCCTTACCGCTGTTTTCCTTATCTAACAGATATGGGGAGTGATTAAAGATGAATCAAGTCTTGTTTCGATTTCCTTATGCTCATCCTTTATTGATACGATTTAACAAATCTGGCAACGCTTGTACCGATGGGATTGAGTAATCAGAAAAGGCGTGTTGATGCGCGACAAATTCATTGTGTACCTTAATGGTTTTAATTCCGGCAGCTTCTGCAGCGGCAAGTCCACGCTTTGAATCTTCAATGACTAAGGTATTCGCGGGCGTGACACCAAATCGAGCGAGTCCTGTTTGGTACGGTTCAGCGTGAGGTTTCGCCTTGTGGTAGTCTTCTCGGCATAACACGAAAGACATAGTATTGAGCAAGCTTCTCTCGCGGTGAATGAGTTCGAAATCGATGCGTTTGGAAGTGGTGACTACGGCCATTTTAAAGTGTTGGCTGAGGTATTGTAATACATCGGAGACGCCTGAAATATCGATATCTTCGTGTTGTAAGTAAAACTGGTAACGTTGATCTCGCCACGCTCGAACGGCTTGGATTTCGCTTGGTGATATACCGAGTTTCACGGCTTCGGCCCAGTTCGACGTGCCATCAACCAAGTGTTGCTTGTAGTCATCGAACGTCATGGTAATACCGAGTTTTGCCAGTGCTTGGGTTGTGGCTTCAAAATACCATTGTTCGGTTTCGACTAGGACACCATCGTGGTCAAACAATAAATGGGTAATCACGCTTTTTCTTCGGATCGAAAGGTTTGCATAGGGCCTACAGGTTGAGAAGGTGACCAGCTTTCTTCGAACTGCCCCTTTGTGAATGAGGAAATGGTTTTGCGCCAGAACGTTTGCGATACAAGGTTTTGTTCCAATTCTGCAACTTGCCAAACACCAATGTGTAGGCCAAATAGGTGGTGAGAGAACAGAGTAGCAAAGCCTTGTTTACGGGCTGAACGCAATACAAAAAACTCAGCAATCGAGTAGACATCATTCTCAATGCGGCGTACCAGCGCAAATCCGACGGGTTTTTCCTGATGAATCAGGATGTAAGGGAATCGATCATTATCTTCCCAGTATAAACCAAAGTATTTACCCAATGAAAAAAGGCCGTGTTGGTCAGGGTTATCTTGCGTGTATGGCGAGAGGTCATGAAGATAGAGTTGCATCATATTTTCAATCACGTGTTTGTTTGACTGATCCGATTTTATTATGTCCACAATGTCTAATATTCCTTTTCTTGCTCGTTACTTGCCTGAATCTTTTTGTGAATACTACCTGATTTTTCCATCTTGGAACGCAGAGAGTTCATACGCATTCTTTAGCTCTTCTGGGGATGCGTTTGAACCACTAAATTGAAGCAAGACCTTTTTCCCAGCTAATTTTTCTCTAAGTTTCCATGCCGCCATAATCGTTGAGCTACCTGCACCTTCAACAAGATTTCTCGTATGATGAGCTGCTAATGCGATGCCTTGTAAGATTTCGTTTTCCGAAAGCAGTATAAAATCGCTAAGAGAATCTTTGTAGATATCAAACGTGGCTTGATAGGCGGTGCCAGTCGCAAATCCTCCTGCAAAGGTAGTATTTGAGCGTTCTAGGATTTCACCTTGTTTCCACGAGCAACAGGCGGCGCTTGATTGCTCTGCTTGAACGGCATAAATGTCGATGTCGGGATTGATCGTTTTCAATACTGTTACTGCGGAGGCTACTTCGCTGCCACCACCAAGCGGTAAAATGATGGCATCGACATCGGGTAGTTGATCCATAACTTCGAGAAATTCCGTGCCCACGCCGTTAACAATATGCGGCTCGTTGGCAGGATGGACGTAGTAATAACCTTTTGATTGGCTGATCTCCGATACCACTAATGCGGATTCGTCGAAGTTTTCACCCGCTTCAACCACTTCTGCTCCTGCTTCTTTGATCAGGTTAATTTTTACCGGATTTGAACCTTTGGGAACGACTACTATGGCAGGGATACCAAATAGTTTTGCTGAGGTAGCAACAGACAAACCATGATTTCCCGTTGAAAACGTGACGACACCTTTGATCTCCGCCTGCTTAATATGAGCCATTATATTTAGACCACCTCGAACTTTAAAACTGCCCGTTAAGTTTTGGTTCTCGTGTTTAACGTACACCTCAAAACCAAGCAATTTAGATAAGCTTTCATAGTGAACCAAAGATGATGGGTTTAAATGCTGTGAGACTATTTTTCTTGCTTTGTAAATTTCGTATAGCGAAATTGGGTAGGATTTAAAATCGTCCATTGGCAGGTTGCTCTTTATAATTCTCAATAAGATAATTCACTGTACTACTATTAAGTCGATTTCATATTGATCCAACTCGGTAAGTTAGTCAATTGAAGGATTAGCGTACGGGAAGGTTCATGTTATAACCGAGTTTGTAAAGGGTTAAACGACATTAGTGTTACTATGAGTGAATATTCATTTATTGACTCAGCGAACTATGAAGAATTGCAATCAATGTGGCAAATGCTGTATTAAATATGGTGATGGAGATTTAGCCGCAACCCAAGAAGAAATTGATCTCTGGGAGTTATTTAACCCTGATATTTTCGAGTTCGTCAAAGACAAAAAAATATGGTTTGACCCTAAAACAGGAGAACAACTGAAGCAGTGCCCATTTTTAGACATCGCTCCGAAACGCTCTCCTGATGAGCCAAACAAATACACGTGCAGTATTTATTTAGATAGACCAGAAGATTGCCGCCATTACCCAAGTTTAATCGATGAAATGGTGCGAGATGAATGCGAAATGATAGAAAGTATTGATTTAGACAATCCAAAAAGAGCTCAAATTACTCTCGATATTTTGATGCGAGATAGTCGACCGCCTAGCGCGTCGTAATGGTGGGTTTGTATGAACCAACTTTATGACTGTTTAAGCGCTCAATTAGCCTACTTGGATTGTAAATGTCGCAATAATAATGGTTGTAAACGATGGATTAATTGAACATTCTGCTCACTCGCGGTGACCAATAGCACCCACCCATCTGTCCCCATTATTTCGATGGATGTCATAACTATGCTATCAATATTCTGAGTATTACTGCACCAACTCCCAGATATTCGAAATACCCCAAAGTCGGTATTCATGCGACTTACAGAGAAAGGCTGATTATTCATTCGGAGCTTTCTCGTGCATCGATATTATTGTGCTTGAACGTACCGATTGATCAAAATATTGCTGTTTTACCACTAGGTACTGAGGATCCGAGAAAAACATCGTCATAGCTTCTTTATTGGGAAACTCGATGGTAAATACTCGATTTATCTTGGTGTCAGTTTTCGACTTTAATACTTCACTCACCTTAAAATCGAAACCAAAACGACCACCAAATGAGTGTAAGATTGGGATCATGTTTTCTCGATACTGTTGGTAAACTTCATCATTAATGACTTCCAAGCCCATAATTCGTTCAAAAGTCATATTTACTCCTAGTGGGTTGTATTATCGCGAGTCTTACTTAATAGTAGCGTGATGTTCTATTCTGAAATGACTCTCACCGCACTGTCATCAACGCGTAATCTTAGCGGTGAGAGCTGTCATTAAATTTCACCCAATAACCACGCTTCTGCTTGCAGTTTTTGAGCTCGATTAAAGGCTTTTATTTCGAGTCCAGGAAATAGCGCACCTTCTAATTCACTGGCTTTTTTTATCCATGGTGTATCCGTTAATACTGCCGCACGATCAAATTTGTTGATCAGTTTGAACATGGATGGAAGGCGTGATAATTCGATTCCTATTGCTCCAAGTGATGGAAAATGAAAATCGATTACATCGTACATCATGGTTCCGTTTTCGATATGTTCTGATTTGGTGACAAGTTCGTCCAATGCCGTTTTCATTTGCTCTGCATCTAATTTGCCACTCAACTCAATATCTAACCGATTAGTATCTATTTGGGTTACAGTAAACATAGGCACTCCTTAGGATGAGTCACTTAATAAGTTAACACTTCACTTAAACATCGTTGAGGAAAAACTCGATTGAAGTGCTAGCCATGAATATTTCTGCACAGCTCTATTATCCTCCAAGGAGCGGCTGGATTAATCTACCTGTCTCGCAAAAATGGTAACCATTGGGGAAATGGTGAGTTAAGTGAGAGATTTTTCCATCGATAAATGTTCGAGTCCTGCTTCCATAAATGGTTCTCCAACTGGCGTGAAACCTAACTCAACGTAAAAATCAATTGCATGTTTTTGCGAACCGAGATAAACACTTGAATAGCCGTTATTGGTAGCTTCATCAATTAATGAAAGAACGATATTTGAGCCAATGCCTAAACGTCTATATTCACTCAATACAGCGATTCGACCAATATGACCATCGCTTAACATTCGTCCCGTTGCAACAGTTTGACCATTTACCGATGCGATTACATGTATGGCAGTACTATCTAATCCATCAAATTCGAGTTCGCGGTCGATCCCTTGTTCTACACAAAATACATGTTGCCGAATAGACTGAATACTGTGTTTATGTTCTTCGTCATAAGGAACTGTTTTTATCTCAACCATGATTCTATTTTTGCTCTCGATAGGTATTAATGCACATTTGTTTTGGAAAAAACGTTGATAACGATGACGCCAGAGACAATGAGTACCATTCCTAATATAGCCGGAATATCCGGAACTTGACGATAAATCACCGCACCGATGGATGCAATAAGCACAATGCCCATTCCCGCCCATATCGCGTAAGCAATACCGATAGGCACCGTTTTTAGCACCAGTGAGAAAAAGTAAAAGGTAATGGCGTAACTTAGAACACAAATAGTACCAGAGATAGCGTGAGTAAAGCCATTCGAGGCCTTTAGCGCTAACGTACCGACGACTTCGGCACAAATGGCAATGACTAAATACCAAAATCCCATATTCACCTCTTTATTTCGTTCTTTGTCCTTCAATATAACGAATAACCGCATCGTCATTATTACAACCAATCACATCACTAGCGACTTCTCGAACGGATGGTTGCGCATTGCTCATCGCAAGAGAGCGATATGAATGTTCAAACATAGGGATATCATTATGATTGTCCCCGAACGTGACAACTTTGTTTATACCTAAATGTTCTCCTAGCTTTTTAACAGCATAACCTTTATTGGCATTTCGATGGCTTAACTCTAACCAATAGAAACCTTTGCAGTAAATATCTTCCGAAAGAACGGACGAGACACTTGGCTCATTGGTTAAGGAGTCTTGATATCGAATGAGCATTTCTTGCGGTGCTACCACCATTAGTTCAATGACTTTGGTTTGGTCTATTTCGGAGAAATCTTCGGTAATGCGGAATCTGTTGTCGCCATTTTTGAGTCTTGAATTGATCCAAGTTGCGGTACTTTTATTGGCTGCGGATCGAAAATAAACTCTGAGGTTATCCTCTTTATCCAAACAATGAATAACGGGATCTAAACCATCGGTTAGAAATTGATTTAAATGGGATGTGAATGCTGTTGCTTCCATATACGCACTGTGGATATAAGTTTTTCGAATTGGACAATATATTTGCGCGCCATTATATAAAATCACAGGAAGCCTTATGTTAAGGCTGTCGAGAACGAACTGACTAGAGGTAATCGATCTTGCTGTTGCATAAGTAAAATTTACGCCTTCTTGGATCGCTGTCGCTAGATACGATTGAGTGTTGTGTGACACAGTCTGATCATCGTTTAGTAAGGTCCCATCAAGATCAGAGATGTATAGAATGTCATTTGAGTTCATCTATATTCCCCCCTTGCTCTTTTGCCAAATATGGTAGGTATAATCAAGATTTGAGTTAAAACTCTGCTCAAATACCTTGTGATAATCGTTTGGAATCTCGGGAAAATACACGTCGCCATCAATGTGTTTATGAATTGTCGAAAGGTGTAACGTTGTCGCTTGATGGATCAGAGCTTGATAGATTTCTCCACCACCCGAAACAAAGACATGGTCAGTGACGTGCGCCAGAGCCATTAATGCATCGTCGATTGAAGAGAAATATTGAACACCTTCATCAGTAGAAACAATTGGAGAGCGTGTAATCACCGCGTATTTTCGATTTGGAAGCTTTCCCATCGATTCAAACGTTTTTCGTCCAACAATTAACCATTTGTTAAACGTCATGGCTTTAAATAGTGATTGTTCCCCTTTGACAGACCAAGGGATATCTAACCCAGATCCAATGACGCCATTTTCAGAAACTGCAGCGATTAATGATAACTTCATGTGATCCCATTGAAGGTAAGAGGAAAGAGAAACAGCATTTCAATACTAAGATAAACAATGCGTTATAAGGCACTAATCATACTGTATGAATTGGGTGACTAGGTCAAATGAAGAGAGGATTAAAATACAAACGTCACTCATTATTCGATGCAATAAAGCGTGACGTTTGCCAGAGTTATTTTACTTAAAACAAATCTCTGCCCAACGAGCAAGGCCAGCGGTAACCGAGCCATAGTGGTTTCCAGTGACGATGGTAATATTGGGAAATGCTTGTTCTATTGCATGACGCAGTACCGGTGAGCGAGAAGAACCACCAGTGACGAAAATTGTATTCGGTGTCACTCTTGCTTGTGTTACTGCATCTTTAGCCAATTCAATCATCTTATTTTTTGGAGACTCAATTGCATCGACCATTTTCTGATGCTCGATATCAATCTGTAATGTTTCTTCGAGTAGTTCTAGTTTAGTTAGATATGCATCTTGATTTGAGAGCGCGATTTTGGCTTCTTCTGCTCGGCGGACAATTCGATAGCCCAACTTTTCATTGTATACCTCTAGTAGCCGCGCCAGTTTATTAGGGTGTTGTGCATCTTTGTGTAGGCGTGTTAATTCCGCTAAATTCTGACGGCTATAGAAATCACTCTGTGCGGCGACATTATTGATCGCGATAGGGTTTCTAAACTGTGTTAACGGCATTTCAAGCCCACTTAGAAACTGGCTTTTTTTTCCAAAAGGTTGCATGAGTTGATCAAACGCGAGCGCAATATCTAAATCGTTTCCACCGACACGCAGACCTGAATGCGCAAGTAAAGATTGAGAACGGTCAGCCTTTCCTCGTAAGCTTGGTCCCATTTCGATGACGGAACAGTCGGTAGTACCGCCGCCAATATCGACGACTAAAACAATTTGATTTGAGTTTAGCGTTGCTTCGTACTCTAAGCCTGCCGCAACCGGTTCAAATTGAAACTCGATATTATTGAACCCAGCTCGCTTTGCTGCTTGATATAAAATGGTTTCGGCTTGTTGGTTGGCGACATCACCACCTCGACCATGGAAGTTGATCGGACGTCCGATTACCGTATCGGCAATCTGTGTATTTGTTGTCTGCTCGGCTTTACGTTTAATATTCGTCATCATTAAACAAACCAAGTCTTCGAAGAAACTGATTTGCGTATCTAAAAGTCCAGATGCGCCTAGAAAAGATTTGGGAGATTTTACGTAATAGACGTTACTTGGATCATCAAGATAGGCCGCCAGTGCCGCTCTTCCAAACATTATATCGTTTGGTTCGAGGTCTATGTCCTCATCACGATTAAACGCGAGTGCGGTACGAAGTACACGCTCCCCAACTTCACCGATTGGTGAGATATCTAGGTGACGGAAAAGATGTTCGGATATTGACGCTCGGGTTGGTGCGCACACAGTTGAAGGAATATAGAATTGGTCGTTCTCGAGTGGTAAGAATATGGGAGTGTTGTCTTTCATTGTTGCGACGGAGCAGTTTGATGTTCCGTAATCAAATCCAATATACATATCGCGCCAACCCACTTGTTATATTCTTCAAAAAAGGGGTAGAAATCTAACTGAAATTGATGCGGTTTTCTATCGTTTTTCGGAAAATATTTATATGTATTTGAGCTGATAGAAACTTGATGAGATTGAACGAGCGTTAGTTTATCAGAGTAAAGCGAAATGAAGGTAAATTAGAAAAGAGAAGTGCAGCGGGAAAAGGTATTTCAACGGGAATGTATTCTTATTTAAAAAGTCAATTCCCGTTATCTGTTTTGGTGTTCTAATTTGGTCTAGCGAGTTATACCCAAAAGAATAAAGCGTCTCTAAATGGAAAACGATTTACTTCTTGCATCGCTTCTTCTCTATTGATTCCAATATCATCAAAGAGATGTTCAGGTAAGTTTTTAAGTTGTTTTCTTGTTACCGCGTCGCGGTGCCACATTTTAATTTCCGTATAGATTTTCTTATGCCATTCCGTTGGCGCAATATGCTGCAAAGTGAACGAACGGTCGATCGAATGTGCCATAGTTGCCCCCAAAGTTATAAATTCCAATGTTTCTAGACATAATTATTAGTCAGATATACCAATTTAACAAACGATAGAAATTGACATTTAGTTAAGTAAAACTTAACTAAAGAGAAACTATTAACATTATAATATTTGTGGTTTTATGGCAGTGGATTGATTGGCAGTCGTGACTGAATCGTTAGCGAGAAAATTGTGATCAGCTTGGATCATTGATATTACTTGAATAAAACATGATTGGTCGACTTATTGATAGGTGACTTGTTGCGAGTTATCAATGATCTTCTTTCGAGACTCGCCATATTAAGACAAGTCTCGTATTTGATTTATGCCACATTATTACTTGTGCAATATTTTTTTAATGAAAAAATCACCCCAACGAGAAAGCTACGGTGAGTAATATCGGTAAGGTGAAAATGCTAAAGAAATTGCTGAATAAGACCATCGAAGCAACGTTAGTTGGTTCAAGGTTGAAACGTTCAGCGAGGAGATAGTTCATAACCGCAGGTGGCAACATCGAGAATAACAACATCATTTGTAAGTGCATGGCGGGTAGGGGAATAAATAGGTAGATAATACTGAATGTGATGGCGCCGGTTGTAAGTGAAAGCAGAGTACAGATTAGCCCCACTTTCAATCCACTAAGACGCATAAAACACATTTGTGTTCCAAGAGAAACGAGCATGATAGGCACAGCGGTCTGCCCTAATAATGCGCTCGCCTCATACAGTGGATTCCAGATCCCGATCTCGCTTAGGTTTAAACCTAGGCCAATAACCGCCGCAATAAAAATGGGCATTCGAATGACTTGCTTAAGTGGGTTTCCGTTGCTTACCAAGGCTAAGCCAAGACTGACATGCATACACGAAGACACAACAAAAATTAATACGGCAGATGCCAATGCTTTGTCGCCAAACGCATAGGTAAAAAGGGGAATCGCTAAATTGCCGCTGTTGCGAAACATATGAGGTGGTGCCCACACTTTAAAGTTGAGCTTGAATACGCGACAAACCAACAACATCACAATGCAAGGGATCAAGATCGCGAGTAGCGCAGCACTAAGAAGTGGGATCTTTGTGATATCAAGTGGCATCGTACCAACAGACGAAAAAACGAGTGCTGGAATAAAAAAGTCCATATTAATTCGATTGATTGGTGCAAAATCCAGTTTTATCCAACGACCGATGCAAAAACCGACAGTGGTTACTGCAAACATTGGGAAGAGTATTCCGATAATTAGCTCAAACATAGCGTGCTCTAGTGGTCATTTGGTTTCAAAATAAGCTAAAGAAAATAGACGAAGAAACCGAGCGAAAAATAAGGTGTCATTTTAATCCGTTTAATCCGTCTACCATAGCACAAACTTAGGCCATGAATTTATATTGCTTGTCACTATTCAAATGGTCTGATAACGTGGCTTCTCAATCTTAAGGAAATTTCAATGTATCAACACACTACTAAACTCTGGCTCCTTCTTATGCCCTGCAGTCGGTAGACGTTGTTGTGTCCGGCTGCGAGTGAATGCAGCCGTTTCGTCATTTATCTCGTAGCCTTTTTTATTAAATTAAGGAACGAGTAATGAATGATCCCTCTGTTCGATCTCAAGATATATCTCAATACAGTATTGGTATTGTATATGCTCTTTTGGGGACCGCACTTTTTTCAATTAAGCCTGTCTTGATTAAGCTTGCGTATGACGCAGGTGGTGATGCGACAGCGATTATGAGTTTACGTGCGGCTAGCTCGCTACCATTCTATATCATCATATTACTCTGGTTGTGTCGTGAAAGCCGCGCGCGTAGTGCACTTCAAACTTATGGATGGCAAGCAGCATTGGTCGGAATTCTTGGATATTACTGTGCCAGCTTTTTGGACATCGTATCTTTATCATTGATTTCAGCTCAGCTAGAACGCTTATTGATATTTCTTTACCCTACATTTGTGGTCGTGATCAGTGCGGTTGTATTTAAAGATCGTCTAAAGCCAGGTCTTATTAAGGCGATCTTCATGGGGTATATCGGAATTGCATTTATCGTTATTCATGATTTATCTCACTTTGGAGAGCAAGTTTGGTTTGGCAGCATGCTTGCTATCGCCTCAGCGTTTGTATTTGCGGTTTATTTGATATTGAGTAAGCGCCTGATTACGGTATTAGGTAGTCAACTGTTTACCAGTGTTGGGATGGGGAGTGCTGGAAGTATCATTCTATTGCAATATAGTCTCTATGGTACTTCATTTAGTGATATGTCATCCGAGCTGATTTTATTGGGTATTGCGACGGGTTTTTTCTGTACTGTTTTGCCGTCTTATTTTATGGCGGCTGGTATGGCGAGGTTAACTCCGTCGGTGTTGAGTTTAACAGGCAATATTGGTCCAGTAATTACGACGTTGTTTGCAGTTTCATTGTTAGGTGAAAGCTTCACCGTTTTCCACGCCATAGGAATTGCACTGGTTGTGGGATCGGTGGTGGTGATCAGTAAACGTAATAAGTCTGATTAACGGATTTCGATATTAAACAGTTCATCCAGTTGAAATCGCTCGAATCTCTGCGTTTGTTGCTGACTAATATTGATGAGTTTAGCAGCGACTTGAAAGCCAGTGATCGGGCGATACTTTTTTAAAGGAGGAATCGAAGTCAGTATTGGAAGAATCCAACCTCCTATTTTTTCACTGATACGTGGCGTTTCACGATATCCCAATAGTGCCGAGGGTTGTACAATAGCAATACGTTCAAACGGCAACGAAGCTATTTGATCCTCAAGCTCTCCCTTCATTTTTAGATATGGGCTTTTACTTCGAGAATTGGCTCCTGCAGATGAAACTAAAAGGTATTGGGTTACACCATTCTTTGCGGCGAGTCGGGCGGCCTTTAATTGATAGTCAATATCCACTTTTTTCTGCGCATCAATGCTCCCAGCTTGATGGCGTGTGGTGCCGAGACACGAGAATAAAAAGTCACCAGAAAATAATGACGCATGTTGTTCTAAGTTATCAAAATCAATAACTTGATTGACGATTTTGCCATCATTAATCAATATCGGTCGGCGAGTAATACAGACTATCTTGTGAAATGAGTCATCGGTAGAGAGTTGTTGTACAAGGGCGTTACCGACTAAACCGGTTGCACCGATCACTATAGCGACTTTACTCATGAATGCAGGCTCCGCTGAATGAATAGACGAACAAGTTACCACTGTTTTCCTTGTTCGTCACATGAGTTGGAACCTAGAGATAATTGACGACTTGATTTCGGCCACTTTCCTTCGCTTGATATAGAGCTTGGTCGGCCAGATGAATCAGTTTGTCCAAGTCCCATTTATTTACGGCTTGAGTGTGTGATGTACCAATACTCACTGTGATTGAGAGTTTGACACTAGGAGTAATAATGGTTGCTCTCTCAATGTATTGACGCAAGTTTTCTGCAAGTTCCGTTAATGTACTCGCATCAATTCCTGGACATCCAACTAAGAACTCTTCTCCCCCCATTCGGATAAGATCATAGCCTTCGGGCGCAATACTGGATATCGCGTCGACTAAGTCTTTTAGTACGATATCTCCAACGTGATGTCCGTAGGCATCATTGATTGCCTTAAAGTGATCGATATCTAGAACGATGACGCCGCCAATATTGTTTTGCTCGGTAAACAATCGTGGAAGGCGTTCATCTAATGAGCGTCGGTTTAGGCTTCCAGTTAGTGGGTCAGTGTTTGCCATTAGTTCCAATGCATTAGATTGTTCTTTTAATTTGGCTTCGCTTTCAATTAATTGTCTATTCGTAACTGAAACGTCGGTAATATCATG
Organism: Vibrio phycocola; assembly: GCF_054404255.1. Taxonomy (NCBI): domain Bacteria; kingdom Pseudomonadati; phylum Pseudomonadota; class Gammaproteobacteria; order Vibrionales; family Vibrionaceae; genus Vibrio; species Vibrio phycocola. The sequence continues at coordinate 127,446 of NZ_JBTAMQ010000001.1, forward strand.
AATAGTACCAACTAAATAGGGTTCACCACTCTCAGCAATTAACCTATTTTTCCGAGTAATGACTTCTCGTTGTTCTGAGTTTTTATCAAATACTGTTTCATAGGATTCGTCTACTTCACCAGTAGCAAGTACCCTAAGGTCACCAGAACTGCATTGAGTGACTTGGCGCTGTGCGAACACATCTTTGTCGAGTTCACCAATGATATTTTTTCTATCGACCTGAAACAGATCTTCAAATGCTTTATTTATAAAGACGTATCGTAGTTCATTATTCTTAATCAGAACCGGTGTTGGTAGGATGTCCATAACCTCTCTGTACAACGTCAAATCAGAAATGTTATTCATATGGTCAATTCTCACTATATAGGTAGGGTGTTTTATCCGGTTTGGTTTTGAGTCACATAAGAAACTGATTTAAGCGTAGGAAAAATTTGAAGAAATTACAATTTTCAAGAGAAAATAGGCTATTAGTGTATTTTCATATGCTCGATCATTTATCGCGAATCACTTATTCATGTTCTTAATTTCGAGAAGTGATGGAATCTTATGGGTTTAGTCACTGAAATTACTGGTAGAGAATGAAATATCCATGTAAAAATTGATTTAGGTCATTGTTTTTTGTAAATGAAATTATTTGCAAAAGAGATAAGTTCCAATGCCCAACGCTGCGTTAGATCAAACAGATATTAGTAGAGTTGAAGCGCAGAATTTTAAATTTAATTAATAAGACAAAGTGAGAGCGAATATTATGGGTATGATGAAAGAATTTAAGGAATTTGCTGTAAAAGGAAATGTTGTCGATATGGCCGTTGGTATCATTATCGGCGCAGCGTTCGGTAAAATTGTCACGGCATTAGTATCAGGCGTAATCATGCCACCAATTGGTTTAATGTTAGGCGGTGTCGATTTTTCTGATTTAGCGATCGTACTTAAAGAAGCGACTGGAGATGCTGAAGCCGTTGTAATCAGTTACGGTGCATTTATTCAGACGATGTTAGATTTCACTATCGTTGCTTTTGCTATCTTCATGATGATTAAAGGCATCAATTCAATGAAGAAAAAAGAAGAAGAAGCACCAAAAGCACCACCTGCTCCTTCATCAGAAGAAGTGCTTTTAACTGAAATTCGTGATTTATTGAAAACTAAATCTTAATCATTCGATGAGATAATAGTTTAGAATTGATAAATGGTGCTCAATTGAGCACCATTTTTATTTTAATTAATGTAAACAAAGATAAAACCAGTATTACTACGCTTAAATTAAATAATATCAATAACTTCATTAAAGTTAAGGCGGGATTTTGGCAATCCCAAATTGTAATCTTCTTCTTTGTTGTGATAGCCAATCGCTAACGCTACATGACATTCATACCCATCTAATTCTTCTGAAAACAGCGTTTTCAGCATATCAGAATCGATACCTTCCATTGTTGTTGAATCAATACCTAGACGAGCCAAGGTATGAAGAGCATTTCCCAGAGCAATATAGGTTTGTGACTTTGTCCAGTCAGCATGCTGCCCTTGCTCATCTTTATTGAGTTCAACAAACGCATAGGCTGAAAATGCCGCTTCTTTTTGTTCTGCAGGCATTCGTCCATCAGCAATTTGTTGATCGATAACCGCCTCGTAATCGGCACGAGAATACTCGGTCTTATGAGCAAATAAAATGATATGAGAACAGGTTTTAATGTGTGGCTGATTAAACTGAAATTTGTGGGTAAATGAATCAAACATACGTTGTTTGGCTGAGTCAGATTCAATAACAATAAACTTCCATGGCTGTGAATTTATAGATGATGCTGAGAGACGCAACGCTTCGAGAAAAATATTTAGGTCATCTGAAGATACTTTTTTGCTTGGGTCATAGCTTTTAGCGGTATAGCGGTTTTGAAGGTCGTTTAGAATCGTATTCATTGTTTTAATCCAAGTGGCTGTTAAAAGTGTTTCTAACTATATTGGGCGTTAGTATGGGCTGACATTGGCCGTTATTTCTGTTGGGCGACAACCTGAAAAAGTAACCATAAACACTGTCATATCAATGTGATTGTGATAATGTTGCACTTGAAGGTAACTTAAGTCAACTAGTATACTTTTAGTAACCTAGTGTTGTGAAAATGGGCGATAATATGAATACAATCAAAACGAGTCCGAAAAAGGCAGAGAAGATCGTATCACGGGATACTCGCTGTACCTCTCCTTGTGCTATTGAAAGAGGAATGAATGTATTAGGTGGAAAATGGACAGGGACGATACTGTGGCATTTAAGAGACGAGCCTGTTCGATTTAATGAGCTTTGTCGTATGATCAGTGGTGCAAGCAAAAAGATGATAGATCAACGCTTGAAAGAGTTGGAAGAGCGTAAATTGGTTAAGCGAAATGTGCTCAATACTCGACCTGTTGCGGTAAGTTATGAAATTACGGACTTTGGACGAACGGCATTGGGCTTTCTTAAAGAGTTGAAAGAGTGGACTGAACACAACGGAATTTAGCGGCAGACATAATGACAAAAAAACCTGATCGAATAACGGCGATGCAGCAAATCATTGATGCGGTCAAACGAGAATTTCCTTTGTATCAAGAGGACACATTCAAGTGTGGCGTTGATAATTCGTGTATTGGCTGTCCCAAGAAACTCATGGAACTTGTCGACACGGACTTGACCTATTGGCAGCATCAAATTGACAATGGTGTTTCTCCTGGTTTTGATGACTTATATCGTTTTGGCAAGTTGTGTAAAAATGTGAGAAGGGCGTTAGTGAGAAACCGCCGACTTTAGCAGACACTGAGTGACGCGCAAAAAATACTATTCACAATATAAATAGGTTCAGCACAATGCTGAACCTATTTTTTATAAAGTATGAACGGTACTAAATTTTAAACTCCAGCACGCTTTAACAAGCCGGCCATTAACGCTGAACTAGACTTAACCTGTTTTGACTTCTTCGACAGGTTTTTGGCAAGGTTAACGTCGCCGATAGTTTTCGCAATGTGCGCCATAGAATGATAAAAGCTGGCACCGGATTTATTGTCATTGACTTTTTGCAATGGAGCGAGCAACTGAGACATTGCTGCGCCAGTCATTCCCTGATTGGTCGCATAGGCCTCTACAGAATCGAGCAATCTATCCAAATCAGCCATGGCTTCTGAACCTTCTGCATCCGCCCCTTGTTTTTTCATTTCCTTGAGATTACGACGGCGTATTTGTTGCACCATGAAACGAGGTGTATTGAGTTTTTTGTAGATCCAATACCCTGCGGCGACGACAATGATAATGCCGCCGATAGTATATCCCCAGCCAGAATTGAGTGTGTCTAGCACTGTCTGCATTACGGACTCGCTATTGGTTACATTTGTTGCTACTTCAGACATCTATCTTTCCAGCCTTTTACTTAACAATCCAAAAATACATTCGTTAACCTACATGGCTTGGGTTGTTCCCACTATGCGATGAATCAGGTTTACGACAATCAAAACACTTACTCCAATAATTTTGGGGCAGATTAGGAAAAAACAATCACCTAGGAGCATTAATCCCTACTTCAAGCCCACCGTCAGGAGCCTTTCATTCTTGATACGTGAGACAGTTCAAAGTTTGATTTGGTTCAGTTCATCGTTTCTGTTCTCGTTTTACACTGGCAGTGCATTCAAGGAAGAGAAGAGATCAATGGAAAAATCGTCCCCCGAACTCAATGTCCCTCCAGATATTCTACAAGTGATAAAAGCGTTTACGTCCATCGAACAAGCGCTAGACTATTTTGAAATTGATTTTGATAGTAAGTTCATCGACGAATATGGCGTGCAATTGGCGAAGCGGTTTAATGGTAATCTACTGTTGGAAAAGCCAGAGGATTGGTTTTCAGCGAGGAGGGCGCTAAAAAATGCCTATTGTAAAATACAACGTGGACGATTGGACAAACACTCTCGATCAGCGTGTCGAGGATGTTTATCTTGTCAACGACGTTAACTTTACTTCATCTCGTTAAAATGGTTATTTAGGTAATCTACAAACCCTAGTATTTGGGTTGGTACGTAACGTGATTGAGCATATTGCGCGACGATCTCTCCTTGGTAACTCCCTCCCATCCGCCAATCTGGCAAAAGTTCAACAACTTGCCCTGATGATATCTGCTCTTGAATCGCAAAATCCGGAAAGAGTGAAATACCGATATCTTGAAGAATGGCCTCACGTCTAATTTCGCTGTGATTGACACTAAAGCTGCCCTTGACATTGACCTTTACTACGTCGGATTCTCGGTTAAATGTCCACACACTGTCCTTAGGGGTTTCACCTAGGCAAATGCAGTTATGTTGTGCAAGATCTGATGGATGATGTGGAATCCCTTTTTGTTCAATGTAAGCTTGGCTCGCACATATCTTCATTTTGCAATGTCCGAGTCGTTTAGCAACCAACCCTAGGATTGGATCTTGGGTAATGTGAATCAATACATCGACTTCATTTCCAATTGGGTCGATCACGTGATCAGCAACTTTCAGATGTATTGAAACATTTGGGTGGGTTTTGCGGAACTGAAAGATCAACGGCATCAGAACTTGTCTCGAGAATGCTTTTGGAGCGGCAACACGAAGTATTCCCGAAATGTCAGTTTTGTCTGCGTAAGCGGCTGAAACGGCAGTTTGGGCGGTATTGAGCATATCTCGACAGTGAGCAAATATAATTTCCCCTTTCGGCGTTAGATGCATTTGTCTCGTCGTTCGTTCGAGTAGTTTTTCTTCTAGAGCTTGCTCAAGTTTGGTGATGGTGCGGCTGATGGAAGAGGGCGCGGTGCCGAGGTGAATGGCGGCTTTAGAAAAACTACCTAACTCAACAACCTTAACAAATACACCCATTTCAGATAGCAGAGGTAGAAGTTTATTTGTATCCAAAATGCACAAGTCCTATGTATCAAGATGTATTTATCTTTTCAGGTTACTAATTGATACTTAGAAAATCAAATGTTACTTGTTCTGGAAAATGAAGATGAATACACAAGCCGTGGTGACTCCGATACGATTATTTGGACATCGTATCCCTATTATGGAACTTATGTTGTTAATGGTGGCGTTGTTTTGGGGCACTAGCTATGGAATGACGAAAGAAGCGTTAAGCTTTACCAACGTATTCATATTTATTGCGATACGATTTTGTCTAACGTTTTTGAGCTTATTGCCTAAAACGATGAAAGATACTTACGCAGGCCTCAATAATGACTGGCGTTCGGCGTTACCAGGCGGAGTTATTTTGTCGGCGATTTTTGTTTTTGAAGTTTATGGTGTGCTCCATACTTCTGCTGCTAAGGCGGCATTTATCATCAGCCTATCGGTTATCTTAACGGCGTTGTTAGAGCCATTGATTAATCGAAAATCCGTGAGTAGGTCTTTGCTGGCTATGACGTTTCTTAGTGTCGTTGGTGTTCTATGCCTGACGACCTCATCGCCGTGGGGCGATAATTTGAGCTTTAATTTGGGTGATGGGTTAATTCTGGTTGCAGCGATACTACGAGCACTCATGGTTACGACGACTAAGCGTTTTACACATAATAAAAAGATAACCACGACGACTCTTACGGCAATTCAATCGGGCGTGGTATCGATAATGGCTGCTATTGGCGTTACGTTGTCGCCAATTGGGGTAGAACTACCTTCCGAATTTGAATTCTGGTTAATCATGGGGTACCTAGTGATATTCTGTACACTATTTGCATTTTACGCCCAAAACTACGCAGTGCGTCGTGTATCGCCAACACGAGTTTCTTTATTGATGGGAAGTGAACCGTTATTCGGAGCGTTGTTTGCAGTTGTGTGGCTGAATGAAACTCTTACGATGTTGCAAGGATTGGGTGGTATGTTGATTTTCATTAGTGTGATGGTAACGTCGTTAAGAAAATCGGATTGATTTTGCTAACTCTTATTAGGCGTAATATCGATACCCAATTCAGATCGTTTCTTTTTACTCAAACCACTGGCTACAATTCTATAAGATTCTGAAAGGTAGTATTTTAAATCATCGTCTAGTGGGCCTGATGTTTCTGTTTGTTGAATCCATTTCATCCCTCTACTAGCAAAGTAAGGAGCTGGCTGATATCCATCTTCATCACTGAGAAAGTCGTAGTTTAGGTTTGATACTTTAAATGTATAAGAGGGCTCGCCAATTTTTGATGTAAAACCAATGGCAAAAACCTTTCCTCCGACTTTCCAAACTTCAGCGTTGTTCCATTGTACGACATGGCTGGTTGCAACAAACGTCTGACAGAAACTATTAAACTCTGTTATATCCATAGCTCGGTTCCTATTTCTCGGGAATTCTCTCGTTTTTTGGTTCACCAGAGTAAGAGTACATATGTTATTCAACTCATGGAGTATGCATTTGTCAACCTGATATTTGGTTGGTATCACACACAAGGTGAAGTCTAAATCTATTGTGGTTGAATGGGAGGGTAAAGCATCGAAAAAATCTAATGAGATTGAGGTAGTATGAATTTGTATAGATTAAGCGATACTAGTGGTCTCACAATCATTGATCTTATGACCGACAAGTATCGCTACAAAAGAAGCTAAATGCTCGTTTCAACCAATTATTTCTTTTGGATACCTTCAACGTAAAGATCCAAGTCGACATAGCTTGAGGCACCGGACGCTTTTATGCCAAAATCAGCAAGCTCTATACGAGTTGTACCTTCAAATCCAGCGCGACGGTTGCCCCAAGGATCATCGCCTGCACCGATTAATTTTGCGTCAATAGTAACGGGCTTGGTCATTCCGTGAAGGGTTAAATCACCCATGATTGCAAGATTGCTATCGTCTTTTTTGGAGACTTTTGTACTGACAAATGTTGCTGTTGAGAATTTACCAGCATCGATATAGTCGTCACTTTTCAGATGCTTATCGCGTTCAGCATGGTTTGAATCAAGGCTTGTTGTATCGATATTCACCATTACCTTTGATGCTTCTACGTTGTTTTCATCGTAGCTAAATTCGCCATCAAATGTATTAAAACGACCTTGAATTACACTGAAACCTAAATGGCTTACTTTAAAGTTAATTGAAGCATGTGCACCTGCGGTATCAATGATGTAATCAGCAGCGTTAGCAAACATAGGCACTGCTAAAATTGAACTTAACGCGGTACTTAGAAGTAAATTTTTCATTATGTGTCCTCTGTTTTATAGCATTTTTTTAAGCGTATTATCTTTGTTGATAAAGTGATGTTTTAGCGCAGCGAGTGCGTGAAGCAAAGCTAAACTAATCAACGAGTAAGCAAGGTAATAGTGGATATCTCCTGCAATAACTTCTTGGTTTTCAATAAATGATCCCAAACCTGGAATCGCGAACCAATTAAATATTTCAATGGGGCGTCCATCTGCGGTAGAAATTAGATATCCACTAATAAATAGAGCAAATAGCAGAAGGTAAAGGCAGCCATGAACAAGCTTAGCGAGTGTAACTTCCCATCTCTTTCCTTCTGGTTCTGGTGACGTTGTTGTCATCTTCCAGATAAAACGAAATACCGTGGCAATGCATAAGAAAAATCCGATAGACTTGTGCCATAACGGTGCAACCTGATACCACTGACTGTAGTAAGTGAGATCAACCATCCACCAGCCTAAAATAAATAAACTGATCACACACAATGCGGATAACCAATGCAGTGCTTTTGCGGTTCGATTATATGAATAAGCAGTTTTGGCCATGCGAAAACCCTAAATTAGAAAATCGCGATGAGTTGTTATGATATTGAGACAATAAAGTAAATATTTTGTCACGACAAGGTTAAAGTTATCGGTTGTTACATTAATTTTAAAAAAGTTTGAGAGGGTATTAGGACTGAAAGCGGAGTACAACTTATACCGAAAGCCGCACTCCGATGAATGATTTATTTAATATTAAAATCAATCGCTTATGCTTTTATTTTGTAATTGAATGTTCACTGTTCGTTTTATTGTTCTTGCCACAACAACGCTATTTTGACATTAAATATATCGCTTCTTCTTGGCTTAACAATGACTTCCTCAAGTTCATAGTTCTCCAATACATATTTGTTGTTGATCGCTTCAATATCGATTTTAAGTTTGTCTTCGAGTTCACTAATTTGAGTGGTTATTTCAGCGATGTCTTCTTCGACATATTTAATATCATTTCGTTCCTTGATAACTCGACTTGCGCCACGAGCACTTGTCGCGACTTTGCCAATATTGGTTTTATTCACAACTGATTTACCAAAGAAAGCACCGAGTAATGAACTGCCGATAGAGAGAAGTGTATTGGTGGTCGTTGCACGGGCCTGTAACTCTTCTTTCTCGAGCTTGTCATTGAGTTTATCGAGCTTCTTGTCTAATGAGTCATCAAGCTTCTTATATTTTACTTGGAGCTTTTCAACACTTTCATCAATAAGCTCATTGAGTTTGTCTTGCATGCGAACTTTAAAATCGGCGAGAGATTCATCTTGTTTTGAAATAAGCTTCAACGATCGATTTTTATACAAAGTCATTTTGCGATTTCGATATAGATAATCGCTAAAGCTTTTAACTATGGATTTTATCTCTCTCTCATTTTGAACAAACGTGGGTACTCCATAGAATGACGAACCTAATCGCTGTTTTCCTTCGAATTCAATGCTCTCAATGATTTCTCTGTCTTCATAATCGATATCAGACATACTTTCATCAAGGTAGAGTTTGTAGGCATGGTGCTCTTTTTTATCGATACCTTTCGAGCTGTTTACGAATTGGACATCACAAGATAAGAGCAAGTAGGGCTGTAAATAGTAATGCTCACTCTGCGAAAGGTATGTGTATTTTTGCTCTAAGCTGTTTGAAATAACAGGCTTGGCGTTGTGATTTTCACTTGGAACTTTATGGACAGCTGATGGTTTGGTATCTGGTGTAGCTGACCTTTGAGTCGAGACTCTCTCAGCCTTTTTTTGCGCCATCAGTGTTTTGATATCATCCTTAGATATTGGCCCTTTAAGGTAAGATAGCGCCCAACGCGTTTTAAAGACTTTAATTCCATCTTGATTAATATTCTTGAGAATAAAGGAACGTTTTTCTAGGTTTGAGAGTAAATCAAACAATTCACTTTTATCTATAGCTCCTTCATTTGCACTGCTTAAGCCATCGATGACTTTTTCTTTATCTTGTTTGGTTTGCAGCCGCCCAATAAACCACGTTCCGATGTTTGAAAGCCCTTTATAGTCGATGTCGACTGGGTTCTGCGTTGATAGGATGATTCCTATGCCGAACGATCGAGCCTGCTTCAATAAAGTAAGCATTGGTTGCTTTGTAGGCGGATTCGCACTCGGTGGAAAATAACCGAAGATCTCATCCATATACAGCAGAGCTTTGAGTGATGAAGTGCCTTCCTGTCGCCTCATCCAAGAGACCATTTGATTCAATAGCAAAGAAACAAAAAACATGCGCTGAGTATCATCTAAATGCGCAATCGAGAAAATAGAAACCTTTGCTTTACCATTCTCATCGTACAGAAGGTTAGAAATATCCAATGATTCGCCTTCTATCCATGTCTTAAACGCTGGATTTGCAATAATGGTATTGAGCTTTAATGCTAGTTTGAGACGGTCTGCCTGAGCAAAGAAAGTTTCTAAATCAAAAATTCCCACTTTGGCGAAGGGTGGGGTAACAATCAAAGATATAAGCTCTTCAAGGTTTAAGTCTTTACCTTGAGAGTAATAATTCATAAAAATTGACGAAATTAAGATGCTTTGTTTTGAAGACGCATCGTTTTTCTCACCGATTAAAGACAATATCGATGACACCGTTGAATTGATAACAGAGACAAGTAGATCATTGTCTTCTAACACTTCTTTAGAAGGGCATTTAAACGACGATAGGATTGAAATCTGAACCCCTGCCGTGCTGCCTGGGGTATAGATAGTATAGTCGGCACTGTTTTTTAGCTTTTCAATTCTTTGCGCACTTTGGAAATCGCCTTCAATTCCGTTTTTCCACATGTCAGCTGTATTTTGTGCCTGCTCATCTAAGCTTACTCCGTTATTGGTCGCGTCCTGCTCAGAAATCCATGGTTTAAAGTCGTCTCCTTTCAACTCTGGGAAGGTGAGAAGCAGGTTTCCCATATCTCCTTTAGGATCGATGATGATTGATGGAATATTATCAATCGCCGCCTCTTCAAGAAGAGAAATTCCCAACCCCGTTTTACCACTTCCAGTCATGCCGATAATCGCAGCATGTGTTCTAAGATCTTTATTTTTATACACCAGTGGAATATGGCTATCATCGTTGGTAGTTTCTTTTCCGATATAAAATAGCTTTAATTTTTCATAATCAATTGCACTATTCATGAGCGACCTTTTTGGGATGATTTTTACGGAAGGGAATAAAAAGAGTGAATACCCGGAAGATATTCACTCTTTATCTCGAAGAATATTTTACTCTTCTACAATTTCAGCTTTTGCACTATCGGCTTTGAGTTCAGCAATGGCAGCATCTCTTTCAGCTTCAGACGCAAACAAAGCACTGGTACCCACAACTTGACCATTGGTCGCTTTCACGTTGAAGAATGCTTTACCATTTTTTGATTCTTTAAATTCATAGCGTGCGTCAACAGCGCAGTTTTTAATCACAGACTCGATACCGTTTTTAGCATTGGCTTTTTTTGAGTAGCTTTCGCTTTTTACAATCGTTTTTCCTTCCGTGTTCAAGAAAGCGAAAGTAAACGGTTCTTTTGCATCACTTTTTTTCAATTTAATGATCATTCTTTATTCCTTAATTTACATATACAGACGGTATATTATGTTTTTCATTACTTAAAAGAATTTTTTCGCCATGCCTAATAGATCATCGGCTACCGATCCATCGCCATCTTGGTCTAACATATTTGTTAACATTGACGTGACTCCGTTGGTATCCGAAGTGTCGGTGTCACCCAAGTTTGTTTGTTTGTTTAATGCACCCATAACTACAGGCGCAAGCATCGGCAACAAAGCAGAGATAGAAGACGCATCGAAACCACTCTTTTCACTCATGGCATTAACGACTTCATCTTGATTGCCAGATGAGAATAACTGACCAATCATGCCAGATGTATCCATATCGAGAAGGCTTGATGGATTGCTGACGACATCATCTAAACTCGTATTTGAAATCATGCTAATTAAATCAGAAGAATCCCCTTCACCAGCAAGATTCGCTTTCGCGCCCTCTAGCAGTTGTGGTGCCACCTCTGAGATAAGAGAAGGTAAAGAACCTGCATCGATACCTGTTTTCTCGGCAATCGAACTAATCAGATTTTCATCAAGTCCGCTTTGTAAAAGAGTGCTTAAAATATTCATACTTTTCCTTTTAACCAGAAATACTGATTGTTTTTTTTATTAATATATAACCTACATTTTGATAACATTTTAAAACAGTTTTGGTCAATACGAGAGCGATACAATTTGGCTCATTCTCAAAATTGAACAAGTTCGGTGGAAGGTTACCCAGAGCTGGATCGTGTCTTTTAACTAGCGATGATTATTGATAGAACCTGTTGGTAATCGTGGAACGAATAATTAATGCTCCATATTCTAGCGATCATTGGTTCTGGTGATTATTGCTTAAGTAGCTTGGGGATTTACGAAGTTATAGAGACTGGGTGTTGTAGCAAAGTGATATTTGCCGTTGATCATGTTGCGTAAGCATTAGTTTAAGATCTAGAGCTTACATTATGAGTGGATTTTGTAAATATTAGAGCAATATGATGAAAAATTTGTTAGTTTAGTCAGATACCTATGAACAGATAGCTCATTGAATAGCCAATAAGATATGCAGTTATCATTACTAGAGCTTTAGTCTCAATATGACATTTCATCGCGCTTCGTTAATTAAATCGATGGCTTTGCTAGGTATCTCGTGTGTCGCCATTTCGGGAAGTTATTTACTGGTCAGCAACGCCCATGCTTCCAATGTTAATTCTCGTTTTCAAATTGATGATCATCGCCTGTCCGAAGCAAGCGGTATAGCCGTTTCCCGTATTGATGAACAATTACTTTGGTTAAACAATGACAGCGGGAATGCCAATACTATTTATGCCGTAACAACGGAAGGTGAACTTCGGACCTCTATTACTTTAGCGGGTGTTGAGAATCGCGATTGGGAAGATTTGGCTTCTTTCACATTCAAGGGTAAACCTTATTTGTTAGTTGCAGATGTTGGAGACAATGATGAAGAGTGGACTAGCTACAACATCTATATCATTCCAGAGCCTGATTTGAGCTATAGAGCAAAAACAGACATTGTGATCGAGCCTACCTGGCATATTGAATTTAGTTATCCTGATGGATCGCATGACAGCGAAGCAGTCGCCGTAGATGTGCAACGTGAAAGAATAATGTTGTTGACTAAACGAGACGATGTCCCGAAACTTTTTGAACTTCCGCTAGTCGCAAATGGCAAGATGGTGGCTACGGATCTTGGTGAAATTTATCCGATTCCAGATGCGTCGGGTAAAGGCTTTTCGTTTGTTAGGCTTTTTAATTACGGAAATAAGCCTACTGCAATGGATATATCTGCCGACGGTAAAAACCTTGCTATTTTGACTTATGAAGGCGTATATCTATATCAAAATTCGAGTGAAAACCCTTGGGACGGCATTTTCTCCAAACCTCCTATCGAAATTGAGTTACCCAATATGAAACAAGCTGAGGCACTAGGATTCGATCAATCTGGACAATACCTCTACGTTACTAGTGAGAAGGTACCTTCTCCACTTTATAAACTTCGCGTTCCCGCTGCTCTCAGATAGGGTATAAGCACACTCGATTCCTCTTTTCAAAGATAACTTCATTAGCAACTTGGTTGGTAACACGATATTCAAGGTGATTTCATGCCTTATGAAATGCCAGCCATTTACTCTGACCAAACTATTCCATTCTAGCTAAATTGTCATCCGTATAAGTGTCGATAGGGGAGAAAGTGCTTTTTATAAGCGATGATAGTCGGAACGTGAGGGGGAAGTCTAAAGGTCACAAAAATGAATATTCGCTCACAATAAATCTATATTGGGGGAAATATAAGATTCAAAGTGAACGAATAATATCGGTAGTTAAGTTAGCACATGTTTATTGTGTGCGTTTAATTGTCGTCAAGTATAGCTTCCGTTATTGCTAGATAATGTCTAGACCAACCATTTAACGATGTAAATTGTCTTACCAAGTTGTTTGCTCGTGCTGTTATCGATGGTTCATAAGAAGCAAGCTTACGGTAATCGTACGAAACGACAAATTGTTCATTTTCAATTGCAACACTATCGCCATTGACGCGATTTGGTGTCACTCCTGGACCAATTGCTATGTTATTTACAACGGTTTTAGCCATACATTCAACAATATCAGTGTTGTTTAAATACCCTTCTTCTGCAGCTACAGTGAAATAACCGACATCAATATGACCATGGTTAATATCTTCAGATACCTCATTTCCATTACTTTGCCAAGTGTAGCTCCACTCACAGCTACCATCAGCTTGGTTGGTCATAAATGATTCAAAGAAACTCTCAATTTTATTAAGTTTGTTTTTGAAGTCGTCATTCCCTCCACTCCATTTATCTATATATAGTAGCGCTGTAGACATTGCTAATGAGTGGTTGTATGAAAGAGGATTGGAATATAGCCCTGCGTCTCCATATCTTTGGTTTGTGGATACGTAGTACCAACTACCAGCAATTGCACTTTGTTTAGTTTCACTCCATGATGTATTGTGAGATTCAGCAATTATAGTACTACGGCGCATGAATTCATTAGCTTGGCTATCGAATGCAGATAGATTATCTGTTTTGATTACATCGACGAGTCGCATAATTGGACTTAGTATCATACCGTCATCAAGCAAAAGTACTCTTTTCAGTGAACTTCGCATCCATCCTGGGGCAAACTTATCCCTATTCACTAAGTAATACTTTGGAGCTGTTACGTAACTATTTCGGCTGGTTCCATTTCTTTGGGCTCGCTTGTCGTCAGTGTTATAAAACATAAATTCAGCGAGTTCTACTGCCCAATCAATATATTTTGTGTCTTTGGTTGCCTTGTATAGATTTATATATGTTCTTATCCAATAGTGACCTGTCCATGCGAAATCTTCAGAGTCATGTCCATCTTCCGTAACCATAGGTAAATTTGGATATTGAGAAAGGATTAAGTCTCCAAGAGCATCTGCATCTGTGATAGTTGTAAAATCTGGATTTGGTACAGTGAGGCCAGAAATTACATCATTATCCTCGACATTATATAATGTTACGGTTGCATCATCGTCAGAGATCACTCGAGTAGAACCATATTCATCGAATGCTATCGTACGACTATTTGTTGTTGTATTGACGTCAACAAATGCGATTGATTGTAAGATTCCTTTTGAAAATGTATTGTCTTTGCGGAATAACCTATCATAGGAAATATTCTTAGGGTTTATTTTGCTGTTTGACGTTGTAGATTCATTGTCACCGTCGGAAATGGTAATCGAACCATATTTAATGATTACTTCTAAGAAGTCAGTATTCGTAATGTTGATGCCTGATGCGGTGTATTTTACGTAATCAATGCTTACAGTAACCGTATTCTTTGTAAATGAAATATAATCTCCACCAGATGATGAATTCGATACAAGGTAACCTTCCGAGCTTGTTGTTGGTTCTAACCAAGCGACAACGCGATGCTCTCCGGTCGGTATCCATGTTGTCATTTGTGCGTAGCTATTAACACCGTCAAATTCAATACCAGTGTTGTCACCATCATTTGATGTTGAATCGGTATTCGTTGTTGTTGAATTATCAGAGCCGCTTGAAACGCTATCATTTGTCTCATTTCCAGCGCTGTTATCCGATCCATTCTCAGTAGTGCCATCATTAGAAAAGCTAATTGAGTAACTTGTTTCTAGCTTCTGTATTGCTGCATACTGCTCATCAGTCAGGTCTCCATTTATTTTTGTTGATGTAGTTGAGCCTTCTACACTTACTTCAACATTAGAATTAGATGAAACTACAGGCTGACCACTAGAGTCAAATGTAATAACTCTATAATTGTCATCATCATTCAAGTCTACAAACGCAATAGCAAGTAGGCTACCTTCCGAGTACCAATTGTCTCTGCGGAATATGCGGTCATAACTAGCAGCTAACGGATCAATGCTGTTGTTGTAGGTTGTTTCTACAGTAACGCCGTCAGATACAGTCATAGAGCCTTGATCAAAGGTAACCTCAACATACTTCGTTTCAGCAAAATTCATAGACCCCCAAACGCCGACCCAAACTGAATTGATTTTAGATTGAACAGCGTTTGGAAAGTAACCAATATTTTCATGGGTTTCGGAGCTGGATGCGAGATAGACTCTATCATACGACTGAGATACGTCATCGATCCACGCCATTACTTTAAAGCTACCAGTGGGCTCCCATGGTGTCATTTCAATATATGAATTCGTACCGTTGAACTTAACGGATGAGCTCATTTCAACAGAGTTGTCAGAAGTTGATGAATCAGTATTAACCGTATCAGAGGTGTTTGAGTTAGTATCTGAAGTCGTGTTGTCAGAAGCATCGCTATCTGATGTAAGATCAAGAGAATAAGAGTCACCTAATTCTAAGAAAGCGGTTGATTGCTCCGAAGTAAGTGCAATATTCGTATCAAAAGCTAGTGTCCCTTTGAAACTAACGCCCACATCTGAAGTAGCTGAAACTACAGGCTGGCCACTAGAGTCGAACGTAACAACTCGATAGTTGTCTTCATCATTTAAATCTACGAATGCAATCGCAAGTAGACTACCTTCGGAGTACGTACTATCTCTGCGGAATATTCGGTCATAACTAACAGATAAAGGATCAATGCTATTGTTATAGGTTGTTTCTTCAGTAACACCATCAGATACAGTCATAGAGCCTTGATTAAAGGTCACTTCTACGTACTTAGTCTCAGAAAAATTCATCGAGCCCCATACGCCGACCCAAGCTGAATTGATTTTAGATTGAACCGCGTTTGGAAAATAACCAACATTTTCATGATTCTCTGAGTTTGAAGCAAGATAAACCCTATCGTACGACTCAGAGACGTCATCAATCCATGCCATTACTTTAAAGCTACCAGTAGGCACCCATGGCGTCATTTCGATATATGAATTTGTACCATTGAACTTAACAGATGAACTCATTTCAACTGAGTTATCATTCTCGTTGTCAGAAGGGGATGAATTAGTATCAACCGTATCAGAAGCCGTAGCGTTAGAATCATCATCTGATGTAAGACTAAGAGAATAGGATTCATCTAATTCAAGTAAAGCGGTTGATTGCTCAGCTGTAAGTGCTGTGTTAGAGCTAACTGCCAGTGTTCCTTTGAAACTAACGTCCACATCTGAAGTAGCTGAAACTACAGGCTGGCCACTAGAGTCAAACGTAACAACTCGATAGTTGTCTTCATCATTTAAATCTACGAATGCAATCGCAAGTAGACTACCTTCGGAGTACGTACTATCTCTGCGGAATATTCGGTCATAACTAACAGATAAAGGATCAATGCTATTGTTATAGGTTGTTTCTTCAGTAACACCATCAGATACAGTCATAGAGCCTTGATTAAAGGTCACTTCTACGTACTTAGTCTCAGAAAAATTCATCGAGCCCCATACGCCGACCCAAGCTGAATTGATTTTAGATTGAACCGCGTTTGGAAAATAACCAACATTTTCATGATTCTCTGAGTTTGAAGCAAGATAAACCCTATCGTACGACTCAGAGACGTCATCAATCCATGCCATTACTTTAAAGCTACCAGTAGGCACCCATGGTGTCATTTCAATATATGAATCAGTACCGTTGAATTTGACCGACGACGTACCATCGTTAAGCGTGGAATCAGCAACAGATGTTGAACTATCGCTAATAATAGTAATATCAGAAGAGTCCACATTTATTGTAGAGGCAGTCGTACTCGTCGTTGACGTTACAATAGCGTTGCCATTGTTATCAAATGTAATAGTACGATTATTGGAAGAATCATTTAAGTCAGAAAAAGTAATTGATTCTAATCCACCAGAAGAATACGTATTCCCTCTGCGGAATAGATTGTCAAAGCTAACAAGAGCTGGAGAAATACTCGAGTCATAGGTGATACCTTCATTGGAACCATCTGAAGCATAAATACTGCCTTCTTCAATTCGAACTTTTAGATAGTTACTACTAGCAAAATCGAATTTCCCCCATACGCCTGGCCAATCTTGACCAAACTGACCTTGTACAGATTTTGCATATATAGCTAGGTATTCTCTATCAGTAAAACTTGAAGCGATATATATCTTATCTTGGTTTGCGAATGACACATCTCGCAACTGTACTTCAACTTCAAAACTTCCAGTTGGCTCCCAAGTCGTCATTTCAACGTAAGAGTCAACACCATTGAAATTAACAGAAGCATCTGCAAGGACAACACCAGGTGTTATCGATACGATGAATAATGAAAGGTAACAAATACATTTTAAGTATATGTTTTTAAATATGTTCATACTATCTCCAAGATATGACTTTAGAGATGGCATGACGCACCGCAAATGTTGCGAATTACTAATTTGAAATTAACACTAGGTCAATCAGACTACTAAAACGCTCTTCAATTTTTGAGGTAATCCCGCTATCCTGGTTAACTCACCGTCGGACCGGAGACTTTGCGTCACTGCCTTTCGACAGTTTTGCCATTTTCTACAATTTATATACATGAAAAGCATCACGTTATTAGCAATCATGATACCTACAAAAAATGAAATAGTTTTTACTCTATTTCACTCTCTTATTAACAATAGCATAAATTGTTTTAAGGGCAATAAATGCGATCATATTTTTTCTTAGGCTCATTCGACTGCAATTGTAAAAAAAGTCAAACGTCGAAAGTATATCGACTTAGCCAATATACATCCGTGTACTATTAATAAAAATAACACTTCGTTCTTCGTTTGAGCAATCGACCTGTGTGTGAGTTCTGTTCTTTTTTTGTTTGTTTTATGTAAGAATGTATCTAGTTGTTTTAATATGAAATTTGTGTTTGTTCTGTGTTCTTTTTAAGTTGTTTTTTTGTAAGAATATAATAGATAAACATAAGTAGACAAGCTAACCCAAGTGCAACTCGCATACTAGTTAATACACCTTGCCAGCCCCAAAGCTGATAGAGTGGCTCTATTACAAATACACCTAAGCTAGCACCACTATAGTAGAAAAGACTATAAAGAGCTTGGGCACTTCCTTTTGCCTTCTTCACACTTTTGCCCACTAAAGTACTTGCCTGAGCATGACAGAAAAAGAACCCAACTGACGTGAGAATCATTCCGATAATGAGCAGCTGAATCTGTCCTCCAGTCATCAGTAAATTCGCTGCGAACATAACGGCTATTCCTGTTACGACGCCTGAAATTAGAGAATGATTTTTTGTAAATTTCCCTACTAGCGATGAACTAGTGGTGCCTCCTAGCAAGGTTAAGAACATCATACTGCGAAGATCACTTGTCATATGGTAAGGCGCTTCTTCCAATATCATCATGAGATAGTTAGAAAGGTTGACGAAACATCCAAACGTAAGGCCAATCATCAGATAAATAAGTAATAGTTGAGGTCGAGCTAAATGCTGCCCAAAGGCTTGAACACTAGGCTTTAAATGGAATTTTATCGGGGTGAAATGTTTCTGGTTGGGTAATAACCAAACAATTACCAAAAAACATAGTGATGTGATGCCCGCTATTATCCAACCTGCTGACTGCCAGCCACCGAGATGTTCCGCTGTAACTCCCCCAATCAGTCGACTACAAATGCCGCCTAGAGTATTAGAAGCAATGTAAAACCCAACGGCTGATGGAAGCCAACTTTTTCTTAGTTCATCTCCCAATAGAGGAACGGCGACCGCCGGGCAAGCTGCCAGCAATAAGCCTTGAGCAAAACGTAAAATTAAGAACAAGGAGTAGTCATGGACAAAGGGTAAAAGTAATGAAACAAGTATGCCAAGAGCGATACCACCTATTAGGATCCGACAGCGGCCAATAGCATCTGACCAGCTTGCGAAAAAGAGTAAACCGATACCCATTCCTAACAATGGCGCTGACATCGCTAAGTTAGCAGACAATGGTTCAATATTAAATTCTTGCTGGATGACAGGGAGTAACGGTTGTAGCCAATAGATATTTGCGAATGTTACAACTGAAGAAAGGCAGATTGCGGTAATAATGCGGCTATAGTGGGTTAATTTTTTCACTGTTTCGTTTTCGCTACTAGTAAGTTGGTTGAAAAATTCAGTTAGTAATAAATAGATATGCAATAAGAGTAACCAGTTAATGATGATAAATAAAATATGTTGTTTTTATTAATTCCATAAATATAAATTATAGGTATAGTTAGCAATGGAGTGAATGCGATACGTGCCAAATTGGTTAAGGGATTCGATGTTAGATAGGTGAGGGATAGATGGAATTAAGACAGCTAAAACACTTTATTGCAGTCGTTGAAACAGGATCGATCTCAGCGGCAGCAAGGCAACTCAATTTAGCTCAGCCCGCGGTTAGTACCAGCATTAAAAAGCTGGAAGCCGAGCTTAAAGTTGACCTCTTTCATCGTCGTGAACGCGGTGTCAGTATTACGACCGCTGGGACTCAATTTACCGAACATGCTCGGCGAGTTTTGTGTCAAGCAAAGGACGCGAAATTGGCAATGCAAGCTTTAGAGGGATTGGACACTGGAGAAGTCGAAATTTGCGTGCCTAGTGTGCTGGGTTCTTACTATTTCCCTCCGTTATTAATGGCATTTAAGCATCAATACCCCGGATTAAACATCAATGTCACGGATACGGGAACGCGTAATATTCGCGACCTGTTGTTGGCGGGAACCGTTGAACTAGGTGTTGTTGCGGACAAAGATTTAACTCCAGAATTAGCCAGTGGAAAATTGATTCGTGAAGAAATGGTGGTCTGCATGGCCGCCGACCATCCGTTAGCGGAAAAAGAGGTGATTAGCTACCATGATTTTCTTTCGCATGAGTTGGTCTTGTTCCGAAAAGGTTATTATCATCACATATTAATTGAACGGATAAGTAGAGAAGTTAATTTAGCTCCAAAGGTGGCGTTTAGCAGTAATTTATTACCGTTGATTAAGTCAATTATTCGTCAGGGTTATGCGGTTTCGCCAATGTGGAAAGTTGCAATTCAAGCTGACGATAGCATTGTAACTCGTCCTTTTGAGAAATCATTTTCAGTCGATCTCAGTTTAGCATGGCGCCATGATAGCTACCTATCAAGGGCGAATAAGGTATTCCGCGACTTTGTATTAGATCAAGTTAGTGGCTAATAGTTTGATGAGTAGCTGGCGGGTGAAATGGGGTTATATTAGGTAAAAGTAAAATAGTTTGTTTCTATCTATTTGAATTTATTATTTTAATTATTTCATATTGCTAAGTTGAAAATTATTGTTAGAAGAATGAGTTATTCACAATTCATTTTCTGAAGCATTTATTACTACAACATTGATGTTATTTAAGCTATAAATAACGCGTTTCATACTGCCCTTATACAGTTTGCTGTACAGGAGGGTATGAGAATACAAAATATACTATTTTTCGAACTTCAGGGCGGGGCGGAACTCCCCACCGGCGGTAAGCTAAGTGCTAAGAACTAAGCAAGCCCGCGAGCGCTTATTCGGTTAAGAATAAGGACAGCAGATCTGGTTAAACTCCAGAGCCGACGGTTATAGTCCGGATGAAAGAAGATCGACCAATACAACTTAGTGATCCATTTCGGTGGATCTACCTGAGTGATCACCTGTGTTACCAAACTTTTCAGGTAAGAAGCTTCTTATTCTGATGAGTCAGTATCAGTGAGTGACGTTCGTTTGGCCATTCAATCATCACCCCTGTGCATCTTTGTAGGAGATTAAAAAGATGACAGGTACATTCTTTATTATGTTAGCTTGCCTAACATGGGCGTTAGACACGCTTATTCGCTACCCTTTATTAGAACAAGGCTATAGCACTTTACAAATCGTTCTTCTTGAACACATAACACTCGCGCTCGTGACTTTGCCTTTGATCTGGCGAAATCGAAGCGTTTTGTTCCATTTGTCGACCAAGTCATATTTCGCCCTATTTTTTATTGGGGGAGTTGGGTCTGCTATTGGTACGCTCGCATTTACCGAAGCCTTTCGATACATAAACCCAACTGTTGTGATTCTATTGCAAAAACTTCAGCCAATAGTGGCTGTTGTTATGGCTTATCTATTTTTAAAAGAGCTGGTAGAGAGACGCTTCATTCAATGGGCTGGTGTTATTTTATTGGGTAGTTTGGTTATGATTTGGCCGGATATTTCTGGTCTAAGTGCCACTTCACTTCACTATAGCAACGACATTCAATCGATTTTCTTGGGTTACGGTTTTACGTTGCTGGCAGTGTTTGCGTGGGGTTGTGCAACCGTCTGTGGTAAGTATTTAGCAAACAATAACGTGCCTGCGAATGCAATTCTTTCGGGGCGTTTCCTGTCTGGGTTAATGGTACTTTCTGTGTTTGCAGTTTCGATGAACGTAAATGTGAACAGAATTCCAACGAGTGATATTAGTTGGATTGTAGGAATGGCTTTGCTAAGTGGTTTAGTTGGTATGTGGCTATATTATCGTGGCTTAGGACGTATTCGTGCTCAACATGCAACATTGGTTGAAATGACGTTTCCAGTTTTTGCGGCGGTGATAAACTGGGTGGCGCTTGATATGTCATTAAACTGGTATCAAATTCTTGGTGCGACGATGCTGATTTTGGGAAATGTTGGTTTACGTTACAAAGAAGTCTCATTGTTCGGCAAACATTCAAAGCCTAAACAGGTCTCACAATCGTAGTGTTTTAAGTATTTGGATACGAATCTGGCCTAAAACATCCCTTAGGCCAGTTTTTCATTGGTGTGTTTGGACCATGGTTGACTCAGACACAAGAATATTATGACTGCGTACAGCATTGCCCAGCCTAAACAAAAGATAACAACACTGCATAAGGCTAATGACACAGCGGCTAAGAGTTTCGATTTTCCTTCAAGTAGTCGATAAGCCGCTAGCATTGCAAGCCAATATACCAGCACAAAAATCCCATTCGCGAGTTTCAGGAAAAATGCTAAATCTAAGTCAGTGACTTCGCCTAATGTCATCGAGATGAATATAGTGATGATTACCGCGAGAGTTGCGTTTACTGGAACGCCTCGTCTTGACACTTTAGCAATGCGACTTTGGCTACGATACTGCCGTGCTTGCGCCCAAATCATTCGTGCAAAACTTTGGACATATAGATTAATACTCGCAAAACACGCGAAAAACCCAACAATACTGATTACTGCAGAAAATCGAGCGCCAAATAGGTGCTCACTTATCCAAGGGATTGAAGCGTTATCAAATTCACTACTGCCGTATGCCCCTAATTTATAGACAACAACAGAGCAGGCATAATAGGTTACTCCCGCGATTAGACATCCTACCAATATCGCGATTGGGAAATCTCGTTGTGGATTTTTAAATTCCTCTCCCATGTGAGCAAAGGCTTCAATACCGACAAAGCACCAAAACATAACCCCAAGTGCTGAAGCGATTGCGGGAAATTGGCTCTGGTCAAAGTCAGGCAATGAGATATCCACACTACCTATATCGGCTTTCCATACTAATGCAATAACTAAGGCAAAGACACTAAGCGCTATCAGTGATTGAAGACGACCACTGGATTTCGTTCCGAGTAGATTAACAATGGTGAGAAGTATTATTGTGATACTTTGAGCTATCCAGGGCATGTTCAACGGTTCTGGTAAAAGTTGCGAAGAAAACCCACTGGCGAGTACTACGGCAGCAGGTATGCCAACAGGGATTACACTGACAAATAACCAGGCAACGGCATGCTCTAACCGTTCATTAAATGCGAGACGTACGAAGTGAGATGTTCCTCCTGCACTGGGAAACTGTTTACCTAATTGTGCAAAAGTTAATGCAATAGGGGAAACCGCAATAAAAAGAAATAGCCAAGCCCAGAGTGTGTATTGTCCTGCAATTCCGGTTGCTATAGCAGGAATCATAAAAAGCCCTGTTCCCATTAATGTCGTCGAAAGTTGGGAAATTCCCGACACGAGAGAAATTTCTTTTTTTAGTTCTTGGGCCACAGATTCACCTGAATTATTGATAATTTCTTGGTTGCATATTGTTCGGGCTCTATAATACACGAGACAAAAATAGGGCTGCAGTATTTATTTTAAATATTTAGTCTGCTTGGCAAAATACACGACTCACTTCGATGCTTATGCCCCAGGATGTACTAAGGAATGATTCATGACAGTTTCAATATGGTTTTCTCTCTTTGTTGTTTGTTTACTGGGGGCTATGTCTCCAGGGCCTAGTTTGGCAATGGTGTTAAAGCATTCGCTGGCGGGAGGAAAGCTAAATGGTCTTGCAACAGCTTGGGCACACGCATTAGGCATTGGAATTTATGCATGTTTATCATTGTTAGGACTCTCTATATTGCTTCACAAGGTGCACTGGCTATTTTTATCAATCAGTTACGCTGGAGCGGCTTACTTAGCTTACTTAGGGTGGAAGGCGATTCGCTCTAGTGGTGGAGTGGCTGATCAATTAGAGAGCCAGGAAACGGTCCGATTAACGGTGTCTGCTCGAGAAGGGTTTATGATTTCAATTCTAAACCCAAAGATAGCGCTTTTTTTTACCGCATTATTTAGCCAATTTGTTGGAGTAGGGCATGAACTTTTTAGCCAAGTGATACTTGTCATTACCCCAGTTGCAGTGGATGGATTGTGGTATACGATGATTACACTTTTGGTGTCCAATCCTCTTGTATTTCAAAAGATGAAGGCAAAATCGAAACTGATTGATCGGTTGTCTGGTTTAGTATTACTAGGGTTGGCGTGTCGTGTAATTGTTACTACGTAGTAGTCATTTAGACACTATCGTGTATTTTTTATAAGAGATTTAGGTTTAAATGACCTTGTTAATAGTATGTGAATAGAATATAACTCTTACTTTTCAGTGTTTTAGATGTTGGCATGAGACGTGCAGTGTTTACTTTAAAGAAACGCGTTCTCACGCACAACATAATAATAACTGGAGCTAAAAAATGTTTTGTATTCAATGTGAACAAACAATGGACACGCCTGTAGCAAAAGGCTGCTCATTCGCGCAAGGTATGTGTGGTAAAACAGCAGAAGTCTCTGATCTACAAGATATATTAGTATATTCCCTACAAGGTGTATCGTTTTGGGCTGAACTCGGTCGTCAGGTTGGTATCATTGATAGTGAGATCGATCAATGGTCTCCAAAAGCCTTCTTTTCAACATTAACTAACGTTAACTTTGATCCGCAACGTGTCACTGAATTTGCACAGCAATCAAATGCATTTCGACGTTCATTAGAACAAAAAGTGACAGCTGCATTTGCATTAGAGAATAAAGCACTGCCATCATTAACGGCTGCTGCTCAATTTGATCTTCCAGAAGATGACTCACAAATTCTTTCATTGGCACCACAAGCAGCGGTTAATCGTGGTAAAGATTTGGTTGATGAAGATATCATGGGCTTACGCCTGCTTTGTTTATATGGTTTGAAAGGCGCTGCTGCCTATATGGAGCATGCACTTGTATTAGGTCAGACTGATGAAGCAGTATATGGTGAGTACCATCAAATCATGGGTTGGTTGGGAAGTGATCCTACTGATGCAAAACCGTTGTTAGATTGTGCAATGCAAATTGGTTTGATGAATTTCCGTATTATGGAACTGCTTGATCTAGGAGAAACTGAGAGCTTCGGACACCCAGAGCCAACGACGGTAAACGTTAAAGCTGTTAAGGGTAAATGTATTTTAGTCTCTGGGCATGATTTACATGATCTAGAGAAAATTCTGCAGCAAACCGAAGGTAAAGGTATCAATGTTTATACCAATGGTGAAATGCTTCCTGCTCACTCGTATCCAAAACTTAAGCAGTATAAGCATCTAGTGGGTAACTATGGTAGTGCCTGGCAGAATCAACAGAAGGAATTTGCTAACTTCCCTGGCCCTATTGTGATGACATCTAACTGCCTATTAAACCCTAACACAGGACAATATGGCGATCGTATGTTCACGCGCAGCATTGTGGGTTGGCCTGGCGTATCTCATATCGAAGGAGATGATTTTTCTGAGGTGATTGCTTCGGCGCTGAGCTTAGAAGGTTTTAAACACGATGAGTTAGAGCAAATGATCACAATTGGATTTGGGCGCAATGCTCTGATGCAAGCTGCTCCTGCCGTGATTGATCAAGTTAAGCAAGGCAACATTAAGCATTTCTTCCTTGTTGGTGGCTGTGATGGTGATAAAGCAGAACGCAGTTATTACACTGAGTTTGCAAATAAGACACCAGAAGATAGCTTAATCTTAACGTTGGCATGCGGTAAATATCGCTTTAATAAAAATAATTATGGCGACATCAATGGCATTCCTCGTCTCCTCGATGTCGGCCAATGTAATGATGCTTACTCTGCCATTCAATTGGCTTTAGCATTGGCAAAAGAATTTGACTGTGGTGTTAACGACTTGCCACTAACACTCGTGCTTTCATGGTTCGAGCAAAAAGCGATCGTTATCTTACTTACTCTATTAGCTCTTGGTGTAAAAGGAATCTATACCGGTCCGACAGCACCGGCATTCCTAACAGAAAATCTAATGGAAATATTAGAGAAAGAATTTGATATGCGCAGTATTTCTACTGTTGACGAAGATCTGAAAACAATCTTAGCCGCGTAAGTTATCACGCAATGCTTGGCCCTGATTATCAGGGCCAATTTTATTTGGGAGAAAAACGATGATGTGGTCACAAAGTGTACCGCTAGAATTCCACTGTAGTGATGTATGGCAGGAAACCCCCGATTCAGTCAGTTTCGAATTACAAACGACAGAAAGCCCAGAACCCATCGATTTTAAACCGGGGCAGTTTGCGAGTTTAGGTTTTGAAATTAATGGGCAGTACCATTATCGGGCTTATTCGATTAGTTCATTGCCTCGCTCTGGTTCATTATGTTTTACGGTTAAACGAGTTGAAAATGGATTAGTTTCAAACCATATTGTTGATACGTTGTCGGCAACAGCCGAAGTTAAAGTGCTTGCACCTCAAGGACAGTTTAATTCACACGACTGTCTTCATGGGAACAAGGTCGTATTGATCTCCGCCGGGTGTGGAATTACTCCAGTAATGTCGATGGCTAAGCAATGGCTACTCGATGGTAATGTGGATATTGAGTTTATTCATATTGCTCGCAATCCAGAAAACACCATCTATTTTGAAGAATTGCAAATGCTGGCGGCTACACATGATCAATTTAAGTTAAAACTTTTGCTTAAAGAAGAGAATGAACTTGGGTTTTCGGTGGGACGCCTCAGTCGAGAGTGGCTTGAATCACTATGTCCAGATATTGCTTCTCGTTCAGTTTTCACTTGTGGCCCCGCAACATTTATGAATGATGTAGAGCAGTATTCATCTGAATTAGGCGTTGATATGTCGATGTTCTATCAAGAGAGCTTTAATCAACCAGAGCAAAGCGACGAATCAGGAGACGCCAGTGGAGAGTCGTTTAGCTTAAATGTGCCCGGTTTTGGCATCGAAGCTGAAATTGAAGCCGGAGCTACATTGGCAGATAAACTCGAAGAGTCTGGCTTGCCTATTATTATCGCTTGTCGTAGTGGAATGTGTGGTTCGTGTAAGTGTAAGGTTGTGTCGGGTGACATTGAACGACGAAGCCGAGAAACACTCAGTGATGAAGATATAGAAAATGGCTATGTTCTCGCATGTTCTACCACTGTTCATTCTGACGTTGAAGTTGAAATTGGATAATAAAAATAACCCGCAGACATAAAGCGGGTTATTTCATTTAACTATGCTTTATTGATGGGATAAGATTTCTTCAGTTGGTAACCAATGTACTTTGACATCTGCTTCAATAAACATTTCTTCGCTTACCTTTACTTTATCACCCCAGCGCGACAGAAAGTCGGGCGTTTGTTCTGGGCAATAGACGCTTGATATTCCGGTCTGAATAATTTTGGCTGCGCAGTTTGGGCAAGGGAAATGAGTAACGAAAATATCGCAACCGTCGAGATCGCGCTTAGCAAACAAAATGGCATTTTCTTCAGCATGTAATGTTTTGAGGTACTTCATTTCACGTTCATCTATATCTGCACGGTCTGAAATACCGTGAGGATAGCCATTAAAGCCAACAGAAACGATTCGGTTGTTTTTTGTGATCACCGCTCCAACCTGAGTGGAGGGATCTTTACTCCATGAAGCTACTAGTTCCGCCATTTGATTAAAGCGAAAAGCCCATTTAGAAATCATCGTTTTATTCCTGTTTCACTGTGACACGTTAGGTTTAACTTAACTGCTTTATCTTAATATATAGAGAAATCAGTATATAGGCAAAGTGGCATATTTCGATCAAACATGACTATGTTATGATAAATGTTATCTAATTGAATCTTAAATCTTTCCTTGAAGCGGAATAGCTCTTGTATGAAAAAAGTCTCCCCTACTCGTAATATTCATCCAAAGTTGGCGATAGAAGAAGCCCCAGCGGATGTATTTATGAATTTCGACGCTTTTTTATCGAATACCGAAACCAGAGTTCATAGTCACCCATGGGGGCAGGTTCAGTTAATTTCTGGTGGTATCCTTGAAATGGAAGCTGAAGACACCCGTTTTTTAGCACCGCCACATTTGGCAATTTGGGTTCCGTCTGGGGTCCAGCATCGTAGCTATAACCGCAAGCCAATCGAGTATTGTTCGCTAAATATTTCTGATTCAATGACATCGTCCTTTCCCCAGCGGACTAGCCTAATCCAAGTTACTCCAATTGTTGCTTCTATTGTTGAGAATTTTCGCCAACGAAACATTGACGTTCCTAACCGCGAGCAAGATTTGCGTATGGTGCAGGTTATTTTAGACCAATTTGGATCTCAGGAGATCGAGCATCACTTTGTGCCATCTTCAACACATAAATATCTTGCTCCGATTTTAGTTGCGGTAGAAGAGAATCCTGCGGACGATACTAGCCTTAAACAATGGGCTGATGCCGTCCATACAACAGAGCGAACTTTAGCTCGGTATTGCCAAGCTGAATTAGGAATGAGTTTTACTGAGTGGCGATTAAGAGTCCGCTATCTCTATTCGATGGAGTTGTTGCGTAGTGGACGATCAGTTAAAGAAGTTGCGCTGGCGCTAGGCTATCAACAAACCAGCCCATTTATCACCATGTTTAAGCGTTATGCCAAACTTACACCGGAGCAATACAAGAATCGCTATTTATCCCTTATTCTTTAAGAAAGTTAGCCCCGCTTGAATCGCAGTGACTTGCGCCAATACACAGGTTTCATCATCGATATTTTTACTATCCGGATAGACTTCAGTGGTTACTGAGTACAAACATGGCGTAACTCCACCGCATAGTCCAAGAGGTTTCATCGCATACTGAATGATTCCGGGTTGCTGTACTCTTGTACCGATAAGTCGGCCATTTTCGTCTGGCTGTGCGATATGAGTTACGTTGGCTACGGCGTTAATAATGGCTGAATGAAAGTCCAGAACTGGCAGTTCGCTATTGGTGACGACATAGAATCCGTCGGGTATGTCTAAGGAAGAAAACTCACGCCCATCACGAGCTGCTGCCGCTGGCCTAAAAATGGTCGCATCCGTATCTGTGGTTTCGTGCAGGTCGAAATGCGCAACAACATCATTCAAATAAGGCTCGATGTAATGAATAAAATTAGAGGCTTCTTCGCTAGGAGAGTTGAAATAGAAAGAACGATTTGGATCAATGCACTGAGGGTTCCAGCGGTTGACGGTTTCGTAAGCCCATGGGCTGATACATGGAAATATTAGGAAATTAAACTTGTCACTGAATTGTTGAGCGTGTTGTTGCGCGAATTCAAGTGCTCCCATAACGCCACTCGTTTCGTATCCATGAACCCCGCCAGTGATCAATACGATTGGTTTTGTGTCATCCCATTGTGATGATTTAAGGCAATACAATTGGTATCTATCGGGATCGTAGGTTAATGCTCCATAGCGGATTACTGAGAAGGTTTCTGCTGTACTCTGAATGAGATCAACGATGTCGTCTTTGTAGCTCCGTTGTATGTTTTTTGCTTGTTCAAGCCACTGACCTTTATCGATGTCATTCCATGTGTGGCCAGCGGAGCCTATAGGATAGCGATACTCAATGCTCATAATTTCATCCTTGTGTAAATTAAGTGCTTGATTGCATATTTGAGTATAAACAAGTTAGTTGAAGTTGCAAATTTTAGATCGTGTTTTATATATGAGACTTGTTGAAATTTATTTGGTGCTAATTATTGGGTTAGAATGTTAAATTACATCGTAATAACAATAATTCAACAAGAGATAAAATTATGGCGGGAGCGAGTTTATTAACTCTATTAGATGATATCGCAACAGTATTGGATGATGTTGCTGTGATGTCAAAAGTGGCTGCAAAGAAAACAGCGGGTGTATTGGGTGATGATCTAGCTCTGAATGCTCAGCAGGTTTCGGGTGTTTCGGCTGAACGTGAAATTCCGGTGGTTTGGGCGGTTGCTAAAGGCTCAATGAAGAACAAATGCATACTCGTCCCAGTCGCTTTATTGTTCAGTGCTTTTATCCCTTGGATTATTATCCCAATGTTGTTAATGGGTGGACTATATCTTTGCTTTGAAGGTGCAGAGAAAGTAGTAGAAAAGTTCTTTCACAAGAAGTCAGCAGAAGATAAAGATGCAGATCCTTTGAAAGGTATGTCAGTTGAAGAGTATGAACGTAAGAAGATAAATGGTGCGATTAGAACCGATTTTATTTTATCTGCGGAAATTATCGTTATCGTTCTGGGAACGGTTCAAGGTGCGGCTCTTATAAGCCAGATACTGGTAGTCTCTTTAATTGCAATTGCAATGACAATTGGGGTTTATGGCTTAGTCGCTGGAATCGTTAAGCTCGATGACTTAGGATTTTATTTAGAACGAAAATCTGGTGGTGAAGGAGTGCTAAATTCTATTGGGCAAGGGATTATTTCGTTTGCTCCCAAGTTAATGAAGACATTAGGGTTTGTTGGCACAATTGCAATGTTTCTCGTCGGTGGTGGGATTGTTGTTCACAATATTGAATGGGTGCATCACATCTTGGTTGCGCTGATTAAGCCAGAATCTATGGGCTCATTTACAATTGTCGCTGAATCACTTCTTACAGGGGTGATTGGTTTTGCTGTAGGGCTTGTGGTGATGGCGCTAATGTCTGTCGTTCATAAAGTCCGGGGCACTGCACATTAACCATGCGATGCTAAGCTGCAATTAGTTTAATCGATAGTGTACGGCTATGTGAGTACCTAAATAGCGCGCCACTAGTTCATGTTAAATAAAAACGCCAAGCTAATAAAAATAGCTTGGCGTTTTTTATTATTGGAATTTAATTTTCACAGTTGGGTAACTAGTGGATTATATGAATGCTGCTATTCTTTATATTGGTCACACTAGTTTGAACATTATTTCTATATAACTAGTTGTTGCTAAATTTATTCTTCACATTGGTACCCATCTTTATGACATCACGATCTGAGCAGTATTCCGATATTATTGTTTCGAGTTCCAGTAAGTTGCCGAGTTCAATACTTATCGTTGATCGTAGTGGCATTGTATTATACGCCAGCGAGCTAATTGCAACACGATTAGGATATACATCTCAACATCTCCAAAATCAGTCTATTCAATATATTGCGCCGACTTTTTTGATTGATGATTATTTTTCTGAAGCAAAAAGAAAAACACCTTTTCAAACCTTGGAGTTATGTTTTCAAACTTATAGTAAAGACACACTGCCGGTTTACTTGACCATCACTTATGAAAAAAATTCACAAGATGAGTGTATTGTCATTCATGTTACAGATATGTCGAAATTCTCATTAGGTAAAGAAGAATTAAATTGTTGTATTGAATCTCATACTTCCGATCAAAATGAACTTTTACGTTTTCTAATCAACGAAGTACCAAGCCCTCTTGTAGTAAAAGATTATAATGGAAAGTTTGTTCTGACTAATAAAGCCGTGGCTGAATTGTACGGCGCTCCGTCTCCTGAATCCATGATAGGAAAAGATGATGGCGATTATATTCCTGATAAAAAGTTGGCTGAATTGTTTAGGAAAAATGTTCGTCAGATAATGGATGACGGGAAAACGAGAACCGTATTCGAAGATTCTATCGATGTGCATACCGGAAACCTTCGAAATTTTCAGTCGATTAAAAAGCCCTTTGTTCACAACAATAATGAAAAACACATTTTGCTGGTTGCGACCGATGTTACCGAGCTTAGAAATATTCAAACAGATCTCGAAGAACAGAAAAATCTGTTTAGGCAAGTGATCGACGAACTCCCAAGTCCTTTCATCGTAAAAGATTACGATGGTAAGTTTGTTTTAACTAATAAAGCATTAGCGAATTTATATAACGTTGATTCACCAGATTCGATGATAGGTAAAGACGATCGAGATTATTTGCCCCATCTGAAACACGCAGACAACTTTAGACACAATGTGCGTTCCATTATGGACAAGGGCGAAACTCAGATTGTCTATGAAGATTCTTTCGATGTAAAAACGGGGAATCGGCATCATTATATGTCGACCAAAAAGCCGTTTGTAAATCAGAAAGGCGAACAACAGATATTGATTATTGCCAATGACATTACTGAAATGCGCAAAGCTGAACAGATTTTGATGCAATATGAGAAAATCATGTCGGTATCTCAAGACTTTCTATCATATGAAGATAAAAATTATACCTATCAAGCCGTCAACGAAACATATCTAAATGCCTTTAGGTTAAGCCATCACGCGATAATTGGTAAAACGTCTCGAGAACTATTTGGTGATAGTTTTTTCCACAATGTGATAAAACCGAAATTCGATCAAGCGTTGTGTGGCAAGGAAGTGAGCTATGAAACTTGGGTTTCGTTCCCTTCTTTAGGGCGACGCTTTATTAATGTGAGCTATCATCCTTACTACCCGAAAGATAGCGATGAAGTTGAAGGTGTGGTTGTTAAAATCGACGACATTACTGAGCGCTATAGAACCAAAGAACAACTTCGGTATATCGCTGACCATGATATTTTAACTGGTTTACCTAATCGACGAGTTTTTTCTAAATACTTAGCAAAATCGCTGTTGGATGCAGAGAGCAATGATAAATTACTTGCGGTATTTTTCTTAGATTTAGACCGATTCAAGGTGATCAATGACTCTTTAGGACATGTTATTGGGGATAACGTACTGAAAGATATCGCCAAGCGGTTGCAAAGACACATTCGTAAATCGGATGTTCTTGCTCGTTCGGGTGGCGACGAGTTCTTGTTGTTGTTAAATGACTTTGATGATCCGGAAAATGTAGAGTCGCTTTGTAAATTAATATTAGAAGAGCTCAATCAGCCAGTATTACTTGATGAACATCAGCTGTTTGTGTCTGCAAGCATTGGTGTCAGTATTTATCCTTACGATGCTACCAATGAGAAAGAGCTGATTCAAAGCGCAGATGCGGCAATGTACCAAGCCAAAAGGTTGGGGAGAAATACCTACCAACTATCTCATGAGAACTTACGCTTACAGGTTACAGAGCGATTTAATTTGGAGAAAAACCTGCGCTCTGCGTTGGAGAATAATGAGTTCTGCCTCTTCTATCAGCCCCAGATCGATATGAATAGCCACACAGTTGTCGGTTCTGAAGCTCTAATTCGTTGGATGCACCCTAAGCTTGGTATGATCCCACCTGATAAGTTTATTCCAGTTGCAGAAGAGAGTGGTGTGATTCTTAGCATGGGTCATTGGGTTTTATATGAAGCATGTCGTCAAATGCAAGAGTGGCAATCTCTCTATGGTTTCATGGGTACGATTTCGGTAAATGTGTCTGGCAATCAGCTTCTTCAAGCTAGCTTTACCGATATCGTAAAGGAGTGTTTAGTCACGGCAGGGTTGTCACCAAGTTCACTTTCATTAGAAGTAACGGAGAGTTATCTAATGAACGATATGAATAACGTAGCTAAACAACTGCAAGTGTTGCGGAATTTAGGCATTAGTGTTTCGATTGATGACTTTGGTACCAGTTACTCTTCACTACGTTATTTACAAAAACTTCCAATTTCAACGTTGAAAATAGATCGTTCTTTTGTGAATGATGTACCTGAGGACAAAGGAGATTGTGCCATCGTTAAGACGATCATTGATCTCGCGAACAATATGGAAGTTGGGGTTATCGCAGAAGGTGTTGAGAATGAAAAACAAGAGGCGTTTTTAATTTCTCAAGGATGTTCACTGGCTCAAGGCTATATGTATAGCAAGCCTGTCGACGCAAATACGTTTTGTGATAATTTCTTAAAGGGAGATGATAGATTTATCTAGTGTTAATAGTTATTAAAATTCGAAGTGACGACTTAATTCACGATATCGTCAACTTCGAAATATTAACACGTTGAATTAATGTTTGGAGAGGAAAGTTTGATTACTCACCAAACTCAACGTTAAATCGACGTTTGAAACTTGGTTTTTGCTCGACTCTTTGTCGATGTGCAATCAAAGCAGGGAAATCATCCAACGCAAAACCGCCTTTTTCTGCTCGGGTGTAGCACCAATGTAGATAGGTATCCACAATTGCCCATTCATCACCGTACCAAAATTTCGACGTAGCCAAACGATCGTCTGCCATTTTGAGATAGTTAGTTAGTGCAAGTCGGCCTTTAGCAACGACATCCGTTGTGTCTTCGTTCAAGGTATAATATCCCGGCATGCATACATGTCTAACGGAAGGGTGTACCGAACTAGAAAGCCACATTAGATCAGAATAATAAAGCGAACGCTGGTAAGCATCATCTGTATCAGGAATCACACGAGCGTCGGTGGCAAGAGAATTGAGATAAATTAAGATTGCAGGGTTTTCAGTTAAAAGCTGACCATCTTTTACCAAAGCGGGAACTTTACCAAACGGGTTAATTTTTAGGTATTCTTCCGTTTTATGTGCCCCCGTTGATAGTTCAATCTTACGGTATTCACATTCTAAACCTAATTCTTCGATGGCATTGATAGTCACTCCAGAACAAGCGCCCGGAGAGTAGTATAGGACGAGAGACATTTGTATTTTTCCTTATTCATAAGGCCTAACACTACCTAATAGATGCAGTGCTATTTAGCGAAGTACAGTATTTACATCTTTTTATTTCTTTTTAGCTAATCGATAAAAAGCCGATTGCTAATATCTTTAATAGTTAAAAATTATAGAGTAACAATGTTAGGGTGGCTACGTTTTTGATAATAAATATCACTTTCTTTTGATAACAAAAAAGGGGTGACGATACTCTGAGATGGTGCGGTGTAAATCACATGAATGAGTTGGAGTTGAAACAGTTATTATGTCTATATGAGTATCCAAAAATAAACTGATCGACTAAGAAGGTCCAGTTTATTTTTGGACTAAATAAATCAGTATATTAGAGACACTCTTTTACCGACCACTCAACAGTTTCACCTGCTTTTATTGGTACGACATCATTTGAACCAAATGGCATCACTGCATCAACTGTCCATGCTGACTTTTCTAATATTACTTTGTCACTGTTACGTGGTAATCCGTAGAAATCTGGACCATTGAATGAGGCAAAGGCTTCTAGGTTTTCTAATTTACCTGCTTGTTCAAACACTTCTGCATAGAGCTCTAACGCGGCGTGCGCAGTATATGAGCCAGCACACCCACAAGCATTCTCTTTTAGGCCTTTGGCGTGTGGTGCTGAATCCGTCCCTAAAAAGAACTTCTTACTGCCAGAGGTCGCGGCGGCAACTAGAGCTTGCTGATGAGTATTGCGTTTTAGTATTGGTAAGCAATAAAAGTGAGGCTTGATACCCCCTACCAACATATGATTTCGATTGAACATTAAGTGGTGAGCAGTAATCGTCGCTGCAACGTTCTCATTTGCATTTATTACAAAGTCTGCAGCTTCTTTCGTCGTAATATGTTCAATAACGATTTTTAAATTTGGGAAATCATTCACTATCGGAGCCAAGACTGTTTCTAAAAATTGCTTTTCACGATCAAAAATATCGACATCATGTGTTGTGACTTCACCATGAATTAGAAGAAGCATTCCTGCTTTTTCCATCGCTTCAAGTACTGGATAAATATTCTTCGGGTCAGTAACACCTGAGTCGGAGTTCGTTGTCGCTCCAGCAGGGTAGAGTTTTGCCGCTACGATTAACCCCGTTTCTTTTGCTTTCGTGATCTCTTCAACACTGGTGCTATCAGTAAGATAAAGTGACATTAAAGGCGAGAAAGTTGAATTGGTGTTGTGGGCTAAAATACGCTCTCGGTATGCTAATGCTTGTTCGGTATTTGTTGTCGGTGGAACGGTATTGGGCATAATGAGTGCGCGTCCATTGTATCGGCTAATATCACGAACGGTATCAGGTAATACGTCACCATCTCGCAAGTGTACATGCCAATCGTCAGGACGAGTCATTGTTATTTTAGTCATTTTAAGCTCCACCAATTAATGTAAATAATACCTAGAAAAAGCCCCAATTAGTCACTCCAACCCTAATTGAATCGCCAGCATAATAGAAGATATACAGAAAAATTTCATCCGATAATTCGAGATGAGAACATCAGATTAAACAAATAGTCATACGAAATAATTTCGATTATTATCGAGAGCTAAAACCTGTTAGCTGAGCTAGGAAGTGAAAATGTCCCAACTGGAATTATCTCAAGTTACTGTTTATCCCGTGAAATCCATAGCAGGTGTCTCATTTTCATCTGTATGGGTCGAAAAACAAGGCCTTACGTTTGATCGCAGATTTATGTTAGCGCTCTATAATGGGAGAATGGTGACCGCGAGGCGTTTTCCACAAATGGTTAAAATACGTTCGGCATTTTTGGCCAATGGTATTCGCTTTAGTTATCCCAATAAAAGTGATCTGGTGATCCAATACCATCAATTTGATTTATCAGAAGTAGAAACGTCGGTCTGGAGTGATACTTTTTCGGCATACAGTACGACCAAACAGGCGAGTGAATGGTTTAGCGATATTGTTGGCGAGCCCGTTCAGCTACTTTATAGTGGCGAACAGTCAAATCGAGTACGCGAGAAGTTTGGGCATAATGTTAGTTTTGCTGATGGGTATCCTTTACTTTTGATTGGTGAAGCATCGTTAGAAGAGCTAAATTCTCGTAGCTCGGAAGATCATAAGATGGCTCAATTTCGGCCAAACTTAGTCGTTGCTGGAGGTGAGCCCTTTGCTGAAGATAAATGGAAAAAAATTAGAATAGGTGAGGTTGAGTTTCTTATATCAAAGCCCTGTGAACGTTGTGTGTTGACCACTGTTGACGTAGAAAAAGGTGACTTTAGACCCTCACAAGAGCCGTTGAAAACCTTGGCAACCTTTAGAGCGGACGAGCGAGGAGGTATCTTCTTTGGTCAGAATCTCGTGCCATTAAATGAAGGTTTTATTCATCAAAATGATGTTGTAGAAGTTTTGGAATATCAAGATGGTGATCATTATGAAGACAATACTCATGCTGCAAACCTTTTGGATGCAGATAATGCTTTAGCCACAGATAACGACACTTCTCATAGTACGCTAAATTTGAAATTTAACGGTGTTTCTATCTTAGGAAACAATCAGTTTACATTATTGGAGCAGAGTGAGCGAAATGGTGTTCCTATTGCGAGCAGTTGTCGTGCTGGGTTATGTGGAGCATGTCGAGTCAAAGTGACGAAAGGAGAGGTTGAGCAACAAGATGCGCCTGCATTGGCTCATATCGATACCGAAGCCGGAATGGTACTGGCGTGTTGTTGCGTTCCACTTACTGATGTAGAGATTGAATTCTAGATTTTATCATTTTTACGATTTAACGGTAGCAGAGCACAATTAAAAAAAGCGAATGCATTCGACTGAAGCATATCTGGATTTAGGCCAACAATATGGCTTTTAGTTGCTGATATTGCAGAGTATTACCATCGAACCATTGAGCGGCAATTTGTGACTCTGCTCTACCTGATAGTTCCAATTTACGCGCTTCTCGTATTAATAGAGCAAGTTGCAATTCCGCGTCCAATATTGAATCGTTGTGCTTAACAGAGTTAGGTTTCCATTGAGAAATAGCATTACTCATTGGAGAATCAATTAACAGTGGTTTGAATTGAGTGGCCTCATATTTCAATAATCCTGAAATAGGTGCATAAAGTGGATGGCTACGTTCTAGAGATGAAAGACGTAAAAGGCTTTGTAGAGCAAGCTCTGAGAGCTCAACACGTCCAGATTGATTCGGAAAATTTAAAACCGTGCGTTGTGATAAATCAAGTTGAGTTGACTTAGAGTTAGGCACAAAAGATAGACTGACAAGGCAATCTGCTGGAATCCACCATGCTTGGCCTTCTTCAATGGCATATTCTCGCTTACCTAAGCGTAGTAATACCAAACCCGAATGAACATAAAGTAAACTGTTCTTGAGCGACCGTTTTCTTGGCGTCACTATTAATTGTTTACAATCATGGTATTCAAGGTTTACAGCGTAGTTCATTTTTTTTCTCATTCATCTAATTCTCGGCAAGGGTACCGCTTTAGAGGCTAAAAGGCCAACTTAAGCGTGAGATTAACCTTGCTAGAGGTCAGACCATTTACTTTTTTTTCATCGATACCTATCACTTATGTCAACTACGCGTAGAATAGACGAGTTTTTTTAACCGACCGTAGTGATTATGAACTCAGACAACGATCCATACTTTGATATTCGCCCTTACAACGACGATGAAATCCCAGCAGCTCTTGATCGTTTAATTAATGATGATGAATTTATTAACGCCATCATTAAGCATCGTTTTTCCAGTAAAAATCACTTAGTACGTGTACTTATGTCTCCTTTCGTTAAGGTTTACCTTAAATATAAATGGGTAAAATTGACGAGTGTGGACGCTATTCAGAAAGAAGTTAAGAGCTATCTAGAACGTTCTCTTGAATCTACGACTGATGGAGTTGCGTATACCGGTTTGGATAAGCTCGATAAGTCGACATCATACTTATTTATTTCGAATCATCGTGATATCGCAATGGATCCAGCACTCGTCAATTATGGGTTATATATTACTGGCCACCAAACAGTACGCATTGCTATCGGCGATAACCTATTACGCAAACCTTGTGTGACTGAGTTAATGAGAATAAATAAGAGCTTTATTGTTAAACGTTCCGCTAAGGCTCCGAGAGAAATGATGAAGGCGCTGGGTACTTTGTCTAGTTACATTAAACATTCTTTGGATTCCAAAAACTCGATCTGGATTGCTCAGAAAGAGGGGCGTGCGAAAGATGGCAATGATTTTACCGATCCAGCGATTTTAAAAATGCTTTTTGTTGAAGGACGTAAACAGAAAGTTCAATTCTCTGACTATATCAAAGAGCTTAAAATTGTACCGGTATCAATTTCATATGAAAACGATCCTTGTGATTTAGCGAAAGCCAATGAGTTATACCAAAAAGCAGCCCATGGCAGTTACAAGAAGAGTGAATTTGAAGATATTGATAGTATCATTCAAGGTCTTGTGGGCAACAAAGGGCGTGTGGAAGTCGCGTTTGGTGACGTTATCGATGGTGACTTCGAGACACCAGAAGCTTTAGCCCAAGAGATAGACCGTCAAATACATATTAACTACAAACTTTTCCCTATTAATAATCTCGCTGCGAAAAATGAAGATGAAGAGGTTACTGACGCGACACGAGAGTGTCTCGATGAGAAGTTATCCAAACTTCCCGCAGAAGCTCATCCATATCTCCTCGCTTCATACGCCAATCCAGTCGCGAATAAGCTTCACGATATTGGTTAATGTTAGCCTCGCAATTGCGGGGCTTTATTTTGCGACAGCGCCTCCTAACGTTAGGTTGGTAGGCCACTTGGTAATAACGTTACCTCCTAAGTAAATATTCCCTTCTACCGTCATTGTGTCTGGAAATTGCGTAATGGCGGAGCCCCCAATGTAGAGGTTTCCCGCGATCTTTATTCTATTCGGTAATTCTGAAAGTGGTGTGCGTATGACACTTAGATCGCCTTTTACCGAGAGGTTTGGTGGCAAACTGTTTAATGGGGTATCGGTGAAATTCAGGTAGCCTCCAATAATAATACCTGCAGGCCAACGTTTGATTTTGGCACCAATAAAATTGCCAAAACCAACGACTTTCGTACCAGGTTGAACCTTCTCCAATAAACAGTTGGTCGCAATAAGGTTGCCGTTGACTTCTAACCCTTGTGGTAACTGCGTCATTTTTGTTCTAGATATATCGAGATCATTCTTAACGACCAATCCATCCGGTAGTGCGGTGAATGCTCGTTGGCGTAAGTCTAAATTGCCGTAGTTATCGAGATAGTTGAGCATATGAAGTTGAGTTAAAGGCTCGCTACTCACTGAAAAAGAGAATGAGTGCAAAACAAGAAATAGGACAAGGAAGAGAGGTCGGTGCATAAACGGGCTTTAGTCATTGGTTTTTTAGAGTATGGGTCAGATCTTACCGACTCGCAAAATTGAGGACTAAAAAGACAAAAAGCGACACGAGGCCGCTTTATTGGATCTTATACTAAGATTAACGCGTAAGTGAACGCGATTTAAGTTCAAAAATGAGCTTTTCAGCACTGACTTCGAATTTAAAACGAGCTTCTAATTGAGTTGACTCGTCTGTGAGCTCACTGCTTTCATACTCTACTGCGGAACATACCGTTTTTGCCAATTCGATGTATTTAGATAACTCCGACTCAAGCAACTCTTTCGAAGACGCCGTAATGGAAACTTCCGCTACCTCATCGCCTTCTTTAATGATAAAGCCAATTTCACCAGATGTTCCGCACGCTTCACAAACATCGCTTTCTACATTGGTATTGTTACTCATAATCTAAATCCCCTTGATAATAATGTTGGTATTGTAGATCTTAACTAACCTCTAGCGCCAGACTAAAAAACAAAATGTTGATCGATATAAGTTTGCTAATCAATGGCGTGGCGCGCTACCTATGTGATTGTCTTCACGAATCCAACATGCATTATGCCATTGAGCTAGCATAATTTAAGCAGAATGATTGCCGTAGCCTCAATGAATCGAGATTATTCAATACACAAGGTAGACCGTGATATTTGCAACACCATCGTTTTATAACTCATGAATGAATTGAATCCCTTCAATTCGGCATGTGGGTGCTGTAGTTCCTATGCGCGTTTGGGAGAGCCTAAAGTATGCCAAAAAGAAGTAAAGAAGACACAGAGCAAACGATTCGAATTATAAAAGAAGCCGTTGTCGAACAGATGCTTGAATTAGGCTATGACAAAATGTCATATACGACATTAAGTGAATACACAGGGATCTCTCGTACCGGAATTAGCCATCATTTTCCGAGAAAAACCGACTTTACCGATGCTATAGATGGAACTCTATTTAAAATATTTGTTGAGCATTTAGTATTCGATGGCGGTATCGAAACGTTTAAACAAAGTTGGACCGAAGCGTTATCCAGCTATCGGTTTGTTGCTATTCTCCGATTATTTATCCACCACATTGTGATTGCGGATGGGTCGTTAAACTTTTCTAAAAAGGGTTTAGATAGCTTGTATGAAATAAGCGTAGAGAAATTAGGCAGTGAAGCGGAACATACTCTTGATTGCTTACTTGGAAAGTCGCTGGTTAAGATGTCCCGTTAGTTAATATTTTAATCATTGAGTAGAGTTAGGGCAAACACCCTAAAAAGTCGCCAATATTGGGCGACTTTTTTGTGTTTTATGTTCGGTGGCTTATGTTAAACAACGTTACCTTCGCGCTTATCTAGACGAGTTTTTACTCAGAACGTTTTAGTGGGCAAGAGCTAAACCCGAGCAGTGGATAAATAGGGCATCTGCTGAGTAAGCCCGTTGCTAGTGGAATAATCCCAATTAAGCCCCACAGCCATAAACCGTTTTCATTTGCGAGTACAAACGTCAATGCTAGGAGTACGATTCCCGCGATAATGCGTAAAGTTTTGTCGATGCCGCCTACGTTTTTATTCATAGTAATAGTCCAATCTTTGTTGTTGAGATGGATATATTAGAGAAAGGTGATTTTAACGTATGTGACTTTTGTTACATAGGGTTGGCTTTTTATTGACGTGTACCTATACCGTGATCGCTTCTAACGCTTTTTCATCCAAAATCGTAATTCTCTCTCGGCCGAGTTCCACTATTCCTTGCTCAGCAAAGTTTTTTAAAAGTCGGCTAATGATTTCTCGAACACTTCCCAGTTCATCGGCAAGACTTTGGTGAGTTGTTTGGATGTGTCTTCCTTTACGCAGTAACAAGACGGCTAAGCGTTGATCGAGTTTGCGAAACGAAACCTCTTCAATCAAGCGCATCAGATCGACGAGTCGTTCGCCAAAAAGTGAAAAAATGTAGAGGCTAAATTCAGGGTGTTTTTCCATT
Organism: Vibrio phycocola; assembly: GCF_054404255.1. Classification (NCBI taxonomy): domain Bacteria; kingdom Pseudomonadati; phylum Pseudomonadota; class Gammaproteobacteria; order Vibrionales; family Vibrionaceae; genus Vibrio; species Vibrio phycocola. Next base: position 168,954 of record NZ_JBTAMQ010000001.1, read on the forward strand.
AATTTAGAAAATAATGCCCGAGGTATCATCACCGCATTTAATTGACCATCCGCGACGCCACGGGCTGGATAAGCGCTATGACCAAGAAGACAACTGCTAGTGATGATACAACTTTCTCCTGGATTCACATCATAGAGATGGAGTTCACGGCCGGTGTCACTTTGACAAACCACGCGAACACAACCAGAAAGTATAAGAGGAAAGGCAGTACATGGGCTATTGAGATCAAAGAGTACGGTTCCCGATGGAACATCGATATAACGACTTTCTTGCTTAAACCTTCGTAGCAAATCATCATCTAAACGAATTAGCGAAGGAAACAGGGTAAACAGTTCTTCTTTAATTTTAGAATCCATACGCGAGCCTTTGACATTATCACTTAGTCAACAGAGTTGACTAATATTATCCGATAATAAAAAGATAAGTACAAAGCATTGTGTCGTTCTAGTCTTTGAAAGGAAAGTGCTCGAATACGTCTTCAATCATCTGTTCTAATGGGGCTGCACCATCATGAATTCTTGCGTATGAGCGTAATCCAGTAATCTGAATTTGGATATGCCTTGCGAGTACCTTCGAGTCTCTATTTTTATCAAGTTCACCAATTTCTTGAGCTTGTATTATGACTTTTTCAAATTCTTGTTCCATAACTTTAAGCGAATCTTTTGCCGCTTGAAGCAATTCTGGTTGTTCATCGGTGAGTTCGGAAACGGTCTTTGCCAACATACACATTCCACTTGGTGGGCAAGTATCAGCATTGATGACCAGTTTATGCATAAATAACTTGAGTCCAGCTAACGGAGATGTACTCGCGTCAAGACACTGAGCTAAACGGTTCACGCCCTGCTCAGTATAAAACTTCAAGCTTTCTTTGAATAATCCTTCTTTACTGCCAAACGTGGCATAAATACTTCCTGGACGCATATCAATCACATCCTGAAGATTACGCATCGAGGTGCCATGAAAGCCCTTTTCCCAATAGAGATCGGTCGCTTTCTCAATGACTTGGGTACGGTCGAACTTCGCACTTTTCCCCATAGAACTTTCTCGCTTATCAATATTTTTTGAACACGTGTTCAATTTTATCTTGAACGATCGTTCAAATCCAGTTATATTCGCTATACACACTAAGACGAAGTCAAAAAATCACTTCGATATTGACAATACAAATGATGAAAGGAACTAAAAAGATGGGTAATTTCAAAATTCATACAATGGACACGGTTCCTGCGGAGAGCAAAGAATTCGCAGAAAACTCATTTAAAGCAAATGGCCGTTTACCTGGGCTTCATGGCGTAATGGCTGAAGCACCGGGTCTACTAGAAGGTTATCAAATACTGCATAAGTTGTTCGTTGAATCGTCATTTGATGTTGATGAGAAGACGGTAATTTGGCAGACCATTAACGTTGAACATGAGTGTCACTATTGTGTACCAGCGCACACGGGTATTGCACATATGATGGGCGTTGATCCTTCTCTAACGGAAGCTCTGCGCAATAGTGCTCCAATGCCAACAGAAAGACTACAAGTATTGCATGACACAACGTTAGCAATGACACGTGAGCGTGGTTACCTTAGCCAAGAACAGGTTGATCGCTTTTTTGCAGCCGGTTACACCCAGCGTCAGATGCTTGAGCTCGTACTAGGTCAAGCTCAAAAATTGATGAGTAACTACACTAACCACCTTGCAGAAACGCCAGTTGATGCTGTCTTTGAAAAGTTTGCTTGGAAAAAAGCATAAGTTAATCAGTAAAATTTAACACTGAATACTTAATCTATTAATAACAACATTTGGAGTCGTAGAGTATGCCGACTCCTTTTTTTTGTCTGTCGGTTGGATGCATTTCATTCCTCTTTATTCCATTTCTTTCTCACTGTCCTCTCTAATTCGACGGCTTTTTTACAGCGGCTTTGTTTGGTTTGTCGTGCGGTTACAAATTGGCAGACAAAAATTGTAGTTAACCTTACAAACCTTTGTTTCTAGTACTAGAACTTAATTCCATTTTTATTTAAATTATTGATTTACATTGTGTTTTTGGTTGTCTTGCCGCTTGGATCGGATTTCGCAATAGGATAAGGGAATTGTATTTTTAATTATCCTATGGAGGGAACCATTATGGCAATTCGTCAATGTGCTATTTACGGGAAAGGCGGAATCGGTAAATCAACCACAACTCAGAACTTAGTTGCTGCACTGGCAGAAGCGGGTCAAAAAGTCATGATCATCGGTTGTGACCCTAAAGCGGACTCAACACGTCTTATTCTACATACCAAAATGCAAAACACCATTATGGAAATGGCGGCTGAAGCGGGTACGGTTGAAGACATCGAATTAGAAGATGTATTGCTTACTGGGTACGGTGATGTGAAATGTGTTGAATCAGGTGGTCCAGAGCCAGGTGTAGGTTGTGCTGGTCGTGGTGTTATCACAGCGATTAACTTCTTAGAAGAAGAAGGCGCATATGAAGATGACTTAGACTTCGTATTCTACGACGTATTGGGTGATGTTGTATGTGGTGGTTTCGCGATGCCAATTCGTGAAAACAAAGCACAAGAAATCTACATCGTATGTTCTGGCGAAATGATGGCAATGTACGCAGCAAATAACATATCAAAAGGTATTTGTAAGTATGCGGCAACCGGTAGTGTTCGTCTTGCAGGTCTTATCTGTAACTCTCGTAACACAGACCGTGAAGATGAACTCATCATCGCATTAGCCGAAAAAATCGGTACTCAAATGATTCACTTCGTCCCTCGTGACAATATTGTACAACGCGCTGAAATTCGTCGTATGACGGTTATTGAATATGACCCAACGTGTAATCAAGCGGATGAGTATCGCACACTCGCTAAAAAAATCATCGACAACAAAATGTTCGTTATCCCAGAGCCTTGTACGATGGATGAGTTAGAAGACCTACTCATGGAATTCGGCATCATGGATGTAGAAGACGAAACCATCGTTGGTAAAACGGCAGCTGAAGAAGCACAAGCGTAAGCAAGCGTTTAATTCTTCAAACTATGTTTAAGACAATGAGGGTCAACTTATGTCTATGAATAAAGAACAAGCTCAAGCTTTGATCGACGAGGTGTTGGAAGTCTATCCAGAAACCGCGCGTGAAGATCGAAAAAAACACCTCGCCGTTAATGATACGGCCGCGGAAGGCACATGTATTACATCAAATCGCAAAACGGTTCCGGGAGTTATGACTGTTCGTGGTTGTGCTTACGCGGGTTCTAAAGGGGTAGTGTGGGGGCCAGTGAAAGATATGATTCATATTTCACACGGTCCAGTTGGATGTGGTCAATATTCTCGTGCAGGGCGTCGTAACTACTACTCAGGTACTACAGGTGTTGATTCATTTGCAACCTTCAATATTACGACTGATTTCCAAGAGCGTGACATCGTTTTTGGCGGCGATAAAAAGCTTTCAGCTGCGATTGATGAGTTAGAAGCCTTATTCCCATTATCAAAAGGCATCTCAGTTCAATCTGAGTGTCCTGTTGGTTTGATTGGAGACGATATCGAAGCGGTCGCAAAAGTAAAAGGTGCGGAAATAGATAAAACCATCGTGCCTGTACGATGTGAAGGTTTCCGTGGTGTATCTCAATCATTGGGACACCATATTGCGAACGACACTATTCGTGACTATGTGCTCGATGCGTCAGCGGAAGAAGATAAAATTGAGTCAACGCCATACGATGTTGCCATTATTGGTGACTACAACATCGGTGGTGATGCCTGGTCCTCTCGTATCATTTTAGAAGATATGGGGCTGCGCGTAGTGGCTCAATGGTCTGGCGACGGTACGTTACCTGAAATGAAAAACACCCCAAAAGTGGCGCTGAACTTGGTTCACTGTTACCGCTCGATGAATTATATCGTTCGTTACATGGAAGAAAAAAATGGGATTCCATGGATTGAGTATAACCTCTTTGGGCCAACCAAAATCGAAGAGTCAATGCGTAAGATTGCGGCCTTCTTTGATGAGAAAATCCAAGCTCAGACTGAAGAAGTGATTGCCCGTTATCGTGAGCAGTGGCAAGCCGTTATCGATAAGTATCGTCCACGTCTCGAAGGCAAGTCGGTGATGCTGTATGTCGGTGGTTTACGTCCTCGTCACATTATTGGTGCTTATGAAGATCTCGGCATGGAAATCACAGGTGCCGGTTATGAATTTGCTCACAACGATGATTACGTAAAGACCAAACCTGACGTGAAAGATTCAACCTTGTTATTTGATGATGCGAGTGCGTATGAGCTTGAAGAATTTGTGAAAGCTCTAAAACCTGACCTAGTGGGTTCTGGTGTTAAAGAAAAATACGTATTTCAGAAAATGGGCTTCCCATTCCGTCAAATGCATAGCTGGGATTATTCAGGCCCATACCACGGTGTCGATGGTTTCGCTATCTTTGCTCGTGACATGGACTTGACTATTAACAACCCATGCTGGAGCAAAGTGAAAGCGCCATGGTTGGTAGAAGAATCTGAAGAAGAGCTGGCGAAAACGGCTTAGTGTAAGTTGGAAAGGACTTCCAATTAATGTAACCCGAGCCGGAGTTCACAGATTAGTGACACGGTAGGAGAATACTTATGACTCAGAAAGTTGAAGATATCAAAACTGGTTATACGCTGTTTCAGCAACCAGAATACCAAGAGATGATGGCGAACAAGCGCGCATCTTTTGAAGACAGCGTTGATGCTGAAAAGGTTCGTGAAACTTTTGAATGGACAACAACGAACGAATACAAAGAGATTAACTTTGCACGTAAGCACATCACGATAGACCCTGCGAAAGCATGTCAACCATTGGGAGCAGTATTATGTGCTCTCGGCTTTGAGAAAACTTTGCCGTATGTCCACGGATCTCAAGGTTGTGTAGCTTACTTCCGTTCTTATTTTAACCGTCATTTTAAAGAGCCAATTGCGTGTGTCTCTGATTCAATGACAGAAGATTCCGCGGTATTTGGCGGACAGAAAAACATGTTCGAAGGTCTTGAGAACGCTTATGCACTCTACAATCCAGAGATAATGGCGGTTTCGACCACTTGTATGGCGGAAGTTATCGGCGATGATTTGAATGCGTTTATTAATAATGCCAAACAACAGGGACATATCCCTGACAGTTTGCCAACACCTTTCGCTCACACACCTTCATTTGTCGGGAGTCATGTCACTGGTTGGGATGGCATGTTTGAAGGAATGGCGAAGTACTTTACCGATATGGAAGGCAAAGAGATTGGCAGTAATGGCAAAATAAACCTTGTTCCTGGTTTTGAAACCTATCTGGGTAACTATCGCGTTATTCGTCGCATGATGGACGAAATGGATGTCGATTATTCGTTGCTATGCGATCCTTCAGAAGTACTGGATACTCCTGCTGACGGTGAATACCGCATGTATGCTGGTGGCACCACGATTGAAGAAATGAAAGACGCGCCGAACGCGAAAACAACCTTCTTTATTCAGCCAAATCAACTTGTAAAGACCAAGAAGTACATTGAAGGTGTTTGGAAACAAGAAGTGCCTAGCACAACGATCCCAATGGGATTGGAGTGGACGGATGATTTCTTAATGAAAGTATCAGAAGTCACAGGTAAGCCTATCTCGGCGTCATTAACCAAAGAACGTGGCCGTTTAGTCGATATGATGACCGACTCTCATACTTGGCTTCACGGAGTGACTATTTCTCTTTACGGTGATCCAGATTACCTACTAGGGATGTGTAAATTCCTGACTGAACTTGGTTGTGAAATCAAACACGTATTGTGTACTAATGGCTCGAAACGTTGGAAAAAACAAATCGAAGCTCAATTGGCCGAAACGCCATATGGTGAAAATGCAGAAGTATTCTTCAAGCAAGACTTATGGCACTTACGCTCACTATTGTTTACCGATAAGCCAGATCTTCTGATTGGTAACTCTTACGGTAAATTCCTTGAGCGCGATACTAAAGCCAAAGGTGCTGAGTTTGAAGTGCCGCTAGTGCGTATTGGTTTCCCGATCTTCGACCGTCACCACCTACATCGTCAATCGACGCTAGGTTATGAAGGTGCGATGTACATTTTAACCACATTGGTTAATGAAGTATTAGCGAAACTGGATCGTGAAAGTAGTGTCCTTGGTGAAACCGACTTTGGTTTTGACTTAGTACGCTAATCCAATTAGCCGACGGTTACGGTCTTCCGTCGGCTTTTGACAGCCTCAAGCAAAAGGAAATGTTATGGCGAATATAATGATTCAGCTCAACGAAGCGGGAGATTTTGTTCTTTATCTACCTAAAAAAGATCTTGAAGAGAAGATCACTTTTTTTGAATTCGACAGTGACGATAAATGGGGTGGCGAAGTGCGTATAGCGAATGGCGCAATTTACTATATTGAGCCAATGACAACCAAACCAAAGCTACCAATTACCGTCAGAGCTAAACGATTACAAGCCGCTTAACAGGGAGGAGTGGAGATGAAACAAACGATTTCAGATGCTGCAGCGTTACGTGTTGCGTTGGCATCAAAGCAGTTACCCAGCGTTGATCTACGCTCTTTGCTTGGGCTACTGATTCAACACTTGGGTGAGCCATTAACAGAAATAAAGCTCGTCGACTTATCACCTAAGGCTTTTCGCGTCATGGTTGCATCTCTTTGTGAGACGATCAGCCGAAAAGAAGTCTCTAATGCCTTGTCGATTTTATGTAATCCGGAAATTGGTGATGATGTTCCTAAAGTGCCAGCATTCAATTTTATGGACACACCAAGCCTCCGAGTCGCGATGACATCGAATCAAGGCAATATGTTAAATGGTCACTATGGCTCATGTATTCGGGTACTTATCTACGATGTTTCTGCCACGCAGTATCAGTTGGTGGATGTGCGTGATATGCCTTCTGATTCGAAAGGCGAAGAGCGTGCGATTGCAATGTTGGATAAAATCCGAGATTGTCAGATGTTATTTACCTTGTCGATTGGTGGGCCTGCAGCCGCTCGGGTAACTCGTGCTAATATTCACCCAATTAAAAAACCTGCAGCCACTTCAGCGGACCTAGTCTTAAGTGAGTTATCTAACGTAATCGCAACGAGCCCACCGCCTTGGATTCGACGTTTTTTAGGGGTAAATCCGATGCAGACTGAGTTGGCATTGGAGGAATGTTATGAGTGATATTGAAGCACCACTTGCCATTGAACTGGTCACCCATTCAACGCTAAAAGAGATTACTTCATCACTTGATATGGTAAGTTCGATTGACGACATCACAATCGCGAATTTAAGAAATGATTACCCAAATTTGCGGTTTACGTTTTGTTATGACTCTGAAATGGGGTCGCGTGATGCGTATATCGAATGCAATGGGTATGACATTCACCTTGTCGCTCATAGTACCAATGGATGCAGCGGTCTGACCGAAAGACTAGAGAGTTGTACAGGAGTCGTGATTGCCCTTCATGATGAATGATATGTTACCCCTTTCCCCGACACGATAAGCCAGTATTCCCCACTTGTGGTGAATAACTGGCCAATCGTGGCACTTTGCTCCCTCGCTTTCTAATCGATTTTTAATCATTGCCACAATGGTGATTTGTGTGTTGTTCCCCGATTGTCACTTTTATGACAATTTGACCTAACAAAAACGAACAGATTGAATTTAATTAAATTAAAACAATAGGTTAAGTTTGGCGTTCTAATTGCAATATACCTAGAAGATTATTCGTTTTGAATAACAATTGCGAAGGCATGGAGGCGTTATGAAGCAGTCAGAAATAAAATTATTACAAGATGAACCCGCTTGTGAACATAACTCTGGACCTAAAACTGGTTGTGCAAGGCCAACTCCAGGAGCTACCGCGGGAGGGTGTCCTTTCGATGGTGCACAAATAAGTCTTTTACCGATTGCAGATGTTGGTCACATTGTTCATGGACCGATTGGGTGTGCGGGAAATAGTTGGAACAATCGAGGAACCAAAGCGACAGGAACGAATCTGTTTCGGTTGGGCTTTACTACCGATCTCAACGAGCAAGATGTGATTATGGGGCGTGCAGAAAAACGTTTGCTACACGCTATCAAGCAACTGATTTTAGAACATCAACCTCCGGCTGTTTTTGTTTATATGACCTGTGTTCCTGCACTTGAGGGAAATGACGTTGACGCAATTTGTGAAATGGCCCAAGAGCGTTATGGGATTCCGGTCGTTCATGTGGATGCTGCCGGGTTTTATGGCAATAAGAATCTCGGTAATCGAATCGCAGGCGAAGTGATGGTCAACAAGGTGATTGGTACTGCAGAGCCGCCGCCAAAGCCAATGATGAAACACGATCCCACTCAACAAGTTCACGATATTGTATTGATCGGCGAATACAACATTGCCGGTGAATTCTGGTATGTCTCCCCATTGTTTGAAGAGCTAGGCATGCGGGTGTTGTGTTGTATGTCTGGTGATACGCAATTTCATCAGATTCAAACCATGCACCGAGCACAAGCTGCGATGGTGGTGTGTTCTCGAGCGCAAATTAACGTTGCCAGAAAACTTGAAGAAAGTTGGAACGTTCCATGGTTTGAAGGCAGTTTTTATGGCATCGAAGATACTTCATTTGCATTGCGACAGTTCGCCAAATTGATCGGTGATGAAAAGCTGATTGCTCACACTGAAGAAGTGATTGCTCGTGAGGAACAACGAGTGCGTGACGCTCTGAAACCTTATGCCGACATATTAAAAGGTAAAAAAGCACTCTTGTATACCGGCGGTGTGAAATCCTGGTCTGTGATCAGTGCGTTATCGGAATTGGGGATTGAAACCGTGGCGACAGGAACCACAAAATCAACTCAAGCGGATAAAAACCGAATTATCGATATCATGGGGGAAGATGCATTGATGCTCGATGAAGGCGGCGCGAGAAATTTACTCGATATCTACAACAAATATGATGCCGATGTGTTGGTGGCGGGCGGACGTAATATGTACACCGCGCTCAAGGCGCCACTTCCTTTCCTTCACATCAATCAAGAACGAGAAATGGCCTACGCTGGATATGAAGGAATGATCACCTTAGCAAAAGAGTTGACGCGAACCATGACCAGTCCGGTATGGAATAAAGCAAGCAGCACTGCTCCGTGGGATAGAACGATTGAGACCGCGGCGTTAGACGTAGTGACTTCATCAATCAAAGGATAGGGCGTTTATCATGACTAAAATTACTCGAATTAATTCACCTTTATCCACGCAACCATTAAAAACCAGCCCAGCTACCGGTGCGACAGTCGCAAGTCTAGGATTTCGCCATTCTATACCATTGATGCACGGTGCTCAGGGATGCAGCGCGTTTGCTAAGGTTTATCTTATCTCTCATTTTAGAGAGGCGATACCACTACAAAATACCGCCATTGACCAAGTTGCTGCGGTAATGGGCGGAGATGAAAATCTCGAAAAAGCACTGGCCCTATTGTGTGATAAGCATTCACCGGATCTTATTGCAGTAATGACGACAGGTTTGACGGAGCTGCAAGGCACAGACGTTTCTCGCGTCATTTTAGAATTCAAGACTGCCAATCCTCAGTATCACGCAACTCGCATTGTCAGTATGAATACCCCTGACTTTACCGGCACGATGCAAACCGGATTTGCGCATGCTGTCGATCGAATTGTTCGTCAGCTCGTTCGCCCACCTTCAGGAATCAAAAGGCAGCGTAAACAGGTCAATGTATTGTGTTCGGTCGGTATGACGGGGGCCGATATCGAAACTATGAAGCGCTATCTCGATGCGTTCGATTTGGATTCGGTCATTGTGCCTGATATTTCTCAGTCTCTCGATGGGCATATGGGCGATCTCGATTTCACACCAGTCAGTATGGGCGGAACCACTGTGGAAGAAGTGGAAATGATGTCCGACAGTGCATTAACCCTTGTCGTGGGGGAGTCGATGCTACCAACGGGGAAATGGCTCGAGAAGTGCTTCAATATCCCACTTGTCTATTCCAACATGGGGATGGGGATCGAAGTGGTTGATGACCTGATTGTGTGTTTATCCGACCTAAGTGGTGTTGCGGTGCCAGAATGGATCACACGAGCTCGTAAACGCTTGCAAGATGCGATGGTGGATACTCATTTTCTGCTGACGAATGCAAAGGTTAACCTTGGCTTAGAACCCGACCTTGCTTGTGGTTATGCTCAGATTTTAACCGATATGGGAACAAGGATAGGGCGAATTGTGACCACGCTCGACACCGCGAAATTGGCAGAAATAGACGCTCAAGACATTATTATCGGTGACCTCTCTATGTTGCTACCCAAAGGAGAATCGGTGTCGGCGGTGATCAGTAATACTCACGCCGCTCAAATATGTGAGTTTAAAGTGCCTGTTGTCAGAGCGGGTTACCCATGCCATGACCAATACGGCAATATGGATGTGCGTCAATTTGGTTATGAAGGAACGCGCGAACGAATATTTGCTTTAGCCAACCAACTGCTGAGAAATCACAAAGAAGAAGTGACGCCTCATGTGAGTGCTTACCGTTTCTCTTCTGATCAAGTTACGAAGAAGGAGAGCGCATAATATGTTTAAGAGCGAGCGCAAATTGCATGTGGAACCCACTCCAGATGACAGTCTGTTCCGTATAAAAGTGGGTTTTACGACCTTAGATCGCCACCGTGTAGACCAACATTTTGGTAGCGCGAAATGCGTATTGATTTATGGCTTAAATGAGACCGAATGGCATCTGTTAGAAGCCATCGAATACAGCAACTCCAACTCTCAAACGCACGATAAACTGCCGATTCGAATTGGAGATTTATCTGCTTGCTCTGCGGTGTATTGCAATGCCTGTGGACCGTCAGCAATTCGCCAATTGCTTGATAAAGGTATTCACCCGGTAAAAGTGACTGAAGGAAGCAATATTCACGACTTAATGCGTGATTTACAACTTGAGCTTATAGAAGGGCCAACTGGATGGTTATCTCGTGCAATAAAAACGACAGTTGATGAACGACAAAAGGCTGTCGACAAGGCTCAGCGCTTGTCTGATTTAATGGATGAAGATTGGTAAATTAAAATAGAAAGGAAGCAATAGTATGGCAAACATAACGGGTAAAACCAAAGGTGGTGCAGATTGGGAACCGCAATTTATTTCAGAAGTGGATCAAGATAACTGTATTGGTTGTGGGCGCTGCTACAAAGTCTGCTCACGTAACGTTTTCAATTTGATCGAGAAAGCAGGTGATGAAGATGAAGACGACGATTACTACGATGAAGACGAAATGATGATGGTGATGACCATCGAAAATGAAGACGACTGTATTGGTTGTATGGCTTGTGCCAAAGTGTGTCCAAAAGATTGTCAGACATTTTCACCTGCGGCAGCATAAAGCAGAGGAAATTTAAAGCAAACAAAGGTGGCTATAATTCGGCCACCTTTATCTAGCAATTTAATCCAGCAAGAGCAGTGTATTTTAGTTGTTATCATGATCATCAAACTTATTAGCCTTGATTATTACCGCCAACTCTTCCCCATATAAGCTCCCTTTTTCTGAGTAACGGTCTAATTTGGTCACCAGTACAAATGGATCGTCGGTCGTCATCTTGGTTTGTCGAAATTCAGTAAAGGCATTACCTTGGGCTAAAACTCGATAATAGTCATAGACCGATTGTTTAACAGAGCTGTATTTTTTTACCCAAATCGTTTTATCACCACGTTTTTGTAATGCTGCAATACGAGGCTCATCCTGATCAAAAGACCATACTCCAAAAAAGTTGTTGGCTTCGCGTGAAAAACGAGAAGTTGCCCACGAACTTTCCATGGCAGCTTGCGCTAATGCGATACTTTTGGGGTGCGGTTTTAATGCCATTAGTAACTCATTGTTGGTCGTCACCTTGTATTGAGATTTTAATTTTTCTATCTTTTTGCTGCCTTCCTCAGCGTCTATTTTTTGTTTGATCTCTAGATATTGTTGCATTAAATCGGCGTAGACATGATCCACTGCCGGAACAAGCAGCTCGTTAAATCGTGCTTTTTTCTCTGCGACAGTCATTGTGGGTAATTCAGTTTCTTGTGGGGGTTTCTTGACAGTAAATAAAGTAATCACCGAAGCGGTAACTAATATCAATGCAATGACAACGATTATTTTCGTTTGCTTAGTAAGCGGCAAGTTTCTTTCCTTCTGATGCTGTAAAAATAATTAATGATAATGTTAATACATCATTACCAGTACAGTCAGACAGGTCAAGCATTAACAATACCAATGTACTTCAAAATATTCACCTTCGAGTTATTACGGAAAAATAATGAATCAAGATTAAATTAGCGAACTGACCATATAGCACGTTATTTAATTTGTCAGATCTTGTACAACATGTTGTCCTCACTACAACCAACAATTTTTGTTCGCTTTATAACAAAGGTGACACAGAACTGAATTAATTGTCTGTTTTCTTGTTTGGAATGGTATCCCGTAAAATTTCTAATGGAATAATATCAGTGACTTACATCACATTTTTGTTGTGGTGCGACAATTGCAGCCATTTTGTTAAAAGCTCAAATAAACTGGGTTTATCGTTTTGACCCATGGTTAGCAATGGACGTGTTGGCGCGATAAGTAAGGAGAACTTATGTGGGATTATTCTGAAAAAGTAAAAGAGCATTTCTTTAATCCAAAGAATGCAAAGCTGTTAGCAGACGCATCCGCGAGAGGCGATGTAGGTTCGATTAGTTGTGGTGATGCACTAAGCCTTACTTTGGACATTGATCCAGTGACGGAAGTGATAAAAGATGCTGGATTTCAAACCTTTGGTTGCGGTAGTGCAATCGCCTCTTCGTCCGCTTTGACTGAGATGATTATCGGAAAAACGGTTGATCAAGCTCTTGCGGTTACTAACCAAGATATTGCCGCATTTTTGGATGGATTACCCCCAGAAAAGATGCACTGCTCTGTTATGGGAATGGAAGCATTACATGCGGCAATTGCAGATTTTCGTGGCGAAGTGATTGAAGACGATCACGAAGAGGGAGAATTGATTTGTAAGTGCTTTGCTATCGATGATCTGATGATTAAGCGAACGGTTAAAGCGAATAAGCTTACAAGTTTAGATGAGGTGATCAATTACACCAAAGCGGGTGGTGCCTGTTCAGCTTGCCATGAAAAAATCGAATATGTCCTCGAAGATACGCTGAAAGAGATGGCGATTGATGCTTGCCATAGTCAGGCCGTCAATCCAGAGCCTGTTGTTAACACTATTGAGCTTGTTTCCGAAGAAAAATCGGCCGAGTTAAAAGATAAGATCGAACTGATAGAAACCGTTATTTCTGAAGCGAGGCCAGGCATTGTCGCAGACGGCGGCGATATTAAGTTAGTTGATGTTGAAGATGACATGGTGTTTGTTTCGCTAACGGGTAACTGTACCGGGTGCGGCTTATCAGGGCTTACATTGGCGAATGTTGAATACAAAATATCCAAAGCATTGGGAGAGTCGATCACCGTCTTCCCCGTACAAGATACCTCAGTAGTACCGCAAAAAGAGGAGGCTTACAATGCTTAAACATATCAATTCAAATGATAAATTTGTCTATCTCGACAACAACGCGACAACCCGTATCGATCCTCGTGTTCTAGAAATCATGATTCCGTATCTTGACCAATATTATGGCAATCCGTCCTCAATTCATAAATTAGGGGCACGAGTCGGTCAGGCTGTGGAAATTGCACGCGAACAAGTGCAAAAGCTGATTGGCGCTAAGTACGCGACAGAGGTGATATTTACCTCATGCGCAACAGAAGCAACTTCTACAGCAATTTTGTCGGCGGTAGAAGCGCATCCTGATAAAAAAGAGATCATTACCAGCGCGGTTGAGCATCCCGCCACATTAGAGTTGTGTCAGCACCTTAAACGCAAAGGCTATACGATTCATATTATCGATGTGGATAACAAAGGTAATTTCAATCTAGAAGCGTACGCGAAAGCGCTAAATGAGAATGTCGCGATAGTGTCGGTTATGTGGGCAAACAACGAAACCGGCACGATATTCCCAGTTGAAGCAATCACCACCATGGCTAAAGCAGTGGGAGCACAAGTCCATATTGATGCGGTGCAAATGGTGGGTAAGCGTATGATCAATGTTGATGAAACAGAGATAGATATGCTCTCAATTTCTGGGCACAAATTTCATGCTCCCAAGGGAATTGGCGCTTTGTATCTGCATCGTGGCACACGTTTTCGTCCACTATTGCGTGGTGGTCATCAAGAACGTGGCCGTCGAGCTGGAACTGAAAATGCCGCTTCGATCATTGCATTGGGTAAAGCAGCAGAATTGGCCTTAGATGCGGTAGAGCAAAATACTCATCGGATTCAATTGATGCGTGACCGTTTAGAGCAAGGCATTCTTGCGCGAATTCCAAGTTGTTTTGTCACAGGTAATCCAGCTAAACGAGTGCCAAATACCACGAATATAGCTATCGAATATGTGGAAGGTGAAGCGCTGTTGCTGATGATGAATCATGTGGGAATAGCCGCTTCATCTGGCTCGGCATGTACATCGGGTTCTCTTGAGCCATCACATGTGATGCGCGCGATGAATATTCCGTTTACTGCGGCTCACGGTACTTTGCGCTTCTCTTTTTCTCGTTTCAATACCGACGAAGATGTTGACCATGTGCTTGAACATTTACCGGGAATCGTCGCTCGTTTAAGAGAGATGTCGCCTTATTGGAATAACGAAACCAATCAAGGGTCGGTAGAGGCATTTGATCCCACTTACGCTTAGGAGTATGCACTATGGCCTATAGCTCGTCATTGCCTTCTGGGGCATTAGCTAGCGGAGTGGTGTTTAACGACACCACACTTCGCGATGGAGAACAAAGCCCAGGTGTTGCCTTTACCATGGAAGAAAAAGTGCACATCGCGCAGATGCTTGAATCGGCCGGTGTTACTGAACTAGAAGTGGGCATTCCTGCTATGGGCGCGTCTGAGCAGAGAACGATTAAAGCGATTTGCCAATCCTTATCGAGCGCAAAAACCATGGCATGGTGTCGGATGACCGAAGCTGATGTGCATAGCGCCACTGACCTTGGTCTTGATTGGGTTGATCTATCTATCCCCGTTTCTGCACAGCAGCGTCGTAGCAAACTTAACCTCCCTCTTCGAGATTTACTTCAACATTCGGATCAAGTGATTAAGCAAGCGCGAGATAGAGGGCTAAAAGTGTGCGTGGGAATGGAAGATGCTTCACGAGCTGATCATGAGACCTTGGTTCGAGTTGCCGAGATGGCACAACATGCAAGAGCGGAACGTATTCGATATGCCGACACACTCGGTATCCTTGACCCTTTTGCTACCTACGCTCACATTTCAGAATTACGAAGTGAAACGGATATTGCGATTGAAATGCACGCGCACAACGACCTTGGTTTGGCAACGGCCAATACCCTTGCAGCGATTCGTGCCGGAGCAACGTCTATCAATACCACGATTAACGGGCTTGGAGAGCGAGCAGGGAATGCACCGTTAGAAGAGGTCGCGGTGGCAATATCAGTGTTAACCCAATCAACCTGTGGCATCGAATTAACTCAACTGCCTGATTTATGTCATTACGTTTATCTTGCGTCAGGGAGACATTTTTCACCGCAAAAAGCGATTGTTGGAGATTCGGTTTTTACCCATGAATCGGGGATACACGTCGATGGCTTACTGAAAGACATAAACAATTATCAAGGGTTTTCTCCCAGCATCGTTGGGCGAGAGCACCAGTTTGTACTAGGAAAACACTCTGGTGTACACGCTATCGATACCGTGTATCGAGACCTAGGAATTACCCTGTCTCCACGTCAATGCGAGCAGCTTAAAGATCCTTTGAGGCACTGGTCTGAAACCCAAAAATGCATACCCAATATGGATGATTTAATTGGCTTAGCAAGTGCTGTTGTTTCCAAGTTCTGAGGAAAATAGGCTAATGAAAATAAGTGCTAAGGCTGCAAAGGCAAAAGAGACTAGCCAAAGGAGAAAAGGATGAGTGATGTAATGGCAGCAACATTTGAAGATGATATCGAGGAGCTTGAATCGGCGGAAGATTTCCTTCATTTCTTCGACGTCGAATTTGATGCGGAATTGGTGACGCGTAAGCACATTCCACTATTGCGGTTATTTCAACAGATATTGGATAGACACGATGGCACACCAAGCTACAGCGCCTATAAGAAAGCGTTATGTTCCGCTTATAAGCTACTTGAATTAGGGCGAGAGCTAGCGTTCGCAAGCGGTGGTTGTGACGGTTGTACTTCGTGTGATGACTAAGGGAACAAAGGAATCAGAACTATGGATGGATTAGGGATACGCTTTGAAGCAGGTGAAGAGGTTAGAGTTGTTCGCAATATTCGAAATGATGGCAGTTTTAAACATGTCCCAAAGGGAGAATTATTGATTGAAGCTGGAGAGGCCGGAATTGTTCGCACTTATGGTTACTTTCTTCAAGACCAAATCATTTTTCAAGTCTATGTCCCTCGACTAAATGAAGTGGTTGGTGTTCGTGATACTGAGTTGATTAAGTCAGATTTGGAGTGGATACCTTGCCTATTTCGTTCTATGGATATAGCACAGTTAACGGTTTCCCTGTCGATGAACAAAGAAGTTATCGCAAAGAAAGGCGACACTGTCGAAGTTTACCGGGTTCATCGTGATCTTGCAGATGGCGCGCTTGAGTATGAAGTTTCAGTCGATGACAACCTATTTCGCATAGGCTCTCGATATTTGGTCGTGCCTTTCAATGATAAACATGTTGCTCCGCAATTGGCCGCGTCGGCTTAAGAGATGGATATTGGTTCGATATCTTGGTTTTTAGTTACGCGGTCACATAGAAAATGAATATTAAAAGGATTTGCTAATGGATGAGCAAAAACGCAGTTATCTAACCATCAAAGTTGCCACGGAAATGTTTGAGCTTAATCCTCAACATTTAACCAGTCAGCAGCTAGGTGAGGTGGAAGAGCGGGTGGAACGTGTTAATGATTTACAACAGAAAATTCTCAATGCACCGGAAGCGGCCGAGATAGACATATCATCTGAAGAACTACAGGGTATCTACCAGCTGAGTGTTGAGCGTTTTCCATCGAAAGAAGAATTTTTTGCTTCACTACAAGCGCAAAGTCTGAGTGAGAAAGGGTTAAAATTAGCGCTTGCTGATGAACTTAAATGTGAGAAAGTAATGGAATTGGTCTCACAACAGATCCCGTCGCTTGATCCCGCGAACGCATTGGCGTATTTTGAGAAAAATCGCCTAGAGTTCTCTCGCGCAAAAAAGTGGGAAATGAGCCAGATTCTAATCACAATTAATGATGACTACGCAGAAAACACACGCGCTACGGCGATGGCAAGGATTCACTCTATTGCCAAGCAAGTGACGCCGCGTAATTTCGCTCAACTTGCATTAGAGCATTCAGAATGCCCCAGTGCGCTAGAAAATGGCAACTTAGGCTGGTGTGAAGAAGGCAAGCTCTTTCCAGAAATCACTAACGCACTTTACACGCTGCAACCTGGTCAGATTAGCCAGCCTATCGAGACCGAGATAGGCTTTCATATTGTGCTGTTTCATGATCAAAAAGAGCCTCGTGTTGCAACGTTCGAAGAAGCGTTGCCTTTTTTGCAGGAAAAACATGCCGCGAGAGCACGCCACTTTTTGCAGAAACAATGGATCGCTCAATTAATAAAACAACCTTAGGTAATGCAATGAATAAATTCGCCTTGATGAGTCTTATAGCGCTTTGGAGTACTCCGTTTGTCGTGTCTGCTGAAGAGGCAACGGTGGCTGTCGCTAATAACTTTTCTGGGCCAATGAAAACGCTAATCAATGACTTTTCTGCTCAATCTGATCACGTTATTCAAATCAGTACAGGAGCAACGGGTCAACTCTATGCTCAAATAATTAATGGCGCACCCTTCGATCTTTTTTTCTCTGCCGATACCGCTAGGCCAGAAAAGCTGGTTGCAGAAGGGTTAGCCAGTGATGAATTTACCTATGCAAAAGGCACTTTGGTGTTGTGGTCTGAAACGGCTGGAATTGATGTCAAAAAGCAGTTAACCGATCTCGACTTTGAATACTTTTCTATGGCAAACCCCAAACTTGCGCCTTATGGTTTAGCGGCGCAACAAGCGTTAGAAAAATTAGCCCTTTATGATAAAATGCGCGCTAAAGTGGTATTGGGAAAAGGCTTGAATCCGACGTATCAATATATTGTCACTGGAAACGCCCAACTTGGCTTAGTCGCGAAGTCTCAGGTTTTCTCTAACAATGCGTTTAAAGCGGGTTCGTACTGGGAAGTTCCTAGCGACGACTATCAGGAAATTAAACAAGATGCGGTCACGTTAACAATGGGCAAAGATAACCCTGCAGCTCAAGCGTTTCTTGCGTATTTAAAGACCGAACAAGCCCAAAGCATCATCACCAGTTATGGGTATCAATAAACCTCAATAGAGAGATCAAATGGCGGTAGACTGGTTAGTTATTGCAACAACGTTAAAGCTGGCCTTCGTCGTCACGATTTGGTTGCTTATTTTGGGTATCCCAGCAGCATGGTGGTTGTCGGTTACCAAGTATCGTTATAAAGGCGTCATCGAAGCGATCTTCTCGCTACCATTAGTGTTGCCACCGACTGTGCTGGGTTTCTATCTTCTGCTATTACTTGGGCCTCACGGTTGGGTGGGGCAGGGCCTAGCGAAACTGGGTATCTCTCAATTGCCTTTTTCTTTTGCGGGCATCGCCATCGCCTGTATTATTCATTCGTTCCCATTTGTTATTCAGCCATTAAAAAATGCGTTTGAAGCGATTGGCAAACGCCCAATGGAAGTTGCTGCAACACTTCGCTCATCTCCGTTTGATACCTTTGTTCACGTTACCTTACCGCTAGCGTGGCCGGGTGTGTTTTCAGCGGCTATTATGGGATTCTGCCATACCTTAGGGGAATTTGGAGTGGTGCTTATGATTGGCGGTAATATCCCGGGAAAAACTCGCGTCATGTCGGTAGAAATATATAACTATGTTGAAGCCTTAGAATTCGGCAAAGCTCATGTGCTTGCTGGAGGCTTAGTCGCTTTTTCTTTTGCTTCTTTATTGTTGATGTATTGGATAAATACTCGACGTCGTTACCAGATGGCCTAATTAACTCGAGGCTTATGCATTGCAAGATTTACACGCAGAATTCGCTATAGATTACCCAAGCTTTCGTCTTGATGTCAGTTTAACGCTGCCGGCTCAGGGAATTACCGTGCTGTTTGGTCATTCGGGATCGGGAAAGACGACCTGCTTGCGAGCGATGGCAGGACTCGAGCATCTAAGTTCGGGCTATTTTTCCGTCGGTAATGAAGTGTGGCAGGATTCCAAAAAAGGTGTATTTGTTCCTACTTACCAACGTGATTTAGGTTATGTGTTTCAAGAGGCTGGTTTGTTTCCACATTTGAGTGTGAAACAGAACTTAGAGTTTGGCTGGAAGCGTACTCCGAAAGAAAAACGTAAGATCTCGGTGATAGAGATATGTCAGCTTTTGGGCATCGATCACTTGTTAGAACGTTCGACCGAACAGCTCTCTGGTGGTGAACGTCAGCGCATTGCGATAGCACGAGCACTACTGACTTGTCCCAAACTGTTGTTAATGGACGAACCGCTCTCTGCATTGGATGTTGGTCTCAAATCGGAAATTCTCCCTTATTTAGAAAAGCTGCAACAAACATTTGAAATTCCCATTGTGTACGTAACCCATTCAGTCCAAGAAATGGCGCGACTTGCCGACCATATTGTGCTGTTTAATCGTGGTCAGATTGTGGCTTCAGAAAACGCACAAACCGTGATGTCTAAGCCTGAGTATCTACCGATATTTCGTGATGAAATTGGAAGTATTTTTGATACCACTGTCACCGAGCATCAGGATCCTCAAATCACCAAGTTGGATGTCGGTGGTGTGGTCATTTGGGCGCCAGGAACTGTAGGGGAAGTAGGCGACCGTTATCGTTGTCGAATTCTCGCCTCCGATGTGGCGCTATCTCTCAAAGAACCATCGTTAACCACAATGCTAAACCAGCTCCCCGTCACTATTTCATCCATTGAGGGTATGAACAATGCCTCTGGTCAGGCGTTGGTGGTACTTAAGCTACCCAATGGTCAAAAACTACTAGCTAAAGTCACCTTGCGGTCGATTGCGGTATTAGGTTTAGAAGAGGGCCTTACTGTATGGGCGCAGATTAAGTCTGTTGCGTTATCCTAATCCTCGTCTTTTATAAGTTTTCACTAGAAGCTTTTAACGATACTACATTAAGTTCATATTATTCCGTTGGTTAGCAGGGGTTCATTAGATATACTGAATGGATGAATTCGTGCTGGCACGATATTAAAATGTTAGTTTTACAGGTGGCATAATGTCAGGTTCAGTTTTAATTCCTATCGGAGTGGTAACAGCTTCTATTATTGCAGGTCTTTTTTCATTTATTTCTTTAGTTCTATCAAAAGAGCAAAAAGTCTCAGAATTTCGTCAGCAATGGATTGATTCATTGCGAGAAGAAATTGCAACATTTATTGGCAATGTTGTTACTATCTCTGATATTAGTAAGCGGATGCTGTGGGCTCAAGAAAAAGGTGAGAAGTCAGAGTTTTCTCAATCCGATTTAAAAGAATTCCAAGTTGCGGCTTCGAAAGCTTATACACGAATTAACCTACGTCTAAACCCAGATGATGATAATTCTGAAGTTATAGCCTTAATCGAATCTTTGGAAGAGTTGCGCAAATTTACGAAGCAGGCTGAATGGCAGAAAGTAGATGATAAAGTTGATGATGTTAGGTCTAAATCTCAAGCTTTATTGAAACTTGAATGGGAGCGCGTAAAAAATGGTGAACCCGCTTTTCGACGAGCCAAAGGAGTAGCTGCTTTCTTGGTTGTATCAGCGTTAACTCTAGGTGGTTTTGCTTTAGTAGGTTAGCTTAAAATAGTACGCAAAGGTATCCTATACTGATAAAAATAAACCCGCTAGGATCTTGAGAGGCTAGGCATTTGGAAAATATAGATAGTTTTGTAAGGTTAGTTTGCGGAAGTGACTTTGATATTAGCTCTGATATAGATAAAATTTTACTACATCTAAGTATCTCGTTGACTAAGGTAACTCGAGAGTTGGTTGAATTGCAATCAATGTCTGACGATAAGTTAGGTTTGTACGGCCCATACTTGGGTCGTTCAATTCTAGAGCTTAGTATGACTGCCTTAATTGCGCGTCTGGACCCGTTCAAGATTTTGCTCATGAAGGGTAAGCAAGAGCAATCTGATTATGCTTTAGGCAAGCCTCACTCGTCGGCCATTCGTTGGCAAGGAGATGTAGTGGATAAAGCCGTATCCAATCTATGGGAAGATAAGGCATTAAAAGACCCAACACGGGCTATTCTGGGGTCCTACCAAATACATTTGGTACTTACCAAGAGTGCTGAGCTTGTAATCGATGAGGGTAGTGAAGGCGCTATGGGTGAATGGTATACGCAACTGAGTGGTACTACAGCTAGCAGTGCCATCGAGTCAATTAAGTCAAAGATAAATACAGCTTATTCTTCTCTTTCAAAGGGTATACACCATGAACTATTAGTTCCTCAGGAATCTATACTAGATCGTGATACAGTAATATCTATATTAAACGATACATTTTATATTGTAGCGTCTATTGGACTATTGGTTTCTCAAGTTCCTCATGCTTACAAGAAATCGGAATTAGAACAGAGCTTTAATGACTATAGAAATTCGAAAGAACTGGAGTTAGATTAATTATGGAATATGAAGTTTACGAAGATAACTCTCTAGTTCTTGCCGCTGAAGATTTTGATTTACAAGAATTTTCAGAATATCATTTCTTTACAACGCAAGATAAAAAGTGCATATCCAAACTGAGAGCGCATGGCCCTGTATTGCTAAAGGGCGCGCGTGGTTGTGGTAAAAGCGCCCTGATGATCGAAGCTTCTAGAGGGCTTTACCCTCAAAACCCAGGAGGTACAGCTGTCGGTATATATGTAAGTTTGCGTCATTTGGATCTATTGCGTACTTCTGGCTCAGAATACATTGAACTGTTTTGTAAATTAGTTATAGGTGAAATTCAGAAAACACTGCCTAAGCTCGACCTCGATGCACGCGCATATACAGTGCCAGAACTGCAGCAAGTTTTGATTAATGTGTCATCACAACTATCAAAGCGGATAGTCGTTTTATTTGATGATGCGGCTCATATCGGTCGTGAAACCAGCTTGTCAGATTTTTTTGATATCTTCAGAACTCTATCTAACAATACCATTTCGTGTAAAGCATCGATTTATCCAGGTGTAACTAAATTTGGGACAAGATTCGATGTTTATAACGATGCCACAGTTATCGATGTAAATCGTTCAGAGACTGCGTCAGATTTTACTGATTTATTTGTCGAAGTTTTAAATCGTAGATTTTCTGAATCTTTAGATGACTCTAAGTTTGTAAAGGGCTTATCTAAGTCCGATGTGTGTAAATTTTTGGGTGTTGCCGTACTAGGTAATATGCGTTCGTTTATTTATAGCTGTAATCAGCTTATAACGTCTATAAATGGCTCGTCATCTGTGACGATTACGAATATTACAGAAGCATTTAAGCAGTTATCGAGTAATTATTTCTGGCCACTATTAGAAGAAATTGAGCCAAAATTAGGTGTCTACGAGCCTATGGTTTCACCTGCTCAAGAAATCGCTGAGATCTTCTTTGAAAAAGCGGGAGAAAAAAGTGAGCGTTCAGTTCTAGTGTTGAGAGAGATTGGTCAGAGGCTTAATAAACCTCTAGAGATATTAGAATATGCAGGGTTTATTGCGCGCAAAGAAGTATCGAGAGCGATGAAATCTAGAGGGAGAGGTACTCGTTATGTGCTTAACTTATGTAACATCACTGAATCTTTGGAGCATGGCCGCATAACTTCTCAGATGCAGGATAAATGGTTGTTGTTCAAAGACGATGCTGTTGAATTTCATAGAGGAAGTGAGCTGTATAAACTAGCGTTGCCGGAACCTTTGCCAGAGCACGAGTTAGACATTTTAAAGAAAGATATATTAATACTTAAAAAATCCAATGCATATCCGTACGGTCTAACTGATTATATGGTTGGCTTGCTTCAGAAAAATGATATTAATTCACTAGAAGACTTAGTTAATACTCCAGATTCTGTGCTTTTACAGTTCGAAAGAATGGGACCTCAGACCTTAAAAAGAGTTAGAAGTACCGTAAACCAAGCTATTTGGATGTAGCACAAAGAGCGTATAGCAAAGCGTTTAAGACAGATTCCCAATGCATGGCATTTATCATTCCATCGTTGGGTTTTGTGTTTATGGTGGGATGGTTAGGTTTCGCGGTAGCGTTGCTCACACCTTAATACGGCGGTTAGATTTTTATGAAAAGTATATTTGAAGCATCAAATACTCTCGAAGCACATATGATGTCTAACCTTCTTGAGCAAGAAGGGATAAAGTCGAATGTCGAAGGGGAGTTTTTACAAGGCGGGATTGGAGAGCTCCAAGCTCAGGGTCTCGTTCGGGTAACGGTTGATGATGCTGATTATGATGCCGCTCGATCATTTGTAAAAGAATGGGAATCAACACAACCTTCTTCTGATTCCTCTAACGCTTCTAGTGAGAAAATACCAAAAGGCTCTAGACATGGAGTTGGATTTGTCATTGGTGTGCTAGTTGGTGTTGTAGCTATGTACTGGGCATACAACTCCCCCGTAAATAGGGACGGTATTGATTATGATAGAAACGGAACAAATGATGAGGTTTGGATATATAAAGACAACCGTATAACTAAAGCAGAGGTCGATAGAAACTTAGATGGAAATGTGGACTTGATTAACAATTATGATCTAAAGGGGCTGCTCGCTAGTTCAAAGCTCGACGACGATTTTGATGGCGTTTTTGAAACGACTGTAAAAATTAGAAAAGGCAATGCATACATTTAAGAATCAGATACAAATCAAGATGGTGTGTCAGATGTGAAGTCCTACTTAGAATATGGTGTTCTAAAGAAGATAGAAATATATGGGGATGTTCCTGGAGTACCAGTTAAAGTGCAGAAATACCACCTCGGTAAATTGGTGTCTTCCGAGTATGACTCAGACGGAAATGGTACCCTTGATGTGTTTTATGAATATGACAGGTTTGAGGAAATAGCAATGAAATCTAACAACAGCAATTAACTCAAACACCACTACAAAACGCCTGCTATTATCGGCTTTAGTATCCAACTCACTATTTTAGTCCGATTAGCGCCGCGTTGGTATGATTCCCCACTTCAAGTAGAACGCAAAAATTTCGGCCTAATTTTTTAAGCTTATTTTTGTAATGTCACTCAAATAAATTCGTCGGTTGTCATGCTGATATCCGTGGTTAAATACGTTAAACGGAATTGCCATACTAACGCCGTCGGTGGTTGTGCCACATCCGATGCTTAATTAGATGCTGACGTCTGAGTGGGGAGTCATTATGTCTAGTTTACCAGTCAAGCTCATCACCCTAAATCCAAATCTAGGGTGAAATTTTGACTATAGGTGGTTCTGAGGAAGCTGTGATTTACCGAGTACGGCTACAACTAAAATGAAGCCATCCTCTTTTGTAAAGTAAGCGCTATGCTTGCCTACAGGGAAATAGAATCCACTTGGGTATATGTCATCACAACTGCGACCAACAGCTGGATTATCAGCAAGCATTTGAAAACCAGTTAGTAACGTATCTTTATAGCTTCGCCACTGCATCTCGGAGAAGTTGTTAACTGTATAGCTTTTGATTTTCCGTAAATGAGTCTGAGCTAATTTACTCAGTTTGTATTTATTCTTTTGCATATCGGGTTATAAGGCGTTTAAAAAATTTTCACCATCAACCACATCGCCTTGCGCTAAGTCTTGTTTCGCTGACTCGAAGCAATGCCTAAGGTAATCGGTTTTCATTGCTTCTAGTTCTTCATAGTCCTTGATAGACATTACAACTACAGCATCTTTACTGTTCTTGCTAATCTTCACGGGCTCACGTTGAGCGCTTAGAAGTAGCTCACCAAAATTACGTTTGGCATCATTTGCTGTTAATGTGTGCATGATCAATCTCCAAATCTGGAATTACAGTAAGATTATAGTTGTTCGCATGAAATGGTCAATCTAATTAAATCGTGCGATTTTTTAGCCATAATTAAACCTTTTTGGTTGATACCAATATATATTGGATTAGGGTATGAAAAGATAACAAGGCAATTAGATCGGGTGAAGATCACGCTAAAACCAACGTCAAGGGCAACGTTTAACATGACACTTTTATTGGCAGTTACTCAGGCGATGAACGACGAACGTTAGTTGGGTTAACGAAATTGAAAAGGCCCGCATGTGCGAGCCCCTTGAAGGTAGATAACTTGGGATTAGTTATTTTCCAGATAAGACTTAGTTGAAATGTCTGTCCATGCGCGGACTTTATCTAGGTAGTTATCCTGAGAATCAATGATTTTCTTCGCTAGCGGATCTTGTTCTGCATACTCTTTAAGTAGTGCTTGTGTTTCCGCGCGCATCTTATTCAGAACTTCTTCTGGGAAGTCACGAACTTTGATATCAGGGTTTTCGGCTAGCATTTTATCCCACGCTACTGCATTTTCATTGATAGCTTGGGTGTACATATTAAATGCTGAAGCTTTAAATGCCGTTTCTAGGATTAATTGCAGATCTTGAGGAAGCGAGTCCCACTTTTTCTTATTCACTAGGAACTGAGTTTCAGATCCCGGCTCGTGCCATGCTGTGTAGTAGAATGGGGCGATGTTTTGAAAGCCCATACGCAGGTCAAAAGCAGGGCCAACCCACTCTAGCGCATCGATGGTGTTACGCTCTAGAGAGGTGTAAAGTTCACCCGGTGGAATATTAACAGGCTTGGCCCCAACGCGAGCAAAAACCTCACCAGCAAAGCCCGGAATACGCATCTTCAGGCCTTGAAGATCGTCAATCGAGTTAATCTCTTTTCTAAACCAACCACCCATTTGGATGTCTGAGTTACCACCCGGGAACGAAAGCAGGTTAAATGGTTCGTACACTTCTTGCATTAGCTCCATCCCGCCACCGTGGTAGAACCAAGCATACTGTTCTGTGGTCATGAGACCAAAGGGCATCGAAGAAAAATAAAGCGTGTTTGGAACCTTTCCTTTCCAGTAGTAAGAGCTAGAATGCCCAAGATCATATTGACCAGAGCGCACCAAATCAAACACACCAAGTGGTGCTTTATGTTTATTAGCCGAGTCAATTCGAATTTGAAGGCGTCCGTTTGACATGCCTTCAGCCAAGCGTTTCATCTCTTTAGTTGAATCACCAAGAATTGGAGTGTTAGGGCCCCATGTTTCAGCAAGTGTTAGACGATAGACTTTGTCAGCGGCTTGGGCAGTAAAAGCAAACGCTGAAAGCGCTGCGATCGCTGTCGCTTTTACTAGAAGTTTCATCGGTTTATCCATTCTTGTTCGCTCTCCGTATGAACGTTAATTATTATTTACACCTAGGGTCTTTTCCGTAGGGTCTTCGTATCGGGCATGGCAGTCAAGTCGTATATATTGAGCGACTTTTACTAAAGCTATGCAGAATATCTAATTTAACTAGAGATACATATTTTCAGCATTGTAAAGATGTATTTACACAGAGTAAAGTGACGAATTTAAGTAAAAAGTTGAAATATAATTTTTAGTTGGCTAATCACGGATTTGTCACAGATTATCGTTCAAAAAGGCCATCTTATATCCGTTCTTACTCAATACTCATCTCATGAAGCTTGGTAAGCTAACGCATGGTTTATTATGACATGCAGTGACCTATATGGCCGTATACTTATGGTTCGCTTTTATGGTGAATTTAAGTTGGGTATCACTGCTCAATCATTGATATATAAACCGGGGGGATAGGTTCATGCCAGAGGCATTTAAACATATATTTAATACTAGTTTAGTCGAGCACCTTGCTAGCCAATTAAAACAGGTGTACCAAGGGTTTGATGACGCTGCCTTTGTCGCTGCGGTGAATTGCAAGCTGGAAACTCTGGAATTAAAACAGCGCAGTGACCTTATTTGTCATCAATTGCATCACTTCTTGCCTTCAGATTTTGCACACACTGGTCAATTGTTACATGCGGTATTGGGGGAGCGGATTGATTCTGAAGCGCCAGATGCCACTCGTACAAACCCCAGCAGGAAAACGGGGGTTAATGGATGGGCTGTAATGCCGTTAGCCGATTATGTCGCTCAACATGGTATGGCTCATTTTGATTTATCTATGGATCTATTAAGGGAGATGACCAAACGCTCAAGTTCCGAATTTGCGATTAGACCTTTTTTGGATCAAAACACAGAACAAACGATGAAGATTCTCCATCGATGGGCAGAAGATAAAGACGAACATGTGCGCCGCTTAGCCAGTGAAGGCTCTAGGCCTCGTTTACCTTGGGGAATGCGGCTTAAGAAATTTGTAACCGATCCTAGCCCCTTACTGCCATTATTGGATAAGCTCAAAGATGATTCGAGCGAATACGTTCGGCGATCCGTAGCCAACAATTTAAACGATATTAGTAAAGATCACCCAGACCTTGTAGCGAGTGTGGCTCTTGACTGGATGATTAATGCCAGTGAGGCGCGAATAAAATTGGTGCGCCATGCTTGCCGTAGTTTAATAAAAGTAGGACATGCAGAGACCTTGCAAGCTCTGGGGTATGGTAATGCGGAGCTTGGTGATTGTACTCTAACGCTTTCAGCGCCAACGCTAGATTTTGGAGGCTCGCTTCAGCTTAGTGTGACGATTCCCTCTAAAGCTAAACATTCGCAGGAGTTAATGATTGATTATATTGTGTATCATCAAAAAGCGAACGGGACTGTCTCTCCAAAAGTGTTTAAATGGCGTAGCGTTCACCTGGCTTCAGGAAAAACGTTAACTGTTCATAAAAAGCACACCATAAAACCAATAACCACGCGAACCTATTACCCAGGAGTACACAAAATTGAAGTACAGGTAAACGGGACGATTGTGGCTGAGAATGCGTTTGAGCTATTCATGCCATAACACGCTTAACCATTCTATTTTTCCCGCAATTCAAGGTGCATTGATAACCTGAGTATTCGCACTAGGATTGTTTTGTTACAATGCTCCCAATAATGAATTTTGATTTAGGACTAAGAAGTATGAGAACAAACCTGATTTCAATGACGGTAGGGATGTGGATTACGTCTATTTTGCTCTACGCGAACCAAGAGCTGGGTCAGACTGGGACGTGGATCTTTATTGGATTGTGCGCTGCGATGACCGCTGGATTGATCTGGGATTACGTGCGGACGTCAAAGAAGAAAAAGAGCGAAAACGCAGAATAAAAAATAGCCCCAATGTTTATTCTTATCAATGAATGAATAAACATTGGGGCTTTTTTGTGTCAATAAATCGTTACAGGCTCAATTCCGCTGAGATAATATCGATGTGTTTGTCTGATTTAAGTGGGATTGAATCACTGGTGCTGTGCGTTGCACAAACTGGAACCACGTACAACTTATCGTTATTTTGGCTTGTTTTGACGAGAATTCCATGATGAGCGTGACCATTACAGCCTCTAACCGAACATGCATTAAACTCACTACGTTTAAAGTACTTCCAGTAGCTAAGCCAATTCTTTTTCGCGTTTTCGTTCAATTCATTATTCGAAACGTTATCAAAAACGATGGTGTTATCGGTCATTGGGTTGCTATACGAAGAAGTATCTAAATACATGTTGTCACCTTAAATTTCAAAAACGAGCGCCAGCTCACATGACGAGAAATTTACTCCTTTTTTGTGGAAAAAAACAACAAATTCTACTAGTGAACATTCAAAACTGAATAAAATTTGATCTAACGCAGATTGTTAGTAATTTTATTACGTTTGTTTTAGTTGGAGTTAAATTTAAGACTTATTTCTCATGGCATTTAATGGCTTTTAGAAATATTTAGTAACAGTATTTATTTTATGTTTAAGCATTGTTGTGCGGGTGTTAACTGGCAATGTCAACCGCCACATCGGTGATAAAACACTCACTATAGCTGGAGCAAGTATCGCAACTTGGAGAGCGGCACACATAGTCGCCACCGTTCTCACACAGCTGCTTATACAAGAACCGTTTCCAGCGCATATTTTGATTATTAAGTTGATATAGCGATGGGAAATAGCATTTAAACAACTGACCTAACCTTGCGCGCTCTGGTAGCCCTAAATCGTGCCATAAATGTGACCCACTCATGCAAGCGGCTGTAATCACTTGGGCCATTGTTTCGGCGTCGTTAGCCAGATCTTGTGTCGATGCATTGATGTGTTGATAAAGTAACTCATACACCTGTTGGCATTCATCTAGGCGCATTTCCATTAACTCCCCACGGGTTCGACGTGCAGGGAGTGCATGAATGCGGCTGATATCCTTGATGTCCAACCTTGCTAGGATCTTATGATAACCGGCTTCCTCGAGGCCAATAAATGGAGGAAGCGCGGTGTGACCTGCAAGATACTGACTGATAATTGGTCGCCAAAACAAGTGAAGTGCATTTGTTGGTATCATCGGCAGTTCTCAATATGAAGACCGGTTAGGCTACCGATTGGGTTTACTGGGATACTGTTCTCGTTGATTATTGCCTCTTCTATTGGGCAAATACTGGCGCATTGAGGGTCGTCAAACTTATCTTCACACCCAGTACAGCGTTTGGCATGAATTCGGAACTGATTTGAATCGTCGGCATCAGCATAGACAGCTTGGCTTGGGCAAACGAGTTTGCATGCATGGCAACCAACGCATTTATCCGTTATGGCATACTTCATGGAGAGCCTCCTTGTGCTGTGTTGATGAATCAAACTCGGTAATATGGAGCGCAATCTGCTTCAATGCATCAGCAGTGTATTCCATAGCAAAGTCCACGTTAGGCGTTACTCCGAGCTTTTCGAGTTGACGCCATGGAGCGATTCCCATTCGTGCAGAAAGAACCAGCTGACAATCTGCTACCGTATTGATGATTTGCTCTTTCTCATCTTCATTCTCTAGGCATTCAGATTGACCGTTGCAGTAGGCGGCGACATTACGCTCTTCGATGAAATTAAATTGTTGGCTGGTATCAGAATAGCGATAAACTTCAAATACTTTCGCATGACCAAAATGGGTTTTGATTATTTCACTGCCATCGCTGGCAACCGCGACTTGATAGCCATCATTTCCCGTATTGGTGTCAGATTCGGTTGAGCCACACGAGCGTTGTTCATCGGCTGTACTCGAACAGCCGCCAAGTGTTCCGACTGCATCGGCTCGACACTGCTGGCAGTGGGTCATCTGCGGCATATGGTCACCAGAAGCCGCTCGAGCACGTTGAATCTCTTCTTCAGTTGGGCCGCGTTGACCCGTTAAACCAAAATAGGTGCCGTGAGCCGGATCAGAAATTAACGGCATGATATTGTGCAGTAAAGCGCCACGTTGTTTTACAGCCGCTGACACGGCTTCAATATGGTGATCATTCACTCCTGGAATAAGTACGGTATTAACTTTCACCATCATTCCCGCTTTCGCAGCAGCTTCCAATCCCTTCATCTGTTGAGAAATAAGTGTTTTGGATGCTTCAATGCCACGCAGTCGCTTATAATTGAAATAGATCCACGGATAAATCTTCGCCCCAACCTCTGGGTCGATACAGTTGATGGTAATTGTCAGATGATCGACACCAAGTTGCGCCAGTCGGTCGACATGAGGTTCCAGCATCAATCCATTGGTCGATATACAGAGTTGAACGGATGGATCGGCTGCTTTGATTTTTTCCATGGTTTCAAATGTTGCTTGAGGGTTTGCCAATGCATCTCCAGGGCCTGCAATTCCCATCACGGTGAGATTGGGAGCCCGCTTCTTAATGGCTTGATACTGCTTTAGCGCCTGAGGTGGATCGACCAAACGCGATACAACTCCGGGGCGGGACTCATTGCTGCAGTCGTATTTACGGTTGCAATAGTTACATTGAATATTGCATGCTGGCGCGACAGGTAAGTGCATTCTTGCATATTGATGGGCGTCTTTTGAATAACAAGGATGTGCCGCGATTTTGTCTTGCACCTCCCTTGAAAATAGGTGACTGATGTTGGTTTCAGACTCGTTAGAGTGAGGTGGCGCTGTATTTTGATGACTTTCCATGTCTACCTCTTCCATAAGTAACTTTCGTAATTGTGGTGCCTTATGGTTAAGTGATGCAAACAATGTACCTTTAATAAGTTATTGATTTTATTTGATTGTTATCTGGTGTCGGGCTGTGGTTTACAACAATTGTCACAAACCCGACATCAGGAGGAATCAAAAATTGTTAGATTTGTTTCATGTCGATATCCATAATTTGAATCCGGTAGGCGATTTGACGAGGAGTCATGTTAAGCAATCGAGCGGCTTTGGCTTTCACCCATCCAGATCGCTCTAAGGCATCGATAACCATTTCTCTTTCGTCGCTAAAGTGTTTTTCTTTGCCGATGTTATTGATGCCCGTTGAATTATAATTTGGCATTGTTGGGTGAGATGGCATTTCGACAGCTTGCATTGCCATTGCTGGCATTGAGGTTGGCGCCGATTCGACGTGACTAAAGGTGATGAGCTCTGGCGCGATCACTCCAGATTCACTTAACACCGACGCACGTTCGAGTGTATTTTCGAGCTCACGAACATTGCCCGGCCAACTGTAGGACATCATCGATCGAATTGCACTTTCAGAAAGCGACAGCTTACGTTGCTGAACTTTGGCGATCTTCTGAATCATAAACTCAGCGATTTCCGGGATATCTTGAATCCGTTCACGCAGTGGAGGCAGGTTCATCGGCATGACATTTAAGCGGTAGTAAAGATCTTCGCGAAAATTACCCTTTGCCACTTCTTCCTCGAGATTTCGGTTGGTCGCCGCCACAATTCGCACATTGACTGAAATGGTTCCGCTTCCGCCGACTCGTTCAAATTCCTTCTCTTGTAATACGCGTAACAGCTTCGCTTGAAAAGCCGGACTAGTTTCGCCAATTTCATCTAAGAAAATAGTGCCATTATCGGCGAGTTCAAAACGTCCTTTTCGTTGTTTGATCGCACCAGTAAATGCGCCTTTTTCATGCCCAAATAGCTCAGATTCAAGCAGGTTATCTGGCAGTGCAGCACAGTTAAGTTTCACGAACGGGTTGGCGGCACGAGGAGAGTTATAGTGAATCGCATTGGCGACTAACTCTTTCCCAGTCCCTGATTCTCCGCGTACTAATACTGTGGAATCCCACCTCGAAACCAGACGAATTTGTTCGAAGATCTGCCGCATCGGTTTGGTGTGACCAACTAAGTTTTTAAAGCTGTAATTATTACGAACTTTGCGTCTGAGCCCATCACGCTCATCAACCAGCTTTTTCTGCTCTTTTTCGACGTTATAAGCAAGCTGAACATTTTTCGCTACAAGATTGGCGATCATATCCATAAACTTGGTTAACATCGTAATGCAATCGTCACTTAGATTGGGCGGCTGAGCAGATAATGCACCAATGACTTTATGAGTTCCATCCTTTAAAGGAACGCAGATATAAGGTTTGTCGTAGTCATATAATGCGAGCTTATCCGCAAAGCGCAGGTCACTTCCTAGATTACGGATCACAACAGAACTGCCTTGGCGAAGCACTTCACCAACAATCCCTTCGCCGATTTTGTAATGAACCTGTTTCTGTTCAACGGCAGTGTTGGGTTTTGGAGTGTGGACAGACTTGATTAATAGAATGTCTCTACTGTTATCTAAGATCGTTAGCATGCCGCATTGCAACTGACATTCATCGTGAAGCACCTTGAGAATTTGATCGGAGCTTTCACAATAATTGAGGCTAGAATTAAGCACACTGCTTATCCGATACATCGCCGCGAGCAGTTGCCGTTCAAGGTCGTGCATTGAAAATTCAATAGGCATCATAAGCTCACCAGTTACTGTTTGGGAAAGTTAAGCAAATTTTTGCGCCACCAAGTCGTTCGCTCTCTTCTATTGCAATGGTTGCAGAGTGCTCATTGAGAACTTGTTGTACGATGGACAACCCAATACCGCGGCAGCCAGATTGATGTTTAGGCTTTGAGCTATAAAAGGGTTGGAATATCTTCAATCGGATGGCTTCATCGATACCGATACCACTGTCTTCAACGATAATGTTGATCTCAGAATCCCGTTCAATGGATGATATGGTGATAATCCGCTCGCTCGCCTTTGACGATTGAATGGAATCAATGGCATTGTCGATAAGTTGCTTCAGTGCTAAAACCAAGCGATGCGGCATACCGTTGATAACAGAGAGTCGATTAGAAAGTAGGAGATCGAGCTTGGTCGATGAAAAGAGCAGATCATCCGTGGTGATAGAGGTGACATCTCGAATAATCTGATTGAGATTGACAGGTTGGAAGGCCTCGCCATTTCGTTCTGGTATCGCTTGCTTAATTTCATCCATAGCACTGACCGCATTGCCCATGGCTTCATCCATAGCGATCAAACCGGGGCAAGAATTATTGGTTTGCTTGAGGATGTTCACGGCGGACTCAATCATATTGAACGGGCCTTGCAGTTGGTGCAGTGTCGCCATCAGCGCTTCTTGCATCGCGTGAACGTACTTGTTGTCGCGCGTTAATAACTTCATCGCATTAATTCTTCGTTCTTCGACTAGCATTTTTTCGCGAGTGCGGTCAGTGATTGCAATCACCGTATAGAAGCCATCATTAGGCTTAAAGTAGGTCTCGGCTGTGGTGTCGGAAACCGGAATTTTCACCAAGATATAGTCGAGCCAACGTTCGCGAACCGGGCCATGGTTATCGATGTGGATTCCTTTGTATTTCTGGAGCTTATTCCCCATAAACTCGTGGATAGATCTAAACTTAGATTCCATTTGGATATTTTTTAACAGAAGGTCAACCGGCGCTTCATTGATGCTTTGCTGGAGCTTTGCAAAGCGATCGTTATTAAAGAGAACGTTATTGTGTTCGTCAGCTAATGCGATGGCGATGGGGGCTGCGTTAAGCACCGCTTGAAACATCGTAAATTGGTTTTCTTGATGCGTTTGGACTTTGTGTTGTTCAGTGATGTCTTTTTGTATGGCGTAGTAACAGTGTTCACCTTCATTGTTGGTGAAGCGAGAAATCGATATATCGGCAATATAAGGTGTTCCCGATTTCTTCTTGTTGACCAATTGCCCTTGCCAATGTTGACCTGAACTAATGGTCTCCCAAAGAGTTTGGTAAACGTTCCGCGGGGTGGCTTTATACGATAATATTGAAGAGTGACAGCCAATGATCTCTTCGCCGCTGTACTCGGTGATATCAGAGAACATCTGATTCACAAAGAGTATCTGTCCGGTGCTGTCGGTAATACTAATTGCGACTGGCGCATTAAGTACAATCTGTTCAAATGCACCAAGTCCGAAAACTGCGGTATTCTCATTGCCAATGAGTGTGTCTAATTGTGCCATAAATGCCTTCCTAGCCATTTTACTTCCTGTAATGCACCACTATGCATTTCTTATTCCAATACCCATGCAATTACCCCGTAAGCCCTTGTCACACAAAGTTTGTTTGATTTAGGACAAAACTTGAGCAGTTGCTTAAATTTGTTCGTTTTGTCGCAAAGCCGACAATATAAATAAAGAGAATAAAAAACTAAAAATGTGCAGCCCTGATAAGGGATTAAGTGGCCAAATTTAGTGCATCGCCCCGTGATGGCACACCTAATGCAGAATGTCCTAAAAAATCATTTTCAAGGATGAAATGTATGTCTGAAGGGTTATTAATCTTACTCAGTGCTTCGTTTGTAAATAATGTGGTATTGGCAAAGTTTTTGGGCTTATGTCCCTTTATGGGGGTATCGAGCAAAATCGATAGCGCAGTCGGCATGGGGATTGCGACGACGTTTGTTTTAACACTCGCGGCGGTGAGTACATGGATTATCGAGTTTACGATTCTACGACCGCTCGGGCTGGAATTTATGCGGATTATCGCCTTTATATTAATTATTGCCGCGGTAGTTCAATTTACTGAACTCTACGTTCGAAAAGCCTTTCCAGCGCTATACCAGTCATTAGGCGTATTCCTTCCTCTAATTACCACCAATTGTGCCGTTCTCGGCGTTGCGCTATTGGCCGTGCAAGATGACCTGTCATTTTTTAATACCATCATGTTTAGCGTCGGGTCGGCGTTTGGATTCTTAATTGTCATTACCTTATTTGCAGGGCTTCGGGGTCAATTGTCATTAAGTCGCGTGCCGGAGGCATTTGAAGGAACGCCAATTGCGTTTGTCACGGCAGGAATTCTATCAATGGCCTTTATGGGCTTTTCGGGAATGATCTAATGGAGGAATCGAACATGCTTATTACATCACTTCTTTTTTTCGTACTTATGGGGGCATTTCTCGGTTTGGTTCTCGGTTATGCCGCGATTGTATTTCAAGTGGAAAGTAACCCCCTAGCTGACAAAATCGAAGCGCTATTACCCGGTGGTCAATGTGGTCAATGCGGAGAAGCGGGCTGTCGTGCCGCTGCAGAAAAAATGGTCGAAGGAACGCTGAGTCCTACTTGCTGTCCGCCAGGTGGAAACAGTCTTGCGGTCGCAGTAGCCGACATGTTGGGCGTGTCTGTCGAAATGAATGAAGAGGACAAACAGTTTGTCGCGAGTATAGCCGAAGAGAATTGTTCAGGGTGCGGTCGCTGTTTTAAAGCGTGCCCATTCGATGCGATTGTTGGTGCGCCTAAGCAGATGCACACCGTAATCAAAGATGTTTGTACTGGATGTCAATTGTGTAGCCAGGTCTGCCCACAAAAATGTCTCGATATCGTGGAAATTGAAGCCGATAGCACTACTTGGTTCTGGCCTAAACCAAAGCAACCGGTTGCGGTATAGGAGTGATGAAAATGTTAAGTCTACTAAAGCGGCCATTTAGTGGTGGGATTCACCCTAAGGCGTACAAAGAGCTCAGTAACAACAAAGAGATCGACACCGGATTTTGGCCTCGCAACGTTTATCTGGGGTTACAGCTTCGAAATGGTGCTCGTTTAAAGTCATTGGTTAGTACGGGGGATGTGGTCAAACGAGGACAAAAAATCGCGGTCGGGCGCAGTAATATGGTGGCGCCTGTCCATTCTCCCGTGAATGGCATTGTCACGGCGATAACCGATCATATTACCGCTCACCCTTCCAAACTGAAGTGCGAAACCGTGGTGATTCGTGCCAATCAAGATCAGTCGTGGGGCAAAATAAGCCGAGCAGAAAATATTAATGCATTGGAAGCCGATGAGTTAATTGAACGCATTAGTGAGGCTGGAATTGTCGGTTTGGGTGGCGCAGGGTTTCCAACTGCCGCCAAGTTACGTTTTGCCCGCCAAGCTGCGGTTCATACCTTGGTGATTAATGGCGGAGAATGTGAGCCTTATTTGACCTGTGATGATTTGACCATGCAAACCTATGCTTCAGAAGTGATTGCTGGAATCAAGATCATGATGAAAGCATCAGGTGCATCGCTTGCCATTGTTGGGATTGAAGATAACAAACGAGAAGCCTATGAGCAGATGGCACTTGCAGCCAATCAAGATGAATCCATAGAGGTAAAACTCGTCCCCAGTGTTTATCCAATGGGATCGGAAAAACACATGATTAAAACGGTCACTGGAGTCGAGGTTCCGCCGGGTGGATTGTCGACTCAAATTGGTATCTTGGTGAACAATATTGCAACCGCTCGTGCTGTCTATCATGCGGTACGTTTTCAGCACCCGTTAACCACGCGTATTGTCACCGTCTCTGGACAAGGGATCACAGAAGCGCGCAATGTCGAAGTACCGGTTGGAACACCGGTTAGTGACGTTATTGCATACTGTGGTGGCTTGAATAATCACACAGAGCGACTTATTTTTGGTGGCCCAATGATGGGGCAGGTGGTGTGCTCTCCACATGTGCCCATTGATAAAACCGTTGGTGGATTACTCGCTTTAACCGAAGACGAAGTCGTATCAGAGATTAAGCATCAAGAGTGTATTCGATGTGGTCAATGTGTTCGTGCTTGCCCAATGGGTTTGATGCCATTTCAAATTGCAGCGCAAACGCGAGTCAATGAATTTAAGAAAGCGGAAGATCTTGGTGTATTAAGTTGCCTGTCGTGTGGTGCGTGCAGTTACGTCTGTCCTTCGCATATCCCATTGGTGCAGTTTTTTATGCACGCGAAAGGTTCTATCAATGCAAATAACCTTAAAGAGAAAAAATCGGCAACCGCAAAAGCATTAACTGAGGCGAGAAAGTTCCGTTTAGACAAGGAAGCCGAAGCTGCGCGTAAAGCTCGTGAGGCTAAAGCTCAGCGCCCAGCTCGAGGTGCAGCTCCATCTCGACCCGTAAGAAATCAAGCAAATGCAAATGGTGCACCTGCTCGACCAGCACGTCGACAAGCAAATGCCATTGAGTCGACTAGACCACAACGTCCAACCCGAGTCAGTCCGGTAGCCGTAGAGCCCAGTGCCGCACCAGAGCGTCCTGCTCGCCCTAGTCGCCCTGTACGTCCGACATTGACTGACGTGAGTTCGACTGCGGATAAACCAGAAAGACCAGCACGTCCACAGCGTCCTCAGAGAGTGCCATCAAGTGATACTGCGCAATCCGAAATGGTAGCACCAACGTCTGTTGCTCCGGCTAGGCCTGCACGTCCAGCGAGGCCGGCTCGCCCTGTGAAATCAACAGATAAAGAAGAAAAAGTCACGGAGGTGACCCATGATTAAATACGAATCCTCGATTGGGCCGTTTGCGCACAATGACAATAACAGTGTCAGGATTATGTACACCGTGATTCTGACGCTGTTACCGGCGGCCATGTTTGGGGTTTATCAATTTGGCATGAACAGTTTATTGGTTCTGTTGGTTGGTATGGGATCCGCAATATTGACTGAATGGACTTGTCTAGCGTTAATGAAAAAGCGGACTGTCGCGTGTATGGACGGTTCAGCCATGCTCACCGGTTTATTGTTAGCGATGAGTTTACCGCCAACATTACCTCTGTGGATCACGGCGTTTGGCTGTGTGTTTGCGATTGTCGTCGGAAAGCATATTTACGGAGGATTAGGGCAAAACTTGTTTAATCCTGCCATGTTAGCGCGAGTGATGATGATTGTTTGCTTCCCCGTTGAAATGACCTCTTGGGCAAATCCAGCGCCGATCGATTTTGCCAATAATCTGGTGACGGTTCCTGATGCTTGGT
Organism: Vibrio phycocola; assembly: GCF_054404255.1. NCBI lineage: Bacteria > Pseudomonadati > Pseudomonadota > Gammaproteobacteria > Vibrionales > Vibrionaceae > Vibrio > Vibrio phycocola. The sequence continues at coordinate 207,194 of NZ_JBTAMQ010000001.1, forward strand.
TTCAATTTGATGGAGTGACTTCAGCGACCTCGTTAAGTAGCGAGCGAACTCAGCCCATTGATTTACTGAATTTGTTATTGGGCGAGCAGTCGGGAAGTCTGGGTGAGACTTGCTCGCTGTTTATTTTGGCAGGTGGTCTGTTTCTTATCTATCGAGGTTTAATTCACTGGGCCATTCCGGTGAGTTTTCTTCTAGGGCTTGCGATACCGGCCCTCATTTCACACGCGATTGCTCCAGAACTTTACCTTCCAGTGATGACTCATGTACTTAGCGGAGGGGCGATGCTTGGTGCGTTTTATATTGCAACCGATCTCGTGACATCACCGACCAGCATTAAGGGGCAACTCGTTTATGGCGCGGGGTGTGGCTTGTTAATCTGGTTAATTCGCTGCTTTGGCAGTTACCCGGAAGGAGTGGCATTTGCCGTGTTAATTATGAATTCAGCCAGTCCACTTATTGATCACTATTTGCGCCCGAACATCTTCGGCAGTCGTTCAGCGGTGGAGAAATAATCATGTTAGCGAAGATCGAATTAGTTAAAGACAAATTATTCTATCAAACCGGACTGCTGGCAACGACGTGCGGACTAGCAGCTATTTTACTGGTCATGACGGAAGTGACCACCAGACCGATTATCGAACTGCGTGTTGCAGAAGATCAGAATGCGCTACTAAATGAAGTTCTTAACGGGATTTCGTTTAGCAATGAAGTGTTTAATCAGGGGCACGATATTGAGTTCGAAGGTGCTGTCTATCAGGTTTTTCCGGTTCGTGATGCAAAAGACGTTCTAATTTCTCATGTAATCAAAGGTGTGCAAGACGGTTATAGCGGCGAAATTGTCTTTTTAGTCGGAGTGAATATGGCCGATGAAATCACCGGAGTTCGCATAATTAGTCATACGGAAACCCCCGGTTTAGGCGACAAAATAGAACTAGCCAAAAGCCCTTGGGTACTGAGTTTCAATCAACATTCAATCGCGAACACCCCATTGTGGGCAGTGAAGAAGGATGGTGGAGAATTTGACCAATTTAGCGGTGCAACGATAACCCCAAGGAGTGTGGTTCGTGGTGTACATCAAGCCATGTTGGCTCTAGCGAAAGACAAGGAGGCAGGGAATGAGTCGTCAATCTCAAGCAAATAAAGGGATCTATTCCGACATCATAAAAAATGGTGTGTGGAACAACAATATCGTTCTCAAACAGTCATTAGCTTTGTGTCCATTGTTGGCGGTCACCAGCAGTGCGACCAATGGACTGGGATTAGGGCTCGCCTCAACTGCGGTCATGGTGCTTTCAAATATCTTGGCGTCGTTATCCAAAGACATCATTAGTAAGGCGGTGCGCATTCCCGTTAACGTCATAATTATTGCGACATTGGTGACATTAATCGATGCAATCTTAAATGCGTGGCTTCATCCGCTGCATAAAGTTCTTGGTTTGTTTATCCCATTGATCGTCACCAACTGCGCAATTTTAGGCCGTGTTGAGTCCTTTGCGAGTAAAAACAGTGTCATGCCATCACTGGTTGATGGGCTGTTTATGGGGCTTGGTTTTACGTGGTTTTTGACGTTTTTAGGTGGCCTACGTGAAGTGCTTGGAAGCGGTACACTGTTTTCTAACGCGAGCTTGCTACTTGGTGATTCCTTTTCATTTTTAGAGGTAACCGTAATTCCAGATTATCGTGGGATGTTATTGGTGATATTGCCTCCCGGCGGGTTCTTAATGCTCGGTGCTATTCTTGCGGTTAAGCAGAAATGGGAATTAGCGACCAAGCGCTCGAAGGAGAAAGCAGGAGTATTGGCTGAAGGAGGTAAAGCATGAAAGTAAGTGTTGTCTATGCCATACCGAGTGAACAGGTGTGGCTTCCGGTTAACCTTGATGAACATGCTACGGTGCTCTCCGCGATTCATGGTTCCACCATTTTGGAAATGTTTCCCGCAATTAATCTTGAAGAGCAGAAAGTAGGCATATTTGGCAAGGTAAGTTCGCTGGATGCACCATTAAAAGAAGGTGATCGAGTTGAGATTTACCGTCCCATTACCTGGCGCCCGGATGACGACGATTGATCGGATTGTCGGCTTTACGACAAATTGTCGGTTTTGGCTTTTTGCCATTCTAAAAGTTGTTTAAAAAACAAAAGGTTGAGCTTGGCTCAGGGTTTGCAACTTAGACCTAGTACAGAACTCAATATTGATTGTGAAAACAGTAAAAAATTAAGAACATTAATTTCAAGGAGTGAACCATGGCTAAAGTAGGGATTTTCTTTGGTACTGATACGGGCAGTACACGTAAGGTTGCTAAGATGATTCAAAAGCAATTAGGTGATGAGGTTGCCGATAAACCTAAAAATATCAATCGGGTAGAAGCGGCTGACTTAGCAAGCTACGATTGTTTAATTATGGGCACACCAACGCTCGCAACGGGTCAGTTACCCGGAATAGAGAGTGATTGTAGTACCGAGAGTTGGTTAGAGTTCTTGCCTCAGTTTGCGGAGCTAGACCTTTCTGGTAAGCAAGTCGCTTTATACGGTATGGGCGACCAAGTAAATTATCCAAATGAATTTGTTGATGGTCTTGGCGAATTGTACGATTACGTGGCGAATTGCGGCTGTGAAATGGTGGGTCGCTGGCCATTAGACGGCTATGAATTTAGCGCGTCGAATGCGGTTGATGGCGACGCATTTGTTGGCCTTGTCCTAGATAAAGATAACCAATCAAGCATGACAGAAGAGCGTCTTTCTACTTGGTTAGAGCAAGTTAAATTGGAAATGGCTCTGTAACGGAGTGTGATGGGAAAGTAGTTATAAAAAAAGCGGCCACTGGCCGCTTTTTTCTGGGTTTTCAAAGAGGTTTAGCTGCACATGAATTAGCCAGCAGGTTTCTCTTTCTGTTCTTCGATCACTGCTTCAGGCTCAGGTAGGTCTTGTTTATGCAGTTTTTCATTACGTATTTTACGACGTAACAGCTGAGTATAGATGGGTTGACCACCCAATAACTGCGCAAAGATAACCGCGCCTAGTGCCGTGATAATCAATGGCAGGATTAAGTTATAGTTATCGGTCATTTCAATAACCAAAATAATACCTGTGATTGGTGCTCGTACAGTTGCTGAAAACAAAGCTCCCATTCCAGCGATAGCAAACATTCCCGGATCGATTTGTAACTCAGGCATCATGCTATCTGCGATTAAGCCAAATGCATAACCAAATAGTGTTCCTAAAGCGAGCATCGGTGCGAAGATCCCACCCGGCGCACCAGAACCAAAACAAAGCAAGGTGGTTAATATTCTTCCTAAGAAAAGTAGGAGTAATATTTGGGCAGTGTAACCACCATTGGTAATCGTTGGAATTAAATGAATACCGCCACCGGTTAATTCTGGGATATAGAGTAGTAATAAACCAAAACATCCACCCAGCATTGAACCAACAAATAGGTAGCGCCCGCGTTCTTGACGATGAATTTTTACAAACATATCTTGTGATAAGGTCACGAGTTTGTTGAAGAATACTCCGAATATGCCAAATAGAATGCCGAGTAATAAAAATAGCCACAATGCGCCAAGTTCTGGAGTTGGGTACTGCGGCATGGTGATCACAGCCGCTTGACCGTTGATCAAACGAAATACGATGTTTGCGCCCACGGCGGAAATGATGACGGCCTTTATCGAGATCAACGAATAACGAAATTGAGGACGCATCTCCTCAACCACGAACATGATTCCAGCAAGTGGAGCATTAAACGCAGCCGCTAAACCCGCAGCCGCACCCGATGCTAATAGGGAATGACGAGAATCTTCATCTTTCACGCGAAAAATATCCGATACCATACGACCAATAGCTCCACCCATTTGAACCGTTGGCCCTTCTCGACCTAGTACCATACCTGACCCAAGCGCACCCATACCACCAAAGAATTTTACCGGAAGTACACGCCACCAACGCACTGGTCGCATGCCATCCATTGCCCCTTCAATTTCCGGGATACCTGAACCCGCAGCTTCTGGTGCAAAGCGGTGAACCAGATAGTAACCAATAAAGGCCAACCCAGCACTGATCAGAAAAGCTGCAACACCTAATGGAAGAAAATTACCTAACTCACTACGTAACCAATCGGTACGAGACTCAGAGACAAAGTGTACTGCGATTTCAAACATCGTGCCGACGAATCCGGCTAAGATGCCAACGATGACCGACAGTAAAAGAACGGAAACTGGTGTTTTATCTTTAGAGAGGAATTGATTAATGGCGTCCTTGGGCATTCTGGCTATTCTAGACGGTCGAAATTTTTGTCGCTTGGACATTCAGGTTTGGCCTTCTTTTAAGTGTTAGGGAAGTTGGAGGGTGAATTATACGCATCTTTGAGACTAACTATAGAGACAATAATGGAATTTTGAGTTGCACCTAGCAATAGTTGCATATTTGAACAGAACTTAAACTGTGAAGTAGCGTACAAAACTGCCGATAAACCTTGTGTATTTTTAATTCTGTATCATAGTTAAAGCGTAAGGCAAATGAATCGTTTCTTACGGAGGATAGAAGCCTTACCTACAATTTGAAACAGTAATTTAGTTACATGAACAGATAGTAGAAAAACCCCCAACACTGACCAGAGATTTACAACTGGATCGCAAAGCTCACGATATGAGCACCGGGGAATAAAGACGCGCTAGCAATAGTGCGTCTTTAGCGTTTTAACCTTACCCTCACACATCAACTCATCAATTTAAGCCTAAAACACGATATACTTTGTAATAAAGATGTACTTCTTACCAAGGAGTTGCTCAATATGGTAGATAAAATCCCCGCAAATATTATTACTGGCTTTTTAGGTGTCGGTAAAACCACTGCAATTTTAAACTTACTTGAAAATAAACCCAACGATGAGCATTGGGCCGTTTTAGTTAATGAATTCGGCGAAATAGGTATTGATGGCACTATGATGGCAGATCAAGGAGCGATCATCAAAGAAGTGCCCGGAGGCTGCATGTGTTGTACCGTCGGTGTTCCGACTTCGGTCGCAATTACTGCGTTGCTACGCCAGAACCCAGATCGATTATTGATTGAACCGACTGGGCTTGGTCATCCGAAAGAAATTATTGCACTGCTAACCTCATCGCAATATCAGCCTTATGTTGATCTTAAAGCGACGATTACGTTAGTGGATCCGAGAAACCTCAGCAATTCAAAGTACACAACCAATCAGAACTTTATCGATCAACTTGATTGTGCTGATGTGGTTATTGGTAACAAAATCGACCAAGTTACTGCCGCAGATATTGATGTGTTTAACGATTGGATCACAGACCAAAACCCATCAAAAATTTTTCATCAATTGGTGAAACAGGGCGGTATTCCGACCGAAGTGCTCGATATTACACGCACGCATACTGAAGAACCTGATGAAGGCGACATTCATCACCACCACGCTAGCCAAGAGCCGAAATTTGAATTGCCACCAGGTGAAGCGTATTTGCGTCGTGAAAATGTTGGCCAAGGTTATTACAGTTGTGGCTGGTTGTTTGGAGCCGAAATCAGCTTTGATTTTGATTCGGTGTTTTCACTGTTTAACGATATCACTGCAGAACGAGTTAAAGCGGTCGTCAATACTGAAAAAGGGTGTTACGCCTTTAACGTATCGAATGGTGTGGTATCGGTTAACGAAATGAGCTTAGAAGGTTTTGAGTCGAGAATCGAAGTGATTGATTCTCAGCTTATGCCTTGGGATCAGCTTAATGGTATTTTGGTTAAGCTGGCTGGAATTGAAGAGTAATTAAGTCGCCATTGCTTTTCATTACAACCTTACAACGTTAAAACAAAAAAGTGCGGAGAGAAGATTCTTTCCGCACTTTTTTTATGTGAAAACCAGCTTTGATGTGACAACTAGCTTTGATGTAAGAGTTAGCGTTTGTTACGAAGATAACGCTTACGGCGCTGTTCTTTACGTTGAATCTGTTCTTCGGCTTTACGCAGTGCTTCTTTTTCGACTTCGACTAACTCGACCGTTACCATTTCAGGATGTTCTAAGGTAATTTGTCCAAGAACGCCACCACGCAATTCATGCAGCAATATTTCAGACGCTTTATGCAGGTCGATTCGACCGCCAGAACGCAGTGCGCCGCGTTTCTGACCGATGGCTTCTATCCATTCAATATCAGATTGAGGATCGTCGGTAATTTGGTAGCGTGCTTTTAGGCGGTCTGGGTATTTGTTACCAAGGTATTCAACCGTATAAAACGCCACTTCTTCGTATTCCATGGCCGTATCTTTTACTGCACCGGTTGCCGCAAGACGAAAGCCGCTGTGAGGGTTTTCTACTTTGGGCCATAAGATTCCAGGTGTGTCCGACAGCACGATACCATTTTGCAGGTTAATCCGTTGCTGGCGACGTGTCACCGCTGGTTGGTTTCCAGTTTCGGCAATTTGGCGTCCTGCGAGAATATTGATAATGGTCGATTTACCGACATTCGGAATCCCCATAATCATGGTACGAATGTTTTTACCAATTTCTTCACGGTGGGGGGCGAGTTTACGGCACAGTTCAAGTATGGTCTGAACTTCGCTGGTATTTTGTGTGGTGATTGCCATTGCGCGCACACCTTGCTCTTTCTCCAAATGCTCAATCCACAACTCAGTCATTTCAGGATCGGCTAAATCACGCTTGTTGAGTACTTTCACCACCGGCTTATCGCCACGCAGTTGGGCAATCATTGGGTTTTCGCTACTAAACGGGATCCGAGCATCAAGCACTTCGATGATGACATCGATCTGCGGGATGACTTCTTCAATTTCCTTGCGAGCCTTGTGCATGTGGCCCGGGAACCATTGAATATTGTTGTTAATCATCTGATTTTTATAGCCTTAAATATTTTTAATAATTGGACTTACACAAATGGAGAACGATATGGCGAACATATTGGTTCACTTTCGTACTTGATAAATGTATATCCGCTTTAGCCCAATTTGAATTTACGCTGGATTCTAACATTTCTGTCACTGGGAATCCTGATGAATTATTCGCCTATATCTGAATATAGCTTCGTCAATCAAATCGCATCTTATGCTCGATGCGTGTGCTTAGATGAGATTAACAATGCATTTCGCAAGTTTGTTGTGGCGTTTCGAGCTTACCAAGTCATCTACTTTTTAATATTTTCTGGTGTTAAGCGAAGTAGTCGCCCGCCGTCTCTGTCCTCTAGAACCCAAATGGCTCCGTTGGGACCTTGTTCCACTTCGCGTATTCGCTTACCCATGTCGAAACGCTCGACCTCTTCGGCTTTATTTTGCTCAATGTTAACTCGCACTAATGACTGAGAGACCAATCCACCAATTAAGGCGCTACCTTGCCAGTTTGAAAACAAATCACCATCGTAAATGATTAGGCCAGAAGGAGCGATGCTGGGAACCCAGTAAGCCTCGGGAGTATGAAATTCTGGTCGAGTATCATGATCTGGAATTGGAATAAACGTGTAGTTGTCGCCCCAAGAAACAAATGGCCAACCATAGTTATCTCCAGGTTGAATTAAGTTGAATTCATCACCGTGCCTTGGTCCCATTTCGTGTGTCCATAGCTGGCCTTGTTTATCGAAAGCGATACCCAGTAGATTTCGATGACCGAGTGACCAGAAGCTTTTGGCAAGTTCGCCCTTATCCTGAAATGGGTTATCTGGTGGTACGGTACCGTCGGCATTTAGGCGAATAACTTTCCCTAGATTTTGATCCCAACGCTGTGCTGGGTCTTTTTTCTGTCTATCTCCAGAGGTAATAAATAACTTACCATCAGGACTGAACGCCAGACGATGAGAATAGTGCCCGCTGCCACTCACTTTCGGAGTTTGCTGCCAAATAACCTCAAACTCTTCCAATTTGGGGGTTGGTGAGGACGAATTTAGACGAGCCCGTGCCACTGCAGCGCCTTGTTTTCCCGACGTATCTCGTTCAGCGTAGGATAGATAAACCCAGTTATTTTCTGAATAATCGGGATGAAGAATAATATCTCCTAAACCACCTTGCCCCGCGTAGGCGACCTTTGGCACACCGCTAATCGTTTTTTTTGAGTGATTATGGGGTGAAAACAGTATTAGGTTTCCCGCTTTCTCTGTTATCAGAAGATTACCATCTGGCATAAATGTCATGGCCCAAGGCTCATTAAAGTCTGTGAGTGCTTCGGCATGGAGCACGGTGCCAGTATTACTTTTAAATTGAATAGTCGTGCTGGCAACATTGCTGGTGGAGAAGAGCAAAAGAAGTATGCTTCCTGCCAATGATGGTGAAATTCGCATAATGAGCTCCAAATCAGGGGATAATGACTTTGGTTCAACGGTGTGCATGTGACACTAAAATTAAGCGATATGGAACGATATTCCAACGAATTAATCATTTAAATTGTTAGTGAAAGTGAATGTTTATTCTAAAGTGACTTTAACGCGAAAACCCTGGGGTAAAAATATATTTCTCGGTTGCGTAGTTAGTAACTCTAAATGACCAGACGATCTCGATGGTGTGTGGAGCTGGTGAATTACTGAGGCGGCTGTTGCTGCATGTACTGCCGAAAGGATTTATGTGTATCCGATATTATGATTTTATGGCGAATGCGGTAAGAGTGAAGTCAGTGGAATTAATTAGAGTGTCATTATCAATACCATTATTGCTGATAAAACGTAATGAAGAGAAGTTACCGCCGACTTGCCCTTATTGTGGATCTGCTGAGTTAGTGATGTTTGCGTTGCATTTACGGCCTCCAATGAGAGAAACCTCAGAGCGACTGAGATAAAACTCTCAGGCGATACAAGGTACAGATAGACGAAAAAATCGTTGTAAGTCAGCGAGGTATAATGCTGCATGAAGCTTAAAAAACATATGAAACTGGTGCATTAACGCATTTAAAATGCGTTAGGATAAAACAAGAGTGTTGGGCATTTTGGTCGGAAACAGCCTATTAGATGGCGGTTAGGGGAACATAAGCTAGAAAAGTAAAATCCTTAGAAGAAGCGGCCAAGTCCAACAAGGTATTTATCCATTGTGCTTCGACAACGGATAAATACTTAACTGTTATATTTTTAATCAAACTATGGAGTAGTAACTATGAAAAAACTGATTTTATTAATTTGTATTGCGATGTCGTTTAATGCAATGGCAATTAGTGAGTCAGCCACTATTAGCTCAGACAAGCAACAGGTATTAGACACCATAATTAAGGAACTTGGATTGGTTGGGCTAACCAAAAGTAGCAAAGATAAGCTTTATTCAACATTTAAGCACTCACTGAACAAAGATTGGTATGCAAATTGGCATACTAATTCAACATTGGCTTCTAGTAAATTTAAAGACTCTAAAACACGGATATTCGACTTAAACGTCGTTGATGAAAATAGACTCTACATTATAACTTACACTTATTTTAGTGAGAAAAATCAGCTTCATATTACTCAAAGAGAAATAATTGATGGGTCATCTAGAGACGTAATAGATAACTATAATAAATATAAAGAAAATGAAAAATTTGAGATTAATGCAGAAATAGACAGTTATGCATTTTTTCAAAAAACTGGATATTCAGAATATTTAGTTTCTCACGTAAAAAGTCCAAATGGGATGAGTGCATATATAGAATACAAGGTTATCGACCTATAAAACATAACAAATAAGGATAGATGTCGCGCAGTCGGCATCTTATCTGGGTGTTGAACAAGCCCGAAGTCACTCTTTATAGTAAATTGTACGATTGGATTTGATGGGGGCTTAGCATTGTTTTTTGCTTCTTTGTGTTGTGCTGCCTTCTCCGCGTGTGTTTCATGCGCTTAAATGTGAAGCCGACGGCTATAAATCATCAATGGTCTGGTGATATAACGTACCCAAAAGTGGGCGCTCAATGGCATTATTTAGCGGTTGTTATTGACCCATATTCACGTCGAATAATTGGTTGGGCACTTGGTAAAAATAAAACGACAGAACTCACGATAAAAGCTTTAACTCTGGCGATTAAAAAGCAGATCCTATTCAAGCCTAGGATATAAAACACCTTTTGAATTTGAATTAGCAGAAAATTGAAAATTGAAAATTGAAAGGTATCCATTTTATCGGGTGAAGATCACTTAAATACTTAAACCATACTCAACTAGATATATTAGTTGTATTCAAGTGTTGTATGGTTTTTATTTAATAATTCTAAGTTACTTTTGTAATTTAATAGCACCTTGCTTAATTAAGCTTTGTGCAGTGTCGAAAATAGTTTCCTCTTCAGGACGCTGACTCCAGTTTAATTGCTGCTTTGCTTTTGCATTACTCATATTATGTTTAAAGCCTAAATCTTTGACGACCGTTTTTAATGCAGGGTCGAAATAAGACATGGTTTTTACTAACCAATTTGGTAGTGAACGGCTTGGTATTTTATGATCAGGGAATTGCTTTCTTAATACTTCTGCTATATCGCTCATCCACATAAATTTGCTTGCTGCAATGTACCTTTCTTTCGCTGCATTTGGTGATTGCATTGCTAAAATATGTGCTTGTGCCACATCTCTAACATCTGAAACAGTAAAACCAATTTGTGGAATGGCAGGTAACGATTTATCCATCAATTTAATGATTACTTCTGCAGAAGTACCGTAGTCAGATTCCAATACGGGACCTAAAATAATACCCGGGTTGATAACCGACAATTCTAATCCTGTTTCATTAGCAAAATCCCACGCCGCTCTTTCTGCTAATGTTTTAGATTTATAATACGGAGTGACTCTTTCGTCATTTGGATCGGTCCAACACTCTTCTGTTTGTTGCACATTTTCATTACCGTACAATACAGATGCGATAGATGAAGTTAATACAACACGCTTAATACCATTGTTTTTTGCCGCTTTTAATACACGTAATGTGCCTTCTATTGCTGGCTTTATAATTTCATTTTCATCTTTTGGTACATACGACAGGAAAGGAGATGCGGTATGAATAGCATAATCTGCACCTTCCATGGCCTCGTTCCAGCCTTGGTCTTTTGATAAGTCACACTCAACAAAACTAAGAGTCCCTTGAGTTTCACCCACCTGATCTAAGATTATTTTTTCAATCTCAGATGAGCGCTTTAATGAACGTAATGTACCTTTAACATTAAAACCCTGTTTCAATAATTTAATTGCCGTGTGGCTGCCTAAAAAACCAGTGACTCCGGTTACAACGACTGTTTCTTTGTTTTGCTCTTGCATGATTTGCCTCATATGTAAATTAGTTAGATTTTGGTCTGACATAAATTACATATAACGTCAGAAAAGACATAGTGACAATATTTGTAATTTATGTCAAGATTGTTTTTTGCACAAATGATCATTCATTTCATGTGCCTTTGACTAAAGAAGTGTTTTTATAAAATGGATATTGAAGAGAAGAAGTACCAAATACTGCAAGCGGCAACAGAGGTGTTTGGCACCTATGGTTACAAAAAAACGTCAATGCAAGATATTGCTGATGCATTAGATATTTCTCGTCCTGCGTTATATCAATATTATAAAAATAAAGAGGCTGTATTTTTAGCCTTAGTTGAGCACACCCTTAATATGGGTGAGCAAGCAGCAATACAAGGATTTCATCATTCAGAAGATAATTTTGAATGTTTGTTGCATGGAATAAAAGATATGGAACAGGTGTTATTTGGTCCTATTTTTTTGAAACCTAACGGAAAAGAGTTACTCACTTTATCTAAAAAGCTAGCGCCGGAGTTAATGATGAACTTTGAGATGCAACTTTTTAATAAAATCGTTTGTGTATTAGACAAGGCGGTAGCTGAGCATGAAATTGATCTTAAAAGGTTAAATGTAGAAGTCACGGATGCGGCAAAAATTATATTACGAAGCGTGGACGGTATAAAAAATGCGAGTAATTCTCTGGAAGAGTTAGATCAACAACTTGATCTATTCTTAACTGTTTTCTGGCAAGGTTTACAAAAATAAACTGAATAGCCACTGACTTGATAGACTCCTCTTCATCACACTGAAGATAAGTCCCTACCAAAAACTAAAGTACCCTAAAGTTAGAAATTTCCGGCTTCCTGATGTCGGCCGCGAAACTGGATCGACGTTTAATTTTGCAGTGATGAATGAGGGTGAAACTCGTTATATTCGACTCGCTAACCCTCAACTTTCTCTCTCGTGAATTTTTAATGATAAAAACCAGTGGCTATTCAAATATTCATCTCTGAAACTACCATAATGTAGGTGCCTCAGCTGATAATCCAAAAATCTCTGGAAAAATTAGTATCGATAAAACAACGCCTATTTGAATTAAAATGAATGGAATAACACCGCGATAAATATCGGATGTTTTAACACCCTCGGGAGCCACACCTCTGAGATAGAAAAGTGCAAAACCAAAAGGAGGGGTTAAGAAGGATGTTTGTAAATTCATTGCGACTAATATTGCGAACCAAATCGTATTAATTTGTAAAACCTCGACGACTACATAAATTAACGGCAAGACAATATAAGATATTTCAATATAGTCGAGAAAGAAGCCGAGAAACATAATAAGTACCATGGTGAATATCAAAAATCCCCATTTTTCACCTGGAATGTTAAGTAATAACTCACCAACTTCCTCTTCACCTCCTGTATAAGCAAAGCCCATAGAGAAGATGGAAGCGCCAATAATGACAGCGAACACCATCGCTGTGATTTTTACTGTTTCTAGTGTGCTCTCCCAAAGCATTTCAAATGAAAACTTTCGATAGATTAACGCTAATGTTACAGCTCCTAGGCAGCCCAATGCAGATGATTCCGTTGGCGTTGCGACACCATAAAAAATGGACCCTAGGACGACAAGAATCAGTAGCAAAGGCGGCACTACAGCCTTTAGTGCATCGAAAATAATATCCGATTTAGACGAGGTTTCGTCTTCGAGTGGTATTGGTGGGGCGATTTCTGGTTTGATTAAACAAACGATAACGATGTAGGCGATATAGCAGCCGATTAATACTAAGCCTGGCTTGATTGCGGCTCTAAATAGATCGCCAACGGGAATGTTAAGAACATCTCCGAGAATGATCAATACGATAGAAGGTGGAATCAATTGCCCTAATGTTCCTGCTGCGCAAATTGTACCTGCCGATAAGGATTTGCTGTATCCATAACGCATCATCACTGGCATTGAAATCAATCCCATCGCAACGACACTTGCACCGACAACGCCCGTCGATGCCGCTAATAGTGAGCCAACAAGAATCGTTGATATTGCAATTCCACCTCTTACTGAACCGAATAAACGGCCCATCGATTCCAGTAATTGCTCAGCTAATTTGGTTCGCTGTAATATTAACCCCATAAGAATAAACAGTGGAATCGCCATCAAGACTATTCCAGCACCATTGTCACCCATGTTGGCATAGATACGGTATGGAATCTGCGCAAGTTGACTAGTGTCGGCAAATAACACGACGAAGAGAATGCCTACGCCAGCAAATGTAAAAGCAACTGGAAAGCCTAATAACAGCAATACTAATGCTATCAAGAATAAAGAAGCACCTATCATTTTAGTACCTTAACAATAATGGTTTTATTATCTATGTTTGTTACATGGAGAATTGAATAGGATCAGATGGTATGACTCACCGGACCGATGCTTTGCAAGCATCTTCTGTATCGATATTTAATAACACATTAATTTTTTTGACTAAAAACCCGATACTACTGAGCGCCAATAACACGAACGATAGAGGGATGAGCCCTTTAATGATAAATCGATTAGGTAAACCACCTGGATTAGAGGTCCCTTCGCCAATACCAGTAGTGAACAACTGAGAGACTAATCCGGGGAAACTATCGCTATGTTCACCCAAGCTATAGGCCTGAGCCATAAAGTCCCAGCCATAATAAATGACAATAAAATTCATCGGCAATAAAAAGACGAGAGTCCCAATAATATCAATAATAGCTTGAGTGCGACCTGAAAGGTTTTCGAAAAAGACATCCACTCGAACATGAGACTCTGTTCTTAGCGCGTAAGACATTCCAAGAAGAAAGACACTTGAATAAAAATGCCATGCTAGTTCTTCTAGCGCGACTGAAGATGAGCTAAATACATATCGATCTATCACGTTGTAAGAGATGATTAATACCAGAAGGAGTAGAAATACACCTGCGATGACGCCGATTATATCTAAGAGTCTATTAATCAAATTCTCTATTTTGAGCAGCATAATTTAATTCTTAAAAGGTTGAATATGTAAATGGAAACAAAAGAATTACGATAGCTATTTTTAAAAAGCCCTCTTACGAATAAGAGGGCTAAAATAAAAATGGAAGTTAGTTGTTTAAGTACGCTTTATCAGAAATATTTGTCCATTCACGAACTTGTTTTCGATATGCTCTCTGAGACTGAATGATTTCAGCGGTTAATCCACCTTTTTCTTCCAGTTGGTTAACGAGTTTTTCGTTAGCAGCTCTTAAAGTGGACATAACTTCAGGAGGGAATGTTTTTATTTCAATATTTGGGTAATCTTTCTTCATGATTGCCCAGTTTTTACCGTTCTCATGATACACGTGATTGGTCACGCTCGCGGCAGACTCGCGTATTGCGGTTTTGACAATGCTTTGCAAATCGGCTGGAAGTTTGTCGAAGGCTGCATTGTTGACTAGGAATTGAATTTCTGAACCCGGCTCGTGCCAGCCAGTATAGTAATACGGGGCAATTTTATGGAAACCCATGCGTAGATCAAATGAAGGACCAACCCATTCCAAAGCATCTATAGTGTTGCGTTCAAGAGAAGTATAAAGCTCTCCAGGTGCGATGTTGGTAACAGCAGCTCCGACTTCAGCAAGCACTTCGCCTGCGAAACCAGGAATACGCATTTTTAACCCTTGAAGATCATCAACACTATTTATCTCTTTTTTAAACCAACCACCCATTTGACTGCCTGCACCAGCAGGGTATTGGGTCATTCCATGCTGATCGTATACTTTTTTTGCTAGCTCAGCGCCACCGCCGTACTGGAACCATGCCGCGCGTTCAGCAGAAATCATTCCAAAAGGCATTGTGGTAAAGAACAAGGTGTTGATGTCTTTTCCTTTCCAATAATAAGAAGCAGAATGGCCCATTTGATATTGTCCAGATTTAACAAAATCAAAGATGCCTAAAGGTGCCTTGTGCTTGTTTGCCGAGTCAATTGAAATAACTAAACGTCCATCAGACATCTCATTAACCTTTTTCGCAAACTCTTTAGTTGCTTCCCCATATATTGGAAAATTTGCTGGCCACGTTTCAGCCATTTTCCATTTGATTGGACTGTCGGCGGCGAAAGCACTAGGAACAAATATGCTAACGGTAAGTCCCATAAGTAATAAGGTTTTGATTCCTTTCATGTGTAAAAACTCCCTGATTTATTTTTATTTTGCTTAGAACTTTTTCTCCTAATAAAAACAGTAAGTTTTATCTACTAATTTGACAAACAATATAAAGTAATCAACAGTGAACACTATTTTTTATGAGTACACGAAAAATTAAAATAAGAAATATTTTAGAATAAATACTTTAAAGTTGACGCAATGTTAAGCTGAAATTAAAAATTATGAATCGTTGAAAATTGAATAAAAATAATGACAACAATCATTTAGAGAGTAAGTGGAATGAATACCAAGTTTATTGAAGCTTTTGTTTGGGTGGCAAGACTAAAAAGCTTCAGAGCGGCGGCAGAAAAACTTTATGTGTCTCAAGCAACTATCTCCAGTCGAATTGCTCAATTAGAAACGGATTTTAACTGTATCTTGTTCGATCGTAAGCACAATGACATTAGCCTAACCGATAAAGGGCTAATAATGTTAGATAGCGCAGAGCGGGTATTACACGCGACGCAATCGTTACAACATACAATGGACAATAATCTCGATACCACTAGGCGTTTGCGTATTGGGTTCATCGAGTCAGTGGTTCATACTTGGTTAGATGATTTTCTAGCACAACTACGTGAAACCTATCCTAAAATTGAACTGGAGTTGACGGCTGAGCCAAGTTTTCAACTCCATGCTCTTTTCGCTAAAGGCGCCTTGGATATCATTATTCAAGCTGAACCTATACTTGATGAGACCGTTATCAATACAGAGTTAGAATCGCTCGAAATTGTTTGGGTTTGTTGTGCCAATAATGAGTTAGCGAAACGGGCCGTTACTTTAGCTGAATTAGGAAAATATCAAGTCATTACGTTTACCCGAGGGTCTCAGCCTCATTTATCCACTATTTCATTATTTGAAAAAGTAAATACGAAACCTTCTCAGATCCATTGTGTTACGTCTATTTCCATTATTAGCAAACTGGTACAAAATAAATTAGGCATTGCAACGTTGCCTTTAGCAGCAATTACTGAAGACCTAGAAAGTGACCAACTGGCAGTTATTAATTGTCCTGACACGCCTGAACGCTTAAAACTATTCGCGAGCTGGCAAAAAACATCGAGTGATTTAAATACACAAATTATCGATATCATGGTTGCGGTATCAAAGGTGCATTCCAAAGGATCCTTCAAGTAACGCATATCTGATGTATGTTAAGTGACTTGCTTATTCAACGTTTTTACTTTTTTCAACTATTTGTACAATGTTAAACGCTAAACTCACCACCTTTTCTATGAGGAGATTATCAGGAGTCAGAATATAAGAGGCGGTGAAGGTTAATGGTTTGGGCGTCCACTCTGTTTCGATAACGATTAATAGCCCTTCGTCAAGTTGCTGTTGAATAACCTCCTTCGGCAGGGAGGCAATACCGACCCCGCTTTCCGCCAGTTTTACGCTTGCTGATAGTGAGCTGACCGCGTAAAACCGGAACGGTTCGCTCGTTGACTTGGAAAAGTAATGATTGATTTCCTGATAAGGTGCTGAGTTTCTCGCGTACGTGATCATTGGCCACTGGGTGAACTCTTGAGTAGAACAGGTTTTACTTAACCCAAGCATTGGGCTACCGACCCAGTAAAGCGGGTATTCACAAATTACGTGATTAACAACCGAAGGTTCGGAAACCGGGCCAAGTAAAATCGCGATATCTATATTGTGTGCTAACAGCTCTTTACTTAGGTTAACGGTGAGATCTACGATCAATTCTACCTCTACCTCTGGATACGTTTCGTTGATGGAGGCGAGAAACTGAGGTAGCCAAGTATGCACAATTGTTTCAGATACGCCTATTCGTAGCAATCCTGAGAGTGCAGAGGCGGCATTGGCCTTATAGCAAAGCTGTGTGGTGCTATTGAGTATGTTTTCTGCTAGCGGTAGTAGTTCTCTGCCTTTCGCGGTCAGTGTTATTGAGTTTTTATCACGATGAAATAATGGTGTATTCAACGTCTGTTCAAGATTAGAAATGCGCGTAGAAATAGCGGGTTGCGTGGTACATAAATGTTCTGCAGCAAGTCGAAAGCTACCTAGGTTCGCGATCCAGACAAATGTTTCGAGCTGTTTTAGGTTCAGCATAGTGCTCTCCTCAATTCTACAATGCCGTATACACGGTAATTCTATAAGGTGATAAATTATTTTTATCAATATACCTAAAAATTCAAGAATAGACATTATGCCTATAAACCGTATTGTTAATTAGTGTGAATAATATGGTTGCAAAGGAGTGTTTAAATGTCTCAGCCGATATCTAAATTATCGCTTGCAGAATTACGTCTACGGATACGTGACAACAACTACACCGGATATACCAGCGGTCTCGCTAAATCTTATCTGCAAGCCAACTTGGTCATTCTTCCAGAGGCATGGGCGAATGAGTTTCTACTTTTTTGTCAGCGAAACCCAATTGCCTGCCCATTAATAGGAATGACAGAAGCGGGTAGCAAGCGCTTATCGGAAATAGGGTTAGATATTGATATTACTCGTGATGTACCTGAGTATCATGTTTTCTGTGATGGTGAATTTTCGTGCAGTGTGTCAGATTTAGATAATCATTGGCGAAATGACTTAGTCGTGTTCGTGTTGGGGTGCTCATTTTCTTTCGAAGATGCGATGACTCAAACAGGATTACGTATTCGTAACATTGAGCAAAACTGCAATGTATCGATGTATGATACCAATATTGCTTGTCATTCGGCTGGGCGATTCCATGGCAATATGGTGGTGTCGATGCGGCCATTTGTACCTTCGGATGCGATTCGCGCTATCCAAGTTACGACTCGGTTTCCTAAAGCCCATGGTGCGCCTGTACATTTTGGCCAACCAGAAACTATTGGGATCACTGATATTAACTCCCCCGACTATGGTGACAGCGTCGAAATAGAGCCAGGCGAAGTACCAGTCTTTTGGGCGTGTGGCGTGACGCCCCAAAACGTGATGCGAGCCAGCAAACCTCCTTTTTGTATTACTCATGCTCCGGGTAAGATGCTGATCACCGACCGGCTTAACAGTGAGTTTGCATTTTTGTAAACGTGACGCGATAGGGGGGGCAAATATGGATGCCGATATGAGCTATAGCGCCACATTCTCACTTTATTGAGTATCGGGAACACAATAGTATCAATGAATACCAAGTGAGTTTTTGTTGTGTCTCTACGTTTTTTGCTATGTGAAATAGCATAAGCTGATAAATTTTTTTTATAAGATAACAAAGAAAATGATAATTGGACATTATCAGTTGTTCAGAAGATGATGAAAAAAAGAACGGAAATTGCACACTACAGACCGATCTAAACGAGAGGTTGGTCATTTGAAAGGAATCAAATTATGTCAAAATCACAATCTTTTAAAGTACTTGCCTTAGCGATCTCTTCGTTATGCGTCGCTAATCAAACGTATGCTTCTGAAACACTTTCCGTTGTGGGAAGTTGGAGCAGTCTTACGTTAAACAAACAATTCGAAACGCCATTCTGGACAGAAACGATTCCAGCTGATAGCGATAATAACTTTGCAGTTCAAATGACCACTCATGATCAAATGGGAATTGGTGGCGGAGATGTATTCCGAATGCTTAGTGATGGTGTTTTCGATGTCGGTATGACGGTGGCTGATTACGCTGTATCTGACGCGCCGGAGCTCGAAGCGCTTGATGTTCCGCTCATTGCTACAAGTGTAGAAGAATTTAAGAAAGTTGTGGATGCTGCTCGTCCTATGGTAAGTGAAATCTATGCTTCTACGTTCAACTCGAAAGTCCTTGCTATTTCTCCATACCCACCTCAAGTTATTTTCTGTAAAACGCCAATCGAATCATTGGACGGGTTAGCAGGTCAAAAAGTTCGAGCTTCTGGCCGTATGACCGCTAAATTCCTTGAAGCACTGGGAGCACAGAGTGTGAATATTGGTTTTGGTGAAGTTCCAGGTGCATTGCAACGAGGGGTTATTGATTGTGCGGTAACAGGAGCGGGTTCAGGTTACAGCGCTGGGTGGTGGGAAGTTACTTCTCATTTGATGACCTTACCAGTTGGTGGTTGGGACCCAGTTGTTACAGCAATCAATATGGATAAATGGACATCATTGTCTAAAGAAGACCAAGCATTCTTACAACAAGAAGTGACGACTAAATTTGAAGAGCCTGTCTGGAACGATGCCGCAATGTCGGTTAAAGAAGATGTTGCTTGTCTCACCGGTAATGGGGAATGTAGCAAAGGAGACACTCGTAATTTGATTTTAGTTGAACCTTCTGATGCGGATAAAGAAAAAGCTCGTCAAATGGTGGAAAGCAATGTACTTCCAGATTGGTCTGAACGTGCTGGAGAGAAGTGGACTAAACAATGGAATGATTCAGTAGGGAAAGTCATTGGATTAACCGCTACAAAAGGTTAATTCACATGAACCTTATTATTGTTACGTTAAAGCGTATTAATGATTGGGTTGCGGTCATCGCCGGCGTGGCATTGCTCGCCGGCGTATGCCTAATCTGTATCGAAATATTAATGCGTGCGATGAATATTCACTTCAGCGGCTCAGAAGAGATTTCAGGTTACCTTATGGCGTCAATTTCTAGTTGGGGTATTAGCTACGCGCTAAATAACCGGGCTCATGTTCGAATCGACATACTACGTGATAAGGCTAATTCCAGTATTCGTTGTTTATTTGATTTGATTTCAATTGCATCCGTTTCTTTTGTTGGTATTTATGTCTCGACCAAAGCGGTATCGGTGATCGAAAAGAGTTATCGCTCAGGGGCGTTGGCAAATACAGCATTAGAAACTCCACTCCTTATTCCTCAATCAATCTGGTTTGCGGGTTGGGTTTGGTTTGCAATCTCTTCGACGCTGTTATTTGTGATTGGGTTTTCTTTATTTCTGACTCAACGCTTTGACAAAGCGAATGAAGTTATTGGCACGGAGTCGGGAGTATGATTCTTTTTACCTCGGCCGGATTATTAGGCTTACTCGCTTTAACCATACCTGTCGGTATTGTTTTGTTTCTCTTGGCATTTGGGATTGATCAGTTCTACAGTTTCTTCCCTTTGATGAAAGGGTTAGGGCAAGTTCTTTGGTCATCGTCTAACCATGCAACACTCATTGCGATTCCTTTATTTGTCTTGATTGGAGAGATCTTGCTTCGTAGTGGTGTCGCAGAAAGAACTTATATGGCGCTCAATAAATGGGTGGCTTGGTTACCGGGTGGCTTAATTCATGCCAATATCGCAACCTCTACCATGTTTTCAGCGACTTCAGGTTCTTCAGTTGCTACTGCCGCGACCGTCGCAACTGTTGCAACACCTCAGGCAACAAAACTGGGATACGACCAGAAGCTGTTTACGGGGTCAATTGCAGCAGGTGGCACGTTAGGTATTTTAATTCCACCTTCGATCAACTTGATTGTCTATGGCTTTCTAACTGAGAGCTCTATTCCCAAGTTATTCTTAGCTGGAATCGTACCTGGCTTAGGTATGGCGCTGATGTTTATGTTAGCGACGATTCTATTATGTTTCATTTGGCCCAAGCTTGGTGGTCCGCGCCAGTTCAGTAGTTGGGGAGAGAAAATCAAATCGCTGCCTCAGTTATTACCGATTCTGGTTTTACTGCTTAGTATCGTTGGTTCGATTTATTTGGGTTGGGCGACACCTACAGAATCTGCAGCCGTTGGTGTTGTATTCTCACTTTTAATTGCTGTTTTCAACCGAAGTTATTCGATCGTTATGTTAACTGAGGCTCTTAAAGGCACGATTCGCATCACCGCAATGATTATGTTGATTGTACTCGGTGCTTATGTCCTC
The DNA here is from genome assembly GCF_054404255.1 of Vibrio phycocola. NCBI lineage: Bacteria > Pseudomonadati > Pseudomonadota > Gammaproteobacteria > Vibrionales > Vibrionaceae > Vibrio > Vibrio phycocola. The sequence goes on from NZ_JBTAMQ010000001.1 coordinate 228,332, forward strand.
AATTTTGCCATGACAGCGGCGGGTATTGGCCAAGTTTTGAAGTCGGGAATCGACAGTCTGGGTCTTGATCCTTTGTCGACTCTATTGATCATCGTATTGATGTATGTGGTGTTAGGTTTCTTTATCGAGACGCTTTCATTAATGGTCGCAACCATTCCTATTGTCGTGCCGATTATCGTGGAACTGGGGTACGACAAAATCTGGTTCGGTATTCTCATGATCGTACTGGTTGAAATGGCGCTGATTACTCCTCCTGTTGGGCTCAATCTTTATGTCGTCAATTCTGCGCGCAAAAACGGGAAAATCAAAGAGGTCATTTTGGGTAGCATGCCTTACGTTGCCGTGATGATTCTCATGGTTATTTTATTGATTGCATTCCCAAGTATTCTCTCTATCTGCCAAATAATTTTTAAGGTGTATTATGAAATTTTTAGTAAACGGTAAAACCCAAACGTTTGAAGTAAATAAACTGATTGTAGCTGGTTGGACTGGGCGAAATATGGCCGCGGTTCAAGAGCATATTGATGAATTGGCAGAGTTAGGTGTTGCTCCTCCTTCTACTGTCCCGCTGTTCTACCAAGTTGCGCATCAGATGCTAACTCAAACAAATACCGTTGAAGTGTTAAGCGCTGGTACATCGGGTGAAGTGGAACCTATTATATTGCGTGATGGTGACGATTATTTCTTTAGTATCGCTTCTGACCACACCGATCGTGATCTCGAAGCTTTTTCTGTGGCTCACTCAAAGCAAGTTTGCCCAAAGCCAGTGGCCTCTGAAGCGTGGCTATTGAGCGAAATCAATGACCATATGGAGAAAATTGAGCTGAAGTCTTGGCTAGATGAAGGCGAAGGATGGGTTCAATATCAAGTAGGAACATTGAGTTCGATTCGACCTCTCGTTGAGTTGATTGAGAAATCAGTGCTACCTGCTGGTGGAGCACTACTTTGCGGAACCTTTGCCGCGATTGGTGGTGTACGTCGAACGCCGAAGTTCAAGATGGAAGCTTACGACCCCGTTTTGGATCGTCGTATCATTAAAGAATATGTAGCGAATGAATTGTCAGTAGTCGCTTAAGGATAAGATGATGGTGCAATCAAAATGGCAACAGCGCAACACTGATCTTTTTGGACTTATTGAGCAGATTAAAGGTGACGACCCAGCAATATTTACTGAATTGTTTGATGTGGAAAAATCTTCAGAGAAGGGACCGCTTTCTGGGGCTATTGTTTCAATCAAAGCGACGTTCGACGTGAAAGGATATCACACCAGTGGAGGTTCAAAGTTGTTAGGCCTTGAACCATCCAGTAGTGATGCTGAAGCAGTTGCTCGGTTAAGAGCCGCGGGGGCGACACTTGTTGGGCACACTAACATGACGGAACTTGCTTATTCAGGACTAGGGTTAAACCCACATTTCGGTACGCCTACGAATCCACTAGACACAAATACAATACCGGGCGGATCGACCAGTGGAGGGGCGGTCTCCGTCGCAAAAGGGTTTGCCGATATCGCGTTAGGTACGGATACCGGAGGTTCTCTTCGTATTCCTGCTGCATTTTGTGGTTTAACCGGTTTCAAACCATCGCAAAGCAGCGTTTCACGACAAGGTTGCTTACCTTTGTCCGATTATTTGGATTGCGCCGGAACAATAGCATCAACGGTTAACGAATGTGGCGTGGCGTGGGAAGTGTTGTCGGGAAATCAGCTAAGCGATGCAAAAGTCGATGATATTCGATTTGTTGTTCCGACCAATTTTGGTTTTGACGACATTGAGACCGAGATTTTGGCGTTGTTCGATAATGCGGTCGCTAAGATTAAGCAGGCAGGGTATGAGGTCATTGTAGAAGAGGTTGAACTGCTCGAACACTACAAAAATGTCCCTGTTTGGCATTTTTCAGCGGTTGAAAGTCGTGATTACTACCAATCGAAATTCGCTCTCGACAGTGACAAGCTTGATTCAAGAGTACGCTCGCGGATTAAGAAAGGAGAGAACGTCAGTATTGAAGAATTTAGCAACACCATTGCCGAAAGAGAGCGATTGGTGGCTAAGTTTAATGATGAATTTAATAATGCGGTTCTATTGATGCCCACTGTCGCAATACAGGCACCGACGTTTACAGAACTTGAGCAAGATGCAGATTATGACCGAATCAATTTACTGTGCTTACGTAATACGAGTGTGGCGAATGTATTTGATGCCTGCAGTATAAGTTTGCCGCATAAATTTAACGATACCATTGGAGGCATTTTACTCACGATGCCGAACGGTTGTGATATTCCGTTATTGTCATTAGCAAAACACATAGAGCAACAGCTATAAAAATGGCGACGCGAGTCGCCATTTTAGTCACGTCGTGCCGCTTGTTTCTGACTTAAGTGGTGATGACGAGACAATTGCTTTTTATCTCCCAATCTCTAAGCTCCTCTTTTACCTAATTTACTCGGGTGTATTGAACTGTCCAATAAAGATAGGCCTTGATAGTTATGCGCGCACAATGACGTGCAAGCATGAATTCTTGTAGGCTGGTTAAAAACAGAGATTTCATAATAGAACCAATACTGTATAAAAATACATAATTCAATCAAAGCATGGTTCGAATTAATTAAAACGATATTGTCCTTATTTTGTGATGGCGTAATATGGAATTCATTCTTTTCTACAACTATTATCAATCAGTTAAGAGATTATTAATTAATAGTATTATCACTTATATGGATACTGTCTAGGTGACAATGTCCATATAACAACTGTTATGAAGCGTAATCAACATAAGGACAAGTTGCATGGATAAAAAGGTCCAAGGTTCATGGTTAATTCACCATACAAACAAATTACAGAATGTAACTAACCAAGGTGAATACCAAAATACTTTTGTCGCGGGTAAGGCAGGGATTTTGCTATCAGCAATATCGGAGACTAACGAGAGCAATCTTTCAATAGACAAGTTGAATGTGCTAGCAAATGCCTCAAATATTAATACTGCATTTGAACTACCTAAACTGCTAGATGTACTTAAAGACCAAGAGTTGATAGATGTAACTCCATCTGGAGTTGGTGTTCTTGGTGTAACGACTTCCTCAGCTCTTCAGCATACAACCAATATATTTGAGTCTCTGGAACCAAAAAGCATTGAAGTTTCTGCAATTGAGTTAGCTGAAATAGCCTCGACTAAGCCTGTAAGTAGCTCTGACATCTCAGAGAAGATTTCCGATGATTTTCAGCTACCAAAAAAGGAAGTTGATCAGTTGTTTTATGACTCAGAAAATATTGGTTTTGTCGATGCTGAATCAATTAGTAAAGATGAAAAGATATTATTTAATGGAAATTTATTTAGGCGGGACTCCGCTGTTAAGACAAAGGCTGTTTTGGATTCATTGAAACCAGCAGAGCAGGCTTCATTAAACGAATTAACTCAAATGCTGAAGAAGAATGCTTGTGTACCATACTCGGAAGCAATAAGAATATTAGGTGAGCCTTTGTTTAAAAAGGTAAATTCAATTGGGTATTTTGATATAAATGTAGTTAGTAATAACCACGAAGAAGTCGGCTACTTAACTCTGCCTTCGGCTTTCTCAAAATTCAGTAACTCTATGGTTGATGATGCCTTTGATTTGGCTAAAGCCTTTGTAGCCTCTTTGACCTATGGTATGACGAAAAGCACCTATGCTCGTGGCCAAATCAGTATGATAGATCGCCTTTTAGGGGCACTGATTGATGGCAGAGAAGTTGGTCCAGTAAGTGCGATAGGGCAAGATTACAAAGTACTAGAATTGAAAGGGGTTGTTTCAATTAGGCATGGAACCAAAGGTGGTCGCAGTGGGCCATTGATGAGGCTTCTAAAAAGAGAAGTAGGCGAATTGGCACTACAAGCTATACGGCAAGGTGATGTAAGTGAACAGTCAATTCAGTCTCTGCCAGGAGCAGCCATCACTAAATTTAGAGGGCCTGAAGCTAATCGTGAAATCATTAGGCGCGAGCAAATTCAAAAAAGTCCGTTTGAAACCAACGATATGATTAGCGCTTTAAGAACAGGAGGTGGTTTCTAATGGCTAAAAAGGTATCCAAAGGCTTTGAGATGGAAGAGCAGCTTAGAAACTACTTTATGCAATCTGGTTACTTTGTTGTTCGTGGAGTTCCGTTTGTTTACGAAGGTTTTGATGTCACAGACATCGACTTGTGGTTGTATAGCAGGGAGTCTTCACTTACGCGTAATATCACAATTGTAGATGTAAAAAACAAGAAAACACCCCAAGCAATTGAAAGGATATTCTGGGCTAAAGGTCTAGCTAAAGCTGTTAGCGCAAACAATGTGATTGTTGCTACTACTGACAAAAGAAAAGAAGTGAAAGGTTTTGGTTCAGGTCTAGATGTTTTAGTTCTGGATGGAGTATTTTTATCCAAGCTGTCAAAGTCTGAAGGATTTTTAACAAACAGATTGTCTGATGAGGAGTTCATAGAAGAAATTGATAATTATGGCTTAGGAAAGCTTGACGGTGATTGGAAAGGACAAATGTTAAAGTGCAAGAGTCTACTTGCAAGTGAAATTAGCTTTGACACCTGCAACCAATGGCTTGATGTGTCTCGCTTCTTTGCTGAGCAAATAATGACAAAACCAAGCCAAATTAATGTTGCTCTTAGGTGCTTTTATTATTCTTTATCTTTGGTTTCAGTTGGGGTCGATTTTATGCTCAAAGAGTTGTCCTTCCTAGATCATGATCAAAGAGTAACTAAGCTTGTAGAGGGCTTTACTTTTGGCTCAAAGGGTCGTGAAGGTGTAACTAAAATGCTCACCCTTTCATTGTCCTTAGTTGAGCAATTTGCAACTGAGGGTAAAGCTGTCTCCTCTCAGGTTAGAACAAAAGTGATGGCTGACTTTGATTTGCTGCCAACTAATATTATTGGTGAATATTTTGCTAAAGCTGAAGTTGGAAAAGCGCTTTTTTCTATTGCTAAGGAGCTTGAGTGTTTAGCAATGAACCGATCATTTATCAATCATACTGAATCATCTATTGAGCTCAGAGGTACGATTGGCTGCCTACTTGATTGCTGGGAAATAAGCCGTAAAGAATTTACTGAGGCTGTAAATGCTTCATAACAAGGTGCTGCCCGCGGATAAATTACTCGCTTCGCTCCCAATTTACCGGTGAGCGCGGCGTTAAGCAGCAAAACAAATATTCAGGCAATCTGCCTCAAATGGAACATACATGAACACAGATTTTGAAAACAACTATGAATTTGATGATTACCTTGATGAAATTGGCTTAGCAGAATTTGGCAATGCAGTTGTTACAGGTACAGATTGGACAACAGAAACAATTATCCGCCAAGTCGAAAAAGGTAATATTAGTCTATCTCCAATATTTCAGCGCCGAGATGCATGGACAAAAGAGCGTAAAAGCTTATTCATTGAGTCTTTATTAATTGGAATGCCAATACCTCAATTGGTACTTGCTGAAGATCCTCATGAAAGAGGTCGTTTTATTGTATTGGATGGTAAGCAACGATTACTTAGTATTCTTCAGTTTGCTGCTGTGGATAGCAGAGATATTTATCCGGCTCTTAGGCTTAAACACTTACCGCTGCTTAATGAACTTGAAGGAAAAATATACGAAGATTTGGTAGAAGATAGATATAATCTTTCAAACTTTGAAAACCAATGGATTCGAACAGTTATAATCAAAAACTGTCCATCTGAAAAAATGTTATCCCAAGTCTTTTACAGGCTTAACACTGGGAGTTTGCCGCTTAGTCCTCAAGAGCTTCGTTTTGCTTTATACCCAGGTGAGTTCACATCATATATTGACGAAAAATCTGAAAATTCTGAAGCACTAAGGTATTTTCTTGGAAATACTACTACAGACTTTCGAATGAGAGATGTAGAGTTAATGTTAAGATTATTTACTAATTTTGACAGAATATCAACGTACAGAGGGAATTTAAAAGACTTCTTAGATCAAGGCTTTAAATACTTTTCAGATAACTTTAATAGCTTGATTGGAACTATGGACGAACATTGCCAAAAAATTGATGAGGCTCATGGTCTTATAATGTCAATATTTGGTGATGATAGCTATTCAAAGTGGAATGGAGAAGCCTTTGAATCAAGAAAGAATAGAGCTATTTTTGAAATTCTAATTTATGTATTTTCCGACGATGCAATAAGACAAAAAATTTCTGCAATAACTCCCGAAGATTTCAAAGCTATGTTTATTGAGCTTTGTGAAAGCAACCAATCTTTCGTAAATTCTCTTGAAAAAACCACCAAGAGCGTTTCCTCTGTAACAACTCGATTTAACGTCTTAATAGATACTATAAATAGTCGCTTTGGGACATCAATCGATAACATTGAATTAAATCGAGGTTAGCATGGCGAACACAGATTTATTTCAATCATTAGAGTTACGGCTGGCTGATTTACGAACAAATTTGCTTCCAGAAGAATTCGACGCTTTGGCTGGCTACGATGATAAAACCCTCGATATGACTAAAGGGTATACACTACTTGTCCATTCAGAAGTCGAATATTATATTGAATCTATTTGCTATAAATTTGTTGAGCTACAAGTTTTAAAATACCGACAGACTAAGCAACCTTCAGCTTGTGCAATGGCCTTAATTACCTATTCTAAGCTTGATTGGAGCGCGACAAATGAAGAAGTTGAAATTCCAACTATAAATAGCAGTAAGTTATCAGATTCATTAACTACCTTACTAACTAAGATGAGTCTTAGTTACTATGGCATAATCAATTCAAACAATGGGATTAAAGCTAAAAATTTACGAAAATTAGTTGCCCCGACAGGAATGATTGATCATTTCCCTGAAGTAAATATGGAAGACTTCAGTACTTTTGGTGGTCATAGGGGGAATTTGGCCCATGTGTCTACACGACATATTAACTTTACAATTGACCCGTCAGATCAGTTAAATAAGCTCACTAACAATATCCTTCCAACTTTAAAAGCATTTGATGAAAGCCTACTCAATGAAGAGCCTCAATTAGCTAGTGTTGTCTGGAGTGATGTAAAGCCGGGGCAACTTGTTGCTTAGCAAGGCGTTGAGGTTGTAGGATTTCTCTTTTTTGAGTTGATTTTTTAGTTTTGCTGCTGATTTACTCAGTCAGAAATTAAGCAAATACTGTGCGACCATGTTTGCCTTCAGCCAGCAATTATAGAGGTTAGGAACGGTGTGTGAATTTAGCGTAATATTGGGTAAGAAATAGAGGTTTTACCCTCTATTTTAAGTGATTTCGCAGCTTTTCGATGTTGTGTAGTATACTGAACATCGCCCATTGGGCGTTCACTTTCTCTTTGCCTCTTAGCGTAAATCGATTCATTTGTTTGTTAACGGTAATGTTGCCAAAAACAGGCTCAACACAACCAAGCCGTTTACTGTATTGCCGCCTTCCTTCAGAGCTATCAATTTTGTCTTTCATCGCCAGATAAGCACAGGAAAGTAACATTGTTTTTGCAGGATCGTTCAATTCTCCGACTGAATAATATGCCGAGCGAGAAAGCGAAAAAGATAATCTTGAGCATGATAGGAGGAGGGTATGCTGCAGCGCCATTTTTATCATTGTGATATAAGGCATTAAACGGCGATAGGTCCAAGTGATTATCAACGATGTGCGCGATAGCGAACTCAATAGTTCCGGGTATTAATTGCTCATCGATACTGACAGGAACGAACATATTTTGATTTGAATAATCGGTTTTGAAGTTTGGCATGACCGCACTAAATATGTGAATAATGGTGATTAGATCACAAGGAGTTAATGCATTCAAGCTCATACCATGGTGAAATAGAGGTAAGATCAAAATCGAGAATGAGGCTAGGTAGAAATCCTACAGCCTCGTTAGCACTAAAACCTAAAATCTTCATTGGAGAAAATATTGGAAACTTTTTCATACATTGGGATTGTGATTGCGGCGATCTTTGGCGGCTTTATTGCGTGGTTCGGTGGGACTTTGCTTGAAGCAATAGCGACAATAATGGTTAATCGTTCAACTTTGAAAAGCTTCAAATTTGATTTTGAAAATGCTGTAATCCACTCTCAACCAGATTGGGAAGGGATGAAAAGGGTTGCTCAGACTCGGGGATTGAAGCCGAGTCAAATTTATTGGTTACTTGAAGAATATGCTCGAGATATCAAAACTGGCCAAAATGAAAAACTATCTGACTATTTAGATCTGATTGAAAACTATATTGCCGCCTATAAACACGATGAACCTTTTCAGACGCTTCCTAGTGACATTAGGCTCCATTTAGAGCGTGTAAGGGATAAGCTTGGAAGTACTGAATTGCTAGATCCACTGACTGCTCAAATCAAAGACTTAGTAGCAGTTCACTCCAAAGAAAACAAAAAGGCTAAATTTTATAGTATTGGAGGTTTCATTACAGGGCTAATAGGGGTCCTATTAGCAATAGTATTTTATTTTTTGCCTTTCAATTTAGATGTAGATGTACCTACTTCAAACATAATGAGAGAGCAGGTGGTTGACAAGTAGTGCTAACAAACGCTTCAAGTCGATTCGTAACGCTAGGCACTTTTGGCGTCAATTGGGGCTTATGTGGTTACGGTGTCTAAGTTAGATTCGGTGGTGTGTTACTCATAACTCAAGCGGGCGTTAAACGGAACTAAAACAGTGGGTTACATTTCGCTTCGCTTCACAGTATAACCCACAATGTTGGTCCGCTTAACGCGGCGTTTAGCATTTCGGTCGAGCATATGAGTAAATTAATAGTAACAATCAAAAATGAATATAATATTCACAAGTGGGAATATCTATCTTTTTCTATCGTAGTATTTCTATCTAGCTTTGTAGCTTATATAACGAAGCTGATTGGGCTAGATCAACTTATCCAGTATTTTACAGCTGACAATTTTGTATTATCAGAGCAAATTCGTAATGCCGCTCTTGAACATTTTGCACCTGATACCCTTGGATACGGGACTGTACTACTATATTTATTTGTAGCTATATTTAGAATAACTTTCGGTACAAATAAGACTGCTATTTCCCATGCAGAAAAATATATTTTAAACCCGTTAATTAACTTTTATACAATTCTTTGCCGAGCCATGATTGGTGGTTTATTCGCATTGGCATTAATTATTTTTGTGTTTGATTTTAGTAGCAAACTATTTATTCTATTCTTGTTTATGTGTATTTACCCTATAGGCTACGTTTTAGTTGTTAGGTCATTTAAAGAATTTATTAACCCCATGCCAAAGTTTAAATTTGATAATGGCTGGTTACGCACAAGACTTGTTGGTTTTGTACTCCTCCTATTATTACCTATTTCAACGGCAGCTGTTTATTTAATTGATCTAATCGGTAAGGCAATAGTGTCATAAAATGCTAACAAGTCACTCAAAAGGACAATAGTCTCCCTCGCTTTAGTGGACACCTCCTCCTTACCCTGAGGAGGCTAAAATGCCCAAATATACCCAACCAAGAAAAATAGGGTTCTGTCCTGTTAAGTTCAAGATTAAAGCCATAACTCAGGCGATAAAAAGAGAACCTAATTTGATGCTGGCCAAAATTACATTCTAAATTAAAAGGTTACTTGAATTATTTCTACAATAGACAGCGACTGCGTTCAAGCTTAGGATATAAAGCATCTGTTGGTTTTGGTCATACGTCGCTAATTTTAGTTAACAATTTTATTTCCGTTTAGCAAAGCGTTAGCCCCTTAAATCGAGAACCACCAAGAACTCATGCGTAAATCAGATAGACTCTTTCAACTAACAAACATCTTGCGGGCACATCAACCTATTACCGCGAAAGAGCTTTCAGAACGACTTTCTGTTTCTGAAAGAACTATTTACAGATATATTGATGATCTCTCTGTTTCTGGAGTTCCTGTATATGGAGAAACTGGGGTTGGATATAGGCTTTCTGAGGGATTCGAGTTACCACCATTACAACTTACCGAGCACGAGTTAGAAGCTTTGATATTGGGTGTAAATATGATTTCCTCATGGACAGGGCCTACTCTTAGCAAAGCATCCCACTCTTTATTGAGCAAAATTGAAGCCTCTTTACCAAATTCAGTTTCAACACAGCCAAGTGATCAACGAGTAGCCAGGGTGCCAGGTGAGCATATTCGTCCTATGGATTTTGATTATTGGGATGAAATTCATCAATTCATACGCGAGAAACGGTGGGTACAAGTTCGCTACAAATCACTATCAGGTAGGTCAACTAATCGGACGATTTTTCCACTCGGCTTCTTTTTCTGGGGAGGAAAATGGACGCTAGGTAGTTGGTGTAGTCTAAGGGATGAATATCGCGATTTTAGGCTTGATCACATTGAGAGCCTAAGATCTGCATGTGCTCCAGGGCAGCTACCAGATAGTGTTTCCTTAAAGGACTACATTGAATATCAAAAAATGTCAGTCAAAAAATAATGCTACTGACACAATGTTGTCAGTAGTATCGAAGGAAGATGACATCTCCATATTCAAAGGAGATAATTATGATTTTCAAAAGTAACACACTCGAATTTTTAGGGTTTGAGTTTGCTGTTTTCCGACTCAAAGATGGAGTAAGCGAAGAGGAACTTGTCGCCCTTTCCAAAGAGATCGATGATAAATTTCTATCGAAAGAAGATGAGCTCTTATCTCATTTCCTGTTAAAGGGCGTAGATGGAAAATATGCAGATGTTGCAATTGCTACAACACAAGAGAAAGCCGAAGAAATATGTCGGCGGTGGCTTGATAATGATGTAGCTCAAAAATATTTAGAGCTTCTAAACCAAGAGTCAGTCGACATGTCTTTCTGGTCAAGAATTAGTTGAAACAAGAGCTTAATAATCAAATTCAGGTGACGCCCACGGCGCATCTGAATTTGGACGTTAACTGTATCAAGGAAGAATCATGTCTCCAGAGAGTATCGTTCAAGCAATAATATCTGAATTTGATGGTGTAGTTCCTAAGACCAGTTGGGGTGAGACTTCCTTGTTTTATAATCCAGGGAACCTTCTTCCTAACGGTGTATACTTTTGTACAATTAAAGAAAAGAATGGTGATAACGACAAATCATCGCAACTTGATCGAGATTCGGTTTTTAGAGTCAGTATTGGTGTCGGCCCGTCAAATTATGAAAGTTACTTCGGTGAAAAGCCAAAACGTCCAGCCAAAGGTTGTATTGTTAATACAGGTAATGACTTTACTCAACTTGATACGTTGATGCCTCATCCTATTTACGCTTGGATGTCTTGGGTACAAATACTTTCGCCATCAAAAGCATCGTTTGAAAATATTTTACCATTAATTAGAGACGCTCATGCTAATGCCGTCGTAAAATTCAATAAAAAGGAGCAATCCAATAAGTAACTGACACCTCAGCAATGCAGTAAATTCCTAAATCAACACACTTCATGCAAGGTCATGTTCTATGCTTGAGCGACTCATGACCGCTGCTTAGTGCGTTTAAGTCATCTCTATTGAGCATTCATTTACCAGCTACCTGCGCACTAATAATTTACCCACCTTCCAAAAGAAACTGACCTTTTAAACTCCATAAAAAAGACGATTGATGTATTAATTGAATACTTTCGCACGTTGTTGCGTTTTCAATAGCCGTCATAATGGCTCCATCGAAGCGAAATATAGATAAAGCATCAATCAAATAAAATGGAGATGATCTTATGATTAAAATTGAAGTATACAGCAAAGGCTATTGCCCATATTGCAAACAAGCAAAAGCGACACTTAAAAGCTTAGGTTTATCTTTCAAAGAATATGAAATTACCGGGAGCGATAAATTAACTCGTGAAATGCAGGCACGTAGCAAGCGAAGAACTGTACCGCAAATATTTATTAATGACGAACATATTGGTGGTTGTGATGACTTTCATCAAGCTCTACGTAGTGGGGCACTAACACATTTATTAACTTAGAAAACCAGTTAAAAAATTACAAAATACTTGAATAAGGATACGGTCATGACATCGATTAATATAGCTCAAAATACAAAAAACAATGCTAACCAAGAATCTGTAATTAATGCTTCAGAACTTGCTCAAAATGTTACAGCTGTTGGTGATACAGCGCTACGTTTTTCCATTGCACTAATTTTAGTTTGGATTGGTGGCATGAAATTTACCGCTTATGAAGCTGGTGCCATTCAAGGTCTTGTCGTATCAAGCCCACTGACTTCTTGGCTCTATAGTGTATTTACAGTACAAGGTGCTTCAAACTTTATCGGCGCTACAGAAATAGCAACAGCCATTGCTATTTTACTTACACCAGTTAACCGAATTGTCGGTATTGTTGGTAGCTTGGGGGCTATTGCTACTTTCGCAGTGACTTCAAGCTTATTATTAACGGCTCCTGTATGGGAAGCGTCATTAGGTGGATTTCCAGCGCTTAACGTCGTACCAGGACAGTTTTTAGTGAAAGACTTAGTCTTATTAGCGGCATCAGTCGTTTTACTTGGCAAGGTGCTTAATGCGAAAAAATAACAAATCGGGGCTATATATATTTAGCCCCTTTTTACTCGATGAATTCATTATGCGACTGATTTAGTTACGGCAGCTCGTTCTTTTTCATTTTACGAAATTGCTTTGGTGTCATACCCACATATTTGTTAAAGGTTTTTGTAAAAGCTCGTTCGGATTCGTAGCCCACATGAAGTGCTATGTCATCAATAAGTAACGTTGTGGTTTCGATCATTTCCTTCGCTTTTTGAATACGCAAGTTCGATAAATACGTGAATACCGTATGTCCAACTAATAAGGTGAATTTTTTGGAAAATGCTGCTCTAGACATCCCGACATTAGATGCTAAATTTTCGATGGTCCATGGTTTGGAAGGCGATTCATGAATAAACTGTAATGCTTTTTTAATACGTTTATCACGTAAAGCATGAACAAAGGAATGCTGCTCTTGGCGACCAAAATTTATTCGTATTAATTCAACTAACACCACTTCGGTCAGTTTGTTAACAATAATTTCATTACCAGGATTTTGCGCCATATATTCTGAACTGAGTTGATCAAACGTGCTCTTTAACCAAGCGTGTTTATTAAGTTCATCCTCACGTACGATTGTGACCTGTTCAAAAATGTTATTTAACGGAGACAATGCATCATTTTCAAAGGAACAGTATCCGCATAACAGCAAAGTAGAATCTCCGCTAATAGGCATTTGCCCTTCAGGTGGCTCACTAGTAAGAATATGGTCAATGCCTGGCCCTAAAAAAATCAAATCACCTGTAAACAACTGCTCGACTTGATCGCCTATTTTTACCCAACATGCTCCACGTCTAATTAAATGAAACCCAGCGGTGGTTTTGTTGAAATATTCTTTAAACCATGGGGGTTCAACGTGACTACAAAAGTAGACACTGCCACTTACACGTAACGATTTTAGTATGTCGCTTAAAATTTCCAAATGAACGCCTTTGTATTTAACTGGTCAAGAAGTGAGGATTACGCTTGGTATCGTCTGAAGGGTTGTATCGAGCAAACCCTAAAACCGCGGCCAATTTTAGTTAACCGCGATAAATTTAGGGTTCGCCATAAATTAACAGTGAGTGGTGCTCCATAAGCGATGGCCGCAGTCTTCACTAAGAAGCATTTTATACTTTAAATTGACTAATGCTACTTTTTAGCTGATTACCGAGATTATCCAATTGAGCGCTCGCGGTTGATGTTTGGTCAGTAGCATTCGCGGCTTGCTGAGATATTTCGGTTATTGTATTAATGTTGTCTCGTACATTGTTTGTGGCTTCTATTTGTTGCCGCGCTTCCGATGCAATATCGGTATTCATTGTTAAGATCGCTTGAATTTCATTCTTAATATTATCGAGCGCTTTACCTGCTTGCTGAGCTTGTGATGCCGTTGTATTGACTTTGTCTTGGCTCGTGTTCATAACCGTCACCGCATTTTGCGCACCAGTTTGCAATGTGGCGACAAGGTTTTCTATTTCTATGGTCGATTTTTGCGTTCGCTGTGCCAGTGTTCTTACTTCATCGGCAACAACCGCAAACCCTCGGCCTTGTTCACCTGCACGCGCGGCCTCAATTGCTGCATTTAGTGCCAATAAATTCGTTTGTTCTGCAATGGTTTTAATCACATCAAGCACTGTACCAATATTCTCACTATCCGCTTTTACCTTTTCAATAACGACCGAAGCCTGTTCCATATCGATAGTGAGCTGATTAATCTCGTCAACGGTATTACCAACAATAGAATGTCCGGATAAAGCGGTAGCATTTGTTTCTTCGGCAGATTTAGAGGTCTCAGTTGCGTTATTGACAATTTCTTCGATGGCAATCGATAGCTGCTCAATGGTATTTGCTAGATGTTGTGTTTCTTCTAGTTGTTTGTGAGTACCTGTTGCTGTGGTTTTTGTTATGCCAGACAACTCGCTTGCCGATATAGATACCTCTTCAGATTGTGTACGAACATTGCTGACAATAGAATTCAAGTTGTCAATCATGATGTTGAAAGATTGGCTTAATTGTCCAATTTCGTCTTTTGAATTTATATCTGCTCTTAATGTAAGGTCACCGTGTTCTTGAATAGTATTAATGGTTTTTCTTAAACTATTAAGAGGCGTTACGATGATTTTGGATAATAAAAATGTAAAGCCAGTACCTAATATAATGACTAATGCGATTTGCAGTAAGATAGATATTTTAATTGTGCTGCTCGTTGCGGCTTGCTTTGCGCTGTTCTCAGCAGATAACTGGCGAATATGCTCTTCCAGGTTTTGCATATTGGTTGCAATGGTTCTCTCTATATCGTCTGATATCTTATAAGCATCGCTTAGTAATAAGCTTCCATTGACTTTATCATCGTTAATGAAAGAAACAGCCATTTTATGAAGTATATTATTATACTCATCAATAGGCTTAGCCAGCTTTTCTAATTCCGAAGATCCGCTTCCACCAATAATAGACATGGTATTTTTATAGTGTTTTTCTACGGCTTCTTTAGCGTCATCCCTAAATAGCATGGCAAACAATAAGCTCTTTTCTCTTAGCTTTGAAAACTGACTATCTAACTCGCTCAGAGTTGATAGTTGATCGATACTGGTGTCTTGCTCGCTAGAACCTTGCTGCGTTTTATTTATTTGATAGCCAAGAAAAATACTCCCAATAATTACAATTACGATAAAGCTTGTATTGAGTAAAAATATTTTTTGTTTTAAAGACGTTAGCATTATAAAGAAGCTCCTTTTTGATCTATCAATCTGTCTAATAAATAGTTGATATGCTTCATTTCTTGATAGACATCAGAAGGTTTTTTATTTTTAACTTCAATTGCGATATCTGTTGAATTACTTATGTTTAATGGCTTTTTTAATAAATTAATTTCAGCAATGATGTACTGAGTTTGTAAAAAAGCATCTGATGGAGTCACCTTTGAAAAAGAGTTTTCCTGTGGTATGGCTAAGGTTTCCATCTTGTAGATTTCTTTGAGCTGATTGATTTTTTTTCTAACGGATAGTGCAGATATGACGACATCTTTTGGCGTTTTATCTTTCTCGTAAGCCTCCATCTTAGAGCCATCAGGATGCATGCCATAGGCTGCTGTAACCAATAGTCTTTTTTGGTCAAAATTTAAGTCATCTAAGCGATTGGAGAGTGTTGAAATAATAGATTTTAGATCGGTCTTAGCACGATAGGTTTGCGCATAAACTTGATTGGGGCTAACTTTGTCATAGCCTCGTAAGCGCAGCACCTTAGCATAAAGTTTGAATAATTTATCGTATACATCCTTTGGACTTTTGTTAGAAAAACGTTCCACATTGTATACATTAACACCAACATTGTTTTCATAGATTCGCTCTATGGCATCGGTGACTATCTGTGTTAGATAATAAACATCGGTAGGTGAATAGTTAATAGGAGACGAAAAGGTCAACGGTGGGGGGGTGAGCTTGTTTTCCAACGTATACTGATATATCTCTGCAATAGTTGCCACATTAAGCTCATAAACATGCATGGGTTTAACGGCTGTTTCATGAGATTTAGGTAAAGCAATATCAGTAATGTTTTTCTCTTCTAATACCTTTACTAATAACCGAGAAGCATAATCAATATTGGCATAAACATCGCTTGGAGTGTATTTCTTTTCGGCATAAGAGGTTCCACTAAGTAGAGTGCATGTTATAAACAGAAAAAAACTTAACCTATTAATACATATTTGCATAATTTTCTTCACTATATTCTCACGACTAATATATTTTCGGTGTGAATGATTAACATTCCTAGGATTGATACATTTTCAGTGTAGACAGTGAATTTGTTCTAGTCCAATTACCACAGCTTTACTCATATGAAATGACAAATGACGACTTTTTGGTGGGGTATGGTTGGCCGTGAGAAGTAGGTGACGGAATGCCCCACGTTAAGTAGAGCGCAGTATATTCGTCGTTCATTATGCTGATATTAGAGTCGTGGGAACCTGCTCCATCATGTAGTCAATAAACACCCGAAACCGAGCGGGCATATACTTGGTTTGTGCGTATTGCAGGGCGATGGTGCCGTGGTAATTGCCTTTTATCTCCCAGTCGCTCAGCACCTCAACAACTTCGCCTTTTTCTATGGCGCGACGAACCACAAAATCATGAAAGATACCGATCCCTAGACCATCGATAACCCCATTTAAACGCATTTGCGCTTCGTTCACCGCATAACGCCCGGTGACCGCGACCGAGTGTTGCTCATCATCTTGAACAAAATGCCAAATATTATCGTTGTCGGTTTCGGCTAAATAGAGGCAGTCATGATCTAGCAACTCGGTAGGGTGGTTTGGCGTGCCTCTTGATGCTAAATACTCTGGGCTCGCACACAACACTAACGAGGTTGCGCCGATCTCTTTTAGGACTAAATTGGGGTTGGGTTTATCCGTAAGTTGAAAGCAGATATCAATGCCGTGGCTAAAAATATCAACAGGACCATCAACTGCGCGCAATTTAAGTTGGATGTCGGGGTACTGTTTTAAAAACGGAATCACCAAGGGTTGAAGTACGATATTGAGGAAGGCTTCCGGCGCCGATACTGTAATCGGCCCAGCCGCGAGAGCATGTTGTTCATTAGACAGTTCGACCGCTTGCTCGGCAGAATTGACCATGGTTCGACACTGCTGAGCAATTCGACTTCCAGCTTCGGTGATCAACAAGCGGCGAGTGGTTCTCTCAAACAGCTTCACCGACAACGCTTTTTCTAATCGACTGATGGTTTTACTTAATGCTGAAGGAGTAACGCCTAACTTCTTGGCCGCGGCGGTAAAGCTTTTCTCCTCTACCACCAAAATAAAGGCAGCAAGGTCGGGCAACAGAGTAATGAGCTTATTTGAAATCATCTATTTGTGCCTGCGATTCACTAATGATTTTCCATGTAACAGGATAATAGTATTAATCGTGATGTTTTAATATAGGTATACACGGCAAAGAGAACATTCATTCACTCTTTGTGTGATTTTGAATCTCTTCCAAACATTGAGTAAGGAGCCCGACTATGAGTGCTGCATTTTACGAACAGATCAAGCAACAAATAGAACAGACCAAAACCGATGGCCTGTATAAATCTGAACGTGTTATTACCTCGGCGCAGCAAGCATCGGTGTCAATCTCAAGTGGCGAGCAGGTACTCAATTTTTGCGCGAATAACTATTTGGGCTTAGCCAATGATCCTGCACTCATTGAAGCGGCTAAACAGGGTATGGACGATAACGGTTTTGGTATGGCTTCGGTGCGCTTTATTTGTGGAACTCAAGATGCGCATAAAGAGTTAGAAGCAAAGCTCTCTCAGTTTTTAGGGATGGAAGACACCATTCTTTACACCTCGTGCTTCGATGCAAATACCGGCCTTTTCGAAACTATTTTAGGCCCAGAAGATGCGATTATCTCTGATGCGCTCAATCATGCCTCGATTATTGACGGTGTTCGCCTGTGTAAAGCCAAGCGCTTCCGTTATGCCAATAATGATATGGCTGAGTTGGAGCAGCAACTTATCGATGCGGATAAAGCAGGCGCAAGGCATAAGCTTATCGTGACCGACGGTGTTTTCTCGATGGATGGTGTGGTGGCGAACTTACCGGCTATTTGCGATCTGGCGGATAAATACTCGGCGTTAGTCATGGTGGATGACTCTCATGCGGTGGGCTTTATGGGCGCAGAAGGTAGAGGTACCCATGAATATCATGATGTGATTGACCGAATTGATATTATTACCGGCACGTTGGGTAAAGCGATGGGCGGGGCATCGGGTGGTTATACTTCGGGCAAAAAAGAGGTCATCGATTGGCTGCGTCAGCGTTCGCGCCCGTACCTCTTTTCTAACTCGGTTGCTCCTGCGATTGTGGCGGCCTCTATTCGGGTATTGGATTTACTTAAAGAAGGCGATGAACTGCGAGCTCAACTTTGGCGCAATGCGAGCCATTTCCGCAGTCGCATGCAACAAGCTGGTTTTACCTTAGGTGGAGCGGATCACGCCATTATTCCGATTATGCTTGGTGATGCTAAAGTCGCCGCTGAGTTTGCCGAACGTGCGCTCACTAAAGGCATTTATGTTATCGGATTTTCCTTCCCTGTGGTTCCGAATGGCAAAGCGCGTATTCGTACTCAAATGTCTGCCGCTCATAGCTCGGCCGAGTTGGATAAAGCGATTGATGCCTTTATTGAAGTCGGGCAAGAGATGGGCTTGATTTAGGGTTAAAACGATGAAAATTAAAGCCTTAGCAAAATTAGAAGCGAAAGAAGGCATTTGGCTAACGCAGGTAGATAAACCTGAAGTCGGCCACAATGACCTGTTGATTAAGATTAAAAAGACGGCTATCTGCGGTACCGATATTCATATCTATAACTGGGACGCATGGTCGCAGCAGACAATACCAGTGCCTATGGTAGTGGGTCATGAGTATGTGGGCGAAGTGGTCGGAATGGGTCAAGAAGTTCGCGGCTTTGAATTAGGCGATCGCGTCTCAGGCGAGGGGCATATTACTTGCGGTTATTGTCGCAACTGCCGAGGTGGACGGACCCATTTGTGCCGTAATACCGTTGGCGTGGGCGTCAATCGTACTGGAGCATTTTCTGAGTATTTGGTGATTCCAGCGTTTAATGCGTTTAAGATCCCAGATGGTATTTCTGATGATTTAGCTTCAATTTTTGACCCGTTTGGTAACGCAGTACACACAGCGCTCTCTTTTGATTTGGTCGGCGAAGATGTGTTGATCACCGGAGCTGGTCCAATTGGCATTATGGCCGCAGCGGTAGCTAAACATGTGGGTGCGCGTCATGTGGTTATCACAGATGTGAACCCTTACCGTTTGGAGTTGGCTGAGAAAGTCGGTGTGACTCGAGCTGTCAATGTGGCTGAACAACCGTTGGAGCAAGTAATGGCGGATCTGGGGATGACCGAAGGCTTCGATGTCGGTTTAGAGATGTCGGGCAACCCAATGGCGTTCAATAGCATGTTAAAAGAGATGAACCATGGCGGTCGCATTGCATTATTGGGAATTCCACCATCAGATATGGGCATCGATTGGAATCAAGTGATCTTTAAAGGCTTGGTGATCAAAGGTATTTATGGCCGTGAGATGTTTGAAACTTGGTACAAGATGGCAAGCCTTATCCAATCTGGCTTAGATCTAACGCCAATCATTACGCATCATTTTAAAGTCAATGATTTCCAACAAGGCTTCGACACCATGCGCAGTGGGCTGTCTGGGAAAGTAATATTAGATTGGGAATGATGTTTTAAAGCGCTCACAAGGAGCGCTTTTTTTGGTGCTTTTATTGCTTTTCGCGTGAGTCCAAGCAAACAAGTGACTCACTGATAATTTGTTGTTTCCACTCGTTTGTTGCATTTGGCCAAAATCTAACTGGGGTCGCATTTGGAATTCGAGGCCCACTTGGTGTGCCAGTTAAATGAAATTGAATGGCTCGATAGACGCCAGAATGCGCAATAATTACCGGGTTATCATACTCTGACAAAACTCGGTTTATTGCTTGTGTTATTCGAGTAATGAATGGCCCCCAAGGTTCCCCACCTGGTGGGGTATCGAAGTAACACACCTGTTTGGTTATTGGTTGAAGTTCTAAATCGCCCCAATCTCGTTCTGATAAATCAACGTCGGTAGAAAACTCGGTATTTGGTAGCGCTAATTTGGTGGTTTCGACGGCTCTTTGCATCGGGCTTGATACGATTTTGATATCGTTTTTGATGACTGTTGCAACGGGCTTTCTTGCATCGAGTGCTTGCTGTCTTCCATTGGCATTCAGTGGTATATCGGTCGAACCACAAAAAACGTTATTTTGATTCGCTTCAGTTTCGCCGTGGCGCATGAAAATGAATGGTTTTTTAATCAGTGACATAAGAGGGTTCCCAGTGATTGTCTGTATGAATCTCGCAGTTAAATAAGTGAGTCTGAAACGTCGATAGATCGGGATGAAATAAAGGAATAAGAGTTTGACATTGAAGGTGCTGTGCGAGCCTAATTGTATCGGTCAGTGTGGGGTGTGCATTCCAACGATGAAAGTCGGCCTCACCTTGTTGGCATAGTTGTTTTGCTAACATACCGATGTGTCCGGTAAAAATGATATTGTTGATTGGAGTATCGTTAGAAGAAATCAAAGTCTTAACTAACCCACCATCGAGATCAGGAGAGCCGGCGAGAACGATATTATTCGGCTCAATATCGGAGATATTTTGAATGGCATGCACAAATTGGCTAAGGGTTTTCAATTGCTTCTTTTTGGTTTCTTTCAGCCCTGTATCATTTTCAACTAGTGCTTCATTGATATGTTCCAGACCATTTTGATCAAAGCAAATTGTTGATGAGCACCATTCATTTAACCACAACGCTATCTCAATACTGCGTCCAGAAGCGGGAACTGGCAGTAGAATACTACCCTTATTAGCAGCGTGTTCTAGTGTGTTCATTAACTCTATTTTTTGTGTCGATAGAGGAGTGTCATAGTTGCCGTACGAAGTATCAAGCAAGGCAATCTCGGCGATTGGCGGTGAGTCAAAACGATAAGTGTCCGATTCTAAGCAGTAGTCACCGCTATAGAAAATGCCTCTGCCAGCATTAAAATGAAACCAGAGACCACCGAGTGCATGTCCGTTTGAACCAGTGCGCACCTGTATCCCCATTACTTCAGTACAGCCAGAGATCGGCAGGATATGCACATTGGAATGGTTGGTGAGTTTGGTGGCCACAAACTTTGAGCAATAAATTGGAATATGATGAGGAAGTTGCGTCGCTCCGCCTATGTGATCGTGGTGATCGTGGCTGATAAACACCGCATCAACATCACTAGGAAGCTGCCAAGGTATCTCTGTTGAACCAATACAAGCACCTGCATCAAGCAGAAATTTCCGCTTAGCGATACGCAGTATAATTGCCGCGGGTGCTTTAGGGGTTAGTCCGCTAAGAATATCGATAGAAATCGTCATGCTACATCCACTCGCCAGCCTTGTTCTAAAGCGACATTGACCATTGTATTAACGGCGATGGCGGAATTGTGATAGCAAATAACGGACTGTTGATCGTGAAGAAAGCTTAGGGTTAACAGGTAACGTTCTCCCAAAAATACGCAATCTTTCACGTAAGCAGCGATACCGGTTTCTGCAAGGTGAACATGCTCAGGGCGCAGCAATACGGGCAAAGGCAGAGCTGTAGTATGGGTATTTAAATCATGAGCATCGAGCTTTCTTTTTGCATGTTGATTGATTGGCAGGTTAACAACGCTCCCTTTTCCAATAAAACTGGCCAGCCAAGAAGACTTAGGCTGTTGATAAAGCGACTCAGGTGTTCCCCACTGTACTAACTTACCTTGATTCATTACCGCAATATGAGTAGCCAACGCCATAGCTTCGGCTTGATCATGTGTGACAAATACGAAAGTGGCTCCCGTTTCTTGATGAAATTCTCGAAAGCTTTGTTCCATGGCTGAGCGTAGGTGACGATCGAGATTGGCTAGCGGTTCATCAAGCAACACCACTTCAGGCTCAGCAACGAGGCAGCGAGCAAGGGCCACTCTTTGGCGCTGTCCACCGCTCAAATCTTGGATCTTTCGCTCTGCGTATTGCGCCATGTCTACCGTTTCTAATACTCGTTTAACAGTTGCTTGAGTTCGAGCTGTTGTTTGCTTTTGTACTTTTAGTGGATAAGAGACGTTTTCCTTAACGGTCATATGGGGCCACAAAGCGTAGGACTGGAAAACCATACTCATTCGCCGCTTTTCTGGTGGAATAGCGTTACACCCGTTATCGAGAACTTGGTCATTCATAATGAGTGAGCCAGATGTTAGGTTTTCTAAACCAGCAATCATGCGCAATGTCGTTGTTTTACCGCAGCCACTTGGGCCAAGCAGTGCACAGAATGCGCCATTCGGAATCGTTAATGAGAGGTCGTTCACGGCCATTTGATTGCCATAGGCTTTACACACATTATCGAGAATTAGTTTTGCCATGGAATGACTCCTTTGGGTAAAAATCGAGACAGAGAGTTGAGTAACCACATCACAATGGCAATCAGTAAAACAACCACCACTGAAACCGCCGAAGCCAGAACTTTATTGCCGCTTTCATCCAAGTTAAAAATCACGACACCTAAGGTTTCAGTTCCTGCACTCCAAAGCAGAGCGGAGACTGTTAATTCATTGACGGCGGTGAGAAAAACAAGCAATCCGCCAGCAAAGGCAGAAGGTGCAAGCAGTGGGAAAATGATATCTCTTAGACGCACCATGACACTTGCGCCTGAAAGCTGAGCAGCTTCCTCCATTGCTGGATCAATTTGTTTCATTTGGGTAAAGATGGCTTTAAAACAAACCGCCATAAAACGCGCTAGGTAGGCGATAAAAATGATCCCTAACGTGCCATAAAGACTCCAGTCGAGCCATGGTATCGGGCGGGCAAATAGTAGAATACACGCGATGGCTAAAACGATGCCGGGAAGCGTATATGGAATGTCAATGATACTGATGAGAAGTTGAGTTTTTCTGCTTGGAAACTGAGTTGAAAAATACGCAAGAGGTAGACAAATAACCACCAATGTAATCGCAGCTGTTATTGAAAGAAACATACTGTTAGTCAGTGCGGTGTATGTTGAACTGTGTTTGGCTAAAATGGTCTGATAAGCGTCAAAGGTTAATGTGTTCCAGTTTAAAGGTACGCCCATTGTTGGGATTAGAGAGCTGAATATTAATGCGAGCAGTGGCAATATCAAAATTAGGAAAAGTAGCAGAGCGAGCACCCATTCGGCAGGGTTTCGGTATGCTCCCAAGCGAATATAGAGCGCTTGTCCACTGCTTCCGATAAGGTGTGTCGAACTGGCTTGCTGCGCTTTATTTTGAACATAAATAATCAGATAAGCCAGTAACGCCATAATGATAGACAAACTTGCAACATCATTAAGAACATGACTACCGAAATTAGCCATATATTGATAAATCAGGGTTGGTAGCACTTGGTAGGAAATTGGGATTCCAATCATTGCGGCAATCCCAAAGTTACCCAAGGACGAAACAAAAGCAAGCGCAGCCGCTGCAAGTATTGCGGGATAACACAATGGCAAAATAATATCCGACAAAATCTGTTTCGTTGACGTCCCACATAAGCGCGCAGCTTCGATTTGCTCGTTAGGTAGAGAAATCAATTGTGTTCTCAACGCTAAAAAGACAAGTGGGGCATGTTGAATGCCAAGTAAAAAAGCGATGCCTTCTGCTGAATAGATAGGGTTTGGGCTACCTAGTGGAGGCGCCATTCCGAGACTCTTTAGAATGGTACTGCTTGGGCCAAATAATTGAATCCAACTAAGAGCGGTAACCTGTGGGGGAATCATCATTGGGAGCATGAAAAGGAACGCCCAAAGTGGCTTATACCGAATATTTGTTAATGCGAGCAGTATCGATAAGAAGCCGCCAATCGCGAGTGATAAGAGCATCGCAAGTGTGCTGGTATATAAGCTATGCCACAGCGCTACCCAAGTCGATGGTTTAGACAAGACTCGCCAAAGACTGGAGTTCAAACCCTGGCTCAGATCGGATAGAGAAGTGATGAATAATTGCAATGACGGTAAAACCGTCAGCACGACAACGGTTAGCAACAACAGTATGACAAGCCCCCGATAGAGGCTTGTATAGTTGATCATGGTGGCTGTTTTCATTTTTAGTTAAAGATCTCAGCAAAACGAGCTTTGTTGGAATTGGCATTCTTTAACGCATTGTTAGCGTCAAATGTCATCATCTTAATTTGATCACGCGAAGGAAACCCTTCTGGAGTACTGACTTGATTGGATGCGGGAATGTAGCCTTGGCTCTTTACCAATTCTTGACCTTGCTCCGATAAGAGAAAGTCTACAAATTGCTGGGCTGCTTCTGTGTGTTTGCTATTTGCAAGAATTGCGACAGGTTCTGTAACCATGCTCACGCCTTCTTTAGGAAATACAAACTCGATTGGAGCGCCTTTCGCTTTTTCACGAATGGCTAAAAAATCTACGATAGCGCCATACGCTTTT
Organism: Vibrio phycocola; assembly: GCF_054404255.1. NCBI lineage: Bacteria > Pseudomonadati > Pseudomonadota > Gammaproteobacteria > Vibrionales > Vibrionaceae > Vibrio > Vibrio phycocola. The sequence goes on from NZ_JBTAMQ010000001.1 coordinate 252,818, forward strand.
GTTCCTGATGACAAAGCGGAAAGTACGCCTCCGTTTCCACCTTGGGCTTTAACTTGGTTATTTTTAAGCTGTTGATAATAATCCCACCCGAGATCTTCATTTTCAGTCAACGTCGCAAGGTGAATAAGAGCAGCGCCAGAATAAAGAGGACTAGGCATTGCGGTTAGATTTTTTAGCTCAGGCTTGGTTAAATCCCACCAAGATGTAGGTTTAAAGCTTGCCTGTGTGTTGTAGGCAATCCCCGAGGTAATCATCTTGGTTCCGTGATAGTAACCTTTTGCATCGTAAAGTGCTGAGTCATAGTTTTTTTGGTGTTTTGATTGGTACGGATAAAGCAGATCTTTTTGCTTGAGTGACTCCATTGTGACGCTATCAGCAATCAAAAGTAGATCTGGGCTTTTAACTCCCGCTTCTTGTTCTGCTTGAAAGCGCGTCATTAATTTAGTTGTACCGTCACGTATCCAATTCACTCGTATTTCTGGGTTCTGTTTTTCAAATGCGGCAACGGTTTGTTGGGCATCTTGATTGGGCTGGCTGGTATACAGTAATAGTGTGGTTTGTGCACTGGCAGAGACTGAGATCAGTGATAGTAAAAGTGCGGTAACTTTATTCATATTTTCCTCGTTGGATATAAATAGTGCTGTGGTAGACAAGTTATGCTTGTCAATGTCGAACAGTAGTTAAGCACTCGTATATGACGGAAAAAATACATTTCTATTGCGTTATGATGGCGTTTATTTTTCAATCAGAAAAGAGAGTAGAAAGTTAGAAAATCGTGAGAGGGTTATGCAGAATGTGTGCTTGATTAACAGCGCTGGCAACATTGCGCAATGACCGCAGGTTAACATCGGGAGAGCTGGGTGGTACTGCGGTATACGCGAAAACGAGCTTGTAATAATGTCAGTATTTTATCTATTAGCCATTATGTTCACTGGCATCTTTTCTCTTTATTTCTTTGTGTCCATCTTCTGTAACGCCTTGCTTCCAATAGCTGCTGATATAAATATTGTCACTCTCAACCGCTTTCTCGTTGCGGAAATAAGTGCGCAATTGACGCATTGAATCAAACTCACATGCTACCCAAACTGATACCCCACCGTTTAGCCAAGGTAGAGATGTAACAATATCAGCAAGTGATTCCCCGTCGATTAACCAGACAATATTAATTCCAGTTGGCGCTGCAATGGTTTGTATGTCCTCTTTTTCGAGAACCTTTATAACGGCATAGCCTTTTGCATCACTAGGAAGTTGGCTGATTTTTGCTGATAACGCGGGTAATGCTGTCATGTCGGCAACCATAAAAAACCAGTCAACATTGGTATTGATTTCTTTAATAGAACCAGGGCCTTTGATATCGATGGTGTCACCAATCTGAGCCTGCATTCCCCAGCGAGCCCCAAACCCGCTATTGAAATTGGGAGTGGTATGTCTGACAAAATCGATATCGATTGTGCGTTTAGCCGGTGAAAAGTGACGAATGGTGTAAGTTCGCATGACAGGACGTTCTTCTTCAGTCATTGAACTTAAATCTGTCAGTCCTTTTTTATTGAATAGCAGCTTTATATACCCACCTTCACAGTCACTGGGAAATAGGGCAAGTGATTCGCCTTGTAGGGTGATACGTTGCATGTTGGGAGTGATTTGTTGTGATGCAATGACGGTTAGGTTTTTAGGTGCTGGTATGTTCACTTTATTTCTCGATAATGATTCTCATTTGAGTTTAATCTATCATTAAAATAACATGAATGGTATGGCTTTAATAAATTGAATTTGCAGAGAATTCAAGATGATTTTAGGGTTGATAGACTCGATGTTGATGGACCATCAGACTGTTTATTTACGACAATATCCCTAATTTCTTCAACTTTCGATACAGCGTATTGCGACTAATATTGAGCATTTTAGAGGTTCGGCTGATATTGCCGTTATTGGCTCGATAGGTATTGAGAATGGTCTCTTCAACGGTCTCTTGTAAACTGATCTCTTGTGATTTATCAGCATGGTTTGGCGTAGTCGGTGATGAGAGAGTGTCTACCGATAAAAGAGAGCGCATAATTTGATCGGGAATGTGTTCTAGTAACAATGTTGATTCTTCGCTAGCAAGTAGAGTGGCAACTTGAAGTAGGTTATCCAACTCTCTTATGTTTCCCGGCCAGCTATAGCGTTCTAACAAGGCCAATAAGCCAGCATCGATCTGCTGGTTGGGCTTGCTGTATTTTTTATGAATCTCTTGGATCAATGCGGATTTGTCTTTGCGTTCTCGTAGCGCAGGAAGATTGAACACTAGGCCGTTAAGTCGGTAATACAGATCTTGTCTGAATGCACCTTGTTCAACCAGTTGTTCTAGGTTTTTATGCGTTGCGGCAACGATCTGGATATCAACTTTGTGGCACTGATTAGACCCGATAGGAACGACTTCTTTTTCTTGCAATACATGCAACAATCGACATTGCGCATCAAGCGGCATGTCTGCAATTTCGTCTAAAAATAGAATCCCATTATTAGCTTGACGAATCTTACCTTGAAACCCTTTGCTGTTGGCTCCGGTAAAAGCGCCGGGAGCGTAACCAAACAGTTCGGATTCAATTAGATCTTTCGGCAGAGCACCGCTATTCACCACGACGAGGGGAGAGCGTTTACGTTCGCTTTGTTGATGGAGTGCTTTAACAAACTCGCCTTTACCCACGCCGGTTTCACCTAGAATTAGTAAATTGATCTGCTTATCAATCACACGACACGCCTGCTGCCATGCATTCTCGATCTGATCATCCCCATGATGCAAATTACACGATGGGGAGTAGGTGGTGGATTTGGTGACAGTTGCTGTCGGTTGTTGGTGCAAGCGATAGACAAAAGAAGGCGCCTCTTTTTTAAGCAACGAGTCGAGTGATGTCCCAACCATATTGGGATTATTGAGTAGGTGAGAAGCGGCTTGATTGTGAGCGATAACCTTTCCGACTTCATTGGCAATCATAATGCCTTGCCAATCACTATCGAGCAGTGAATCGTCACCTGCGATATTGACTCTGATTGAGCCATTAGGAATGTTAAATAACAAGCGATTTTCTATTTTCTGCACCATGCTTTGAATTAACAATTGAGTGGTGTTGGTATGAGCTTGCTGTTCGCTAGTAATGTCTAAAACGCCCAACATATTACCTTGATAATCAAAGATCGGGCTGGCTGAGCAACTGATGAATCTATGCTGATTGATGAAGTGTTGTTTGCCAATCACCGTGATGGGTTTGGCTTCGACAATGGCCGTTCCAATTGCGTTGGTGCCTTTTAACTTTTCTTGCCAACACACGCCACTTTCTAGCGCAATAGAGGTAAGTCGACTGGCGAATTTTTCTTGTCCCCATGAACGAATGATAACACCTTGAGTATCAGTCAGAATCAAGCGGCTATTGGTTCTGGCAAACATTTGATTGAACAAAGGTAGGGCCATTTCTTCGATGCTGGCAATCAAAATTTTCGCGTTTTCTCGCCGTTCACTGAGCTGATACTTCTCTAAACGAATATCGTCAGGTAGGCGATGTTCACGCAGTCCCGCTTCATTACTTCGGTGCCATGAATTGTTGAGCCAATCAATTGTATTGTCGAGTTGTAGCTGCATAAGTGTTCCATAATGTAACAATTTGAGTGTGCCACTTTAAGACAGTTGAACAAAGTGAACAGATTGAACATAACGGTGTTTTAGATTGGGGAATCACTGTTAATGAAATGTAATCATAATGTTAACTCTGGTTTGGCTCAATAGTGTCAATGTTGGCGTGTGAATTGCGTAGCAAAACTGAGCTCTCGACAACAACAGAGTGCGACTAAAACCATAAAACGAAATGTATCTAACGACACGTATCTAACGGAAGGATGACCTTATGATTTATGCTCAGCCAGGCACACAAGACTCAATTGTTAACTTTAAAGAGGTTTACGATAATTACATTGGAGGCGAATGGGTTAAGCCTGTTAATGGCCGCTATTTTGATAATAGAAGCCCTGTTGATGGCAAAGTATTTTGTAAAATCCCCCAGTCTGATGAGGCTGATATTGAGCTTGCCTTAGATGCAGCGCACAATGCAAAAGATGCTTGGGCAGCCACTTCAGTAACAGAACGTTCAAACCTTTTACTAAAAATCGCTGATAGAATTGAAGAGAATTTAGAAATCCTTGCTGTTGCAGAAACGTGGGATAACGGTAAAGCTGTTCGCGAAACCTTAGCGGCTGATATTCCTTTAGCAGCAGATCATTTCAGATACTTTGCTGGCTGCTTACGCTCACAAGAAGGTACCTTAAGTGAACTAGATGAAAATACGGTAGCCTATCATTTTCACGAACCACTAGGTGTTGTCGGGCAAATTATTCCTTGGAACTTTCCATTACTTATGGCCGCGTGGAAACTTCCACCAGCATTAGCGGCAGGTAATTGTGTGGTTTTAAAACCAGCAGAACAAACGCCAGCCTCTATTTTAGTATTAATGGAAATAATTCAAGATCTTTTGCCACCAGGGGTACTAAACATTGTAAATGGTTTTGGTAAAGAAGCAGGTCAAGCTTTGGCTTCTAGTACTCGAATCGCAAAAATAGCGTTTACTGGTTCAACTCCAACAGGCTCTCACATTTTAAAATGTGCAGCTGAAAATATTATTCCTTCAACAGTAGAGCTAGGTGGTAAGTCACCGAATATTTTCTTTAATGATGTATTAGATCATGAAGATGAGTACTTAAGTAAGTGTATTGAAGGGGCAATATTAGCGTTCTTTAACCAAGGTGAAGTATGTACCTGCCCATCTCGATTATTTGTACAAGAAGATATTTATGATCAGTTCATTGAAAAAGTTATCGAAAGATCCAAACTTATTACTCGAGGTAACCCACTCAATACAGAAACAATGGTTGGCGCTCAAGTGTCTGAAGCCCAATTTGATAAAATTCTAGGCTATATAGATATTGGTAAAGAAGAAGGCGCTGAAGTATTAATGGGCGGTAGTGTTGCACAAATGGATAATGACTATAACGAGGGTTATTATATTCAGCCAACATTATTAAAAGGTAATAACTCAATGCGTGTGTTCCAAGAAGAAATTTTTGGTCCTGTTATTTCAGTCTTAACTTTTAAAGATGAAGAGGAAGCCTTAGCATTAGCGAACGATTCTGAATTTGGTTTAGGCGCAGGTGTTTGGACAAGAGATATGAATAAAGCGTATCGAATGGGCCGTAAAATACAAGCAGGACGAATCTGGACGAACTGTTATCACTTATACCCTGCACACGCTGCTTTTGGTGGATATAAAAAGTCTGGTATTGGTAGAGAAAATCATAAAATGGCTTTAGAACATTACCAACAAACTAAAAATTTATTAGTTAGTTATGATAAAAATCCACTTGGTTTCTTTTGATCATCAAACATGAATTGAGCGAGTGAGGTGTCTAATCTCCATTCGAATAATAGGCAACTTTGGTTGCCTATTTTTTTATTTTTTTGTGGGAGGGGAGCCATGGGTATCAAGCGAGATATTGATTAACAAAGTTTTACATTATACCTTGACCTTTACTCCCCATATTTATCATTTTTTTTCTTATAATTTTCAGTTGTTTGTTATTTTGAATAGCAGAAAACGGTAACATTGTGGTAATGAAGAGTATTTGACTCTTTTACTCAGCGCTTATACTTTCTATACTCGCGCTCCTAGTCTCATCTCAACAAATTTTTAGCTGAGTTTTAACAAGCGGTTAAGAGTCAGAGAAGGGACATTCTTCATACTTTGAATCAGGCTGATTATGCGTATATATCCCGATACTATACTTGATATCATTTCAAGTAGTGCTCTTAATCTGAATAACATTAGTAAACTATCTGGGGTTTCTAATACTTATCTGACGAAATTAAGTAAGAAGCAAATCAATCATCCTGGTAAAGATAAAATCACCTCGATTCTGCTTGCTCTCAATTACACCATCGCTGAGATCAATCAAATCTTAGCTGAGTACGATTATCAAAGCCTGAATAAATTCGATATTCCTAATCTGCTGGTTAATAACCGAAGACGTAAGCTTGAAGGGCGGATGTTGCCGGTTTATGAGCGGCTTAACTTCGAATTATTATTAACGGTATTTGAGCACTTTGGTGGAGATAGGGTATTGATTAAGTCACGTCCAAGTGGCGTGTATCAGCCGTACTCTCTCTACATGCAACGCGAGTTTCAAAATGAAGTTAAAGATGATGTCGCTCGTTTTCAATATGATCTAACCGCTGCAATTGTTCGTGAGCGCTTGGATTTATTTAGAGAAAACGCTCCGAAAGGTGACAAGGTAACGCAGTATATTTGTCATCATTGTCTTGATGAAGATATCAATAAATGCCTGAACCAACTTAAGGCTAAAGATGATATTTTTCACTTACGTCTTTATGCACAATACTGGGCCAATGCGGTTTCTTGTGCCGTAAAGTTTCCCGAGCAACACAAGCTGCATATTGTGGAACGTTGTCCTTGTTTTGAGGTATTAATTCAAGGAACTAATTTACCAAAACCCAAGGTTAACTTTATCGGTGTTGGCCCTCATATTGGTGGTAACTCCTACGATCAACATGACCTTCGTGGCTTTTTTACAGATTCTTCCGCAACGTTAGAACTGTTTAATCTTGAAGTCCAAATGTGCGTTGATTCCATCAACCCAGAGGATGAACGCAATACCCCAGAAGGGTTGCATGCTTATATCTCTGAGCACTTTAAGAAACAAAACGTTGGTCATCTTTTCGATGAAGCTTTCGAAGAGGCGATGGCATTTGATGGCTTGTTCTTATTTTAAAGCTGAATATTTTTTTGTCTTTTTTGGTTTAAAAAAAAATAACACCTCGTTTAAATAAAATATTGACTCACCGTGGCCATTTGATTAATTTAAGTTATATAGGCTCTGAATTCGTATTCTCGATTCGCAGAAAGATTACCTATCTCTAGCCTGTATCTTCTCTATTTCTATCCGTTGGGAGCGGGATATCCCAATTCTTAATTAACTCAATATATGCATTCAAGAGCGTATTGTGTTTTTTACCATTAACTTTTTGTGTGAAGGGAATTACTAATGAAACGTCTGGTAGTACTTACAACGATAGCTGCTGCGATGGCTAGTCCATCTTTGGCATTGGCTAAGGCTGACTTGGTGATAGCAACAGATGCTCCACCTAAATCTATGAACCCACAAGCTCACTCTTCTGATGCCAATTTTTCTTACATGTCTAACTTCTTCGACGGGTTGCTCCAACGAAAGGATGGTGTTCTTTCACCGGCCTTAGCAACCGAGTGGAAACGTGTTGATGCACAGACTTGGGAGTTTAAATTGCGCGAGGGCGTTAAGTTTAGTAACGGAAATGATTTTAATGCCGATGATGTTGTTTTCACTTTCGAACGAATGAAAGATTCCAAGTACTCTAAGCTGCTTAACTTTGGTAACTCCATCGAAAGTATGGAAACGCCCGATCCTTACACAGTTATTTTCAAAACAGTCAAACCGGTGCCTTGGTTTGCGGAAACGATGCACCAGAACTTCATCGTAGATAAAGAGTCTTCTATCGATCGTGATACTGGAGATTACAACACTCGCCCAATTGGAACTGGCGCGTATATATTTGACGAGTGGGTTAAAGGTTCTTATGTGCGTATGACCGCAAACTCCAATTATTGGGAAGGGGAGCCAAAATACAAAAGTGTCGAATTCCGCCCAATTGTTGAAGAAGCCACTCGTTTTGCAGCATTATCTAGCAAGCAAGTTGATATGGTAAGCGGAGTACCTCTAACTTTGGCTGACCGCATTGCTAAGATGCCTACCATCGATGTGATTGAGCGAGCGGCTCGCCGCAGTATTTTTCTATCACTTGGTAATGCAGAAGGCACGCCTTATGAAGATAAGCGAGTTCGCCAAGCAATTGCTTATGCTATAGATGAAGATGAAATAATCGAAAAGGTTATGCAGGGCAAAGCCACTAAAGCTCATCAGATTCCTGACCAAGCAACGGTAGGTTATAACCAGTCACTTAAACGTATTGAGTATGATCCAGCTAAAGCTAAGCAATTATTGGCAGAAGCAGGTTATGCAGATGGTTTCGATATCACTATTTCTGGTCCTAACGATCGTTATATTAATGATGAAAAAATCGTTGAAGCGATTGCAAAATATCTCGCCAAAGTTGGGCTTAACGTGACAGTAGACGTGAAACCTAAATCAATTTTCTTTGATGAAGTTACCAGCCACAAGCTTCCTTTCTATCTCATTGGTTGGTTCGATGGTTCTTATGACTTCGGACGAAGTGCTGAAAAACTCCTTCACACTCCAGACGAAGACAAAGGCATGGGAGGGTATAACGGCGCAGTTTATTCTAACGCTGACTTTGACCAGAAGTTGATTGCATCATCATCAATAGTTGATCGCGACGAACGCAATACGGCATTGCAAGAACTTAACCGTCTCGCATTAGAAGATGTCAGCATTATCCCTCTTCACTACCAGCAAGATCTCTACGCGATTGTAAAGGATAAGGAAATTAAGTTTTCACCACGTCCTGATCGTTGGATCACTGTCAAAGAAATACACTAATTCTCAAACCTTTCACTTCATGAGGGCCGCTTTGCGGCCTCATTTGAGGACCTATGGCAAAATATATTTTTCGCAGAATACTGCAGGGACTGCTTGTTCTGATGGTTGTCTCTTTTGTCTGCTTCTGTCTCTTTCGTTTTACCGGTAATCCCGTGTTGTTACTGGCTGGTAAGTACGCCACTCAGCAAGAGCAAGAGCAGGTACGAGTGGAATACGGGCTAGATCAGCCGACTCATATTCAGTATTTCCGATTTCTAAAAGGTGCTTTGCATGGAGACTTTGGCAAGTCGTATGTGAGTCAGGTTGATGCACTTGATTCGATCTTAGAACGTTTTCCAGCAACATTTGAGCTTGCTCTTGTTGCTCTGACAATCTCTTTTGTCGTTGGGGTGGGACTTGGGATAGTTGTCTCTATTTGGCCTTCGGGGATTGCTTCTCGGCTATTCATGTCAGGTTCATTACTGGGTGTTTCCATACCGACATTTTTAACGGGCATTTTGTTGGTGATGATTTTTTCAGTGTGGTTAGAGTGGTTACCCTCATTCGGCCGTGGTGAGACGGTGAACATCGGGTCTTGGCGTACTGGATTGCTTACATGGGATGGTCTAACCCATATCATTCTACCCGCTCTTACCCTATCCAGTTATCAACTGGCCGTAATGATGCGCCTAACTCGTGCAGGAATGCGTGAGGTGATGAACGAAGAGTACATCAAGACAGCTTGGGCAAAAGGTCTGTCTCCGATGAAGGTTATTCTGAAACACGCGCTTCGCAATGTCATGATTCCGGTTATCACGATTGCTGGCTTATCTTTTGGTGAATTGATTGCCTTTTCGATCGTGACTGAAACTATTTTTCAGTGGCCCGGTATGGGAAATCTACTGCTGACCTCTATCTTCGAGACCGATCAGCCGATCATCGTCACTTACATTATGCTCGCTGCATGTATCATTTTGGCCATCAATATTATGGTCGATTTGCTATACGCCGTGCTGAATCCCAAAATTCGTTACAGTTAGGTTACTCATGAATACTACAGTGACAAACAAACGCTTACGTAGCTTTTTTAGCGACAAACCGGCAGTAATCGGTGCTGTAATTATGCTCTGTTTTGCTATTGTCGGAATTTTTGCCCCGGTTATTGCACCGATGGATCCCTATGATTTGGCTTCCCTAGATCTTGGCAATATGCTGCTGGAACCATTCTGGGCTGAGAGTGGTTCGACTTCATTTCCGCTTGGTACTGATGATCAGGGCCGAGGTATTTTATCGACCATTATCTACGGTTTACGCACTTCAATGATTGTCGGCTTTTCTGTTGTTGCCATCGCGGGCAGTATCGGCATTCTGCTAGGGTTGATCGGTGGCTATTATGGTGGCCTGATCGATACATTTGTGATGCGCAGCGCCGATACCGTATTTTCATTTTCTACCACGTTACTCGCAGTGCTGCTTCTCGGTGTTTTTGAAACCAGAGGGCTATTTACCGTTGTGTTGGCCATTTGCATTGCCGACTGGGTCAAATATGCCCGCACGATTCGAGGCAGCGTATTAGAAATTAAAGACAATCCATATGTGATGGCCGCTAAAGCAGCGGGAGCACATGATGTTCGTATTCTCTTCTATCACATTTTGCCCAATGCTCTACCGCCTATTTTTGTTGTTATGGCTGTTGATTTGGCCGTGGTTATTATGCTGGAGGCGACATTAAGTTTCCTAGGTGTTGGTGTTCCTATCACTGAACCCTCATTAGGAATGATGATTGCGATTGGCAAAAATTATATCTATGCCGGCATGTGGTGGATGACTTTATTTCCCGCTACCGCGCTTATTCTTTTAGTTATAGGTATCAATTTATTTGCGGATTGGCTGCGTGATGAACTGAACCCGAAAATGAAGCGCTGATTAAAAATGAAGAACATGTCAATTTGCCGATCCACAGAGGCATTTTAAAGGAGTATAGATAAGGATGATTTTAATTCAAAAGGGAGAATTATATGCTCCAGAATATCGAGGCGTAGGTGATGTTCTTATCGGTGGCAACAAAATTCTTGCGATGGAAAAGACCATCAATCCGGAAAACTTACCGGGTGAAGTAACCTGTATTAACGCTGAAGGTATGAATATTATCCCAGGCTTTGTTGATGGGCATCAACACTTTACAGGTGGAGGAGGAGAGGATGGATTTCGTTCACGTACTCCTGAGATGACTCTGTCAATGAATATCGCTAATGGGGTAACGACAGCCATTGGTTTGCTTGGTACCGACTCATTAACGAGAACCGTTGAGAATCTTTACGCCAAAACCCAAGCGTTCAACAGTGAAGGCATGACGGCTTTTATGCTTACTGGCGCTTATAGTGTCCCGTCACCGACCATCAGTGGTGATGTTGGGCGTGATATTACTTATCATGATCCGATCGTTGGATTAAAGATTGCCATGGCTGACCATAGAGGGAGTCGATACAGTGCCGATGAGTTAGCAAAGCTGACCGTTGATGTGCGACGTGCTGCGATTATTTCCGGGAAACCTGGATTTATTACGGTGCACTGTGGTGCGGCTGACGATGGACTTGATTTAATTTTTGCTGCAATCGAGAAGCATGGCCTTCGTGCTGATTACTTTATCCCGACTCATGTTAATCGGCCAGCAGAAAAGCTCAGTCGACAAGTATTAGAACTTGCTTCCATGGGGGCATTTATTGATGCGACCTGTGCTAATGAGGTCAGAACAAAAGATGGGCTGCATACAAATGCGGCCGATTTCGCCCTAAGAGCAAGTAGCGAAGGCTTATACGACCAAGTGTGTTTTAGTTCCGATGCTGGAGGTTCGCTGCCGGTATGGAGTAAAGACCGTAGTCAGATAATAGGCATGGACATCGGTTCTCCAAGTTCCATGTTATTTGAGCTAAAACGTTTGGTTAACGACCTCGATATTCCTCTAGAAAAAGCACTCAAACCTTTAACAACGACTCCAGCTAAAGCATATAAGTTAACTGGGCGGAAAGGTGAACTGACTGTGGGAGCAGATGCTGATCTGATTATCATGGAACGAGACAGTTTGGAACTGCGCGACGTCATCGCTAAAGGTCAAATTATGATGCGGGATCGAAAGCTTGAGAAAAAAGGCTATTTCGAATAGACGCAAACAGCGTATTAACTGATCAGCATCATTGATGAGTGTGAAAATATAATAGGAATGGAAATACCATGTCTTTAACAAAGAATGCTTCTATAGCCGATGACGAAGTTTTATCGGTTAACAATTTGTCGCTGTCATTCCCCGGTTTTAATAGCAACACAAAGGTACTGCATGACGTTTCTTTTTCCGTTAAGCGTGGAGAAACGTTAGCGATTGTTGGTGAATCGGGATCGGGAAAAACCGTGACTATGAACCGTGTTATGCAGTTATTGGATACTGTTATTACGGATTCGGGCAATATTTATTTACGTCGTCGCAACGGATCTGTTGATGATATAACTCATCTCTCTCGAAAGGAAGCTTCAAAGATTCGTGGCTTCGATATGTCGATGATTTTTCAAGAGCCGATGACATCACTAAATCCTGTATTTACCATTGGCGATCAGATCAGTGAAGCTATACTGACCCATCAACAGATAAGTGGGAGTGACGTCAAGCGCAAGGTCATTGAGTTGCTTAATCTGGTTCGTATTCCTGATGCCGAGCGGCGCTTCGATGAATATCCACACCAAATGTCTGGGGGGATGCGTCAACGAGTTATGACGGCTATGGCATTATCCTGCAATCCGCAACTATTGATTGCCGATGAGCCAACGACCGCGCTGGATGTGACGATTCAAGGACAGATTCTTGGACTTATGCGCAATTTGCAACATGATCTTGGTATGGCCGTCATCTTTATTACTCACGACATGGGAGTTGTCGCTGAACTGGCCGATCGTGTTGTCGTGATGTACAAAGGCCACGTTGTCGAAGAGAATGACGTCACCAGCATATTCAAAAGTCCGCAACACCCTTACACCAAAGCATTGCTACGTGCTGTGCCGACTCTCGGTTGTATGGCCGGTAAAAAGAACCCTGCAACGTTACCGGTGTTGGAGATGGAGCAAGAGCTTAGTGGTTGTGCTAATCAAACGCCTCCAGAAGAAAAAGAGGTTGATACAGCACTTTATAATGGCGCTCCCGTCCTTGAAGTGAAAAATCTGCATACCCAATTTGTCTCGAACAAGAATTTTTTTGGTCGCCCGACTCATCTAGTGCATGCAGTGGAAGATGTGAGCTTCAAACTTTACCCAGGTGAAACTCTCGGTATTGTCGGAGAGTCAGGTTGTGGTAAATCGACGACGGGCTTTTCTATACTCAAGCTGATACAGGCATCAGGGCAGGTGATGTTCAAGGGACAAGACCTGATGACCCTCGATAAAAAGCAGATGCGTGAGTTGCGTAGAGATATTCAATTTATTTTCCAAGACCCCTTTTCATCGCTTAATCCACGTAGGACCATAGGCGCATCGATCGCTGAGCCTATGGTGATCAACAATCAAGGGACAAAAGCAGAGCAAAAAGATCGTGTAATGGCATTGTTAAAACGAGTTGGGTTGCAGCCGGAACATGCAGAACGTTATCCTCATGAATTCTCTGGTGGACAACGTCAGCGTATTGCGATCGCACGAGCTCTGTCGACCCGACCTGGGGTAATTATCGCCGATGAAGCGGTTTCAGCTCTCGATGTTTCTATTCAAGCCACTGTGCTTAATTTGATGTTGGAGCTGCAATTGGAGCTTAAACTCAGTTACCTTTTTATCTCTCACGATATGGCGGTTATCGAACGAGTTAGCCATCGAGTTATGGTTATGTATTTAGGTCAGATTGTAGAGATGGGGACTCGACAGCAGATATTTGAAAACCCGCAACACAGTTATACTCGTAAACTGCTCTCTGCTGTACCAATCGCGGATCCTACTCAGCGTACTGATTTCACTATGCTCTCGGGCGACATTCCTAGTCCAGTAAGGGAGGCAGGAGATCCACCAACGAAACTCCGTTTGGTTGAATGTGAGCCGGGGCATTTTGTCGCAGTAGAATAGGTTAAAATTCGAAGAAAATAGGCAACGGTTGTTGCCTATTTTTTTAATGCTAGTGGGTTATGTAACTCGTCGAATTCTTTTTTTAATTAGATGATAGAAAGAACAAATTTGCTCACTCTTTTTCAACAATGGAATAAAGCTGAGAGCGCCAGCTAAGCCGCCTGAGGTATTGAGTAGTAGATCCAGAGAAGAAGAGTGTCTTAGAGGAATCCAAATCTGGGAAACTTCAATAGAAAGACTAAAACCGTATGAAACCAACGACACACAGAGCAAACGATACCTAAGGGAAATGTTGGTCGGAAGAAGCATCATCAGTATCAAACCAAATGGCATAAAGCCGATGAAATTAATCACGATATCGAAGATAAAATAGAGGTCAAGGTGAAATAGCTGTGCTGCTGGCCATTCGAGTACAGAGCGATCAGCATACGGGGTCTCTTTTACCAGCATTAAATTGTCGGTTTGTTCTTTAGTGAAATTCAGACTTGTAATTGCTTTATTGCCAGATATCGTGGGTAGCATTCCTTCTTTTTGCCACTCTTGATGATGACGTAATACCGTACTGGTAAATTCATCTGTTGTGTAAAAGAGGTTTATTCCATACATGCGACCTAACCAAGGGCGACTTTCGGTATCATCATTTCCCAAAATTAAGTTATTAGCATACACCTCAGGAAGCGTGAGAATCACGTGCTTATTGTGAGCAGCTTCCTGGCCATCGAAGTATACCCATGTGCCTGTATTGTCGGAAGTGATCGACAATAATACTGGTTGCTCAGTTTGCGGTATTTTGACGTAAATTTTAGGTTGCTTTTTAGCGTTGGAAAAATCATCACCATTCAAAATAATGAGCGATTGATCCCATTGAGCGATAACGAAGTCATTTTGAGGTTCGTCAGATCGAACTTGAACAAGAAATCTTAGTCGGAGGCGTTTCGTATCTCCTGGTTTAAACACCATGTGAAGGTTTAATTTATCGTGTTCTTCTCTTTCTGGAATAACAAGAGACGGCACAAGAAGCATTGAGTCGTTGGCAAATTGAGCAGCGCTTTGTTCTGGTATAAATGAAAAGTTCTCATTTAATGGTCCACTTTTCGGTCTTAATCCAAAAAACAGCATGATGACGAAAACGCCCAGTAGCGCGCTATATAGGCATAGACGAAACTTGTTTGAAGAGGCATTAGCAGAGCTATATTGCATGTATAAATTAACCCAAAATAGCGATGGTATCGACATCTAAGAGATTGCCGAATTTGTTCACTTCATCGTTTTATAAAATAAGAAATAAATTCATTACAACGTCCACAATACCGAGATCTGGTATAGATGGCAGAAGCAATCGAGTTGGTTCGGTGAATCTGCCCTATGTCAGTCGTCACACTAGCAATAATATCAGTTGCTATTAATCGGTGATAATACGTCGAGCCATCTCTTTCGCCATTGGCGCAGAGTTTTTTATTCCGTGAGTATGCGCCATCACAATCGCCCCTTCGACTAGCAAGCCAATTTGATCGGCTTTACCGACATTGTGGGCATCGAGTTTTGTCGAAATGAGTTCGACCATCGCTCGTTTGTGCTTAGCAGCGTATTTATATATTGGATGAAGGGTATCAGAATATTCAGCACTGGCGTTAATAAAATTACACCCAAAAAAGTGCTCGCTATTAAACCAGTCGTCTAGGGCATCAAAGAGTGCAAGTACTTGAGGCTCATCTGAATTTTCTGCTTCGATAAACTTTTTATTGATCATTTCCAAAACTCGCCCGTGCTGAAGAGCTAACGCAGCCAAAATTAAATCTTCTTTACTTTGAAAATGTTTATATAGGGTAGCTTTGGATACTTTCGACTCAGCCAGAATTAAATCGATTCCAGTGGCGTGGTACCCATGCTGATTAAATAGAATTTGCGCTGTTTCGATTAAGTGTTGTTTTCTTGGTTGCATATAATTCTGCCTCATTGACTTATTCAAATTATAACGCGTTTTAACTTGACGTAAACAAATCTGTTCACCTATAGTGTAGACAGATCTGTTCACTTTTGTTTTATTTAACTTATTTAAAGGTGCGTGTTATGTGTCATCCAACTCCAAACCAAACGTCAACTAGGGAAAACATTAGTACGGGTGGTATTCATCACCTTGGATTAAGTGTGCCAAATATTGAAACCACGGCGGCGTTCTTTATCGAACTACTTAACTTTACACAAGTAGGTGGAAAACCCGATTACCCAGCAATCTTTGTCTCTGATGGCACGGTAATGCTGACTCTATGGCAAATAAAAGAGAGTAATAATCAGGTAGAATTTAATCGCCAACAGAATGTCGGATTGCACCACTTTGCGCTTAAAGTTGAGAGTTTGGAACAGCTCGAAGCTTTGAACGAGCAGTTTAAGTTGCGCGAAGATGTTGACGTTGAGTTTGCACCGGAAGCTCTGGCTGGAACACCTCTGCATCATATGATGTGTGCGATTCCAGGTGGCATTCGACTTGAATTGATTTGTGGTTAATTGATGGCTATGGCGAATGAATCTTCACCTATATGGCATGAGGGCGAGTTAAGTGTCCAGAAAAAGGTAGGTACGGATCAGCTGATGGCCCAAATCGGTCCTAAGTTCATTCGTCAATTTATGCCTCAGCAACACCGTGATTTTTTTGAATCGTTGACGATGATATTTATTGGTTATGACGATCACCGTTCTCTTGCTCAAGCCAGTGTCCTATTTGGTGCTGTAGGGTTTATTCAATCGCCATCGGATACTGAATTGGTGATAAATACCCAAAATACCATGGGTGATTTTTTACCAGATTTTGTTGATGTTGGCGATAGGATTGGTTTGTTGGGAATCGAGTTTGAAACGAAAAGGCGTAATCGAGTCAATGTTATCGTGGTCGATGTTGGTCAAAAAATGATTAAAGTAAAAGTACTTCAAAGTTATGGTAATTGCCCTAAGTATATTCAACCTAAGACGTTATTAACCAATCGCCATTATGGTGAATTCTCTACTCAAACTCGCCATCAATTCAATGAGAAAGACCTCGATATCATAACCAATGCTGATACATTTTTTATCGCCAGTCGTTTTAATGATGGAAAAACTTTAAATAATCGGGGTGCAGATATCTCTCACCGTGGTGGGAAACCGGGGTTTGTAAAGATTAATGCTGATGGACAATTATTGGTCGAAGATTACGTTGGTAATGGGTTTTATAATACGCTTGGTAACTTACATCTAAATCCTATTGCAAGCTTGTTGTTTGTCGATTGGCAGCATGGTGATGGGCTGCAAATTATGGTTCAGAGTGACATACATTGGGATAATGTGTTGTCGAAAACTCTCAAAAAGAAAAGCCAAGATAAAACAGGCATAACATTGTCTTTTACCCCTTTGGAGGTGATCTCTTTTACCAATGGACTTGCTTACCGTTCAGGTTAACATGACTTCTTCATGTATTGCTTTGTCATAAGTGCAGCTGGGTAAGTTTGTTGCATAGTCTCATCAACGGGAACAGCTTTCATATCGATAGGGTTCGATTGAGTGCATTTTTGTCGTACATTTTATTCAATGAAATTACCTTTTGGAGATATGTGCAATGACCACTCAATTTAACAAACGTGCCGTGATGTTATTCGATAACACCTCGGATAAGTTTGTTGTGACTTATGAAAATGGAGATTACGAATTGAAGCATGAATCGGAGTTGTCAGGAATTCTTGTCGACCGAAATCCAAAAGAAAAATATGGTTATGTTGATATCGAACGGTGTTGGGATGGGGAAGATCTCGCCAGTGCAGGTGACTACTGCTAATCAGTTCCAACTATATGATAGTGCTTCGAAAAAAAGGGGGTGCAGTGATTTTATCAGCGTGTTTCCCCCGCTCAGTATTCCTACTCCTCTGCCTAACTTATCTTTGCTGTATCTGATTTTTTCTGATGTTATTCAAATCTAACTGAATACTTTTACCCTTTAAATTATGGAAAGAAGATCACATTTAGTGTTAATGTTAGATGATATTTGATGCAATTGAGTGATGTTCAGTTTTTATCGACTCGTGAGAGGGGCGTGATCTGAATACCATCCATTTAAGCATTGAGAATGTTTATCGTTAAAATCGACACGGTTGGGGAGGTATAAATGAACGCTGAACTCAATTTTATCGGTCATATATTAACGCCTTATCAATATATGGCTGATTGCCCTCATACTATTCAACCTGATGGGCCTCTATGTAAAATTGTTCTTTATGAAGGTTACCAAGTTGGGTTATCTGGATTACATGCTGGCCAAGAAATTCTACTTGTCTATTGGTTTGAAGGAACAGACCGAAACCTTTTGAAGCAAATGAGCAGAGATGGTGCGACACAAAGAGGGACGTTTGCCTTACGCTCACCTCACCGGCCTAATCCTATTGGCATCGCCGTGCTTCCAATCGAAAAAATCGAGTATGGAGAGATCTTTGTTAAAGGCTTGGATTGCTTAACAGGGACGAAACTCATCGATATCAAACCTGCTTTAGAAGCTGAAATTCCTTTCAATAAATAACTCTTACTGTATCTATGAGGCAATTGATTCAATATGTGAATCAATTGCTTAGAATCTTTGCTTTCAAAACCGTTCAATTTCCTCGAGAAATGATTGACAGGAATATCACAAACGATCAATGATAATACAAATTATTATCATTAGTGTTTGAATAATGCTGCATCATCTGGATAAGAATGAGTTTCTTTCCTTAAGAACTTCGAACTAAAGCCAAACTTCTCAATGGAATTGACATGGTCATTCGATTAAAACGGATATCGTACGTTTTGATCAGTTGAGGCTTGCCATAATCTGCAGTATTCATGAATTGAAGGAATAAAATGAATAACTTAACCACCAAACTTACGCCTCTTGCTTTGGTACTATTTACGCTTTCGACACAGGCTGAAAGTAATCTCGATACGATTATCGTTACCGCCAACAGCGCGGATAAAACGATTTCTGATGTTGCCGCAACAATGTGGGTTGTTGATCATGATCAGCTAACAAAAGAGATAAATACTGGCGCTGATTTGAAGGTCGCTTTGGGGCGATTAATTCCCGGTTATGATTTTGGTGGAGAGAGCAGAACAAACTACGCTCAGAATATGCGTGGCCGATCGGCATTGATTATGATTGATGGTGTATCACTCAATTCAACCCGTTCGATCAGTCGTCAGCTTGATAGTATTTCGCCGTTTAACGTTGAAAGAGTAGAGGTGCTTTCGGGCGCAACATCTATCTATGGTGCAGGTGCATCCGGTGGGATCATTAACATCATCACGAAGAAATCGTCTGTAGGTGAAGCGAAGGTAGAGTTGCAAGTAGGCGCAACGTCGAGTTTTCAAGACAGTGATGATGGAACTAAAAACATAGCAGTGGCTATCTCCGGCGGTAGCGAACAGTTGCGAGGTCGTTTGTCAGCGTCTTACGAAGGAAGTGGTGCAAGCTATGATGCAAATGGAGAGATGATCTTACCAGACATCACTCAAACCGATATGCAATTCAACGAAATTATTGATGTGATGGCGAACGTTGAATTTGAACCGGATCAAAATCAAGCTGTTTCAGTAACAGCGCAGTATTACAGTAGCAAACAGGATACTGACTACACACCGGATCTTGGTGCTTTGTTAACCAAAGCCACGGGTAGCGATGAAATCACGATCAGTGATGAGTTAGATTTGGACGACCAACCGAGTACCGAGCGTGTGATGGTCAACGTTCAATACAGCAATAAAGATGTGTTGGGGCACTCAATGCTGGCCCAAGCTTATTATCGCAACGAATCAATGCAGTTCTTCCCGTTTCCTTCTTTTGATCCTTATAACAGTAATGGTTCTTACTACTTATATGGAGCCTCGTTACAGGAAACAGACATTCTCGGCGCAAAAGTCGTACTCAGTAAAGAGATTGGCGACGTTGAATTGAACTACGGTATTGATGCCTCGAAGGAGTCATTTTCTGCTGACTGGCTTGTCTATGATATCACTTCCGCTTTTTTGTCTGGCGGTACCTCTTTTACTCAGACTGATACCGTCCAACGCTACCCAGATGTCGAGACACAGAAGATAGGCGTATTCTCACAAGCTGAATGGCAAGTTAACCAAGATCTAAGAGTTTCTGGTGGATTAAGGTTTCAATACATTGGGCATGAAATCGGAGACTACACCGGAATCTCACAACAGTTGATATACGGTGATGCTGCAGATGAGATCGAGGGTGGAACGACTCATTATACGGAGTGGTTAGCCAACTTAGGTAGTATTTACAATGTGAATGATAATCAACAGCTATGGGCTAATTTTAGCCAAGGCTTTGAGATCCCTGATCCTGCTAAGTACTACGGTAACGGTACATATAGTGGTTCGACGTTAGTCAGCAGTATTTCTGTTGCTGATAATGAATTAGAAGGCGTTACAACAAATTCTCTTGAGCTGGGCTGGCGCTTAGCGCAACATAAAATTGAAACCCAGTTGGCGATGTACTATTCGTTGTCCGACAAAACAACCTCTTATGACTCGAGCACCTATGCCATTATCGTTAATGATGATCAAAAACGAATTTATGGTCTCGAAGGGCAACTCAATTATCACTTCACTGATGAATGGTACGTTGGATTACAAGGCCATTTGATCGAAAGTGAAACCAAGTCTGATGGCAGTTGGTCGAATTTAGCTGCTGAAACTGCTAGCCCATCGAATGCATTGCTACGAGCTGGTTATGATAATTACGATTATGGCGCAGATCTGCAGTTGCAAACCATTGCAAATTATCACGACGACGATGGTGGTAAACTTGAAGGTTATTCTTTGGTGCATTTAAGTTCTTATTACTCACTTCCTGTTGGCAAAGTAAGTTTTGGAATACAAAACGTACTGAATAAAGACTACTACACGCTTTGGTCTCAGCGTGCCCAAATGCTCTACAGCGGTTACAACGAGAGCTTGGTTAGCTTTAAGGGTAAAGGAAGAACGTTCGCAGTCACTTATAATTTAGAGTTCTAGGGGATGTCATTGTTCCATTTTTCCAAGCTTTCTCTTCAACTTGGTGGAAAAGCGATCTTGAAAGAGATGACCGGTGACATCGAGTCTGGTTCTGTGACCGCTTTGCTTGGGCCTAATGGCTCAGGCAAAAGCACCTTACTCTCTCTGTTGTGTGGGCTAACACCGCCAACCACAGGACAAATATTACTTAATCAGCAAGCATTATCGAGTATTAGTCCTTCGAAATTGTCTAAACAACTGGCGATGTTGCCGCAACGAAACCCGGTTCCAGCGACCTTAACGGTACGGGATTTAGTGACCTTTGGCCGACATCCTCATCGTCCGTGGTATCAACGTGTTGCCCAAGAAGACAAGGAAATCATCGATTGGGCAATGAGTGAAACGGGCATTACCTGTTACTCGAATCGGTTTTTAACGGATTTGTCTGGTGGAGAATTACAGCGCAGTTGGCTGGCTATGATATTGGCTCAAAATACCGATATCATTATGCTCGACGAACCCACATCTTGGCTCGATATCTCTCATCAGTTGACCCTTTTAAACATCGTTCGTCGTTTAAACAAAGAACAAAATAAGACCATCGTCTGGGTGTTACACGACCTAAATCAAGCTCGCTTATTTAGCGACAATGCCATTTTGATTAATGACGGAAAAATCATTAATCAAGGAGAGGTTAATCAGGTCGTGAACCCGCAAGATGTCAGCGAGATTTATCAAACCCCAATGAAGATGTATTCTCTTGGTAATCAACACGTGTTGTGGCCTGAGGAACAGAGGTGAAAGCGTTGGTATTGCGTCTGCTTTTTCTGAGTATGTGTTTGGCTCAGGCTTCTTATTCGCTTGCATCAAGCTCCGTTTGCTTAACAACTTGCATCGATGTGACTAAGC
This sequence comes from Vibrio phycocola, assembly GCF_054404255.1. Lineage (NCBI taxonomy): Bacteria > Pseudomonadati > Pseudomonadota > Gammaproteobacteria > Vibrionales > Vibrionaceae > Vibrio > Vibrio phycocola. Next base: position 274,394 of record NZ_JBTAMQ010000001.1, read on the forward strand.
CAGCAAAAAAAGTCGTGGCATTAAATTGGACGGTTGCTGAAATGCTGCTGACACTCGATGTGGTTCCCCTCGGAGTAACCGAAGGAAATGGTTACCGAAAGTGGCAGACAAACACCCCAGAACTGCCGCGTTCTGTTACCGAGGTAGGTCGCCGTCAAGAACCTAACCTCGCGGTTATAGCAGCGTTAAAGCCAGACCTTATCGTGGGATACGAATTTCGTCACCGTCATATACTCGAAGCACTTGAGAAAATTGCACCCACGTTGCTATATCAACAATTTGGTGATGTGTCTCAACCCAACTTTAGCTATTTCGACACCTCACAACGGGTGTTTTTTGCGATTTCTAAGGCGGTTGATGAAGAAGCTAAAGCTCAAAGTATTGTTGCGTCGATGAGAGAGAAATTGAGTCAATTAAGTCATCAACTTTCGCAAGCGGATTTGGAGAACCTTCCGGTTAGTTTCGGGAAATTTGTCGGCATGGGGTATGGGCTAAGAATGTTTAGTGATCGCAGCCTAGCAGGAGAAATCGCACAACAACTGGGTTTAGATTACACCTGGAGTTCGGCATTACCGGGCAAAGATTTCACTCATCTACAATTAGAGCAGCTTCCAGCATTAACCAATACACATTTAATATTGGCGGGAAATCAGGTTGATAGCGAAAGAATGACGACATCGCCGGTTTGGCCTCACTTACCCTTCATGCAACAAAATAATCATTCAAGTGTTGAACCTCTTTTTAGTTTTGGTGGCCCGCTGTCTAGCTTAAAAATGGCGCAAGCATTTACCCAGTCGTTACTCACTTGGCAGGCTCAATCTAATGACTAAATTGCTTTCTATCAATTTGTTTTTGGTCTCGCTGTTAGTTTTTGGGTACTTAACGTTTCATCCCGATGTTAGTGACCCGACTCTTAGTCAGATCATGCGCGATAACGTGTGGCTACCGACAGCATTGATCGCTTTATTAACGGGAGCACTGTTAGGTAGCTCTGGACTATTGATTCAAACGACGCTGGATAATGATTTTGCGTCTCCCTCTACTCTGGGTATCGCGTCTGGTGCGTTGCTTGGAGCTGTGCTAATACGAGTATTTGTGCCCGAAGCAACGCTTGTTTTTGTTTGGAGTGGTGCGCTAGTTGGTGCGTTGTTGCTTTCGTTTTTCGTGTTGTTATTGAGTCAATTAATTGGTGGTGGAAAACTTCCTGTTGTATTGATTGGAATGACGCTTGGTCTCAGCGCCGGCGCGTTTTCGTCGCTCTTTATTCTGTATTTTGAAAATCAAATGGATGGCTTATTCCTTTGGGGCAGCGGGCAAGTGTTACAAACCAGCAGTCATACATTGGAACATACCGTTTTGCCGATGTTAGTAAGCCTGCTACTGACTCTCGCAGTCCTACCGAAATTGGCATTATTTATCTTGGGCGATACCCATGCAGCGCGTTTAGGGTTATCGGTTAAACGTTGGCGTTGGATTATCCTATTGCTGGCGATTACCCAAGCAGCATTGGCGACATCGATAGTGGGAATGATAGGCTTTGTTGGTTTGATGGCCCCACATTTAACTAGGCTGATGATTACCAAGTCTCAACTTAGTGGTCGTCATTTCTTGGGGCAATGGTTGTTAACCATAATCATAGGTTCAGTGCTCGTATTGTTTGCTGAATGGTGTTCAAGAAGCTTGTTGTTTTTGGGGTATCGACTGCCGACCGGTGCTTTCACTGCCTTATTAGGAGCGCCTTACTTTATTTATTTGTTGTTTCAACGCTCTGGGCGCGTGCTCGCAGCAACGGAAAATCAAAATATTGCGTTAAAACCCTTGCTCCATTGGTCTCCTAAGAGGACGTTAACGGTTTTAAGCGTACTACTCATCATCACATTATACGTGTGTTTGGCTTCCGGGAATGAAGAAGGGGCGAATTGGGTAAATATACGCGTGATGTTGGCTGCGCTTGGGGGGGTAGGTCTGGCGTGCGCTGGCGCATTGTTGCAAACATTGTTTAAAAACCCGATGGCGAGTCCAGATATATCAGGTGTGAGTGCATTTGCTATTTTAATCATCGCCTGCGTTCTGGTGGTTTACCCTGCGGCCGATCAGGTTCTCTTAATGGTAGCCGCTCTTGCTGGATCCGGTATCGTGATAGGGTTACTGTCTTGGGGGATTAAACAACAACTGAGTGTGTCACAGCTTGCTCTATTCGGGATTGTGATTACTGCATTTGCAGGCACGGCTACTCAGATATTGTTGACCTTTGGTACCTCAACGGCGTCGGTAACCATGATGTGGTTAGCAGGTACGACTTATGGAGCTTCAAGCGAGCAGTTATTAATATTGTTGCTGACACTTACTTTGTCTTTCGTGGTTATTTTGCCAAGTTTACGTCATTTAGATTTACTCAGTTTAGGAGAAGTCTTACCTCGAACCTTAGGGGTGCATTTACAACGACAAAGGATCGTATTACTCAGTGTGGCAGCCGTGATGACGGCTATATGCGTTTCGAATATCGGTGCAATTAGCTTTGTGGGGTTACTTGCTCCACATTGCGCTCGACTATTTGGTTTATCTAGGCACAGCCACTTGCTACCGGCATCAGGAATGACAGGAGCGATCTTGTTAGTGTGGGCCGATTATTTAGGGCGTAGTATTATGTCGCCGAATGAGATTCCTGCAGGGCTGATGGTGTCGGTAATTGGTAGCGCGTATTTTCTTATGCTGCTGCTTGTCGCTTATCGAAAAGCATAGTCGGATACAATGGTGAATCTAAATAATGAAACACAATGACTCGCTTTTAGCGACGCAGCTCAAACAGTTAACTCAATCCTTTTTGCCGGACATGAATTTCCAAGATCAGGAAGAAGATTTCTTGTTAACAAATATTCCTGAAAATTGGGAACGAGATCAGAAAGTTGTTACCGACTTATACCAGCATTTAAAACTATCGCATCCAGAAGCGGATAATAGCTATTGGCTTACTCGAACTTGCACACTGCTTGTTTGGCAACCTATTTATGTTGCCTTGGTGAGTATTTATGGACTGCACCATGTGCCCAGTTTTTCTGAGTTTAAACAGGGACGAAGAGGAACTGAATTGCGTGGCATGTATTTCTCGTCCATCACATTCCACTTTGAATCGACAGAGCGTTTGATTGAGCTTGTGGGCAAAGAACTGAGTCAAAGCTTCGAATATTATCGAGAGTTACTCGATGATGCCTATCGTTGTCGCCCTCATTTTATGCAAGCTCTGTTAGGAGATATATTGCTTACAGCACTATTGCAATTGAAAAAATACAGTCCAACGTTATTATCCCCAGACTACGTACTTCAACAGTCTCATTTGTGGTTAGCCGCGTTCGGGTTGCCTGCAACGCCTGAGGGGAGTTTTGTCATTGCACAAAATGGTGTTGAAATCGATTTTACCCGTAAAAGTTGTTGTTTTGTCTATAAAAAAACCGATGGTAAGCTATGCAGTAATTGTCCAAGGAATTAATGGGTGCTTACGACGACTTTTTTCATTTCATATTACACATAAGCTTCCAACTTTTGATCCACCTTTGGTACTTGTGCAATCGATTCGTTGAGTAAGCTTGAATACACGCCATTGAGTTCAATAAGTTGACTGTGATTGCCTCGTTCAACGATTTCTCCTTTTTCAAGCACCAAAATGGTATCGGAATGACGAACCGTACTTAAACGGTGTGCAATCGCAATCACCGTTTTTTCCTGAAATAGGCGATCCATCGCTTTTTGAATAGACTCTTCAGTAATAGAATCGACCGAGCTAGTCGCTTCATCTAGCATCATAACTTGTCCACCTTGCGCAACGGCGCGAGTGAAAGAGATCAGCTGAGTTTGGCCGACAGAAAGGTTGGACCCGTTTTTGTCCAACTGAAAGTCGTAGGTTGCAGGAAGTTGCTCGATAAAACTCTCTGCGTAGACATAACGAGCCGCTTGCTTAACGTCCTCACTTGAAATTTCAGATTTACCTAGTGAAATATTAAATTGAATGCTCTCTTCAAATAGGAAGACATCTTGCATCATCAGTGAAAATAGATGGGTCGAGTCTTCGATTGAAATCTTCGATAGTTCGATGCCATTGAGTAATATACTGCCTTCGTAGTCTTGATATGTTTTTGAAATTAAACGTAGGATGGTTGATTTTCCAGATCCTGTTGAACCGACTAATGCAATTTGATGGCCTTTTTCTAAGACAAATGAGACGTTCTTAAGGACATAAGGTAAGTCGTCGTTGTAACGGAAGCTGACGTTCTTAAACTCTAGGCTATTGAATTGGCTTAATACATCTCTCACTTTAGCGGAGGGGTGTAATTCTCGGCCTTCTTCTTCAGTCTCTTGAACAAAGAGTTCTTCAATATGGTCGAACGCGGCGAACGAGCTTTGAATAGACGCGATTTGTGAGGTAAAGTCGCGAATCGGGACGAAAACCTTCTCCAGTGTATTTATAAAGGCAATCAGTACGCCCAATGTTAGTGTGTTTTGCAGTACTTGCCCTGAACCATACCAAATCATCAACGCCATCGTAATTGACGTTACGCCTGAAATAAACGCAAACAATATCGCATCGTACTTATTCGCTTTCTTTTGTGCTTTCAAAAATTCGTCGTTATAGGTCTTGTACTTTTGTTCGACTTCTTCTTCTGCGCGATAGAGTTGAACGGTTTTAACACCGAGTAAAACTTCTTGTAAGAATCCAATTCCTCGTGCCAACGCAGAACGTGTGATTTGGTGCATTGCCCGCAGGCGGTTACGCACATACATGGTCAGATAGATCACCGGAGGCATGATAACTAAGACGATGAGAGTGAGTTTCCAATCGATGAACAGCATCATAATAAGTAAGGCGATCGTATTGATTGAATCTTTCACTAGCCCAACAATAGACTGAACAAATGAATCACCAATGGTTTCAAGATCGCTGGTTAGTCGAGAAAGCGTGACTCCGGTTGGAATGTTATCGAAATAACTGCGTGGTAATTTAAGTACGCGATCAAACAAGACCGAGCGCATATCGGTGACGGTGTATTGGCCAGTTTTGCGTAAATTATACGAATAGATTGAATCGACGACATAGTTAGCAACGAGTACGATCAGTAGATAACCGATGTGGAGCCACAATCCATCCATATTTTCATGGGTGAGATGAATATCGATGACCTGGATGATCAACCAAGGAAACAGTAAGTTGGTGATCACAGAAAGAGGCAGCATGGCAATTCCAAGTACTGCGGATGTTTTGTATGTTCTCGCAAACTTAAAAAAGTGCTTTAGGTATTGAAGATCGTCCGCTTTTAACATGCTTCAGCCTCTGTTTCATTTTGCTGTAATAGCCAGGTTTCGTAATAATAAGGGCATGTTTTAAGTAGAGTAGCGTGGTCGCCTTTTGCGATAATCTTGCCGTGATTTAGAACGATAATTTCGTCCATATATTCTAGAGCATTGACCCGATGAGAAACCACAAGTACCGACTGATTGGTGAGACGTTCAAACAAACCCTCCAGAATCTTACGCTCGGTTTCATAATCAACGGCAGAAAGTACGTTATCCATGATGATTAAATCACTCGTTTTAAGTAGTGCTCTGGCAATGCTGAGACGTTGTTTTTGACCACCAGATAACATAATGCCTTTCTCACCGACGAGTGTTTGGTCACCTTTTTCAAACCGAGATACATCGCTAGCCAATTGGCTTAGTTCGAGCACTTCATTAATGTGGGACTTGTCGAAACCTTTATTGGCACTGCCAAAACGGATATTTTCTTCAATGGTTGCTGAGAACAAATAGGGGTCTTGGGTCACGGTTTTTATATAGCGGCGTAAATCGTTACGAGCAAATGTGGTGATGTCTTTGTTCCCGAGGAAAATAGTGCCTTCTGGAACATCAAGATGGTGATTTAAGCAGTTAACCAAGGTTGTTTTACCCGAGCCGATACTTCCAAGAAAACCTATTTTTTTTCCTGCCGGTATATCAAAACTGATGTTATCCAAAATTAACCGATCATCACCTTGGTACTTGAAGCTCAAATTACGCACCGAAAGAGTGTTGCCTTTTAATTCTTCTACCTCTGTTTGAGGAAGGTGTTGCGAATCTTGTTCAGGTACTTCTGCATTTAATATTGTTTGGACACTATCGATACCGACCATGCCTCTTTGATAAATCGTGGCAATTCTACCTAATTGCATTAACGGCATTGCGAGCAACACGGAATAGGCGAGAAAAGCGGTAATTTCTCCCAACGTTAACTGCTGGCTCATTAACAAGTAGCCTCCAAGCCCAAGGATCATGATTTTCATTAGGTTATTGGCGTAATCGAGAACCGGCATGATGAACACTTGAATGCGGGTTATTTGCATCCGACAGGTGAGCAACTGTTGATTCAGTTTTTCAGCCTCTACACGTACCCAAGGCGACATTTGTTGGCTTTTTATAAGGTCGATACCCGATAAAAAATTCATCAATTGAGCCGATAGACTTTGTAAACGGTGCATGTGTTCCATGTGCAATGTTTTCATTTTTCTAAAGCCAACTCGAAATATCACGAATGCAATAACAATTGGGATCATAGAATAAAGTGTAAGCTCTGGTGAAATATGCCACATCCAGATTGGCGTAAATGAAAGAGCAAGCAGCGCATTAGATGTTTGAAGAAAGCCGGCTCCAAAGAACAAGCGAATCCCATTTAGATCGTTATTTATGATCGAAATAAGCTTCCCCGATGCAAATCGACCATGAAACCGATTAGGTAAGCGGTTGAGTTTATTTAGAAGAATATTTTTTAATGCCGCTTCGGTGATACGGCCTGGGTTGAGTGCATAAATACGTGAAAAAATTCGAACTATGATCATAGCAACCGACATCAATATGACGATTGATACATAGGTTATAAGCTGATCGTGACCCGTAACGGAGGCATCGTCGATCAAATCAATCGCCAATTGAATATAACGCGGAATTTCCACTTGCAACCAGTTAACAAGAATAATCAGAACAATTGCTAGTAGGTATGATGTGCGGTTCATTTGTAGAAAGTGGATGATGAACGCTTTTTTAGTCATGAGATTCTTTCTTACGTGGGTGTTCAATTCCATATTGAGCAATACAGGCTTTAACAATGCACTTACGAGGTTCGCCGATTTCTTCTAATGCATCTAGTAACCATTCGGGAATGCGTACTGGTCGAGTTTTAACGCCAGGTTTACGACCACAACCGGGTCTTGGTCCACCTCGGTTGCAGAAACGATGCTTTTTATTGTCGTGATCGTTCACAATCAGCTCTCATTATCAGTGTGATTTGAATAGTGTACACTTATCAAATATAAATGGCATCTGCTAATTATAAGAACGGTGTTTGCGTAGATCAGTGATGGGAAGATCTTAGGTTAATACCCTTATTAAAATGAATGGTATTACACTGGTCACGGTCTCGGACTAATTGTGTTTTCTTTAGCCTATTTTGAGCTTAAGCTCTTAATGTGGTTATGCTAACAGTTGGCGACAACTACATTGATAAGTCCGTTACGAGTTTGCTTGATTGTGTGAAAAATGCCATCGTATTTTTCATCCTGCCCGACGGTACTTTCTGGTCTTAATTTAATTTTTAACCGGAAGCTAATTCATCATGCGTCAGTATATTAAATATATCATTCCGCTCCTCATCCCTTTGATAATTTTGCTATTACCGCAATCGGCATTTCCATTTGACGATATTACTGTTATCCAGCAGCGCGTGATTGCAATATTCCTACTTGCGGCACTTTGTTGGGTGTTTGAACCCATCCCAATTTATGCCACCTCCGTTGTCATTATTGTGCTTGAACTGATGCTCTTATCCGATAAAGGGATCATCTTTTTACGCAGTGGTGCCGGGGAGGCTGGGTTTGGCGATTTACTAAGTTACAAAGACATTATGGCCACCTTCGCAAGCCCAATTATTATGCTTTTTCTTGGTGGTTTTTTTCTTGCGATTGCAGCAACTAAGTATCGCTTGGATGTCAACTTGGCGAGAATTCTCCTTAAGCCGTTTGGTAAAGATCCGAAGTTCGTCATGCTTGGATTGATGTTGATTACCGGCGTTTTTTCAATGTTTATGTCCAATACCGCCACGACAGCGATGATGCTCTCGATTCTTACTCCGGTTATCGCCGTATTTGGGCCGAAAGACCCCGGGCGTGTTGCCTTTGCGTTGAGTATTCCAGTCGCGGCAAATATTGGTGGCATAGGTACGCCAATTGGCACGCCACCAAATGCCATCGCGCTAAAATATTTGGTTGATGACAGCTTGATCACCTTCGGAGAATGGATGGTTTTTGGTGTCCCGTTTGTGATTATTATGATGGCGTTAGCGTGGTTTCTAATCAAAAGCCTGTACCGTGCAGAACAGCAAACGATTGAGTTAAATATTAAAGGTAAGTTTTTAAAAACGCCTAAGGCAATTACGGTATATATCACTTTCGCAGGAACGATTTTGCTCTGGTTGATGGGATCAGCTCACGGTATGAACTCGTATACGGTCGCTTTAATTCCTGTTGCTGTATTTTCCATTACAGGAATTATCAATCGAGAAGACCTAAAGAAAATTTCCTGGGACGTACTTTGGCTCGTTTCGGGGGGGATTGCCCTTGGTTTAGCACTTGATAAAACCGGATTAGCCAAATCATTAGTTCACAGTATTCCTTTCGATGCTTATTCGCCCTATGTCGTGTTATTTGGAGCGGCCTTCCTTTGTTTGTTGATGGCGAATTTTATGTCTCATACCGCAACGGCAAACCTGTTAATGCCGATTATGGCTGCACTTGGCGCGTCTATGGTATCACTGGAGCCACTTGGTGGGGAAATGACGCTCATACTTGTGGTGACGTTTGCTGCTTCACTCGGTATGTCATTGCCTATCAGCACGCCACCAAATGCGTTGGCACATGCGACGGGGAACGTTCAAAGTAATCAAATGGCACAAGTCGGCGTTGTGTTGGGTGTTGTTGGGGTATTGGGCAGTTTTGTTTTAGTGTGGATTCTGAATGTTGTGGGGTTTATAGGCTAAGTTTTAAGGTATGGGTACAAGAAATAGCATGTAGAGCAACCGACAGTAATTGATTACCAATAGGGGAATGACATGGAAAAGCTAAATCTGATTTGTATTGATGATGAGCGAGAAGTATTGGATGCAGTATTGAATGATCTTGATAGCCTAAGTGGTTGGGTTTATATCGAGGATTGTGAATCTGCAAATGAAGCGTCGGAATTGATGGAAGAGCTGGATGCTGAAGGAGATTTTGTTGCGCTGGTTATTTCAGATCATATTATGCCAATTAAAACTGGTGTCGAGCTGTTAACCGAAATTTCTCAAGACGATCGCTTTCGTCAAACCAGAAAAATCTTACTTACTGGCCAAGCAACTCACAGCGATACCATTACCGCAATCAATCATGCTCGTATAGATAGCTACTTTGAAAAACCATGGACATCAGAGCAGCTAGTGGCTCGTGTGCGGACTCTAATCACCGAATTTGTTTTCGATAAAGGACTGGATTACAGCGATTATCAAATGGAGCTAGATCAAGCGGTCGTGTTGGAGCGTTTGCGGTAAAGATTATGGGTGTAGAATTTTTATCTCGGTTTAAGTATCTTGTTTCAAGCTCAATACTAGGTTCAAGTTTTATCTGCGTGCTTCTAAATTTATCTTGTTAGAGATTGCTTGTATTTAACTATTTGATTATATTTAATATTTTTATAATGTTAATATCTAGTTCAGTTGGTTTACTACTCCGCTTTTTTTTACTCATGTTTGCATTCTTGCTTGAGTACTACAGTTGTTACTGTAGTCATGATAGGATTATCAAAAAGCAGGTGTTGGTCTGCTGTAATTTTAAAAATATTAAAGTGTGATAAGGAAGTAGTGTGAACAATCGGTTGGAATATATAGACTCTATTCGAGGAATAGCGGCGATACTCGTTTTTGTCTACCACTGTTGCGAAACAGTTGGAATCAGAATTGACTTTGTGGATTTAGGTCGAATTGGAGTTGTTGTATTTTTTATTATTAGTGGTTTTATTATTCCATTGAGTTTACAAGATGATACTCATCAACCGATAAAAAGATTTTTGATAAAACGTTTTTTCCGTCTATACCCAGTTTATTGGGCGTCAATTATTCTTTCAGTGTTAATTTTATTTCTGTTCAACCACGCTGAGTTTCTGGAGAAAGATATTTTTGTAAATTCTGTATCCCAGGTAATCATTAACTTTTCTATGATCCAAAAAGCTTTTGGTGTTGAAAATGTGTTGGGTCCATATTGGACACTTTTTATTGAACTTGTATTTTATGGAGCTTGTGCAGCTTTATTTTATATAAAACAATTACATAGTATTAAAACAATATTAGCCTTAATCGTTCTTTTCTCTCTAGGAGCTCTAGTTGGAGGGTTTGTTCGGTTTCAATACGGTATTAACCTTCCAATTATTTTACCTATTGCTTTATCTGTTATGTTTTATGGTTCATTTTTGCGTTATTACCTAATAAATAATAGAACTGAACTTTTGTTACCATTAGTGGCTATTTCAATATTTTATATGGTTTGTTTATTTATTACTTTCAAGCTGTATTATCAAGATGTTTGGGTTAGATGGTATTTGACATATTTTTTCAGCTTTTTCTTCTGTATTTTATTACTAACTAAAGTTAAAATAAGAAATAAAATTTTTGTATATTTAGGTAAAATTAGTTATTCATTTTACTTACTCCATATGCTTTGTATTGCAATTGTTTTTCATTATTTCAAAGAGATGGAAATTAGTTTTGTACTAGCGACACTAGTTTCATTGTTCTTCACTATTGTATTGTCGGATTTGTCCTATCGTTTTATTGAGATGAAATCTATTTCTATGGGAAGGAGGTTTGTAACTACCTCCTAGAATAAGTGTGGTTCGATGCCGATCCCGAAATTGGTTCGGCGTTATTTTTTTAATTATGAGTGAGACCAAAACTGGTTATATTCAGCTTCTCATATCTCATTGTTACTTTTCGCGCCTTCTAATGATGAAAACTATTGGTTATGTAAATACTCAAGCAGCCATTGTCGAACTCAACAATTTGGGCAATCCGTTGCTGGCTTGTGTTTTCTGGTTTTTAGAGTGACTAAAGAAGCTAAAAAAATAGATGATGAGGAACAAAATTAAACTCACCATTTCACTTTGGCAGGTGAGTTTCTTTTTTGGAGGCTCTCCTTAGAGCAAGCCTATTTGAAATGCTTTATGTAGTAGACACGAGCAATACATTGATCTTGCAAGTGAATTACAAAGAACGAACCGCTCTAGAGCCTTGGTCATAAAATCCCGAAAGGGTTCGCATTAATGTTGCGACATCTCCCAATTGGTCGTTAATGCCGATACGCTGAATAACATCGACGAGGCATTGCTCCCTGACATCTCGATATTGAATACAAAACTGTTCACCCGATTCGGTGACCTGATAAAACGTGTCTTTTCCTTGTCGAATACTTTTCACCAAGTTGAGTTTTACTAATTTTCTCACTGCATAAGAGACTGTGTGAAGGTCATCGATGTTAAGTGTAAAGGCGACATCGGCAATACGTTTTGGTCGGTCACGGTGGTAGATATTGTGAACGACCAATATGTCGAGAGGGCTAAGCTCCGGCATGCCAGCGGTGGAACTGCATGATTGGGTCCAGCGCTGGAAAGCATTGTGCATCATGGTTAATGCGTATTCAAATTCACTCAAGGCCATCGCTTCATTACTGGCTAAATGAGATGAGGAAACTATCGGCAAATGTGGTGTATTTGAGTCGGAGTTACCCATTGTTGATTCCTTTATTATTGAGTCATACTCATTGGTAGCCACGTTACAATTTGAGGGAATACTGTGACTAATATTACGGCGAAGAGCAGAACGAAAAAGAAAGGTAATGCTGCTTTCGCGACGTAGAGTATATTTTTACCCGTTAAGCTTTGAATAACAAATAAATTAAATCCGACAGGGGGCGTTATTTGAGACATTTCCACCACGAGGACGATATAAATACCAAACCATAATGGGTCGATGCCAGCTTGTGTCACCATTGGTAGTACTACTGATGTGGTTAACACGACAACAGAAATACCATCGAGAAAGCAGCCAAGTATGACAAACAGAATTGTAAGATAAAATAGCAGCATGAATGGAGACAGTTCGAGTAATCCTATCTGCTCAGCCAGCATTCTTGGGAGGCCAATAAAGCCCATTGCAACCGTTAGAAAGGCCGCGCCAGCAAGAATGAAAATAATCATACAGGATGTTCTTACCGCACCCATCAAGCTCTCAGTAAAGGTATCCCAACTTAATGTTCGACTGGTGATGGCGAGAATGAGTGAACCAACGACGCCAAATGATGCCGCTTCGGTCGGGGTAGTGATACCACCATAAATAGAGCCAAGTACAAAGAGAACTAGACAACTGACAGGGACCAGTTTGATTAATCCAGCCAGTTTATCGGTAAAGGTGTAACGAGCTTCTTCATGAGGGATGGTTGATTTGTGTTTGACCGACCAAAGCATGGTGTAGCCAACAAACAATAACAGCAACATGATTCCCGGGATAGCACCCGCTATGAACAAACGAGCGATGGATACCTCAGCGGATACGCCGTAGACAATGAGGATAATTGATGGCGGAATCAGCAGACCTAGCGTACCAGAACCCGCTAATGTGCCAATCGCCATTTTGTCGTCATAACCTTTTCGTTTAAGCTCTGGAAGTGTCATTTTACCGATAGTGGCCGCGGTGGCTGCGGATGAACCTGAAACCGCGGCAAAGATTCCACAACTAAGTATGTTTACGTGTAAAAGAGCCCCTGGCACTCGACTTAGCCAAGGCGTTAATCCCTCAAAAAGATCTTTCGATAATCGAGTACGAAAGAGAATTTCGCCCATCCATATAAAAAGTGGGAGTGCAGCTAGCGACCAGTCGGAAATGGCACCCCATGTAGATGTTGAATATATAAGCCCAAAAGACTCATTACCCAACAGCATCATACCTACGATACCAACAGAGATAAGAGACAGTGCAACCCACGTCCCGCTTGCAAGGAGAGTTAAAAGCAGGACAACTAAAATAATGCCAATGGTTATTTCGCTCATAGAGAATCTCCTTTCTCAGAAGATAATTCGATAGGTTGGGATTCTGCGAGCTGTTCTTCGTCAGACTTTGGAATACGGTCGCCGTTATAAATATGTCTCACCGTTGTATCGACAATTGAAATGAAGAAAACAATTGCTCCGATAGCGACGGGAAGTTGAACCCACCAAAGTGGAATGGGAATATAGCCATGAGTGAGTTCTTCAAAAACCCATGATTCCCAGACCATATAACTTAGTTGATAACAGAGGTAACTTACTAAAATAGAAGCCAATACGAGAACAAAGCGTTCGATAGCAACATTGCGCTTTTCATCCAAACGATGAAGAAACAGCGTTACACGGATGTGTGAACCTTGGCGAAATGAATAGGCTAAAGCAAGGAAGCTGGAGGAGGCTAAAAGGTATCCAGCAAAATCATCACTCGACGGTATGACTATGCCAAACCATCTACCTATGACTCGAACTAATATAGTGATACAAATTAGTACGATACATAAGCCTGACACTGCGCCTGCCATGGCATAGGTTTTATCAAGTATCCGTTGCATGTTCGAACTCCCTGTTCTCGCATTTTATGACTTAATTTTAGGTGAGAGACTATTTTTGATAGTCAGCTAAAATGGCTTTTCCGTTGTCTCCAGCTTCCTCGGCCCACTCTTTAGCCATTGTTTCGCCTACAGACTTAAGCGATGTCATCAGATCTTCCGTTGGCGCTGCCACTTCAATTCCGTTCTCTGCAAGGGCTGCAGTTTGAACAACCGTTTCTTTTTCTGCCATTTCCCAACCGCGAGTTTCCGCAAGCTCAGCTGTCGCCAGTAATTCGCTCTGCACTTCGCTCGGTAAACGTTTGAAAGCGCGTTTGTTAACAATAACCATGTTCTTCGGAATCCACGCTTGTACATCGGTATAGTTGGATAAATAGTCCCAAGATTGGCTATTTACACCAGTACTTGATGAAGTGATCATCATATCGACAATACCAGTGGAGAAGGCTTGCGGAATCTCAACGTTTTGTACAGTTGTTGGAGTCGCATCAAGCAAAACCGCCAGGCGAGAGAGCGTTGGGCTGTAAGCACGCATTTTGGAGCCTTTGATATCGTCGACAGAGTTGACTGGTTTTTTACTGTAAATGCCTTGAGGTGGCCAAGGAACGGAATACAGTAACATTAAACCATCTTCGTCTAGTCTTGCTTCAAGAGCGGCTTTGGATGCGGCATATAAATCTTTAGCTTGCTCAAAGTTGGTCGCTAAAAATGGAATGTTATCAAGTTTAAAAATTGGGTCGCTATTCCCTAAGATACCAATGAAAACTTCGCCAATCGCGACTTGTTGAGTCCTAACTGCACGAGCAATTTCTGGGTGCTTGATTAAAGATGAGCCTGTATGTACAACAATCTCTAGTTCACCATCGGTTGCTTGTTTCACTTCGTTAGCAAACTGGACAATGTTTTGGGTGTGATAAGTCGCATCTGGATAAGGCGTTGCCATGTCCCAACGAGTTGCAGCGTAACTGGTGCTGCTCGTGAGAAGTGCAATCGCGATGAGAGATTTTTTCAATATTGGTTTGATCATAGCCTATTCCTCGAAAGTAATTCCATGGCACTGAAAATTGGATGTGGAGTAAAAATCACCTGAATATTCCATAACGCACAATAAATACTAGCTTGTTGCTGGAATAATCAACGAATTCAACTTTACCTTAACGGCATTTAAACAGTTTGACAACAATTAAAAAGTGATTAGGATTTAAAGTGCATACAAAATGTATTTAAAAGTGAATTGTATTATCATGGATGACGTTAGTTGAATAAGGAAGCTTGTTATGAAACTGAATTGTGACTTAGGTGAAAGCTACGGTTGTTGGACAATTGGCATGGATGACGCGGTAATGCCTTTTGTTGATATGGCAAATATAGCGTGTGGTTTTCATGCCTCAGACCCAGATGTTATGGGACGAACAATTAAAAATGCAGTGCGCCATGGTGTCTCGATCGGCGCACATCCTGGGTATGATGATAAGAAAGGATTTGGGCGCCGTTCAATTCCGCATACCCATGACGAACTCAAGAATTTAGTCGCTTATCAAGTCGGAGCAATGCTTGGTATGTGTCAGCTAAATGGGGCGAGTATGGATTACATCAAGCCTCATGGTGCTTTATACAATGACATGATGGCCAACGAGCGTGTATTTACCGCAATTGTTGAATCCATTTCAGAAGCGAATTTTTCAGTACCATTGATGATTCTGGCAAAAGCAGATAACCAAGCCTACCAAGCAATTGCAGAGTCTTATGGCGTAAAACTGCTATTTGAAGCGTTTGCTGACCGAGCCTATACCACTGAGGGCTTTTTATCATCACGTGAGATTGCTGGGTCGGTATATCACGATCCTCAGCTTATTATTAACCAGGTTAAGCAACTCACAGAACAAGGTACGGTGACAACCATTGATGGTCATACTTTGGCACTGCAAGCTGACACAATATGCGTTCATGGAGACAATAAAGAATCCGTGGCGACAATTGAAAAATTACGAAAAGCGATTCGTTGATGGAAATACAGGTTTCTCAAATATCGGAGACGAGTGTTATTGCATATATCGGTGATGAAATCTCTCCAGAATTAGTAGACAAACTGTCATTGTTTACACAACGGGTTCATGCACAATTTCCTCTGCAAGTAACTGATGTTATTTCTTCATATACGTCAGTTTTGATTGAGTTTCATCCATTAAAGTTGGCAGTTAGAGAGTTACTCGAATGGTGCGAAACCGAACTTGTGAATTTAGATCGAGATACGTCCCAAAACGGTCTGAAAAATGTGGTAGAGCTACCCGTTTATTATCACCCAGAAGTCGCTCCAGACCTTGAGGCGCTCGCGTTTGCTAAAGGCCTTTCAGTTGAGGATGTCATTAATATTCATCGGCAGGCTGAATACACAGTATATGCGATAGGTTTTGCTCCGGGTTTTGCTTTTCTAGGATCGGTGGATGAACGAATTTCTGCTCCTCGTCATAAAGAGCCGAGACTCAAGGTTGCGAAAGGCAGCGTTGGTATTGCCGATTCGCAAACCGCTGTTTATCCACTGGAAACTCCTGGAGGCTGGAACATTATTGGAAATTGCCCGCTGGCGCTCTTTGATGTGAACAGTGATCCAATGATGCCATTTAATGTCGGTGACCGTATTCAGTTTTCTGCAATTAGTCGTGAACAGTTTTTGGATCTTGGGGGGATAATCTAATGGGATTAAAGGTCGTTGCTCCCGGTGTGTTGTCGCTAGTTCAAGATCTCGGAAGAATGGGTGTTGCACGGCAAGGTTTGAGCGTTGGTGGTCCCGTCGATATGCATGCATTTTGTTGGGCGAATTATTTATTAGATAACTCAGCCAATACACCTGCTTTGGAAATCACGATGGGGGGAGCGGCTTTTAGCGCACTTTCCGACGTGATGCTGTCTATTTGTGGTGCCGATTTGTGTGCAAACGTTGACGGAAAACCGATAGGGAATTGGCGCTCATTTACCCTCCGTAAAGGTCAAACTCTTAAGCTGGGATACGCTAAAACAGGTATGAGAGCGTACCTTGCTGTGAGAGGTGGATATGATGTCCCGATGGTCTTTGATAGTGCGTCAACAGTCGTTAGGAACGGGATAGGTGGATTAGCTGAACGTGCTGGAAAAGCGTTAGCGGTGAACGATATTCTACCTGTTAAGGCAAATGAACAGGCTATAAGAGATGATATCGATAATTGGGTACCACGTCGTTTTATTCCAAAGTATTCTGATTGTTTAAGTATTGGGGTTATTGAATCTTATCAAGCAGACAAGTTTTCTGTTGAGGCTCGATATGCATTTTATGAGAAACCCTATGTGGTGACTGATAAGATGGATCGAATGGGGATGAGATTAGAGGGGAATGTGGTTCAGTGTGATGTGTCGGGCATTATCTCAGAAGGCATTGCGTTAGGAGCTATTCAGTTTCCAGCCAATGGCCAACCGATTATCTTATTGAATGACCGTCAAACGCTCGGTGGTTATCCTAAACTTGGCTGTGTTTCAAAAATGAGTTTGATGAAGTTAGCTCAAGCCAAGCCAGGAACGCGGTTAAATTTTTTTCGAGCTGAAATTGAGAATGAATCTGATGCTTACCGCCAATTTATGACGTTTTTCGACCTTTAATTGCTACGACACGTTGATTCAATATTCACCTTTTGGTAAGCCGCGATGATCTTGCTCGCCATTATTGGGTCACTCTTGGCACTGCGATGATAGTGCAATAATATTTTATCTAAATATTGTTGCACTATTGCGTACTGTTCGGGGCGATTAACCTGCCACATTCTACTTCCAACTAACGCGACGTCTGAGCCTGCTGTATCTATCTGCTTTTTTATTTTAATGACTTCGTAGTAACGGCCGTTTTCTTCTAAAACGGTTTCGTCGATGAGCGATAAGTGGTGATGTCGTAGCGTTTTTCGAACGTGAAATGCGTTGTTGACAGGGCACAGCAACAGCTCAATGTTGTCGTATTGGGTGTTTTTTAGCAGAGCTTCTAGCATCGTGACCATTAGATCACCTCCAATACCAGCGATAATCACAAGATGTCGACCTGAAAAGGATTCTAAGGGCAGTTTGGCGACATCGGCACAATGAACTTGCCAGCGCTGGGAACAGTCGGGTAAGTGTCGGTTAAGTTTATCTTCAAGTTGCGCCATTAATTCAGGAACAATATCAACAAAATGCACCGTACTTGTGGAGCTTTTAGTGAGCAAATGTGCGCCTAGGTAACCATGATCGCAGCAGCAATCCCAAATATGGTCATACTGTCCGTCTGTCATGGAGGCAAGTTGAGTTAAGCGAGTTCCGAGTTTCACATTCTGGGTCATATCGAGGATTAGATCATTAGTGTAACGGGTTTTGTTAGTGCTGCGAAGGCGTATTGAACTGTGATAGTCTTGCCGTCTTGAGCATCACGCGAAAAATATGAATAAGGAAGTGATATGAGTACCTCTCAAGCCAATAACCCACTTCATGGCGTTACCTTAGAGATGATTGTAACGAGATTGGTCGAACATTTTGGTTGGAAACGCCTTGGTGAAATGATTCCGATTAATTGTTTTAATTCAAACCCATCAATTAAGTCGTCATTGAAGTTTTTACGTCGGACCGAATGGGCAAGAAACAAAGTCGAAGCAGTATATATCGAAACATTTCATTAGATTTACTGGGTAACTTACGTTGGAATCGTGATAATGAAAGATAAATCGAACGCCAATGGTGCTGCACAGATTGAAAATCCTTGCATTCGGAATTGTTGTCTTGATCAACATGATATTTGTGTTGGTTGTTTTCGCAGTTACGAGGAAATTATTTCTTGGCACACGATGACGATCAAAGAAAAGCAATCAGTTTTGGTACTCGCTTCGACACGTAAACCAAATATGCGTTAGCGACTCATTTAATCGTTTAAAAATCTTATCTATTAGTATAAAGGCTTATTTGGAGCAAATATGTCGCAAACTAAAATTAATTCTCACGATGAATATTATGATCAGCGGTTTAATAGGCTCTGTTATTCAGAATTCGAATTTGAAGGTGTTACTTTTGAAGTTTGTGAATTTGTCGACTGTGATTTTTCTCAATCTACTTTTCTCAATTGTACATTTAATGAATGCAAATTTGTTAACTGTAATTTGAGTTTAGTGAATTTACCCGCGAGTCGTTTATTCGATGTTATATTCAGTGAATCAAAGTTGGTTGGTATTGATTTTACTAAGGTTGATTGGCCAACGTTTCATGTTGACTTTGAACTGCAGTTTTCCCGTTCAATATTAAACGGTATTTCTATGTTTGGTTTGACATTAAATCGATTGATTTTTGCTGAATGTAAAGTCATAGACGCCGATTTTCGAGAAGGAAACTTTGTCGATTCAAATTGGAGAGGTTGTGACTTTTCAAATAGCTTATTCATGAACACTAATCTGAAAAATGTCGATTTGAGCGAGTCATGTTATTACGACATCAATGTACTAAATAACCAAGTGGAGAATGCGGTATTTAGTCGTTTTGAAGCACTGAATTTATTGGAGAGCTTAGGAGTTAAACTCGTAGATTGAACTCATGCCATTTTTTTATCTTAATTATAAATAGCCAGGTAATAGGGGTTTCTTCTGGTGTTAAATTACTTTATGTCATTATTATGTAAAAACTCAATAGGAATGATTGAGTAATGTCATCAATTTGTTAGGGGTTATTTGGTCTTTGTCAGTATAAAATCAAACATTTTTGATGTCTCGGATATAAAACAAATGGAATAAAACCTTACCAATTCTATGATTTTGGAGTGTTAGTTTATGCATAAGCCAAAAATTCAGTCTACAATTATCCTCATATTTCTATATATTTAATCGTTGTTTTAAGGACGCCTACACCATGAAGAAATGGCTTTTTGCCATCGCTCTAATAGCGGTTTTTTTGGGCTTATTTACAGGATATTTCACAGGTTCAAAACTTGATGATGAAAGCCGAGTTTATGCTGAACGAGCGATCCCAGCAATTTCTCGTCGCTTTGATAGTAATAATTTCTTGCATTTTGCAAGTAGCCAGATTAAAGAACGCTATTCGATTAATGAACTTGATACCATGATGAACGATTATACGGAGTTTGGAGACTTTGTAGAGTTTACTGGCTTGACAGGAAAAGCAGCTAGGGGGTTTAAATTTTGGGATACATCAGAACATAGCATCACTGCCAAATATCAAGCGTATGTAGAATTTGAAGAGGCAACAACGGTTGTTGAAGTGGAATTGATAAAATCGATACGAGGCTGGTCGATCCTAGAGTTTAAGATTTACCCTATAAGAAGTTAACTAGTCGCGCATTCAATTATGAAAGGTGTCACTCTAGACATCTTCATTAATAATTCTATCCCTCTACCCATATTCATTGGTATCTGAAATCTAGCTGTATTCATTTGATCCAGTCGACTTTGGATGGCTCAAGCTATTTAAACTTATTGCTCATAAAAAATGAATGCGCGAGCTTTACTGATTGCTTCGAATAAATTAAGGCAGTATGGGTTAGAGAAATTAGAACCTGATCGGTTGCTCCATCAAATGTCGCCTCTTTGATATCAACTGTCCCATCACCACGCTCAATACCAAATGCCAAACCCACCCCAATATTCTTCGTTCCGATAATTACGCCGATGGGAAGCCGGGTAAATTCTGAGACTCCGTTTGATAACACTTGCGATGTTTTGTCATGCCCAAAAAGAAAATCACGGTAAGGTGTGGTGGAGAAGTATTGTGCTATCTTACTGCCGTGATAAGGCGTACCAAGTGTTACGACACTTTTGCAGTTCGCTGGAGCTTGATATTCACCAAGGTATTGGTTAATGACAATACCGCCTAGGGAATGGCCTAGGAAGTATACGTTGTCGTGTTTAAGAGAGCAGCACAACGCATGCAAGCGGTCGAGAACTTTATGAGAATAGTGACGAGATGAATAGCCAAAGTTGTAGGTATCGTAACCGAGCTTCCGAAAACGTAATTCAATTACTCGCATCGCAGTTGGTGACATAAATAAGCCGTGGACAATGATAATCGCTTTTGACATTACAGATTTGACCTACTGAAACTTGAATCAGAAAAGAAGATTTTAATAACGTTAGAATTTACACTGTGAATTAAAAATCCTCAATAGGACTACTGACAGAAAAAATAGATTCTTTACGGACAATTTGTACAACGCTTCCCTTCTTTATTTCGTTAAATCAAAGGGTTTAGTACTGAGGCGAGAGCCCAACCGCTGAAGTGCCATATCGTTTTGAGCATAGTGGACCAACAATAAAATTGAATTGAGCTAAAAGAGATTAATTCTCATTTAATAATTTGATAAAATGAGTCACGAATTTGTTATTGGAATTAAATGATGGACGAAATGGAAGCACCGCAATCAATTCATGCTGGACATGAGCGCATACAGCGGGTGTTGGCATTTATTCACGCGAATATTTCGGAGGCGATTTCCTTAGAACAAATTGCGGTTCATAGTTGTTGGTCTCGGTGGCAATTACAGCGTGTATTTCAGCGCCAAACAGGGATAGGTGTTGCAACCTATGTACGTGAGCTTCGTCTCAGCAATGCCGCAGAACGAATTCTCGATACGTCCGATAAAATTATCGATATCGCGTTTGAACATGGGTTTAATTCTGAGATAAGTTTTAGCCGAGCATTCAAGCAGATGTTTAACGTCAGCCCGCGCGCCTATAGAAAAGCAGGAATCAGGACCGGATTACGTAAACCCCTGCATTACCCTACACGTCCACTGCAATATACAAAAACAGCAACGGCCTTGGTTGATGTCCGAATTAACAGTGCTCAAGCCTTTTCTATGGTGGGCATCTCCGGAGAAATTAATGGTATTTTCGATAGTAACCCTAATTTCCATTTGCGTGTCCCGGAAATTTGGGTTGAATTAAATCAATTGATCGATTGTAAACCTATAAACCATATTGGTGTGTTTGATTTGATTTCCAATGATCAAACCCAAATTAAATATTGGGCAGGGATAGAGTTAGAGTCATTCGAGGGTATCTCATCACCTGAATTAATGAGTTCGTTACATCGATTAGATATCCCCGCTCAAACCTATGCAGTGATCAAACATTCAGGGCCTATTCATGAACTGGCATCATCGATTGAATGGGTATTGCTGCATTGGTTACCTAACTCGGGGTATACCGCAATTGATGGTTACGAAATAGAGAAATATCCCGCTCACTTTGAACAAGGTACACAAGAACATCTTCTGGAATATTGGATCCCAATTCAAGCATGCTAATGACTTTTTTTTCAGTTATATGGGGGTTAGTTGAGTATTTTCGTTAGTAAAATTTCGACCGTTGGTTGTGGTAATGAGAATTATTTATATTTAAATTGAACTTTGCACCAAATTGTTAACTTTAAAAATGTAATCTTTGTAAAATCCCCACAAACGAGATTAGTTATCATTTACATTATTGGTGTTACACAATGGACAGTTCAATTTTATTTAAACGCTCAGCCGTTTCAATTGCATTACTTGGGGTTTTATCTGGCGCTGCAGTGGCAGATGAGGTGGTAAGCGAAGACTCAGAAACCATCACGATATTAGGAAAAACATATCGAAACACCGCAACAAAAACAGCGTTACAACCTGAAGAAACACCTCAAGGGATAACGGTTGTTGACAATGAACTCATAGAACAACGCTCAGTTAAGTCATTAAATCAAGCATTGCGTTATTCACCGGGTGTGACCACGGAATACCGCGGCGCTGCTGTAACGATGTTTGATTCCTTTAACATCCGAGGTTTTGATGTAGAGCAGAGTCACTACGATGGGCTATTACTGCAGTTTTTAAACGGGTGGAACTTACAACCTCAAATCGACCCTATCGCAATGCAGCAAGTTGAAGTGTTCAAAGGGCCAACATCAGTACTCTATGGTTCTATGCCTCCTGGTGGAATGGTGAATATTATTGCTAAGTCACCGCAAGTCGACTCCGCGACTAATGTCGGAATCGCGACGGGGTCACGTAATCTAGTGGAAGCATCGGTTGATACGACAGGGCAGGTATCAAATAGTGACTTGTCTTACCGTTTTGTTGCATTGGCTCGTAAACAAGATAGCCAAGTTGATAATGCAACAGAAGAGCGCTACGTCATCGCGCCGTCGCTTAACTGGCAAGTGTCTGACCGCACTTTGGTTAACTTTAACCTTTATTACCAAAATGACCCAGCAATGGGGGTTAACGCCTCAGTGCCAATCATCAGCGGTGACTATGGCTCAACATCTCCATCTACATCAGTAAGTGATGTCAATTGGAGTGATTTTAAACGCGAAGTGCTGATGATCGGTTATAAGATTAACCATGACTTTGAAAATGGTTGGTCGTTTCTACAAAATGCGCGTTATACCGACGCCGAGCTTTTCCAGAAAAATACCTGGCACGAAGAATCGCAATTTAATGAGGCGACCGGTGATCTAGACCGCTACGCGTATACGACAGACGAAACCTCTACAGGATTTGCTATTGATAACCAGTTGACGGCTCAAATCGTCATTGGCGATGTAGAGCATAACCTGTTGTTTGGTGTTGACTATCAACATCTAAAGGGTGATGCGAATTATACTACCTATGGCACGGTAACTGGATTTAATATCTACAATCCAGATAACGATATGATCGATGCCAGTTCATTAGAGAAAGGCGGTGAGTATCTGGATAAAGTGTCTGTTGAACAGCTTGGCATCTACTTCCAAGATCAAATTCGTTATAACCGTTGGGTATTGATTGCGGGTGGTCGTTATGATTGGTATGAATCAACAAGTGATTACAGCGGGTATTATGAAGAAGCAGACCAAAACCAGTTTTCTTATCGTGTAGGTGGATTGTATGAATTTGACAATGGTGTCTCTCCATTCTTGAGTTATGCAACTAGCTTTGAACCGGCAGCAGGATTAGATGGCGATGGTGACCCTTACGATCCAGAGCTTGCTCAACAGGTTGAGGCTGGTGTGAAATATTTGTCGAACGATATGTCTTACGAAGCGACGGCATCGGTCTTCCATATTGTTAAAAGCGATGCATTAATGGCCAACCCTGACGACCCGTGGGCTGCAGCTTTACAGGTTGGGGAATTAACATCTCAAGGTTTGGAGCTAGAAGGTCGTTGGTTTGTTAATGAATCCGTTGATGTGAGCGCAAGTTATACCTATGTCGATATGGAAGTCACTGAAGACACGCAAAATGGTCTAGAAGGAACAACGCCAATTTACATTGCAGAGCATACTGCAAATCTATGGGTCAATTATCAAGCACTTGATGGAGCGTTAAGTGGTACTCGCATTGGTGGTGGAGTTCGCTATGTGGGTGAAATGCAAATGAATGCCGAAAACACTGAAGGAATGGTGCCATCGTATGTCATTACCGATATGTCTGTAGGTTACGATTTGGGTGAAATCAGTCCTTCATTGGAAAATACATCGGCAAACCTCGTCGTGAACAATGTATTTGACGAAGAATCGTATGCTTGTTTCGACAAAACATACTGCGCATATGGCGTAGAACGTTCATTCGAATTTAATGTAGATTTTAAATTCTAATCACGATCATTAGTCTATCGTCACAATGCTCAAAAACAGTTTGAACGCTGTTTTTGAGCGTTTTTAGTTAAAAGAGAAGAAGTTATGTTTCAGCTTGAAGGTGTCAGTATTGTAAAAGGCGAAAAAACGATACTCGATATTGCTGCCTTGGAAATACCCACGGATAAGTTTACGGTGATTCTTGGCCACAATGGCTCAGGGAAATCGACACTTGTTGATTTACTCGCGGGGCAATTACAACCCGATCGCGGGATGGTCAAGCTTGAAAGCACCTGTATCACCTCACTTGGGGCGAAACATCTCGCTCAAAAGATTGCGTACTTACCTCAATATTTACCCCAAGCGTCAGGGTTAACTGTTCGAGAGTTAGTCAAACTTGGGCGTTATCCTTGGCGGGGTGTGTTTGGACGATTTAACCAAGAAGACGACAATATCGTAGATGAAGCAATGCGTAGCACAGGTGTGAGTCAATATGAGCAGGACTCTGCTGAAAATCTATCCGGAGGAGAGCGTCAGCGTGCGTGGATAGCGATGCTGATCGCTCAACATTCTCCCATTTTAATCCTCGATGAACCGACTTCGGCATTAGATATCCAACACCAGTATCAGATTTTGGATCTACTGACTCAATTAAACCAAGAGCAAAACCGAGGAGTCATTGTGATATTGCACGACCTTAATTTGATTTTGCGTTACGCCGAACATGTCATTGCTCTAAAAAGTGGTCAGGTCAGTATAGAAGGTTGTACTGAAGAGGTGCTGACTGAAGATACGTTGTCAGATTTATATCAAAAACCAATCAAGTTGGTCGATCATCCAATCCATAAACATAAGGTCGCCGTCGTATGTTAATTTCATTTAATTGTTGGAGAAGTGCTTTTCAGATTGTGCTTCTCGTTGTTTCCATAAATAGTGCCGCATTTGCGCAGCACCTTGTCGTCGACAGCTTGGGAGAACAAACCTTGCCAGACGTGCCGATTCGCGTTGCTGCGTTAAATTGGGATATTGCAGAGCAGGTAATTGAACTTGGCGTAGCTCCTGTTGCAATGCCGGATATTAAAGGGTACACCGAATGGGTTGTAAACCCAGCAGTTCCACCGGAAACGCAGGATATCGGTTCTCGAGGTGAACCCAACTATTCTGTGTTACGAGAATTAAAGCCTGATGTGATTTTGGTCGCTTCTCCACAGAAAGATTTAGCGCCTAAACTTTCCGAAATTGCACCAGTTTTGTATTACGAAACGTACAGTGAACTTCACGACAACGCCGCGACCGCTATTACCAATTTTAAACGTATAGCCCATGTGTTGGGGAAATCCGATCTAGCAGAAACAAAATTAGCCAATATGGAAGCGGAGTTGGCGCAGTTGAATCAGCAATTGTCCGTCGCATTTCCTCAAGGTAAGCCAAAGGTGTCCTTATTTCGATTTGCTAGCACAACGTCGGTTTACCTGTATGCGGATAACTCAATGCCACAATACGCGTTAAATAAGTTGGGGTTTGAAAGTGCTTTACCTCGCCCGAGTTCTCAATGGGGTGTTACTCAAATGCGCATTACGCAGCTAAATAAGATCGGAGAGAATATTGCCCTTTATTTTGAACCTTTCGATCAGCAAGATTTTCTCGCTCAATCTGCAATCTGGCAAAGTATGTCGTTTGTAAAATCTGATTTGGTAAACTCGGTGCCTGCGGTGTGGAGCTATGGTGGCGCGATGTCCATTTTGTACAATGCCAGAGCGATAGCGAATACGTTAAATGAGGTAGCTGAAACTCAATGAAGTTAGGTTTTATCATTGGTGTATTTTGCAGCGCGGTAATATTGCACCTGACAACGATTCAAAATCAGTTTGGCCCCAGTCTCGCGTTTTTCAACACGGTATTATTTGCCCATCAAACCCTTAATGAGTCATTTGAATGGACTACATTTGTGGATGCCAGCCTTCCACGATTGGTGATGGCGATAGCGGTTGGCGGGATGTTTGGTTTGGTTGGAAGTCTATTTCAACAGCTTACTCAAAACCGCTTAATGTCGCCGCTTACGTTAGGTACATCAGCGGGCGCATGGCTAGGGTTAGTGGTTTTATCTGTTATGTTTCCGACGTTATCGTCGTCGTGGCAACCGTCCTTTGCCTTATTTGGAGCACTGCTTTCGATGGCATTGGTGGTGTCTATTGTTGGTGTTCGCAACTTAACCGGGTTACCAGTCATTCTTGCGGGTATGGCGGTTAATCTATTATTGGGCGCGTTCGCCACTGCGATCATTTTGCTCAATCAGCAATACGCCGATAACCTTTTTATCTGGGGGGCAGGAGACCTCGCGCAAAATGGATGGTTATCCGTTAAATGGCTATTGCCTAAATTGACGTTAAGTCTTGGTATTCTTATCTTTGCACCAAGAATATTAACCATATTAAGCTTAGGATCGAAAGGAGCGGAAGGTCGTGGTCTTAACACCAGTATGGCCTTTTTTATTTTGTCGCTTATCGGCGTTTGGCTTGTCGCGGTTTCGGTGACAACCGTTGGTTTGATCAGTTTTGTGGGTCTTATTGCTCCAAACCTAGCAAGATCATTTGGTTTTACGCGCTCGCGGCACGAATTGATTGCATCGATGGTTTGTGGAGCTTCGGTTTTGCTGATCACTGACAGTTTGGCTGTATATATTAGCCAGTGGTCGTTGGATCTGATCCCAACGGGAACCGCGACCGCAATTATTGGGGCACCACTGCTTATCGTGATCGCAAGAAGTAAATTCGTAGCTCAAGATGTATTGTCTCTTACGTTGCCAAAAGGCCGGCTCTATTTATCGACTGGTGTTTATGCCGCGGTCTGCACTATTGCGTTTATTATTGTTGTGGTGATGCTGTTTGTACCGGTGGGAGATGTGTCTTCATTTCGCATTCCAGACAGTTTTGAATGGAGTATTTTGTGGCCACGATTGGTTGCAGGAATGGCTTCTGGCGCAGGGCTTTCAGTTGCGGGTGTCATTTTACAGCGCTTGGTTTATAACCCATTAGCTAGCCCTGATATTCTTGGGGTGTCGTCGGGAGCCGTATTTGCGTTGGTATCAGTGAGCTTGGTGACGGGTGTTTCGATTCATGAAACCAGCTATGGTGTTGCCATTGTCGGTAGTGTTATCACGTTGGTTGGGTTGTTACTCTTGGGGCGTAAACATCAATTTTCACCATCGATGCTTGTACTCACCGGTGTTGCATTAACCGCGACATTAGAGGCATTAGTCCAATTTTCATTAACTCGAGTAGGGTCGGATAAATACGTCATACTCGGTTGGCTCTCGGGCTCAACCTATCGAGTTGGTGCGAGTGAAGCGCTGATAGCATTTGTTGTTGTACTGGCTGGCATTGGGCTCAGCTTGCAACTCAGCCGATGGTTAACATTGTTATCGACAGGGCATCGATTCGCGCGGGCACGGGGCTTACCTGTATCGATAAGCTATGTTAGTTTACTGGCGATAGTTGCAGTGTTCTGCGCGACGGTAACCACAACCATGGGGCCGGTTGCTTTTGTCGGATTACTTGCACCACATATTGCTACCTTGTTGGGAGCGAGGCATGTGAAAACGCAATTAGTTTTAGCCCCAATGATTGGTGCGGTTTTACTGTGTTCGTCAGATTTAATCGGGCAGTGGATCGTATTTCCTGCTCAAATCGCGGCGGGAACCGTGGTATCGGTTATTGGGGGAACGTACTTTATTTTCTTATTAACTCGAAGCCGGAATTTGTAAACTTGCGAGCACTTATTACTGTATCTCGTTCGGATTATAGCCAAACTGATGAAAAGATGGCCATTCAAACACAGTAACGCAAAATTCTTCTTTTCTTTTCATCCAGTTGTGGCATATTAACACCCGTTCCACGATGTAGCGTGCATCGTATAATGGCTATTACCTCAGCCTTCCAAGCTGATGATCCGGGTTCGATTCCCGGTGCACGCTCCAAGCTTTTCCTTTCTTGTTCTAAATCCTAACTCTCTGAAATAACACTAAGTTAATTCAAATTTACTCTTTTTTGCCCTCTGATTTTTACTTTCTCACTCGATATCAGTCGTTTTATATTTAAATATAGGCATAACTTATCGGCTCGATTTTAAATACTGACTAACAACATATTGAGTATAGTAAAGCGGCATAATAATATTCTCTTTTTCTAATGCATTCGATCCCTGTGTCCCTGTTAGTTTGATTGTCTTATGAGGTTGACACTTAGTTATGTAAGACTGCAACGACTTAGCTCGCGTGCGTTTTCCGCTTTTCACTTCAATAGGAATAATCTTCCCTTCATCATTGGTTACTATAAACTCGATCTCTGCTCTAGCATCTCCCCATGAGAAGGTTGGATCTAGCCCTTGTGCTGTAAACTCCTGCTGAACAAAATTCTCTGCAATGTAGCCCTTATATTCAAAGTCTTGTTGCTTAAGTTCTTTGTAGCTGCTCCCGAGCATATGGTTGAGCAGTCCGACATCGAAGAGAAAAAGTTTAATTCTATTTTCTTTTTGATAGGCAGCTAAAGGATTACGTGGTAGGCCATCAGTGGGGTGATTTTTTAGTATTAATCGGCATTTATCTAACCAAATAATTGCAGTTTCAAAATCACTATAGCGAGATTTTCGCTCATGCACTCCTTTAAACTTAAATCGTTTTACTGACTCGTCCATAACAGAAGCAAGCTGAGATGGAACATTGTGAAACACTGATTCGATCAACCCAGCATCGACTTTGCCAGAGTACTTACCAAAATCGCGTGAGTAACCTGAAATCAGGTTTGCATGGATATTTTCTACGGCTTCAACACGCGCTAGTATGCTTTCATTTTTTAATTCAAACCAAGTACTGACAGCTTCTGGCATACCGCCAGTGAAATAATAGTCGGTTAGCTTATCGAACAATTTAGTATGGGCTGGGGCTGAGTTAGTTTGGTTTTCAAAAGCTTTAATTAATGCTGCTTCACCTGATGCGAGTAAAAATTCATAGAATGTTAACGGGCGAAGATTGAGCTGTTCAATTTTTCCTACAGGAAATGAATTCAGTAAGCCAATGTTAGAGCCACTTGCTGTTATATACATCTCAGGTGCTTTTTCAGCAAAATACTTAAGAGAGGTAACCGCTCTTGGGCATTCACCTATTTCATCCAAAATCAGTAAATCAGTGTCAGGGTTAAAGGTTTTATTTGTTAACAGTTCAATGTTTGAGAGCACATCTTGAGGCGCTAATGATCCAGAAAATGCTTCGATCATTTCTGGTGATTCAAGAAAGTCGATGCGTAGGACATTATCAAAGCTTTGGCCGAATAATCGTTGCAGAAGGTAAGTCTTACCCGTTTGCCGTGCCCCGTCTATTAGCATAGGTTTACGCGTTCTCTGGGCTTTCCATTCCATTAATTTTTTTATGCGGAATCTTTGCATCTTTATCTCTCATGTCATCAACTACTCTTATTACACTTTAATGCGCATTAAAATGCAATTTAAATCATTTTTATGCGCGTAAAAATGTATATTTTAAACTTTTTAATGCGCATTAAAATGACTAATTGTTCTGTATGATAGTGGAGATCTCGCTTGTATGTTGATGTGATAAAATCAAATTTTAACCACCCTGACTTTGGTCAGATAGACTATTCCGATGCTTGTACATCGATTAGAGTGGTTCCCAAGAAATGTAGGGAGTGGATGGTGCACTTCGAAAAGCTAGGTGAGTGATTTACCTTAATTGAAATTGTTTCCTTAACATCCCCAAAATTGTACTCATAAGGTCCATGAATGAAACAGAAAAGACTCAAAGAACAGCTATATTTTATCGGTGATATACATGCTCAGCATAATAAACTGGTCACCTTATTACGGCACATTGACTTTGATCGTAACAACTCGAATTCGTCGGTAAAAAGTGGGCAATTGGTGTTTGTTGGCGATCTGATCGATAGTGTACCAGGCTGTGATGGTGATCATTTAGCTTTACTTAACCAAGTAGAAGAATTAGTAAATAGCAATCATGCTTTTTGTTTATTGGGAAATCATGAACTAAATGCTATTGGTTGGGCGACGGAAATAGAACAAGGTAAGTGGGCTCGTCCACATACGGAAAATAATAGAAAACAACATCGTGGTTTTTTAGATGCTGTTAAAGAAGGCTCAGATGAACATGCACGTTGGATTACTTGGTTTAAGTCACTACCTTTGTTTCTTGATTTTGAAGAAGTAAAAACGATTCATGCTTGTTGGGATGAACAAGCAATCGACCGTCTAAAACTCTACCTAAATCCTGATAACAGTATAAAAGAAGCGCATTGGTTGGATGCTTTTGATGAGAATCATGAGCTATTTTCATTGTGTGAAACATTACTAAAAGGACCTGAGCGAAAGGTTGATAAGCCGTTTAAAGATAAAACAGGAAAAACACGCACCCATAAACGAATAGAGTGGTGGGATGATTCAGCATATGAAGAGTCAGCTACTCCTTGTATCATTGGGCATTACACGTTATCCGGGCCTCCCAAAGTGTTATCTGAAAAAGTAGTGTGTGTAGATTTTAACGCAGCAAAAGGGGATAACCCTTTAGTGTGTTATCAGTTCGATTTAGAATCGTCAAAGACACCTTTCAAAGCTAAAAATTTCAATTTTTATTACTCAAGATGAATTCAGGTAAGCGATTTCAGCCACACCATGACCTTTTCAGTGACTTGTTTTACCACTTCAATTTTAAATTCTTTTGGATATCTTGTACTGCGCATAAGCACCTCCCTATTAGTCATTTTGTCTAACTAAAAGGTGCCTATTAAGTTGGTGGCTATTCAGTTCTTCCAGATGTCGGATTTCTCATGTCCTTGGTGGAAACGAAGCTTAGGTATAAACAAATTATCTTAAGCAACACAGTTCGAACCGATTAAAGTTGTTGTAGGTGTAATCAACGATATCTATCTCATAAACGAGCAACGCGTCAATTAAGTTTGTCTTGAGCCTGAAATTTAAGTTCACGCTCTGCGATATGAGACAATAGAAGATAAGCAGATCCTATCAGGCCACCCATCGAGTCACCATATCGACTTCGATTAAAGTATAAAAACTGATTATTTTTAACCGCAAAGAGGTTTTTCCATTGTACTGAATTACGGAATTGTTTTGTATCCTCTCTGGTATCTAACAAAGGTTCGTAAGTATCGATAATAATATCAGCATCCATGTCGCTAATACGCTCTAAACTATAGTTAATGCCTTTTTTCGCATTTGAATAACCAGTAGGTCGGCTCAATCCCATATCGGCAATTACTTCATCTAACCCACCACGGCCAATTAGTTGGAAATTATCTTCGTAGATTTCTAATGTAGTGACTGTAATTTTATTATAGTCGGGTACCAAGCGTTTAAATTCACTAATGATCCAATCATATTCTGCTTTTTTATCGTTAAATTCGTTCGATTTTCCAACTAAATCGGCAAGCTGGCGAGCCCATTCTTTTATCGGCTTGTCTTTGGTAGGAAGAATGACAGTCGGAGCAATGTTAGAAAGTTTGGCTTTCAGTTTATCCTGATAATAAAGACCAACAATTAAATCAGGATCCGATAGAGAAATCGCTTCTTCATCGGGTGATTTATGACTGCCTACATACATTAAACCTTCCGTATTAAAACGATGCTGTACTCCTCTAAAGTAAGGATCAGACCAAAGTTTTTTACGGCCTACCGAACCACATGGTTGAACACCCAGTTCAAACAACTGAATCGTTAAGCTAAAATCGTGCAGTGACACAACACATTGAGGTTGTGTAGGCACTTCTATGCTACCAAACTTATTTTCAAAAGTGCGTGTTTCAGTCGCTTGTAAATTTATACTCGTTAAGCCAAGCATGCCAATTAAAACAGAATTTACCATCGAAGATATTTTCATTTTTATTTCCTTTTGGGGTTTACGATTTGCGTAATCCACTCATCAACATAATAAAATAAGGAGCACCAACTAGTACTAACACCAAACCAGCAGGTAACTGAAGCGGTGCAAAAACGGTTCGGCCCAATGTATCGCCCAATACGACTAAACATGCGCCAATGAGAGCTGATAACGGTATTAATGCGCCATGGCGATCAGCACAAAAGAGGCGCGCAATATGGGGGGCAATTAACCCAACAAAAGTTAATGTTCCGGCAGTTGCAACAGAAGAAGAGGTTAATGCGACACTCAATAATAATAAAATAGGGATTATTTTTCGGTTATTAACACCACGAGAAAATGCTACTTTATCGCCCAACACCAACAGGTTCAATGGTCTAAAACACATCCATGATAAGCCACCAGAGACCACTAACCACATCAGCATCACATCAACCTCTAACCAAGTAACTTGATGCAGACTTCCACCAAGCCACATCAATGCAGATTCAACGAGTTCAATATCACCATAAGTAATCAACATTTCTGAACAGGCACTTAACATGGATGTTATCCCAACTCCGATCAGTATTAATCGAATAGGAGAGTAGCCAGAGTAGGAAGCTAATGACCAAATACAAGCAGCCACCACAAAGCCGCCCATCATGGCACTCACCGGCAACCAAAGCACGGGGATAGTCCCTGGTATTATCATCACAAAAATCAACATCGTTAAGTTGGCACCAGCCTCTACACCGATTAGACCGGGTGATGCTAGTGCATTGCGCGTGATTGACTGTAAAATAACACCGGCAATAGCCAGTGCTGCACCACACAGTGCACCAGCTAGCAAACGAGGTAAACGAAATTCCCAAATCACACGGGCTAACTTAACCGGTTGCGATTCAGGCGAAAAAATAATATGCCAACTTTGAAGAAAACCGAATTGATAGCTTCCTGTTGCAGCTCCCCAAAGGAGCATGCAAAGTAAAAGCACGCTAAAAAAAACGAACCAAACCAAATCATTATAACGGGCATGAAAACAGGTCCCAGGGAATGGTTTTATACGCAAAAAACCGGGAGAAAAACGAACTTTACTCACTTCATTTTCCTTAGCACAAGTGCGATAAATACAGGCGCGCCAACAAATGCTGTGATAATACCGGTATTAATTTCATAAGGGCGAAACACCACGCGAGCAGCAATATCTGAAACAATTAATAATAAAGCGCCAAGCAACAAAGCGTAGAGAAACAACCAGATATAATTATTTTTCACTAACAATCGAGCAATGTGCGGCACCACTAAACCAATGAAACCAATAGGACCTGCAACGGCGACAACAGACCCCGACAAGATAACCACGAGGGTTAAACCTGTTATTTTTAGCAATAAAACATTAACGCCTAACCCTTCTGCAACTCGGGAACCTAAATGAAGGGCATTTAATGAGCGGACAATTACAAAGCTAGCCACCATTGCACCGAGGATATAAGGATAAACCCAATGTAGTTTATCCAAGTCAGACGCTCCAATAGCGCCTGTTAACCAGTGACGTAATTTATCTAAACCCTGTTGGTCAATCAGCAATAAAATTGCCGTCATTGCAGAAAACATAGCGGTTACAGCCACACCAGCGAGTACCAATCGCTCCGTGTTTTGTTCCCAACCACTTAACAAAATAACAATGAAAGCGGCAGCAGCAGCACCAAGAAAAGCAAAAAGAGGTAAATAATGTGGCCCGAACATAGGCAAAAATAATGTACTCGCCACCACAAAAAAGGCTGCACCGCTATTAATACCTAATAGGCCAGGGTCGGCAAGTGGATTACTACTGATTGCTTGCATAATAACGCCAGCTAACGCCAATGCGGCCCCTACGGCCAATGAGACAATTAACCTCGCTTGACGGCTTTCTCTTATGATTGCATGATCTGAGTTTAAAGGATCATACGCCACTAATGCCTGCCATATAGTTGTCCAATCGATACTTTTAGCGCCTAAACTCAGGTGCCAGAATGAAGCAATCACGACAGTCAATAACAGCAGGATAGCACCGCATAATTTAATAATAGGAAAACGAGGTTCAGCATGATCTTCACGTAGACATTGCAATATCATATTAACGCTCTTGATTGGTATAATTAGCCGCAACATCGTCGATGTTATGCATAGTGCTGTGATTAAAATCAACTACTGGCAGGGCTAAAGGCGTGCCAAGAAAAGGGTCCGTGATAATATTGGCATCAAGGTTAAATACTGCTTTTAAGTTATCTTTGGTGAAAACATCTTGTACCTTGCCTTGCGTGTATATTTCTCCTTCTTTCATCATCACGAGGTGATCAGAGTAAGTGGCCGCTTGATTCAGATCGTGCAGGACAGCAATAATTGTTTTGCCTTTCGATTTAAGTGATGCAATTAAATTCATCAATTCTACTTGATGAGATACATCTAAATAGGTCGTGGGTTCATCTAATAATAAAATAGGTGTATCTTGTGCAAGCGTCATTGCTATCCAACAACGCTGTCGCTGTCCGCCAGAAAGTTGTTCCAATGGTAAATCTAAATAATCGCCGACTTTTGTCACTTCAATGGCATCGTTAACCGCGGTTTCATCTGACGCTGACCATTGCTTCCACCAACTTTGCCAAGGGAAACGCCCTTGCATAATCAGTTCGCGTGAAGTTAAGCCTGAAGGTGTTGTAGCCACTTGAGGAAGTAAAGCAAGTTGTCGAGCGACTTCTTTGCGCTTGAGTGTTAATAAGTTGGATTCATTAAGATGAATGATACCGTTGCTAGGCTTTAATAATCCAGAAATGCAGTGTAATAAGGTACTTTTGCCACACCCATTGGCTCCCATTAAAGTAATAAAGCCCCCTTCACCAAAGGTTAGATTTATCTCCTTTAAGACCTGCTTTTTTCTATAACCTGCATTGAGATGTTCAATAACTAACATTCAAATTTCCATCTAGTATAAATAAAAAATCGGCGCTACTTTAAGGTAGCGCCGTAATGGTATATATAATACTTTAAGGCCAATAGTTGGTGTTAATATTCTAAACGTACTGTTGTGTAGATAGTGCGAGGGTCACCTTGGCTAACTCGGAAAGTATTACTACCGCTGGCAGTGTAGTACGTTTTATCAGCTAGGTTTTTTATTCCGGCATTTAGACGAAGTTTCATTTCATTTCCTAATGGTACGTAATACCAAACAGCAGCATCATAAACGGCATAACTAGGTAGTGCGAATGTATTCGCATCATTACCAAATCGCTTACTGACATATTCCCCGCCTAACCCAAAGCCTAATCCAGTTAAATTGCCATTTTGAAATTCATATGAACCCCAAATACGTGCTTTATTATCAGGAATATTGGTTGGAGTATTGCCATCATTACTTTCAGAACTTGCCTTGATGATTTGAGCATCAAGATATGAATATGAAGCGAGGACATTTAATCCATCAAAAAACTTCATTGTTGCACTAACATCAACACCGTTAGTTTCTGTTTTTCCATTGAGCACCGTGTTTAAATTGCCATCAACACTTGCAACGTTCTTACGCTCTAAGCTATAAGCAGAAAGACTAACACGCAATTCATCATCAAGCAGGCTAGATTTTATGCCCGCTTCAAATTGTTTGGCTGTTTCAGGAGAAAAATCTCCACTGTACACTCCTTCCGTTACCGATGGGAAGTTAGGTGTAAATGACTCAGCATAAGAGGTATAAACAGACACTTCATCGGATACATCATATAATGCGCCAAACTGTGTACTCAGATTATCGTTCGAACTATCAATGTCGACAGGTTCAGGATCAGAAACTTCTGAGTAAAGAATGCTATTACTGGTTGTGTAATAGGTCGTACTTTCCCCTTTAATTTCATATACATCGTAACGTAAACCAGCAAGAATATTTAACTTGTCAGTTACTCTAGTTAAGTTCTGAATAGACAATCCAAGTTCATTAGTTCTTGTGTCACTGTTACTAATATCGGTTCCTTCGAGCTTAGTATTAGAGGCATGTACAGAATCATTGATATTGATAGCATCTAGATACACTACGGTATTGCCACCAAAGTCCGAAAATGCAAGTCCGTCAGTTTCGTCTATTTTCTGACTATGGAAATTTCCTCCGACATATAATGTATTATCAAAACCGCCAAGCTCGTAATTCCCAACAAGACTATCAGATAAGAAAAAATCACTCAGAGTTTGGTCGTTAAAATCAACGCGACGCGATAACAATCCATTACTTGCTTGGGTAGTGCCAGTTAAATTACCACCCAATGCAGCGAATATAATGCTCGTAGTGTCACCGTAATCATCAATACTTCCGCTGCTAAAGCCCGTTATAGCGCGAGTTTGATAGTCATTAAGATCTTTTTCGTAGTAGCCAATTTTAAATTTATTTGTCCATCCGCTATCAAACTCAAAATCCCAATCAAGCTGAATCAAAGTATCTGAACTTTCTCGAATATCAAATTCACTGTTAAATGCGCTTTCTGACGGATCAAAAATAGTATAATTACCATTACCATCGTTTATAGCAACCGTACCACGGTCAATTGGTAACTCTTGTTCAGAGTAGCTAAGGCGTAATGTAAAAATATTTTTATCATTAGGGATATAGGTTAGAGAAGGGGCAATTGTGAAAGCATTACGCTCTTGGTCAAAAGTGCCACTTTCTGTATTCACTTTACGGTAAGTTTCAGAGTCTTCACCGCTAACAATAACACGATATTGTAATTTATCGGACAAAGAACCAGTACTGTCTAATGTTAGTTTTTGTTTACCATATTCATCGAGATCAACCTGAATGGAGTGAGCACTATCTGCTTGTGGTTTTTTTGTCACTACATTAACCATTCCCCCAGGGCTCACCTGACCATGTAAAATAGATGCAGGACCAAGCACAACTTCTACATTTTCAATATTATCAACATCTATATTATAACGAGAGCTAACAGGGCTTCCGTCAATAAAGAGATATTCATTATCAATACCTCGAATATTAACTTCTGTTTCCACACCGCCAAAGCCATCTGATCGGGTCACTGCAGCAGAGTTTGATAAAACATCGTTTAGATTTTGTGCATTTTGGTCAAGTATTAACTGTTCAGGAATTACCTGAACAGTACGAGGGATTTCATTAATATCTGTCGTAAAACCTGTTGCAGATTCTGCTTCAAAAAATTCATAACGACTTAATTCAGTACCTTGGACAACATAGGTATCTATTTCTTCAGTTGTGATATCTGCAGCTATTGCGATAGGAGTCATTAGAGACAATATCGAAGTACCTAATATGTGAATTTTCATCTCCCGGCCTATTTTGAGAGACAATATTGTGAGCTTCATGTCTATGAGTTCCTTTAGTGTGATTTACAGAAATAACAAGTAATATCCAAGAAATCACGAATCTTAATGGAAGTTATTCTCGTTTACAATGGGTAGTGAGAATTATTACTATTAATGGGGTGTTTTATTGATTAGATTCACAGTAGACGTAAAATTCAAATTAATAGAGCAGTAAAACTTAGTTTTTTACTTTTCACTTAGCCTATTTTGACAACAAAACGGCTTCGTTTTCAGCGTCTTTCTCACGTAAAAAGATCAGTGATTAAGTATTGTAATAATATGGGCTGTACAGTAGGGTAGGTGAATGGTACGAGTATTGTTCAACAATTCGTAGTTAACAAAATTTACTCTTTTGTTATTAATTTCTAAAAAATGAATCGGTATATATTGCAAAAAGTAATGACTTAATTTTCCTTCCAAGCTTTCAGGCCATTTTCTCCATCCCATGTTTGAGTCAAGCTAGTAAATGATGCTCGTTTAGCTTTCGACGTTCGTTTTGCCGTGCCAATCGACAATACTCCTAAAATACTATCTTCTTTTTTAAGACAAAGTAGTTGGCGCAAGTCATCATCGGCTTCTGCTGTATGCCAAATTCCGGCAAAGCCAAGCGCATGGGCTGCTAGCAAAATATGTTCACAAGCTGCACCGCCAGCAAGTTGTTGATCTAATATGGAAACACGATGATCTAACGTAAGATCAGAGCACACAAACACCATCATTGGTGTCGCTATTATCTCTTCTACAAAAGCTGCGATATTTTCACTAGACATCACTGTAGCGTATTTTTTTTGTGCAAGTATCGACAAGTCTCGGATGCCTTGATCTTGTACTACAATAAATCGCCATGGCTTCAAATTACCATGGTCAGGTACGGACATCGCAGCTTGTAGTAACGTTTCAATTTGAGCTTGATTCGGCGCTGGTTTAATTAGGTTGCATCTTGCATAGGAGCGACGGTTTATTAAAGCATCGATAGCATCCATCAGTGATATTTCCCCTCATTTATTCCTATAAGTTATTGAATCTATTTAAGCGGTCTTCACTTTACAATAGGGGCTTGAAAAAGTGAATCCGTGTTTACATCAAACGTATTAATACACCCGTCTTCCAATTTATAAACTCTGTCAGCTGCATCGAAGTAACGGTCATCATGACTAATTGCAATAATCGTTTTATCAGCCGCTTTCAATTCAGGTAAAATTTCTCGATAGAAAATATCTCGAAAGACTGGGTCTTGATCTGCAGCCCACTCGTCCAATAAAAGTACTTGCCGATCCTCCATATACATTAAGAGCAACGCCAAACGCTTACGTTGTCCTTGAGATAAAGACTTGGTAGATAGTCGTCCTTCTTCAATACTTACTTTGTGATTTATCGCTAAGCGTTTTAAATAGTAATTTACTCGATTTTTAAAATGAACATTTCTATCGTCAGAGTCATACACATGTGAATCTGCTTTATAACCACCATCTAATACATCATCAAATAAGAAAAAGTTAGAGAAGATGGTTGAAAAGCAACTACGGTGATTTGATGCGTTCTCACGAGTGACAACTTCTCCGTTAAGTTTCACACAGCCTTCTTCAGGTGAATACAAACCCGTAAGCAACTTAGCTAATGTCGATTTACCACTTCCATTACCACCTACAATAAAGATTAATTCGCCTCGTTTTAATTGAAAGTTAATTGGCCCAAGGTGAAACCCTAATTCTTCTCCTTCTGAAGGATACTGATAGCAAGCATTAACAAGTTGCAGTGACTCAAAAAAAACCTCTTTGACAGGAGCTACGGAATTATCATCAGAGATACTGGCATCAGCTAGCATCAATTTATCAATCGCTTTCAATGCAACTGAGCCTCGAATAACTGAAGGTATAGCGCCAAGAATCATCGCGATGGGAGTACGTAAAAACATGCTTGTTAATACATACCCAACAATGACATCCTGTGTTATCGATTCTTGTGTCACCCCTAAGAAAAATACTAGGCCAATCAAACTGAAAACTAATACAGTGGTCCAGTTTAAATTAACTGCCCATAATACATCTGCTTTTACTGCTGCATCTAGCGCACCTTTAGCGGCAGGCTCGAAACGTTGTTCAAACAAATGATGCCGCCGAGGTTGACTTAACCCTAATTCATTACGGCCCTCTATCACTGCTTCATATTGCTCAAAAAGGCGTTCATCAAATTTACGCACATCATCCATCAAAGTTTTAGTACGCCCCACCAACTTTAAGTCAGCCCAAACGCCTACAGCCACTATTATTAAAGTAATAAGGAATAATAAAGGAGAAAGCCATGCTAAATAACTAATACCAGCTAATAACAAAAGGCTGTTATAAAACGAAACAGGTAGCTGCTTAGTCGCATTAGCTATCATAGGTACATCTCTAGTTAATACGTTATATAAAGCTGGGCCTCCCAACGTTTCCTGACGTTCTAGAGGTGTATTAAGAATTCGTCTGATAAGTTGCAACCGCAGCTGGTACACCATACGATGCCCTAAACCCACTAACAAAATTTGAGACCACACACCACTAACAAACAAAACAACGACTATCGCCACATAAGCCATAACAGAATATGTTAAAGACTCGATACCATGTTCCAGAGTGTAATTAATTCCACCAATAATCATCACACCGGCTACCGCACTTACAGCACTAGCGACAATAGCTAATAACATGGTACGTCGAGATTGTACCAGCAACTGTGTAATCATTTTCACTTCATGTTCCTTTTCTATATCAAAACAAATGTATCAAGGCGGTTGTGGAATACATCATTATTTATCGACAAGCTAGTTACATTTTAATCAACGAGACTGTAATATTATTTTTAATAAAACGAGGTGACCTTAGCATTCAAATTAAACAAAAACGAACCACAGTTAAAACTATCAAAAGCTGAAATTATCGAGTTCTGTCGCTAGGAACTGAATAGCCACCAAGTCAATAGGCACTCGTTAGTCGTCTTTCGTATTTCTTCTCATACTCTACAGGCGACAATTGATTATTGGAACCATGCCAGCGTTGTACGTTGTAGAACATTTCAATATATACAAAGATATCCATACGAGCAGCTTCCCGTGTAGAGTAGATTTCCCGTTTAACTCTTTCCCTTTTCAGCGACTTGTTTTACCACTTCAATTTTAAATTCTTTTGGATATCTTTTACTGCGCATAAGCACCTCCCAATTAGTCATTTTGTCTAACTAAAAGGTGCCTATTAAGTTGGTGGCTATTCATTTCTCTGTATCATCACTCCGACAATAAAGGGTCAACGTAGGTTGACTTATTGACCCATAGCAAGTTACTGTTCTGCTTCCTTTGGATATCGACTTTAAACGATACATTTACTGATCATAAAAAAGTGATTTTGTTAAATGTTTGGGAACTGGTGAAAAGCCAGGCTGCCCCCGCAACGGTACAACATTGTGTGATAACAATTGTTTAGCCCGGATACCAAACCATTGGATGATACTGGCTGCATTCGCTAGTACCGTGGTGTTGCGGAGGGCTTCACCGGATGGCTAAAAAGATGTAACGTTTATTCTGTACCACTCATAGTCACTCTCCTCCCAGCTTCGCCTGCGCTTATATTCAGACGGAGATATTCTGTGTTAAATCTATTTAAAAATAAAATCGACAAAAAATTAGTTTATTCGCTATTTATTAGTGCATTAGGTTGTTTGTCTGTGTGGCCTGCCCAGGCACATTTTCAAATGCTTTATACGCCTCATTTATTGCATGAAAAAAGTGGTACTGTGACCTTGAAAATGCCCTTTACTCATCCGGCAATAAGCGGTCATGTTATGAAAGTGGAACCCCTTGAAGCTTTCTATATGCTCAAAAAAGGCAAAAAAACGGACTTACTGAATAAGGTTGAAGCCATTCAGTGGCAAAGTGCCGTGGATACTGGCAATGCCTTTCAAGCGCAGGTTAAGTTACGTGGTCTAGGTGATTATGTATTTATTCTGCAGCCTTCTCCTTACTTTGAAGCTGAAGAAGATGTTTATATTCAGCAGATCACTAAAACGATTGTCAATGTCGGCAACTTACCGAGTAGTTGGAATGATGATTTAAATTTAAGTGCTGAGATTGTGCCGTTAACCAAACCTTATGCATTATATGAAGGGGGGATATTTAGTGGCGTTGTAAAGTCACACGGTAAGCCAGTTCCTTTTGCCGCTGTTGAGGTTGAATTTATTAACTACATACCTGAGATGGATAATAATCGTTTTGCGGCAACATCGATAATGCCAACTTCATCGGATGCGTTTGTTGCTCAAACCATCTATACAGATGCAAATGGCACCTTTCATTTCCCATTATTAAAGGCCGGGCATTGGGGTTTTGCCGCACTCGGAGTAGGCGAAAAAACAACTCACAAGGGTAAACCTTTATCACAAGATGCCGTAATATGGGTGCAAGCT
This sequence comes from Vibrio phycocola, assembly GCF_054404255.1. NCBI lineage: Bacteria > Pseudomonadati > Pseudomonadota > Gammaproteobacteria > Vibrionales > Vibrionaceae > Vibrio > Vibrio phycocola. Next base: position 316,358 of record NZ_JBTAMQ010000001.1, read on the forward strand.
GAAAAGCTACCTCAGTAATTGTTAAGTAAAGATATGGCCTGTAGAGGGCCATATAGATTGACTATCGATTCACTCACACATATTAAGAGAGAATAATGCATATTGTTGATGGTGCTTTATCAGTGCCGGTACTTGTTAGTGGGGCTGCATTAACAGCAATTGGTGTTTATATTGGCTTAAAAAAAATGGATTATGAACGCCTGCCTTTAATTGGCGTATTAGCATCGGTTTTTTTTATTGCATCTTATATTCATTTGCCCTTGGGCGTTTCAAGTGTTCATTTGATTATGAATGGGTTACTGGGTCTTTTATTAGGGTGGGTTGCCTTTCCTGCCTTACTGGTGGCGTTATTATTACAAGTGATATTCTTTGGCTTTGGCGGCTTACTGGTACTCGGTGTGAATACACTCAATATTGCATTACCGGCGGTATTGGTATTTTACCTTTGTTATCGCGGAATACGTAGCAACAGTGCCAATGTTGCAGCGTGCTGGGGCGCTGCTGCTGGTGCGATATCAATTGCACTGACCGCAACCATGGTCGCATTGTCATTAGCTCTATCGGGAGAATCTTTTATTTTGGCTGCCAAAGCGGTGTTACCTGCCCATATTCCTATTATGATCCTAGAAGGCTTTGTTTCTTATGCCGCTGTTTATCTGATTCATAGGGTTAAGCCTGAATTTATTGATAAAGGGCATCAATCATGACGCGTATTTATTGGTTTGTTATGTTACTGATGATCGGCTGTGTTAACGCGTCAGCGCATAATGTGGTCGGCGGAGTCTATGCCGATGGATTTACGATTGAAGGAGAAGTTGGGTTTTCAAATGGTAGCATGGCCAGTGCTGGCAGCGTCGTAAAAGTCTCAACTCAGTCGGGCGTTGCGCTAGGGGAAGTACTGACTGATGATGAAGGCTTTTTTACCTTTCAGGCAACCCAATCAATAACTCATGTATTTGAAGTGAACTTAGGGGCCGGTCATCAATTGACCATGCAATTACCGGCAGAAGAGTTGCCTGATAGTACAGCTCTCACTATCCCTATGTCAGAATCAGAACAAGCTCAATTAGGTATTGATTCGGCGACGGTATCACTTGCAACTAACTCATCCATTAATCACTTACAACTTCAGAAGGCAATTGCTAAACAAATAAAACCATTACGCAAAGAGATTCAATCACTCAAAGAAAAATCAGGCTTACGGGATATATTGGGCGGTATTGGCTATATATTCGGCCTGCTCGGAGCGCTGGCGCTGTGGCGAGAACATAAATTAAAGGCGAAGCATTAATGTCAGAGAAGCTTGAGCATAGCTTTACGTCATGGTCCGGGCAGGCGTTAAAGCATCGAGCATCATGGGTTGATAGGGTTGATCCTCGTGTACGAGTAGTCAGTGCGACAGGTTTTGCTTTTGTTGAAGTATTAAGCCAATCATTTTGGCCGACACTATTTGGACTAGCAGGGGCCTTTTTATTAGTGAAAGCCAGTCGATTGGATATTAAGCGTACCTTACGTCGGATGCTGGCGATGGACCTTTTTATGCTCATGCTTATTTTCGTTTTGCCTTTTACAACGCCAGGCGATCCTATTTTTAGCCTTTGGGGAGTGGTAGCGAGTTGGCAAGGACTTAATCATGCTTTATTGATTACTATTAAAGCGAATGCTGTATTATTGGTACTTTTTGCATTGGTCGCGACGATGCCTGCGTCTACTTTAGGGCATGCATTAGCGCATTTTAAGGTGCCGGATAAATTAGTGCATTTATTGTTATTTATGGTGCGTTATTTAGAAGTGATAAGTCAGGAATATAAGCGTATGCGTCGTGCGATGCAGGCTCGCGCTTTTGTATTACAAACCAACCTTCACACTTGGAAAAGTATCGGCTATTTATTTGGTATGTTGTTGATTAGGTCGGTTGAACGGGCTGAGCGCATTGCTGATGCGATGAAGTGTCGTGGTTTTTGCGGGCGATATTATCTAAGTGATGATATGACGCTATCTCGTATTGACGGGTATTTTGGTTTGTTGTTTTTGTGTTTTTTACTATCAATCATTGGACTGAATATTAATGACTTATTCTGGTAATCCACTTATTCAATTACATAACTTAAGCTATGCCTACCCACGGCGTGGTAATGTGTTAAAGAAGGTCAATTTCACCTTACATGCCGGTGAACGCGTGGTGATTCATGGTGATAATGGAGTGGGCAAAACTACCTTGTTACATTTAATGGTCGGCCTAAAGAAAGCCAAACAAGGCGAGGTCATTGCGTTTGGCGAACGCTGTGAAAGTGAAAAGCAATTTAACCGGATGCGTGCTAAAGCAGGCCTTCTTTTTCAAGATCCTGACGACCAATTATTTTGTCCTAGCGTGTTGGAAGATGTGATGTTTGGCCCGCTAAATTTAGGGTTTTCAAAGCAACAGGCGATACAAATCTCCTTAGATACCCTTAAAAAACTGGGTATGCAGGGATTTGAATCCCGTATTACGCATCAGCTTTCCGGAGGAGAAAAACGCATGATCACATTAGCCAGTGTGTTAGCCATGGATCCTGATGTGTTGATTTTAGATGAGCCTACCAATGCCTTAGATGAAAAAGCGAAGTTGCGTCTATTACATGTTTTACAAACATTACCTCAGGCAATGATTATTGTTTCTCATGATAAATTGTTTTCAGAGCAGTTAATGACGCGCCAGCTTGTGTTAGCAGAAGGTCAGTTAACTGAACAAATTACCTCTGCAATTGCAGTGGCATGAGGAGTCACAATGAGCCATCAAGTAACCCCACATATTTTTCCTTTTAGTGCAGTGCAAGGACAAGCGTTGTTTAAATTAGCACTGTTATTAACAACGGTTAATCCTGCCATTGGTGGGGTGCTTATATCCGGTCCACGTGGCTGTGCTAAATCAACGTTAGCGAAAGCCGTTACCGATTTACTGCCGAATAAAGTCGATAATGCCGCGCAATTTGTATCGTTACCCTTAGGGGCCAGCGAGGAAATGCTGATTGGTACATTGGATTTGGATCACGCTCTACAAGATCGCGCAGTAAAGTTTAATCCTGGGTTACTACAAAAAGCCCACCAGGGCGTATTGTATGTGGATGAAGTTAACCTATTACCAGATCACCTTGTTGATCAGCTATTAGATGTGGCCAGTAGTGGTGTGAATATTATTGAACGCGATGGTATCAGCCACCAGCATGCGGCTCGGTTTACGTTGATTGGTACCATGAATCCTGATGAAGGAGAGCTTCGTCCACAACTGCAAGACCGATTTGGGTTAATGGTCGAGTTGGATAACCAATACAGTGTTGAAGAGCGTATTAATATCATGAAGGCGCGACAGCACTTTGAACAGGATAGTGATGGCTTTTGCCAAGCGTACCATGAACAGCAAGCTCAGTTGCAACAGCAAATTAGCGATGCTCAGACGTTATTAGCACAGGTAACCTGTGATGATGCTTGTTTTACCGAGATTGCGACACGTTGTCAGTCCGCTCATGTGGATGGTTTACGTGCTGATATCATTATGCACCGTGCCAGCTTAACGCATGCAGCGTGGTGTGGTCGAAATGCCGTTACAATGGAAGATATTGAGCAGGTTGCCCCTTTGGTGTTATTACACCGGATGCAAAATATGACCCCACCAGCTAAGGGGAATGGCTCATCAGGCCATAATAATAAACCGTCTGATCAGCAACAAAGTCCTTTTTCACGTCCCCAAGAGCGCAATGAGCTTGAGGATGAACAAGATAATGAGCAACCACATCACACCTCAGGTGCCTCAGGTGATTGGGGAGCGATGTCGATGCAGTCTGCTGAGAGCCAAACAGTAGCAAACTCTTCTGCGATTGAACTGCCATCTGCGCTTGATCATGCTCTAGCAAAGAATGCTTCGTTAGCAAGGCGTCACGAGATAAGCCAACATAAAGGGCAAAACAGTCGAGGGTTGCAACGTGCTCATCAAGATAGCCAAAAACCAAATTGGTTTTCAACTTTGGCCAACAGTTTAGATCATTGGCCGCCACAACGTTGGGTGTTCAAAAAAGACAAGCAGGGCGGTCAGAAAATGCATTTGATTTTATTAGATACTTCCGCATCAACGTTAACCGATAGCTTGTCAGGGTTTGCAAAATCAGTGGTCAAAAAAATCACGGAGAATGCCTATTTACAACGTGACAAAGTTACCTTGCTAGGGTTTGGTAATGAGCAAGTTGAAGTTCTGATGAAAGATCGACGAGCGCCTAAATCGGTGGATCATTTACTCAATGATATTAGTGCTATGGGAGGAACACCATTTCGCTTAATGCTAGAAAAAGCCGCACTGACTATTCAGCAACTTGGATTGCGTTATCCGGGCATTTCATTTTTTTGTTATTTGATTACTGATGGGCGAACTCGCGCCGACATTCATGATTTAAAGCTTAATGTTCCCACCTTACTGGTTGATATTGAAAAGTCAGTGGTAAAGAGAGGGAGAGGGCCCGTTTTGGCGCAGCAGCTAGCAGCTGAATATGTCGCCATGAATGGATAAAGTAGGGAGTATATTGATGAATAATCACGTAACTCAAACAGCCTCATGCCCAGCCTTATTTTTAGCGGCCCCAGCATCTGGTCAGGGTAAAACCACCATCACTGCGGCTATTGCACGCTATTTTACCTCCCAAGGCAAAGTCGTCCGAGTGTTTAAAACAGGCCCTGATTATTTAGATCCGCAAATTCTTGCACAAGCTTCAAAGGGGCATGTTGAGCAGTTGGATATGTGGATGGCCGGGGAAGCTTATTGCCAACAAAAATTGTATCAAGCAGCTCAGCAAGCGGATCTCATCTTAGTCGAAGGGGCGATGGGGTTGTTTGATGGCGAGCCGTCCAGTGCCGATTTAGCCGCGCGTTTTAATATTCCGATTGCCATTGTCATGGATGTGAAAGGGATGGCGCAAACGGCTGCGGCAGTGGCGATAGGATTAGCTAATTTTCGAGATGATTATCAATGTTACGGACTCATAGCTAATAACTGCAGTACAGCGCGTCATGCCCAACTAATAAGTGACGCACTGGCAGATAAATTGCCGTTACTTGCTTGCCTTAAAAAAGATCCAAACATTGCATTACCAGAGCGGCATTTAGGCTTAGTGCAAGCCAGTGAAGTCAGTGAGCAGTTAGAAGAAAAGTTTACGTTAGGTTGTCAGTGGTTGCTAGAAGGGCAAGATCGAGCGCAAGGAAACAAGAGTGAAGCCAGTCGATTACTAACCTTACCGCCGGAAGTCGATTTTTATAGTGTACAAACGCCCACTGTTGAAGCTTTATTGGTTGGAAAAAACATTGCTGTGGCTCGTGACAGTGCATTTAGCTTTATTTATCAGGCTAATACGCGCTTATTAGAAGAGATGGGAGCAAAGCTTCGCTATTTTTCTCCTTTGAAAGATACGCAACTACCGCAAGCTGATGCATTGTGGTTACCGGGTGGTTACCCTGAATTATATGCACAAACCTTGGCGGACAACAGTGTATTGCATAAGCAAATTAATGACTTTTTTAATGCCAACAAACCAGTGTTAGCAGAGTGTGGTGGTTTCCTATATTGTTTGGATTCGTTGCTGGATTTGCAAGAACAGCAACATACTATGTTGGGGCTACTAAATGGTTACGGCAGTATGTCAGGTAAACGTGGCTGCCAAGGTATGCAAAAAGCGATATTACCCGAAGGAGAGATCCATGGGCATGCGCATCACCGCTCACGTGCAATCATGAATATGCAGCCTATAGGTTATGGTCAACGGCAACGTCATCCTGCACCGGGAGAGGCGATTTATCGTCATAAAAATTTAACCGCCAGTTATCTGCATCTATTTTTTCCATCCAACCCGCGCCTGATTGCAGATATTTTTTGTGGTCACTTGCAACAAGCAGATAAAGAGATGCTTGATGCTTGGGAAAATGATCAACATGCTGTGGTTACGAATCAGCCAAACAGTATTAATCCAAAAGGCAACTAATTACGATGTGGCCAGAATCGAGTGAAACAGCTCAGCCATTACGTAATGGCTTAACCACAGGAAGTTGTGCTACTGCTTGCTGTGTTGCTGCGCTGCGTTCGTTATTGGCGAATAAACAACCTGGATTCGTTGAAATCACTCTACCTCGTGGTGAAAAAGTAAATTTAGATATTATCAGTTATCAGGAGATTGATGGCGGAGTACGCACCGCAACAGTTAAAGATGCAGGCGATGATCCTGATGCAACACACGGCGCCACCGTTTTTGTGGAGTTGCGCTTAACGACTCAGCCTGGCGTCACCTTTAAAGCGGCAGACGGAGTCGGTACGGTCACACGAGAAGGCTTGGTGCTAACAGTAGGAGAGCCAGCCATTAACCCTGTTCCACGTAAAATGATGATAAGCCACCTGCAACATTATGCACTTACTTATCAATATCAAGGTGGTTTTGAAGTTGCGGTTGGAGTGGAAAATGGTGAGCAAATTGCCCAACACACCATGAATGGGCGGTTAGGTATTATCGGTGGGCTATCTATTTTAGGGACAACGGGGATTGTTCGTCCTTTTTCCTGTGCAGCTTATATCGCATCAATTCATCAAGGTATTGATGTGGCGCGTGCCAACGGCGTGATACACATAGCGGCCTCGACGGGGAATGCTAGTGAACGTGCAATTAAAGCGCACTATGGGATGGATGACATGAGCTTGATAGAAATGGGCGACTTTGTTGGGGCAATGTTGAAATACCTGCGTCGTGAAAAAAAACAAGCACAAACAGGCTATCGCATTACTAAGCTCAGTATCAGCGCAGGCTTTGGAAAGTTAACCAAATTAGCGAATGGTCACTTGGATCTCAATAGTCGCCAATCCAGTATCGATTTTCACCAGCTTGCCGACATTGCACAATCATTAGGTGCGAGTGAAAAAGTACAACAGCAGATCCTCGCTGCCAATACGACTATCGAAGTGCTTAATCAATGCCAAGCCCTTGAAATTGATATTGCGGCAGAGATTTGTCAACGCGCACTCACCGTTGCCACCGATATTGTTCACGAGTCGATAGAGGTTGAAGTCTGGGCCGTGGATAGAAAAGGCAAGTTTGTCGCCAATAGCAATGGTGCCACTTCAGAACAGTTAGCCGCGATTAATCAAAGGCAAGAGATAGCACTATGAAAGTGTTAATTGTTGGCGGGACGGCAGATGGCCGTAAATTAGCTACAACATTGCACGAACAAGGGGTTGATGTTGTATACAGTATTGCCGGCCTTGTTCGCAAAGCAACGGTGCCGTGTGCTGTTATTAGTGGCGGGTTTACCCAGTTTGGTGGCTTAGCGCGTTATCTTCACGATCAGGGCATTAGTCATGTTGTAGATGCAACGCACCCTTTTGCGCAACAAATGAGCAACCGTATTGCACAGGTGAGTGAGGACCTCTCTATTCCCGCCATTCGCTTTCATCGTTTGCCTTGGCCCAAAACAGAGCAAGATCATTGGATTGAAATAAGCCAATGGTCAGAGGTGATATCACAAATCGCAAGTCATCAGTGTGTTTTTGTTACCGCAGGACAAATCAGTCAATCAACCATTGATGCTTTAGCCAAAAAAGCACGACATATTGTGTTGCGGACGGCAATGCCAGCGAAAGTGGCGCTACCAGAGAACGTCACTTGGTTAAAGGCGATAGGGCCTTTCTTATTGGCACAAGAAAAAGCGTTGCTGGTGGAGCATCATATCGATGTGATCATTAGTAAAAATAGCGGAGGTGAAGCGACTTACGCAAAAATTCAAGCCGCTGCGCAAGCTGCTATCCCTGTTTATCAATTTCAACGCCCACAGCTTAAGCCATTAACTTATCAGGTTGATAATAGATCAAGTTGTGTTGCGTTATTAAGTGACTTGGCAAAGCAAGAGAAAATAACATGAAGTTTCAGTATATCCACGATCCCGCCTTGATAGAGCAAGAAAGTTTTCGCCAAATACGGGCGTTAACAGAACTAGATCATTTATCGATAGAAGCACAGCAAGTGGTGATGCGTATCGTACATAGCATTGGTATTCCAGCCGTCGCGGAACATGTCAAATTAAGCGAACAGGCGTGCCAGTCGGGGATAAAAGCGTTACAAAACGGAGCGGCAATTTTATGTGATGTGGAAATGGTCAAGCAGGGCATTACCAAGCGCATGATTAAAACCGAACCGTTGTGCTTTTTAAATGCTCAAGGTGTGCCAGCTCGGGCCAAAGCGACAGGAGAAACGCGAACGATGGCCGCATTAGCGGATTGGTTACCCTATTTAGCAGGCAGTATTGTAGTGATAGGTAATGCACCGACTGCACTATTTCGATTATTGGAAATGATCGCTGAAGGGGCACCTAAACCTGCGCTAGTGATTGGCATGCCTGTTGGGTTTGTTGGGGCGGCTGAATCAAAACAAGCGTTATGGGAGCATCATCAAGCATTGGGGATCGAATGCATTACCTTACTCGGTAAAGAAGGCGGCAGTGCGGTTTCTAGTGCGACCTGTAACGCCTTGCTACGCTGTATCAATGGTGAATTCTACTAATGTCAGCAAACATAACAAATCCTCGTACTATTAGCGTGGTTGGATTGGGGGTGGCTGAAACCGCACTGTTAACCCAAGAGGCGTTGGCAGCTTTACAATCTGCGCAATTAATTATTGGCTCGGAACGGCAATTATTGACCATCAAAGCCCACCTTAGTGATGATGCTTATCATTCTAAAGTGGCGCTAATGCCAAAACTAGCTGCGTTAAAATCGTTAATTGTACGTGCTCAGGCAGTCGTTGTTTTAGGATCTGGCGACCCACTCTTTTATGGCATAGGCAGCTGGATTACTAAGCATTGCGATGACGCACAGGTGCAATTTTTTCCTGCTGTTTCGAGCATCACACAGGCTTGTCACTGTTTAGGTGTCGCTCAGCAAGATATTGTTGTGTTGAGTTTACATGGCCGCCCGCTAGCAAAATTAAAGCAAGCTTTAAAAGCACAGCGTACCTTATTAGTGCTTACCGATAAGCATAGCCAGCCTCAACATATTGCTGAGATTTGTCTACAAACGGGGTTTACGGATGCGAGGATTATTGTCGCAGAGCGTTTAGGTTATAGCGATCAAAAGATTACTCACTTTACTGTTGAAGCATTACTGAGTGGCGAATGGCAGTTTGACGCATTGCATGTGTCGTTTATTGAATGTGGACGAAATGGCGGTTACTTACCCGAGTTTCCTGGTATTAAGGATACCGATTTTGAAACAGGTGAGTTGGGCAGTAAAGGAATGATCAGCAAGCGCGAAGTGCGTTTAGCGATTTTGTCATTGCTCCAACCCGCTAATGACGATGTGATTTGGGATATTGGAGCAGGTTGTGGCGGGGTGTCAGTTGAGTTGGCATATTGGCAGCCAAAGGCATCGATTTATGCCATTGAGCACCATCAAGCACGCTTTGATTGTTTAATTCACAACCAACAAAAATTTGGTGTGGTGAGTAACTTGTATCCGACGTGGGGGCGTGCACCTAATGCACTGACCTCATTACCTGCTGCTAACAAAATATTTATTGGTGGCAGTGATGGTGAACTTCCTCATTTACTTGAGACACTTTGGCAGCAATTGCCTGCTGGTGGGCAAATCCTAGTATCTGCAGTGATGGAAAAAACCAAGTCACAATGCTTAGCCTTTTATGAGCAACGCGAAAATCAACACGATAGTGAATTAGAAACGTTACAAATCGCGGTAAGCAAGAGCAGAAGTCTGGCGGAACAATTGGCTTATCAGCCAGCATTGCCCGTTAGTTTATTTAGCTTTACAAAGTGCAACCTAAAGCCATGTAACAAAGGAAGTGAAAGTGAATAAGGCATGTTCTGAAAGCTCGTCAGGTATTGGGCAATTTATTGGCGTAGGTGTTGGACCTGGCGATCCGGAATTATTAACTTTAAAAGCATTTCGTGCGATTCAAGATGCAGATGTTGTTTGTTATTTAGAAAACGAATCAGGGCAGTCACATGCATTGTCGATTGCCGCTGAAGCATTTAAAGCACCACGTAAAACACAATCTCATTTAGGAATACATTTTGTGATGTCTCGTGATAGAGCCGCGGCGAATGCTGCTTATGATAAGGCCATATCAAAAATACATGAGCAACTGCAAACAGGTAAAAAAGTGGTGTTTTTATGTGAGGGTGATCCACTCTTTTTTGGTTCATTTACTTATTTATTAGCTCGTTTAGATAGCCAGTACGCTTCTCAAGTGATCCCCGGTATTCCCGCATTCGTTGCCGCAACCGCTGAATTAAAGCAACCGTTGACAGTGCTTAAGCAATCATTTGCCGTGGTCACAGGGCGCCACAGTGATCAAAAAATTAAAGCGGCATTATGTGAACATGATGCGGTGGTTATTATGAAAGCAGGACAAGAGAGAGCGCGCATATTAACCCTGTTAAAAGAAACCAATCGCTTTGATGACGCGCAGTATTTAGAGTATATCAGCCGTGATAATCAACAGGTGGTGAGTGACTTATCCCAGCTAGCCGATCAAGCGGGTCCTTATTTTTCATTGTTTGTTATAACACGTGATGAGCCTTGCGAATGATTACGATTGTGTGTTTGACCGACACTGGTTTGCAGCTGGCACGGCGTTTAAAGCACAGCTTGATGCAAACGTCACTCTCTGGGCCGGTGAGTATCTGTTTTAAACCCACTCCTTTTACCAAGGTTGTGCAAGAGTGCTTTATGCAAGGTCAGCAGCTTATCTTTATTTGTGCCACGGGGATTGTAGTGCGCACCTTAGCGCCGGTGCTGAATGATAAATATTCTGACCCCGCCGTACTCGTGTTGGATGAAAAAGGTGAATTCGTGATCCCATTACTTTCAGGGCATGAAGGTGGCGCGAATGAGCTCGCGCGGCAAGTCTCTGAACAGTTGAATAATCAGGTAGTGATCACCACGGCGAACAGTTATATCAAGCCGGTCTATGTCGTGGGCATGGGGTGTGAGCGTGACTGTCCAGAAGCGGTGTTAGCGTCATTACTGGAAGCATGTTTAATTAAAGCCGGATTGACCTTTGAGGATGTGAGTGCCATTTGTAGCATTGATATTAAAGCCGATGAAGTGGGCTTAATGTCACTGGCTACAACATTAGGTAAGCCGTATCTGACGTTTAGTGCCGCACAGTTAAGTGAGATGGAAGAGCGGTTATCGACAAAATCGGATTATATATTGAAGACCGTTGGCGTGTATGGTGTGGCAGAATCGGCGGCATTATATCAAGCGCAACAATATACCGATAATGGCAGTGAGTTATTACTGAATAAGCATAAAAATAGACAGGCAACATGCTCTATTGCGAGAAGTTACCATAAGGCCAATAAAAGCTGTGCTATTGAGTGCACCGAGTCCGGTCAAAATAGTCACATAAAGTAAGGAATGAAATGAATAGTAAAAAACAACTTTTTATTGTTGGCATGGGGCCGGGTGATGCGCAGTTAGTCACGCCGAAAGCATTACAAGCGATTGAGGAAAGTACGGATCTAGTCGCTTATGGGCTTTATTTGGACTTATTAGGGGCACCTTGTAATAACAAGGTACACCATGATTTACCTTTAGGGGAAGAGATTGCGCGAGCACGATTAGCACTCGATTTAGCTGCCAGCGGTAAAACAACATCGCTTATTTCAAGTGGTGATATTGGCATTTATGCGATGGCAACATTGGTTTTTGAATTACTTGATAGACAACTTGAGGGCGATCAACAGAACCCTGAATGGTTAGAGGTTGAAATTCAAGTAATACCGGGAATCTCGGCGATGCAGGCGGGAGCAAGTTGTGTTGGCGCGATGCTTGGGCATGACTTTTGTACGATTAGCTTATCCGATCTATTAACGCCGTGGGAAACAATTGATAAACGCATTCATAGCGCAGGAGAAGGGGACTTTGTTATCTCTTTTTACAATCCGGTATCTAAAAAGCGCGATTGGCAATTAAACCATGCCCGAGATGTGTTATTACAATATCGCCCAGCTTCAACTCCCGTGTTATTAGGAAGGCAACTTACTCGAGAAGATGAAAGTATTCGTATCATCCGTTTAGATGAATTAGATGCGAAAGACGTTGATATGTTCACTTTGGTGAGCGTAGGTAACAGCGAATCAAGGCATATTGTTAATGGCCAAAAAGAGTGGGTATACACGCCACGAGGTTATAAAAAGAAACTATAGACTGTTGCCCAATTTACCCTTGTATGGAGAGGGTGAGCATGGTTTTGCATAAATGTTGAGCCTGGCTGAAATACGCAGCTTTAGCGTAATAGGCAGAATACAAATAGTGTTAAGGAATGAAACATGACCGTTTATTTTATTGGTGCAGGGCCAGGTGATCCTGAACTTATGACGATTAAAGGTGCACGAATACTTAAGCAATGTCCAGTTGTGTTATATGCAGGATCATTGATTCCACGGCAACTGTTACAAGATGTCGAGGAAAGTGCAGAATTGATTGTTGATACTGCCAAAATTAACCTTGATGAAATGGAAGCTTACTTTGTGGAAGCGGCCAACGCCGGAAAAGATGTGGCGCGTTTGCAATGCGGTGATCCCGCATTATATGGTGCAATTGCGGAGCAAATCCGTCGTCTTGAAAAACACAATATTGATTATCAAGTGATACCAGGTGTCAGTGCAATGGCAGCATCTGCCGCCTATCTCGGCAAAGAACTAACACTTTCTGGTGTGTCACAAACTGTGATTATGACGCGCTATGAAGGTAAAACTCCATTCCCAGAGCGTGAGCGTTTACCACAATTAGCACAAAGTGGCGCCACCCTTGCGATCCATCTAGGGGTCACTAAAATACGAAAAATTGTCGCGGAACTCCTTCCTCACTATGGTGAAGATTGCCCTGTAGCGGTGTGTTATCGGAGCTCATGGCCGGATCAAGATAAGGTCACTGGAACCTTAGGGGATATTGCTGAAAAAGTAGAAGCGAAAGGTTTTAAACTTACCGCACTTATTTTAGTTGGGCACGTGTTAGATACAGACAATTTTAATGATTCTTATCTTTACCATAAAGATAAGCCCAATATTTTTCGCCGTCGTAAAGGCGAGCTCACCCTTGAAGAGTTAGAGGAACATAATGTCAGCAAGTAATCTCTTATTAAATAAAATTCCGACGACCGTAGTAACTGGTTTTCTGGGTAGTGGTAAAACGACCTTATTGGCTAATCTACTTAAAAAAGCCAAAGGCAAGCGTATTGCTGTGATTATGAATGAATTTGGCGAGCTAGATATTGATTCTGAATTACTGCGTAGCTGTCCACTCGAATGTGAAGATGAAACAGCAGAGCTCATTGGTGGAGATGATGGAATATATGAATTAGCGAATGGCTGTATTTGTTGTACCGTAGAAGAAGAATTTTTACCAGTGATGGAAAAATTGGTTGAGCGCCGTGATCAGATAGATCATATCTTGATCGAGACATCAGGACTTGCTTTACCAAAGCCATTAGTACAAGCGTTTAATTGGCCGGGTATTAAAGAGCATTGCACAGTTGATGCAGTCATCACAGTCGTTGATGGACCAGCGATTGCTGCAGGGCGATTTGCTGCAGATGAAGAGAAGGTGAAGGCACAGCGCGCGCTCGATGATAGCTTAGATCATGATCCAAGCTTACAAGAGTTATTAGATGATCAATTAAATTCAGCTGATTTAGTGGTCGTGAGTAAAAGTGACTTGTTAGATCAAGATGCCCAGAAAACCGTGAAATCGGTTATTGAAAAGCGTTTACCCGACTCGGTAAAAACCGCATATATCAATCATGGTGATGTGCCAATAGAGGTACTGATTGGCATCAATGCCGCCTCTGAAAAAAACATCGAGCAAGTGCATAATCATCATGATCATCACCATGCACATGGCGAACACCATGATCATGCTCATGACCACTTTGACTCGATAGTTGTCAGTTTAGGCAAGGTCGATGCAGAAAAATTAAAAAGCAGTGTCACGGAACTACTGAATACCTTTAACTTGTTCCGTGTAAAAGGGTTTGCGGCAGTAGAAAATAAGCCGATGCGCCAAGTGTTACAAGCCGTAGGCAAGCGTTTAGATGTACACTTTGATAGATTATGGGACGCTTCAGAAACCCCTTGCACACAATTAGTCTTAATTGGTAAAGGCTTAGATGAAGCAGCAGTACTACGCATTTTGAAAACGGCTGAGGTTTAATCGGCAATGCATCTATTAGCAGCACAGCCAGGCGGGTTTGTTGAAGAAGAAGGGATTGTCGATTTAGCGCAATCGCCCGCACCACTCGTTGTGCTTAGTGCAGCCGATAGTCAATTGACCGCCTTGTCAGTGGGTTTTCAACAAGCTAAGCAAACACCGGGCTTGGCTGAAACACGTTTGGCTAATTGGACACATTTACTAAAGCCTGCTGCTTTTGACCTTTATGAAAGTAAGGTGCTTGAGCAGGCGAAAGTAGTTGTCGTCTCGCTATTAGGTGGCAAAGCGTATTGGCAATACGGCGTTGAAGGGTTGTTGCGTTGGTCAACCGAGAAGCCGGAAAGAACGCTTATATTGGTTCCCGGTGATGATAATGTTGACCCTGAGTTAACAGAGTTATCGAATGTTTCTGGAGTCGTCCAGCACACGGTATGGCGTTATTTTCGTGGGGGCGGTATTGAAAATAGTTTGCAACTTTTCAATTATTTAAATAAGTTGTTTTTTTCTCTCGACGTCACATGCCAAGCCCCCACGTTTTTAGCACAAGCTCAGTTTTATAATCAACAGCTGGTCATGCAAAAGTGGCACTCTCAGCAAAAAACAGTGGCGCTGATTTTTTATCGTAGCCATTTGCAATCTGCGAACTGCGAGATGTTTGATCAGTTGATTGATTTAATGTCTGAAAATGGTATTAACCCGTTACCTATTGTGATTAGCTCATTAAAAGATGCGCAAGCGATGTTGGTTGTGAATCAGCTGTTAACAGAGTTTGATTGTCGTTTAATATTGAATACCACCGGTTTTGCTGCCAACACCGTCAGCACTCCAGACTTAAGTTCGGAGCCAAATAGTTTTAAACGCTTATTTACAGTTGATATCCCTATTTTACAAGTGGTGCTGTCGAGTAGCACTTTGGACGATTGGCGAGAATATAAACAAGGTTTACGTAGTCGTGATATTGCGATGCAAGTGGTATTACCTGAAATGGATGGAAAGGTCTTAACGCGGGCAATTAGCTTTAAAAGCGAGGCGTTCTTTGATCAAGCAACTCAAATATCACTAGTACAGTATCAATTACATCATGAGCGTGCGCTGTTTGTGATTGAGCTTGCTAAAAAATACCTGCAACTATCAACGCTGGATAATAATAAAAAACGTATTGCGCTGGTCTTAGCGAATTATCCAACCAAAGATGGACGCATTGGTAATGGCGTTGGGTTAGATACGCCTCAATCAACGATTAATATTTTACGTCGCTTACAAGCGGCGGGGTATCCAGTTGAAGATATTCCTGAGAATGGTAATGCATTAATTGAATCATTATTAGAAGCGGTGACCAATAACCCAAATACCTTACATCATTTGCCTTGTTGGCAGAGTTTATCCTTAGCAGAGTACAAACAATTATTTGCAACATTACCGGAGCAAAGTCAGCAAGCGATCAATACGCGCTGGGGACAACCAGAAGAGGATATTAAGTGCCGCAATGATCGGTTAATGATATCTGGAATACGCCTAGGTGAAACCTTTGTTGGGATTCAACCCGCGCGTGGTTTTAATATTGATTTGCTCGCTAATTATCATGACCCAGATCTCGTGCCACCTCATCATTATTTAGCGTTTTACTTTTGGTTACGAGTGACCTACCAAGTAAATGCGATTATTCATGTCGGCAAGCATGGTAATTTGGAATGGTTACCAGGCAAAGGATTAGCCTTATCGAATGAATGTTGGCCCGATGCTGTGTTAGGTGCGATGCCTCATTTTTACCCTTTTATTGTTAATGACCCCGGTGAAGGGGCGCAGGCAAAAAGACGTACCCAAGCGGTGATTATTGATCACTTAATGCCGCCGATGGCAAGAGCTGAAAGCTATGGAGAATTAGCCGAGCTAGAAGCGCTGGTGGATGAGTATTATCAAGCTCAAGGGTTAGATACACGACGAGAGTCTTGGTTACGTGAGCAAATTTTAGAAAAAGTGCAGCAGACACATATTGTAGAAGAATTAAATCAAGCGGCACTCGAAGATGACGAGCAAGTATTAGAAGAGTTAGACACTTACCTTTGTGACATTAAAGAAGCGCAAATTCGTCATGGTTTGCATATCTTTGGCCAGTTACCTGATGCGCATAAGGTCGCCAATACGCTGGTTGCATTATTACGTTTACCGCGAGGTGAAGGCCCTCAAAATCAGGGTATATTACATTGTTTAGTTGCTGATTTTGCATTGACTGTTGATGGTCAGTTGTTTGACCCATTACAAGCCGATCGGAGACCATGGCAAGGTGATAAGCCGCCATTATTAGCCGCTGTTAGCGACACGCTGTGGCGTAGCCAAGCAGATACACGTGAACGCTTAGAATTATTGGCGTTACGCTGGGTAACAGAGTACCTATTAGATGCACAAAATTTAGATGCACTTGCGCTTTATCCTGCCACTTGTGCACTGTTACGTTATGCACAGCAGCATATTCACAGCGCATTAAAAACGAGTGTTGATAATGAATTGCAAGCTATCGTTGATGGGTTATCGGCTAAATTTATTGAGGCCGGTCCAAGTGGTGCACCAACTCGTGGCCGCTTAGACACATTACCAACTGGGCGTAACTTTTATTCTGTTGATAACCGGGCAATCCCAACTAAAACGGCGTGGGAGCTTGGCCAAAAATCAGCACAAGCCTTACTTCATCGTCATTTGCAAGAACATGGCGAATACCCTCAGCAATTAGGTTTATCGGTTTGGGGGACGGCAACCATGCGCACGGGTGGTGACGATATTGCACAAGCCTTTGCCTTAATGGGCGTTAAACCGATTTGGGCTCAAGGTAGTCATCGCGTGGTCGATTTTGAGGTGATACCTTTTCAATTACTTAATCGTCCGCGTATCGATGTGACATTGCGAGTATCTGGCTTTTTTCGTGATGCTTTTGCGAATGTTATGGCTCTGTTTGATGCGGCGGTGTTGGCAATCAGAGAACTACGAGAGCCAGGTAATGGGAATGTGATTCAGCAAAATATTGAGCAGCGAGAAGCACAACTTATCGCGGATGGCATGACGGTTCAACAAGCTAAGCGGCAGGCCAGTTATCGTGTCTTTGGATCTAAACCCGGTGCTTATGGAGCAGGTTTACAAGGCTTAATTGATGAGCGTTGTTGGGAGCAAAAAAGTGATTTAGCTGAAGCCTATTTAAACTGGGGTGGGTATGCATATGGCAACAAAGCAGGGGATGGCGTGGATGCAAAAGAGGCTTTTTTACATCAGCTAAGTCATCTGCAAGTTGTTGTGCAAAATCAAGATAATCGCGAGCATGACTTACTTGATTCCGATGACTATTACCAATTTCAAGGCGGAATGAGTAATGCCGCGGCTGTGTATTCTGGTCGTGCACCGAGTATTTATCATGGTGATAACAGTAACCCACATCAGCCAGTTGTTAGAACGTTGAAAGAAGAATTGAACCGTGTATTGCGTTCTCGCGTATTAAACCCAAAGTGGATTGAAGCGATGCGAGAGCATGGTTATAAAGGTGCCTTTGAAATGGGGGCGACTGTGGATTACCTCTTTGCCTATGATGCAACGACAGATTTAATTGCAGACTATCAATATAAACAAGTGTGTGATGCATTGCTGTTTGATGAACAGAATCAGCAGTTTTTAAAAGATAATAACCCACAAGTTATGGAAGAGATGGCTGAGCGCTTAATGGAAGCAGCCCAGCGTGGCCTATGGCAAGCCAGTGATGAATATGAACGGCAGTTGCAAGATCTCTTGTTGGACTGCGACGAAATGCAAGAGAGTAAATAATGAAAAGCCAGCATAGTTATAGCGACCTTGAAAAAGATGCGGTTTATCGTGTGATCAAAGAGCGTCGAGATATACGCCATTTCAATAATCAACCATTAGAGCCCGGTTTGTTATTGCGTTTGTTAACCGTTGCCAATCAAGCTCCAAGTGTTGGTTTAATGCAGCCATGGCGTTTTTTGCGTATATCCGATGATATTTTAAAAAATGCAATAAAAGCCTTAGTCGAGCGCGAGAGAAATACGACCGCTGAATTATTAGGTGATCGTAAAAGTGAATTTTTAAAATTAAAGGTAGAAGGCATTTTAGAGTGTGCTGAACTGGTCGTAGTAGCTTTACCTGAAGGGCGTGAAAAACATATTTTTGGACGTCGTTCGATGCCGGATATGGATCTCGCCTCAGTATCCTGTGCTATTCAAAATATGTGGTTAGCTGCTCGAGCTGAAGGAATTGGCTTGGGTTGGGTGTCTTTGTTTGACCCGATTGCATTAGCACAATTGTTAAACATGCCAGCAGATAGTCGCCCAGTCGCTATTTTATGTATTGGCCATGTTGAAAAGTTTTATGAAAAGCCGATGTTAATTGAAGAGAATTGGGCGCAGGCAGCGCCTATTGAATCTTTTTTATATGATAACTATTGGCCCAACAAGAATTGTAAGTAGGTTAAACCGTCATGCTTATATGAATACTGCAAGTTATTGCTTGATACTGTTTTAAACTATTTCATTATTTATAAAAAGGAATCAGATGAGTACACAATCAACTAAAAAAGGGATCATGGTGTGCGGCCATGGTAGCCGAGATAAAGACGCTGAAGTCGAGTTTTCACTGGTCGCTGAAGGCTTAAAAAAACGTTTTCCTGAGATCCCCATTGAGTATGGCTTTTTAGAGTATTCTGCACCTAATATTCATATGGGATTAAATCGCTTAATTGAACAGGGTGTTGAGCATATTTATGCGGTGCCAGGTATGTTGTTTGCCGCAACGCATGCTAAAAATGATATTCCCTCAGTGTTGACGACTTATGAAGAAAAAAATGAAGGCTTAACGGTGACTTATGGGCAAGAGCTAGGTTTGCAAGATCCCATGATTGATGCTTTTCAGGCGCGTATTTATGAGTCTTTAGGGCTCAATGCGGATAACCCTCCAGCAGATTTGTATGACACCATGTTAGTGGTGGTGGGGCGCGGAACCTCAGATACAGAAGCCAATGCGGAAGTCGCTAAATTAACTCGTATTGTGAGTGAAAATATGGGCTTTGGATGGGCTGACACCGTGTATTCAGGAGTGACTTATCCATCGGTTGGTGTGGGCTTAGAGCAATTGTTGAAGCTAGGATATAAACGTATTGTGGTTGCACCTTATTTTCTGTTTACTGGTCGATTAATTAAACGAATTACCGGGTACATCAATAAAGTAGCAGGTGAAAATCCAGATGTTGAGTTTATTAATACGCCATATTTACGCGATCATAAAAAAGTGATTGATGCTTTTGAAGTACGTGTACGTAATATCATGGATGATAAGGTCGTTGATGAAGACTTAATGACGACCTTCAAACGACGATTAGCAGCAGGGGAGGTGGATGTGCACCATCATCATGCTGAATATAAAGATCCGGAGACGCATGATCATCAACACGATCATGCTCATCATCATGGCCATTCACACAGCCACGCGCATGACCACTCGCACAGTCATCAACATGAACATGCTCATACAGAGCCACATAGCCATGGGGTTTATAAGCATATTACACACCCACTTGGCCCACGAACGATGATTGGAGAAGGAATTTGCCATTGCTTTATGAGCCAGTTCCCTCAGTCCTTGCTGGATGAAGAAAGTGAGCGTATTGAAAATGGCGTTCAAGGTCAGCCGCTAGCACATAGGTAATAAGATGTGAAGCTCCGGAGGGCGGCACTTGGTTACGGGTGTCGCCTATCTAGTTGTATTCAGTTTCTCACATTGAAATCGAGCCCACTACTGGATGCTAGAACTGAAAAACATTCAGATAGCTCACCATTTTCTTTAAATCTTTAGATTTTAAAAAATATAGTCAGTGGTCTCACACTAAATTCTTCCGCAAAAGCTCTTATTGAAATAAACTTGCATCTTAATGAAATGAATAAGTATTAGAGGAAAAAATGTCCGCAAATAAAACCTTGAGTCTTGAGTTGATTGAAAGTGGTCGCGATATTCCGTTAAGTGAATTGATATTTGCAAAGCGTGTGCTTGATAACTATACGGCCATTGCGTGCGAAAGTAGCCCTAAAGAATTACTAGTTGAAATACGAGAAGCGGCTCAGGGTGTTGAGTATTTTAAATCTCAAGAGAGCACTTGCGATGCGCGCAATTATATCAGTGGTTTGTTTTTGAAGATTAGTGATGTTGATTCGTTTGAAGAATATAAATCGGTAGCAGCGACACCACGCCAAGTGCTTTCAGAAATCATTGATGACAGAGCAGCACTCCTTAAACATGAGAGAGAGCTGCTGCTCGCCTCGGGGTACAATGTTTGATACCAGAGATTAAGGATTGGCAGTAGTGCTCACTAGATGGTTTGTATCCGTTTGTGTAGTTCGATGCCATTCTCGATCTTGGGCTTAAACAATGAGAGAAAGAGAGTTGGTTGGCCTATCTCTATCCGAGTCAGAGAGGCAATTATGGGCTCCGATTCAGAACAAGTTGTGCTGCTTCTAACTTAAATTCTGGGTTAAATAGTTGTCTTGTACGTTTTTTCATAGTGTCGCCTATTAATTTATAAGGTGATGATATCACCTCTAACGAAGTGACCAAATTTAACGTACTACTACAGGTGTCCAAATGGTGGTTATAACGGTGTCCATGTTTGAATTTGGTGTCTTTCAAAACCTGAACTATCGCACACTATCTATAGTCATGCTTTAGAAGATCTCGTTTCGATGAGAAGTCACAACTCTGTTGAAAAAACAGCAGATCTTTTTACAAAAATTTAGTGGAAAAATGTCTGACTCTGTTCACTCTGATAGGCCATCAAAAAAATGCCAAAAGCGTTGGTCTAAAATTAATAGAAACAGAAGTGTTGATTTTTTAAACCCAAACGTTGGCGCTCCATTTATGCAGTGTGAACAATAGGTTGCGATCGATGTTCCACAAAAATTAATAATTTCAAAAGATGCCGATAATACTATTTTAGTATCTTATAATATTCCCGAATGTATCAAGCAAAGACACAATATACAAGGCTGTGACAAGCTAACTAAAAAGTCGTAAATATTTTAAAAAGACTGACAAATCTCGCCGCTAAATAGGCGAATATATATAAAATATTATAGTTGCTTAATTATTTTAAGTGAGATATAACTTATAACACTTAGTTTATTTAATAACTAAATTAAGTACGAATTATCAGCGACGCAGCTGAATAAATAAGAAATTTTTTATAGATTTCTGCTTTATTCAGCTGCGTTTTTTTTTGCTTTAAATTTACGGTTCTGCCGAAAAAGGGAAATAAGTAATGAAAAAAAATATAGTCAAAAGGGCATTTTTATGTAGCGCAATCTTAGGAATGAATTCAGCTTTTGCTGAAATTAAAGTCAGTGCTATTTATGATATTACAGGAAGCTTTAGTATCTTTGGTGTCATGCAAAGCAATGCTGTTAAATTAGCTATTGATGACATTAACGCAGAAGGAGGGTTACTGGGTGAAAAGCTGAAATTGATTACTTATGATACACAATCAGAGCTAAGTAAATATACTCAATATGCTAATACAACCGTGTTAAAGGATAGACCAGTTGCAGTGTTCGGAGGCATGACAAGTTCGTCTCGTGAAGCTATTCGCCCAATTTTTAGAAAAGCTGATGTTCCTTACTTCTATAGTACGCTTTATGAAGGTGGAGCATGTGACAAACAAACATTTGTAGTAAGTCCTTCTGCTTCCCAGCAAATAAAACCGTTGGTTGAATGGGCAATAAAAGAATACGGGCCAAAAATGTATATTATGGCACCTGATTATAACTACGGCACTATCTCAGCACTTTGGTACCACGAGTACGCAAAACAGTTTGGGGGTGAAGTTGTCGGAGAAGAGTTCCTTGCTCTGACTGTGACAGACTATGCTCCTACTATTCAAAAAATTCAAAAAGCAAAACCTGATTTCGTTGTTGCTATTCCAGTCGGTCCTAATCAAGTGGGATTCTTAGAGCAATTTTCTTCTGCAGGCTTAAAAGAAAATATTCCTGTTGTTTCTTCAAACTACAGTACTGCAAATGAGCAAGTATTACTAACACCTAAAGCGAGTGAAGGAATCGTTTCAAGTCATGTCTACTTTTCAAGTTTAGATAACCCAGAAAATAAGGCCTTCCTAGATAAATGGAGCAAAGCTTATGGTGAAGGACAAACTATTTCGCCAGAAGCGGTGACAGCATGGAATGCAGTGCACTTATGGGCTGAGGCGATAGAAAAATCAGGTTCTTTCAAATCTAAGCCTGTTTATGCCGCTATGGAAAGTGGCGATATTAACTTCAAAGGCCCCAATGGCTTTGTCAGCGTTGAACCAGGATCTCATCATGTAAAACAAAATACTTACATTGCGGTTGGTGATGATAACTATGGTTTCGACATTATAAAAACATTTGATGCAATTGCACCTAGTTATGAAAACGAAACGTGTGACCTTATCAGCAACCCTAAATTAGTAGGGCATTTCACTCCAGAAGCTTAGTGTTTACTTATCACTCTACCAATTACTCTAACAAGCAAACTAGATTAGTTAATTAGTGTAATCAGTATTGTATACACTCTCATAAGAGAGTGTATTTCTTCACTTTTTGAGAGAAAAGTTATGGAATTCGACTATCTAATGACAGTGTTACTGTCATCATTATCCAGCGCTTCAATTTTGCTGATAGCTGCAATGGGTTTAGCGGTTGTATTTGGACTTATGGGAGTCATTAATCTTGCCCATAGTGAGTTTTTAATGATTGGGGCTTATACCGCCTTAACGCTAACAAAATTGGGTGTACCTTATCTACTATCAATACCTTTAGCTGTTGCTTTTACCATGTTAATGGGAGCAATTGTAGACGTGCTTATTATTAGACGCCTTTATGGCAGATTATTTGACACCATGCTAGCGACTTGGGGCTTAAGTATGTTTTTCATGCAACTAGTGGTTGTGTTGTTTGGAACAAGTACAGCAAGCGTTGCCACTATCCCATCTTTCAGCATTAATATCGGAGAATATAGCTTAGACGGCTACCGATTATTGATGATAGTCATCGCAGCTTTAATGTTTTTATTTGTATATACCTTAATGACTAAAACGGTATATGGAATGAAAGCTCGTGCCTCAATACAACAGCCCCAAATGGCTCAAGCCATAGGGATTGACTCACATAAAGTGAATACACTGACTTTTGCTATCGGATGTGGTTTGGCTGGTTTTGCTGGCGCAATATTATTACCTCTCGTCCCTGCTACTCCAACAATGGGATTAGCGTTCGCCGTTAAATCTTTCTTAGCCGTTGTTGTTGCTGGACCAGTTGCATTAACTGGAACTGTGTTAACTGCTCTAGGGCTAGGTGGAGGTGCTTCTATCACTGCAAGCTTTTTATCCTCAGTGATAGGTGAAGTTTTCTTCTTTCTCATCACAGCATTATTGCTTTGGTTATACCCGTTTGGAGTTTCAGTTAAATGGCGCAGAAAGCTGTAGGTATCAATATGACTTTATCAGAAAAAATTTATCAATCAGCAGGGATCACTTTACCTGCTATTTCAATCTTATTCGCATTGATAGCAGCTTATTATATCGATCCTTATCTTGCTTTTGTTTCAACTTCATGGGTTATTTTTGGTTTACTGGGAATGAGTTTGGACATCGTATGGGGCAGAGGTGGCTTATTAAGCTTAGGTCAAACAGCATTCTATGGAATGGGTGGATACTTTGGCAGTATTGTAGCAATCAATTTCTCGGCGACCACAGGTAACTCAATCATATGGGCATTACCTGCTGGCGCTCTTTTTGGGGCAATTCTGGCCGTCATATTAGGATATATTATTTTTTATGCCCGCATGGGGGCATTACAAAGCACGATTTTAACTTACACATTTACATTATTACTTTGGTCGGTTGCGCAGCCATTCAAGCTCAAAGTAGGTGAAGCATCTATTGTTGGTGATAGTGGTTTATCTAATATTCCTGGCATTATCATTAGTTTTGGCGAAGAGGCTGAACCTTTGGCTCCTAACCAAGCGTTAATGGCCGTTATTATCATCGCTTCAATACTTTACTTTGTGACTCGTCGTTTAATGAGTAGCCATTTTGGACGAATTATTGACTGCATTCGCATAGACCAGGAGAAAGCTGCGCTACTTGGTTACGACGTGCGAAAGTATCAACTGCTTAATTTTACTTATGCAGGGGCAATTGCAGGTTTAGCTGGAACCCTATATGCACTCTGGTCAAACTTTTTAAGTCCATCAATATTTTCTATCCAAGAAGCTTTTTTACCGCCTATTTATGTATTGGTCGGTGGCTTGGGCACATTGGTTGGGCCTTTTGTGGGAGCTTTGACTATTGGTATTTTATCCTTTGTTTTAGGTGGTACTGCTGGAGGCCAAACTACCTTGATCTTAGGAGCAACATTGATTCTCCTCGTATTATTCTTAAAGAATGGCATCTTAGGGAGTTTAGATCTTTTATGGAAAAGGTTCCTTCCTGATCCCAATGCGGCGGCGCGTAATACCAACCCAGTAAAAATTGATGGTGATACCTTAAAAGAAATCCTAAAAGAAGCCGAACAACAAGCTGGCCCAGCCAAAAGCTTATCCACAAATGATTTATTTAAAAAGTTTGGTGGAGTGATTCCAGTCAATAAAGTAAATCGCTCGTTTATTCCAGGTAAACCTTACTCATTAATTGGGGCCAATGGCGCAGGTAAGAGTTCATTTCTAAAAACCTGTGTTGGTATGTATAAACCTGAAAGTGGCTCTGTTCACCTAGGGGATCTTGATATAACTCATTCAGCTGTTTTTGAGCGAGTAGAAAATGGTATGGGAGTGAAAAACCAAAAACCTCAAATATTCGGTGATTTATCAGTACTGGATAATCTTTGGGTAGCTGCATATTCACGTACTAAGCAAAATCAACAAGCCTTAGGAGTCAGTCATAAAATATTGACTATGTTAGGACTCGAAGATCAATCTAATGTAGCTGCTTCTGCTCTCTCGCACGGTCAACAACAATGGTTAGATATCGGCATGGTACTTTGTTTAGCTCCTAGAGTTATTTTCTTAGATGAACCAGCAGCAGGCATGACCAAAGAAGAAACTCGAGAACTCTCTTCTTTAATTAAAATTTTAGCGTTACATACAACCGTTGTCATCGTCGAGCATGATATGGATTTTGTACGCACGTTGGAAGGAGAAGTAACAGTACTTCATCAAGGTAAAGTATTTGCTGAGGGTGACATTCAATCATTACGTAAAGACGAGAGAGTACTTGATGTTTATTTAGGGAGAAGAAAGCATGTTTAAAATCTTAAATGCAACAGGAGGGTACGGAAAAACAACCATTATCCGAGGTATCTCATTAGAAGTTAAACAGGGTGAGATCGTTGCACTATTAGGCAGAAACGGTGTGGGGAAATCAACCGTGATGCGATATGCGACTGGAACTATTCCCGCGATGACTGGGCACGTAGAAATGGATGGTGTAAAAGCTGAAAAGTCCCCGACAAGCAGAGCTAAATTAGGCATTGGTTATGTTCCACAGGGGCGATATGTTTTTCCTCGTATGTCAGTGAGAGAGAATATTGCTGTTGCTGCTGCAGCCAATGGCCATATTGCTCATCAAATAGTTGAAAAACTTCTTGAAGATTTTCCGATTCTTGTTCCAAAAATAAACGACCTTGCTGGTGGGTTATCCGGTGGCCAACAACAAATCTTAGCCTTAGCTAGAGCCTTAGCAACAAAACCGAAAATCCTATTGCTAGATGAACCTACAGAGGGAGTTCAACCCTCTATTATTGATGAAATGTCAGGCATTCTAAAACGCATTAATAAAGAAGATAACATCTCAATACTGGTTGCTGAGCAAGATCTAGATTTTTGTTTATCCATTGCTAAACAAGCTTATGTGATGGACAAAGGGGAAATAAATAGAGTAATAAGCCGCGATGATTTACGTGAAAATAAAGCATTACAACAAGAGTTATTAGGAGTTTAAACATGGAAAAAAATAAACAATTTACACCATTAACAAAAGCGGAAGAGCAAGAAGTTCTGGAAATTTTAGATCGTATTAGATCGGGATTAGCTATCCCAGTTGAATCGCAATTTGAAGAGCCAGCACACCTATTAAACTCAGGAGCATTCAATGTTAAAAAATAATCGTACTCTAGAGCAGCAAAGCTTAGATTTAGCCTCTGGTAAAGAAACTGCTGTCTCTTTAACACTAAAAGCATTGGAGAAGGCGGAAGAGTTTAAACATTTAAACGCATATGTAGTACTTGATAAAGAGATATCCTTAGCGCAAGCAGAGGCATCTGATGCTCGTCGTACGACTGGGAAGTTGTTGAGTGCGTTAGATGGTATTCCTATTGCAATAAAGGATAACTATTTAACCAAGGACTACCCAACCACAGCCTGCTCTAATGCTAAGCCTCTTGAGCCAAGTGGCCAGGATGCAACGATTGTTGCGAATCTTCGTGAAGCGGGTGTGATCATTTTTGGCAAAACTAATATGGATGAATGGGCTTTTAGTCCGACTAATGTTAACTCCAATATAGGCCCGGTGCTTAATCCTCATAATACTCAACATGTTACAGGCGGAAGCAGTGGTGGCTCCGCTGCTGCTGTTGCTTCTGGTATTGTGGCAGCGGCATTAGGAAGTGATACTGGCGGGTCAATTCGAATGCCAGCTGCAGCTTGCGGTATTTATGGTTTCAAGCCAAGTTATGGGAGAGCGTCACGTCATGGTGTTTTACCATTAAGTTGGTCACTAGATGCGCCTGGACCGCTAGCAAGTTCTTTGCAGGATATTGAAATGTTATTGCCTTACTTTTTAGGCAATGACCCAAAAGATGTATCAACCTTTGCTTCAACGGATTTTAAAAAAGAACAGAGCAATAACACTCTTGAGATTGTTTACTTAACAGGAGATGGCTTAGAAAGTAGCGAAGAGGTCGATCAAACTGTTAAAAAATCCCTGATTGCATCATCAGCTCATGTAAAAGAAGCTGAATTATCTAATGTTGATAACTATTATGAGGCGTGGGAAGCCATCATATTTAGTGAAGCGGCTTCTTACCATCAACCATTACTACAAGCTAACGCTGATGGATTCTCTTCTAGCTTAAGAGTTAAATTAGAAGCAGGTTCTCGACTTACTGCCTTAGAAGTTTTACATGCTCAAAAACTACGTAGTCGGTTAATCAATACTTTAACCAACGAATTAGGGGAATGGGACATAATTGCAACGCCAACTTTACCCATCACTGCACCATCACAAAACGAAGAAGAGCAAGAGTTTGCTGGAAAAACAGTCCATGCTCATAAAAGTATGTTGTGGTTTTGTGTATTAGGAAACATGACTGGTTTCCCTTGTGTGACGTTACCCGTTGGGTTTTCTGACAATGGCCTACCTATTGGTATCATGCTAATGGGTAAACCCAATGAAGACGAAAAGTTATTAGCGATGGCTATGCAGTTTGAACAGTCCATTATAAAGACATAGAAATAAACCATTTGTAGCGACTAAATAGAGTAATGCTTATGCCCAACAAAACACCACAAAATAATCATCAAGACTCAATAAAAATTGGCGTTCTTTTTTCTCAATCAGGCCCGATGGCAATCCCTGAAAAAGCACATCTAAGTGGGGTTTTATTAGCCTGTGAAGAGATTAATGAAAAAGGAGGAATTTCAGGGAAACTATTAAAGCCAATTATTTTAGATCCAGCAGGGGATGATTTGCTATACGCTAAAATGGCTACGGAATTATTAGTAAAATATCGAGTTAATGTAATTTTTGGCTGTTGTTTGTCATCTAGTAGAAAAGCAGTCTTACCTATTATAGAGCGCTTTAACGGTATTTTATTTTACCCTTCTGTTTATGAAGGGTTTGAATATTCCCCCAATGTTATTTATGGAGGAGGCGTACCAAACCAACTAGTATTGCCTCTTCTAAAATATATATTTGATCACTATGGGAAAAAAGTAGCATTAATAGGGTTAGATTACTTATACCCAAGAGAAATCAACCGAGTCGTTTCTGAATTTCTTGATGCTAGCGATGGAGAAGTTGTTATTGAAAAATATCTCAACTTCTCGACCGAAGAGGAAGACTTAAAAACTAGCTTAGAGCAACTACTAGCAACCAAGCCTAGTGTTATATTCTCGACAGTCGTCGGCTTAGATAGTATTCGTTTGTTCAGTGCTTATGCTGATTTAGAAGTTGATGGTATTAAACCACCGATAGCCTCTTTAACTGCTGTTGAAACAAGTATTCAAGCCCTAGATAAAGGTAAACGAGACGGTTATATATCCGTTGCTCCTTATTTCTCGTCATTAAGTACCGATATCAACGCTCAGTTTAATAATAACTTTAAAAGTAAATTTGGCGAAAATGAAACACCTTGTGTTTTTAGTGAAGTTGCATACTCCCTTGTTAATATCTTTGCTAGTGCTTTATCTGATGCCGAGTATACCGATACGGAAAGTATTTTGGCTGCACTTTCAGGCGCTGTTTTCAAATCTCCAGGAGGAGACCTTTTTCTCGATTTAGATACCAATCATTTTACAATGAGGCCTTACGTTGCTAAATCTAATGCAGAAGGGCAATATGATATTTTATGGAGAGCACCATCTGCGATTAAACCTGATCCATATTTAGTCGCTTATGATCGAACAATCGATATTTAACGGAATATAATAAGGAATAAATGAACAGATGAGTACTTCTTCTAAAGATTATCAATTACTTCGACGTTTGCGACAGATGCGGATTTTAGTAATACATCCAGATGATTCAGATCGAAAGACGCTCATCGATCATATAAGAAGAATTGGTTGCCAAGTTAGCTATGTTTGGCCAGCACCTAAAGCGATAGAAAACAGTTGCGACGCAGTTATTTTTTCTATTGATAGTAACAATACAAAAAACTCAATTTCATGGATGGCAAGCAATGAAACAGCTGCTCGTATTGGCGTTATTGCTTACGAAACACCTGAAATTTTAACCGAGCTAGAATACTTTAACGTACATGGCGTTATTTCTAAGCCGATTCGAATATTTGGTCTATTAGCCGTATTAACCACCTCTATTGGCTTCTCAAAGCACGAAAAACGATTAAAAAAACGCATAAACTCTTTAGATGAAACCTTAAAAGGAAGACGGAAGGTTGAACAAGCAGTAGCGATACTTTCTAACTTAAAAGGTATCTCCGAAACTGACTCTTATAAACGTTTAAGAGAAAAGTCTATGAAAGATAAATGTTCAATAGCTACTATAGCAGAAGCTATTATTGCCTCGAGTGAAGTATAAAATAGAGAACTTAAATCTTTTATTATATAGCTTATATTAAAGATTGAATATTATATTAGTGGAAGCTTTTATAGAATAATCTATCAAGGCATTTATATATATTTATTAAGAATAAATAATGCCTCCTCTTCATCAATAAGAAATTAATACCTTAAGCATAGATTTTTATAATTATTCGGATTATTAATATTCATGTTGTTATAAGTTATCGCCACTCAAAACGTACATTTCGAAAATAATTTTTAAGATTGTTGTTCCCCTAAAACTATCAATTCCAAGTATTTAGTACTTTCCTCGATACCTCAGAGTCTTAGACATGACTTCGGCGGCTATTCATTAAATCTGGAGTAGCCGATTATTAAAATATAGTCGTATCCATCTAAATTTGCTCTATATCACACTTGTTAATGAACGTAACAACTATTTAACAATTGTCGATCTTGCTCACTTTTCGAGAACATTTTTCAATATAACATAAATTGGAATTATTGGATGTTAAGATTTCGCATTGCGGAATCTTGTTAAAGAGCTCTGTTAATCAAATATCAAGCAGACCTTTCTAGCTATCGAAACAGGTAAACCGTGAGGAATATTATGGAGTTAGTCAATAGCCCCCAGGGGAGTCTATTAACAGTAGAATCACTGACTAAACACTTTTTCAACTTTGTTGCTTTAGACTCAGCATCTTTTAGTGTTCACAAAGGGCGTTGCGTCGCTTTGTTAGGTGAAAATGGAGCGGGTAAATCAACACTGATCAAAACGTTAGCGGGAATAAATAAAAAAACCTCTGGGAAAATTATATTTCGAGGTACAGAAGTTGAAGATGCCGTGCAGTTAGCGTCATCAGATAAAACCCCAATTGCTTTTATCCATCAAGACTTAGGACTCATTGAATGGATGACTGTTGCTGAAAACATTGGCTTAACACTAGGGTTTCCCAAACGATTTGGCATCATAAGCTGGAAAGCTGCTGAAAAACGTGCCGTAGAGGTACTTCGCTTAGTTGGTCTAGATATAAATCCTAATGAACGGATATTTAATTTATCTGCAGCGGAAAAATCGCTACTGGGTATTGCACGCGCCTTGGCGACTGATGCAGAAGTGTTAGTACTAGATGAGCCGACAGCGTCGTTAGTGTCGAGTGATGTCGAACAAATGTTTCAAGTATTACGTTCTCTCAAAGAACGTGGCGTTGGTTTAATTTACGTTTCGCATAGACTTGATGAAATATACGACATTTGTGATGACGTTGTAGTCATGCGAGATGGACGCATTGTGGGTTCTGGTTTGGTCAAAGATCACGATTTAGATGCTGTTGTTACCATGATGGTAGGCTCTAAGACCCAGAAGAATTTTAGAACACCATTACAGAAGGATAACCCCGTACTTCTAGAAGTTAAGGATCTAGTTCTTGGAAGCCTCTCACCCTTTAATATGAGCCTTAGAAAAGGGGAGCTAGTTTCTCTTGTTGGCCTACGCAATGCTGGTCAAGAAGCGATTGGTCAGGCTCTTTTTGGTCGGTTAAACATAAAATCTGGACAAGTCTTTGTCGAAAATAAACAGGTTAATATTTCATCTCCCGCGACAAGCATTAAAAGTGGGTTTTCTATGGTTGCTGCCGATCGGGTAAAAGAAAGTATTTGTGCTTCGATGAGTGCGTTAGAGAACTTTAATCTGAATCCAACTAATTTGAGTCGTGGGGAACTTGCTCCATTACTCAATTCCGTTGAGCAACAAGACACCCTACGTGCCATGGATAAATACGGTGTCAGACCCAAAGATCCAAACATTGCTATTGGTTCTATGAGTGGCGGAAATCAACAGAAAATGATCTTGGCTCGCTGGTTCAGTTTGAATAAACCGATTTTAATTCTAGATAACCCAACTGCTGGCGTGGATATCGGCGCGCGTGCTGATATCTATCGAATTATGCAGGCGGCTATTTCTCAAGGTATGTCTGTCATCGTCATTTCGACTGATTTTGAAGAAGTTGTGAATATTTCAAACAGAGCGTTGGTTTTTAACCGCGGCAAAGTAACTAAAGAGTTATTTGAAGATGAAATATCCGTATCAAATTTGCTGAAGTATGCATCAGGTTCTAAATAGGAGTAAGAAATGTCAGCATCAAATATTAAATCGACAGCATTAGAAGCTGAAATAACCCGTTCACAGGGGATGGGCAATTTTATTACTCAAGTGGCAATGCGTTACGGGTTATTACTATTAACCATCGCATTAATTTTGCTCTTTGGTTTTACGACCGATACCTTCTTTTCTATGTTGACGCTACAAGCGCTTTTAAGTGAAAAAAGTGTCGTAGCAATATTAGCATTGGCGGCGATGGTCACCATGATCACCGGTAAAATGAATTTAAACGTTGGATTCGCGGTGACGTTTTGGCATGTGTTTGCCATAACGCTCCAACAACGTTATGGCTTCTCATGGCAAGAAGCGGCCATCATCGTTGTATTGTGTGGTTGCCTTTATGGTGCATTTAATGGAGCACTTGTCGCATTTGCCGATATTGATTCGTTCGTTGCAACCCTCGGAACCGGCACGGTAATTTATTCAATCTCACTATGGCATACCGGAGGGCGTCAAATAGTTGGGGCTCTTCCTGAAAGCTTTTACATGCTTAGTGGTTTCGAGTTGCTAGGCCTGCCTATCGTCGTTTTTTATCTCGCTATTATCACTGTTGTGCTGTGGCTTGTAAGCGAATACACCACTTTAGGACGTAAGTTATACGCTGTTGGAGCCAATCCAGTAACAGCATCGTTGAATGGTATTAATACTAAAGCCTGCTACGTCGGTTCATATGTCGTATCCGACGGACTTATTGCCTTTGCAAGTGTTCTTCTTGCATCACACATCAGTATTGGTTCTTCTTCTGTAGGGCAAGATTATTTGCTGCCTGCATTAGTTGGCGCATTTTTAGGCTCAACCACATTTAGAGCAGGGCGTGTCAATGTGTGGGGCACAATAATAGGCGTTTCATTGGTGAGTGTTGGTATTTCCGGGCTGCAGCAGTTAGGGACTCCATTCTTTGTTGAGCCACTATTCAATGGCGCAATTTTATTGATCTCCATAACCTTGGCTGGTTTTAGCCAAAAACGTAAGCAAACGGCAACAAAAAACAACATAAAGGTGAAAAAATGAAGACGAAAATGAAATTAATATTTCTATTAGTAAGTGCAAGCTTTACTGGACAAGCTTTAGCAGACGAAGCATCTGATTATGTGCAGTACGCAAAAGAGGTAGTAGCTAAAGCGTCTTCAGATTCTGAAACGGCTTTCACTTTACCTAAAGGAGCAAAAGCCGTTAAGGATAAAACAATTATTTTTATCGCATCAGATTTAAAAAATAGTGGTGTTTTGGGTGTTGCTGATGGTTATGAAGAAGCCGCTGAAGCTATCGGCTGGAACATTCGAGTGTTAGATGGGGCAGGCAGTGTTCCATCGCAATCTTCAGCTTTTAAGCAAGCCTTAGCACTTCAGCCTGATGGGATTGTACTTGGTGGTTTTACACCCAACACCATGGTGCATACATTGAAAAAAGCAAATGAACTTGGGATTAAACTCATTAGTTGGCATGCTACACCTGAACCAGGCCCAATGGACGAGTATTTTATCGCTACAAATATCACTAGCTCGGCAGATGATGTTGCGAAAGTTTCAGCGATGTATGCCATTGCTAAGTCAGAAGGTAAAGCAAATGTCGTTATCTTAACCGATGGCTTATATAGCATTGCAGTACATAAAGCGGATGTTATGAAAGGGTACATTGAAAAATGTGCAGGCTGTTCAGTATTAAGTTACGAGGATACACCACTCGCAAATACTTCGGCACGTATTCCACAACTAACGTCATCTTTAGTGCAAAAACATGGTGATAAATACAACTATACACTCGCGATTAACGATCTTTATTTTGATTATATGGGACCAGCACTGCGCTCTTTAGGTCGTAAAGATGGTGATGGGCCTTATAACATTTCTGCGGGTGATGGTAGTCAATCTGCTTTCGAACGTATCCGTAACGGCAGTTTCCAAAGTGCAACAGTGGCTGAGCCGTTAAATTTGCACGGCTGGCAGATCATCGATGAATTTAACCGCTTATTTAATGATTTACCTGTGAGCGGATATGTTACTCCTGCTCACTTGGTGACAGCAGAGAATATTGATGAAGCGGGTGGGGATCGCAATATGTATGATCCAGAAAATGGCTACCGTGAATATTACAAAGCATCTTGGCAAGTTAAGTAAAATTTAGGGAGATACAATGTCATTCAAGTCTGCACTCGACTCTGAACTATCAGTAATAAGCAGTGGACATTGTTGGTGTGAGGGTGTGGCTTGGATGCCACACTCCTCTAAGCTGATTTTTTCCGATGTAAAACGTAATTGTCTTTATTACTATGATGAAAGCACCCAAGAAACGGTGTTGGTTACGGACCAATCCAACTTTTCTAACGGTAATGCTATGTTAAGCAATGGTAATGTTGTTTCTTGTGAGCATGGCCGGCGTTGTCTTTCGATACGCAAGAGTGATGACCTCGCAACTGCAACAGTACTTATCGACCGATTTGACGGGAAGCGCCTGAATTCTCCTAATGATGTGATCGAGAGAAAATCCGATGGAACGATTTGGTTTACCGATCCGCCGTACGGGATTATTAGTGATGATGAAGGGTTTAAATCTGAAAGTCAGATTATCGGCTGTTATGTGTATTGTTATGATCCCGTTACCCAGGTATTAACGATTGCAACAACGGATATTCAACGGCCGAACGGGTTAGTATTTTCACCCGATGAATCTATATTGTATGTCGCTGATATGTCGATTGTTGATTTTCCTACTTGTGGGAATAAGCATATTAAAGCTTTTGATGTGTCGGGAAATAAATTGAGTAATGGTCGATTTATATATGAAGTCCAAAATGGTATTCCAGATGGTATGACAGTGGATAGGTTCGGACAGATTTATTCTAGTTCAGCGGAGGGTATTTTAGTTATAAATCCAACCACTGGGCATCTTATTGGTCAAATTGATGTGCCTGAAATGGTATCGAATTGCACGTTTAATGAAGATGAAACTCGGTTATACATTACGGCATCAACTTCTGTTTATGCAATTGATATTAATACTCAATTGATATCAAAACTATCAACACAGAGCCATAAAGATTAGAGTCTTAATGCTGAGCTTTATTGGTTCACAAACGTAAATTTAACGTTGCTCATCTTTCACTAATCATGCGCCCGTTAGTATATGGGGCGCATATTATTCAATTTCTACACAGTTTTTCATGTAATTTAGTTTCAAAATTTAAGCTGATTAGGTTGCTATTTTTGCTATTTATGTAGTTAAATTACCAAATAAATTGACGCATATCTCATTTTTGTTATAGTTGTGACCTGAATCATATAAATGTGAAGGGTTACAATGAATACATCAGAACAAATTCCAGATTCTATTGAAGTACTTGAAAGTAAGGTTTCACCTGTACTTGAACTCGCGATATTTTTATTAAAAATGACCGTAATACTTAGTGCTACTGCATTCTTAGTTGCATCGGCTTGGTTTTAATTACTCCCAGTTTTTACCTTGCTAGGTAGAAATGAGGCAGGCTAATGTTTACATATACCTTAAAATAGCTCCTGTTCTATTTTTGTTGTGATTTTTTTAATTTCAGTTGCGATGGTCTGATAGCCTAAATCTTTCATTTTGGGAGTAAGTGCTGAAACACTCACTGCGTAAATAGGGGTACCATTTTTGTCACAAATGGGAACGGCGACGCAGGAAATACCCGCTTCATTCTCTTCATCATCTAACGCAAAACCGTTTATTTTAATGCTGTCTAAGACATCAAAAAACTGTTTTTTGTCTAAAATAGTATTGGCGGTTAACTGTTTCATCACATTAGAGTTTCTTTGCCAATATGACTCTCTTAGGTTTTCATCAATAAAGGCCAGTGAACATTTGCCTGCGGCAGAGCAATACTTTGGTGAATACATCCCCACATAAGTCCTTGTTCTAAATGCGGCGTTTTGTGGTTCAAGTTTATCTTTAAAAACAATTTTATCTCCTTCAAAAGAAAGGAAATTTACCGTTTCATTTAATGTTTCTAATAGTGTGGAGAGATAAGGTTTTACGATACCAATAACATCTGAATTCATCGCAGCCTGCCCCAGGTGCATTAATTTCATTGTTAAACGGTATTCTTTATTTGAGGATAGCTGAGTGACATAACCATTCATTTCAAAGGTTGCTAAAATCCGGTGGACCGATGATTTGGTCATTCCAGTCGCATCCGAAATTTTTTGTAAGGAAATCCCATTCGGAAACTGACCTAAAAACTCTAATACTGTCAGTGCTTTTGCCAATGATTTAATATGTTCACTCATGAAAGTCGTTACCAATGTTTAGCTATTTTGCTGTGAGAAGGTTGTGCCATCTGATTGTCTTCGCGACTCGTTAAAGCGCTTCCTACAATAAATGAATTCACTTTTAATTTTTTAAATAAGTGTAAATCTTTCGGAAAGATAGCACCAGTGCCATTTAATTCAATCTAAGACAAGCTGTTCATTGTTGGGTATATTTGAGCGTCCTTTGGCTGTATTACTATCTCACTCTCATACATCATTTATCAGCAAGGTGCCAAAAGATCGTTATGTATTTTTACCACTAATTTTCGTACGGGATCTCCTCGGCCATCTTCAATATTCGTCACATGAATGGTGTTTGGTGTAAACAGGTAAAAATGCCCAGGCAGTGCCTTTAGATAATTAAGAGCAATTGTTTCTGGACGATAAAATTGTAAATCACGAGTGTTATTGTACGCTTCTGCGGGGGTATGATTTCCGTTATCAATAGTCCAAGCCATCTTTTCGCTACCTGAAAGCACTATTTGTAAATCACTGTGGTATTTATGTACCTCTGGTAGTAATTCTGATTGCGGCTGTTTTTGGTATTCTAAAATAACAAACCATGCCTTATCTGAAGGAAATAAAGGTAACTCATGCCTGCCAAGTGCAAGTTTGCTTAAATCTAAGCTATTCAAGTACTCAAAAATCTGAGTTATACATTTGGGATAATATTGGTGCTCTATGGTTAGATTAATTGTTCCAGTTAACATGTCATGTCTGCCGTTGTCATGTTTCATTATTTAACCCCTATCTTCAAAAAGATAGGGGGTTCATATTATTAGGCTAACTTGTTTAACTTATTTTGACGCTGCTAGAATGTTATTAACCATAGTATCACCATTTTCTTTAATGAAAGTGGCCCAAACAGGCTTAACAGCAGCTTGGAATGCAGCACCATCTACATCACGATTAACTTTCATACCTTGGGCTTCGAGGTCTGCAATCATTGAATCTTCTTTCTCGATACTCAACTGACGTTGCATTGCAACTGCCTCTGAAGCAACCGTAGTGATAATTGCTTGCTGCTCTTGGCTTAAACCATTAAATTTTTCAAGGTTCATCGCGAGTGCAAGAGGTGAATAAGCGTGTTGGGTCATGCTTAGATATTTTTGAACTTCATAAAATTTGAACGACAGAGTTACGCCTATTGGATGGTCTTGTGCGTCAACAACGCCGGTTTCAAGCGCAGTATAGAGCTCAGCTACAGGAATTTGTTGTGGATTAGCCTCTAAACTATCGAACATATCATTCAATGCTTTAGAACCATTCACTCGCATTTGCAGACCTTTAACATCAGATGGAACACGAATTGGTCCACGGCTGTTAGTCATATTACGGTAACCATTTTCAGGATAACCAAGCCCTTTTAAGCCAAATTCTTCTAAGTCAGCCATAACACCTTGGCCAACTTCACCGTCTAATACTTTGTAAGCTGTTTCACGGTTAGGAAATATGAAAGGCAGCGTCAGTGCTGCTGATTCAGGCATCAAACCAGAGTAGTTATTTAGACCAACTAGTGAAATGTCCAGAATACCGGAACGGGAACCATCGATCATCTGTGCATCATTACCCAAAAGACCATTGGGGAAAATGTTAACTTTTACATCTCCGTCAGTTCGAGCTTCCACTTCTTTTTTGAAAAACAGAGACATATTTTGCTGTAAATCTGATTCTGGTGCCGCATGTGCAAGCTTTAGTGTTACAGCTGACATAGCCGATGACGAAAACAATGCTAATGTAGTAGTAAGACCAACAACTTTTAATAAAGACTTCATGTTATTTCTCCTGAGTTAAGCCAATGAAAACGATCATTGGCAAAATATAGAACTTAGTTTTAGCCGGTGATAAATTGCATCGGCACAATGATGATGCTAGGGAAGGCAATAAATATTGCCAATAGCACGAGATAAGCTGAAATAAAGGGTAAAACACCTCTAACCGCGGCAGACATTGGAACGCGGCCGACACCACAAACCACATTTAACACTGTTCCAACGGGTGGCGTTATTAATCCAATCGAACAGTTAATGACAAACATCAATCCAAAATAAACTGGATCAATACCTGCAACTTTAATTATTGGCATGAGCAATGGGACGAGGATTAAGATGGTTGGGCTAAGGTCCATTACCATGCCAACACATAGTACCAACAACATAATTACGGCCATTAATAGGCGTGGGCTTTCAACAAGAGGGCCGAGTAGCTCTGTCAATTGTTGAGGGAGTTGAGCAACGGTAATCAACCAAGCAGCAACCATTGCACAGCCGACTAAAAACATGACCATTGCCGTTGAGCGTCCTGCGGTTAACAGTATGTTGTAGAAGCCTTTCCAAGATATTTCTCGGTAAATAAATGTCGATACAAAAATGGCGTAAACCGCGGCAACAACAGCGGCTTCAGTTGGCGTGAATATACCGAAGCGGATACCACCAATAATAATAATCGGTAGGAATAAAGCCCAGATACCATCTTTAAGTGCAGCGATTTTTTCAGATCTACTCGCCTTTGGAGCAACATCAAGATCTTCTTTGCGAACTAATAGAGACCAAACTAAGACAAGGGTCATACCCATCATGATGCCGGGTACTATGCCGCCTAAAAATAGATTCTTAATCGAGATTCCACCGGCAACCCCAACCAGAATTAAAGGAAGTGAAGGAGGAATGACAGGTGCGATAATACCGCCCGATGCGAGTAATCCCATTGATGATCCTTCGGGGTATTTGGCCGCTTTCATCATTGGGTACAAAATACTCACCAAGGCCGCAGCATCAGCTACAGCAGAACCAGATAAACCGGCAAGCAAAACAGAAGTGAAAATCGCGACGTAACCTAATCCACCTTTGCGATGGCCAACCAGTGTCGTTGCGAGACGAACGATCCTTGCTGATAAACCACCAGAGGACATTACCTCGCCCGCAACTAAAAAGAATGGAATCGCTAAAAGTGGGAAACTATCAACGCCATTAATCAGTGATTGAGCAATGATATTGGCACTAAACAGATCCATGTGTAGCATCAATGCCATTGACGAAAGTAATAATGCAAATGCAACAGGTAACCCGAGAAGAATCGAGCCGACTAATACAACAAGAAAGATTGCGAGAGTCA
Source organism: Vibrio phycocola (assembly GCF_054404255.1). Taxonomy (NCBI): domain Bacteria; kingdom Pseudomonadati; phylum Pseudomonadota; class Gammaproteobacteria; order Vibrionales; family Vibrionaceae; genus Vibrio; species Vibrio phycocola. Next base: position 355,455 of record NZ_JBTAMQ010000001.1, read on the forward strand.
TGTTCTATCCTCTAAGTCAGATGTTAGAGCATTTGGGTTGATCACTCTGACGACTGCAACGAAGGCCATTAAGATCCCAGAAATCACACCTGCAAGATAAAATAATGCAGAAGGAAGGCCGGTTAACTGTGAAATGTTGTTCCAATTGGCCATCATTTGACGGAAAGACCCAATAAATAATAAAGAGACGGATATAAGGATAACTAACCAACAGATACGGCGTAGAAAAGGCACAGCACGTGGTAATAATTTTTCTGAAAATTCGGCGACAGCCAAATGTTCACCACGACGTAAAACGGTTACCGCACCGAGCATAACCACCCAAACAAGCCCCAACCGAGATAATTCCACCGACGGGCGCAAGCTAGATGAAAAGCCATAACGCAAGACCACATTTGTAAAAACAAGGGCAATCATTACTGCTAAGATGAATGCCATCAAAATATCAATGCTATTCCAAATCCAGGTTAATATTTTTCGCACAGGGTCCTCCTCAGCTTTTCGCCATTTAAGCCACTACTTTTTAAGATAGTGCGTCGCTAAAAAGACAGAGGCTTCAGCGTTGGTATGCCTCTGTCGCTCTAACTTACAGTGCTTGGATTTGTGACCAGATTTCTTGATGAACCTCAATGCCACCTGCTTCTTTATGTTTAGTAATAAAGGTTTCAATGTCAGAACCCGCAATCCTTACTGAGCCTGTTTCAGCTGGTTCAGATGCTAATACATAGTCACGGATTCGCTTCATTTCGGCGGAAAACTGAGTTGGCTCAATTGTTTTACTTAAATCAATGGCTATTAGAAATTGCGATATACCAAATTCGCCACCCATGTCTTCTGTTAATGCCGGTACAGAGTTACCACCACAAATAGCGGTTAGCATCATATCTAATACGATAGACATTGATGATCCTTTCCAGAAGCCCATAGGAACTAGACGCTTATTTTCCCAAAGAATATGTGGGTCTTTGGTTAGTTCTCCGTTGTCATCAAAACCACCTTCAATAGGTAGCTCTTTATCTGCAAGTACATAGTTTTGCAGTTGGCCATAAGAGTACTGTGACATAGAGCAGTCGACTAAGACGGGTGGATCTCCAGCAATTGCCATTATTAGTGGATTTGAACCAATACGATGATCTTTCCCACCCCAGGCTGGCATTACAGCAATAGAGTTTGTTGATGCAATCCCCGCAAAACCTTCTCGTGCCATGCGCAATACATAAGCACCACCACGCATCCAATGGTTAGAGTTACGCATGCCAACCATGCCAATTCCATGCTCTTTCGCTAACTCCATTGCACGGTCAGAACAAATGAGGCCATTTAATACACCGGGGCCAAAGTTACAGTCCCATTGCTCTAATGCACCCATGCTGTTTACGCATTTAGGCACTTCATTAAGTTTTATCTGACCTTTATCGACTTGATCGATAAAAACAGGAAAGCGATTGATTCCGTGTGAATAGGTTCCTTCATTGGCCATTTCGACAAATCCAGCGGCTAAACGCGCCGCCATTTCAGGCTTCATATCTCGAGCAAGTAGAACGCGTTCATATTCAGATTGTAATTTTTCAAGTGACACTAATGGCATAGTTTCTATCCTTTACTGAGCTTCTTAATGGTTTCGCAATGTGGAATTTATTATATCTATAATTCCATTTTATTTGCATTTGTTAATGGTTTATTCTGTGATGTGTGCACGGAAAATTAAATGTAAACTGTAAGTGTTTGAAAACAAACAAATAATACAGACTTTCTCTTTGGGTGTTGTTAATAAAATGTTATCAATCAAAAGGTTGGATAAGTATTCTGGTATTTCTTATTGTGGAATTGATTGAGTCGAATAATTCATTTTTAGAATTAATACTATTAAGGTGTTTTGATCATTGATGATTTAAATGAAGGAGGGAGGTGTCCCGAAGAGAGGTGCGATAATCAACTCTTCTCCTATTTCACATCGTCATGCAGAAGAAGAGTTGGATATTGTAAAAAGGCGGTAACTTATTTAGCGACGTAGGGTGTATGGTAATGATTTAGTTGCATTATCTCTATGGGTAAACTCACGCCAAGATCACAGGGTGCCCGCGTTCTGGGTGAACAATAATTGAAACCTCCCACTGGTATACTGAACCAATGACCTCTTTGGTAAGTGTTTCCCATGGTGTGCCATCAGCCACCAGTTTTCCTTGATTGAGGATTAAAATTCTGTCGGCATATTGCGCGGCGAGATTGAGATCATGCATCACGATCACAACCGATGCCCCCTGTTGCGTGAGCGATTTGGCGAGTGCCAACGTGTTGTGTTGATGGGAGAGGTCGAGAGCAGAGGTCGGTTCATCAAGTAGCAAAATTTTATTTTCACCACTTTGTGCTAGTTGAGTAAGGACTCTGGCGAAATGAACGCGCTGACGTTCGCCCCCTGAAAGGCTAGGGTAGAGTCTATCAGCAAGGTGAATAACATCGGTTTTAACCATGTGAAACTCAGCAATCTCAGAAATCTTCTTTTGAGATTCACTCAGCGTTAGACCGCCCAATTCGACGACTTCACGAACGGTAAAGTTAAACGATAAATTGCTCGACTGAGGTAAGACACCGAGTTGTTTCGCCAATTGGGCGCGATCCCATTGCTCGGCATTTTTTCGGAAATAAGCAATTTTCCCGTTTGATGGCGATTCCTTGGTCATAAGTTTTAATAGGCTGCTTTTTCCTGTGCCGTTAGGCCCCAATAAAATGGTCAATTCATTAGAATAAAGCTGTGTTGATACGTTATCTAAAACAATGCGGTCACCGAACTGAAGATCGAGATTTTGTACTGATAAGGCGGTGGTTTTCATGAAATGCGAGCCTTTTGCTTAATAAGAAGCCAGATAAAAAATGGAGAGCCAAGCAGCGCAGTGACGATACCGACGGGCATATCCAGTGGTGCGACTACGGTTCTTGCAATCATGTCGGCGGTGAGTAACAGCAACCCACCCATGATCATCGAGATAGGCAAAAGAGAGCGGTGATTTGGACCGCAGAGCATTCGACCCAAATGAGGAACGATGAGCCCGACAAAGCCAATCATTCCTGCTAGTGATACTGTGATTCCCACACCCGCAGCAGTCAGAAGAATTAAACGACGTTTTAAGGTTTGGACGTTAATGCCCATATGTTTGGCTTCGGGTTCACCAAGTAACAGCACATTCAATTTATTCGCATCACGATAGTAAAGTAAGAACAAAATAAGAAGTGTCGACCACGCTGGGATCAATCCCACCCAGTTTGCGCCTGCAAGTGAGCCCATTGTCCACAAAGAGAGATCGCGCAGAGCTTGGTCATCGGCGAAATAGTTCATGACTCCAAGGCCGGCACCTGCTAAGGCGCTGACCGCAACCCCAGCGAGCAGCATGATTGTCACTGAAGTGCCTGATGCGCTTGTTCCAAGTCGATACACGATAAGAGTCGTGACAGTACCGCCTATAAATGACAAAAGAGGTACTGTCCCAAAAAGCAGCAGGTTGGGATATTGTTCTGCCAAACTACCAAAAACGACAATGGCGAGTGCAGCGCCCAAAGCAGCGCCGGAAGAAACGCCAATAATGCCTGGATCGGCTAACGAGTTACGAAATAACCCCTGCATCACTGTACCGCAGAGCGCTAGAATCGCGCCTACAGATATGGCCAATAATGTTCTTGGTAGTCGTATTTGTTGAATCACTAATTCGACATGAGAAGCCACGGGCTCATCAAACGTTACTATATTGGGTAAAATGGCGCGCATACTATCAATGAAACTGATGTTCATCGGCCCAATCGTGACTGAAATGACGATTGCAGAGTAGAGCAAAACCAAACCAACGAGGAAAAGAACTCGTGTCGACATCCGCCCTGATACGATATTTTTCATGATTATTTGTCGTGTCTCGTTGCCGGTTAAGGTTGGCTAAATTGCTCTGCAAGGCGCTGAGAGAGTTGAATACTTTCTAAGCCAAATCCACCAATAAGAGCATGACTCGGAATTGGAATAATCTTGTTGCCTGCAGCCGAAGGGGTCGCGGCCAGCAAAGGAAATGCGTCTAAAATGCCTTTCTCTCCCCCTAAACTGTGCCATGCTCGGTCGCTGACTAATAGATAGTCTGGCTGCATCTCTACAATTGCTTCCATCGATGCAGGCTTGTATGAAGAAACATAATCACTGGCAGGGTTGTTGGCCCCAGATAGGGTTATAATCGTATCAACCGTTGTTTCCTTTCCGCCTATGTTGGCTGGTCGGCCTTTACTCAACATTAAAAATATCACTTTTGGTTTGTCAGTTAAGGTGTGGGAATGAAGCTCATCAAGTTGTGCAGATATTGTCTGTTTTAATTCGGGTGCATTGGCTTCGGTGCCAGTGATTTTTGCCACCACATCAATTCGTTGAAAAAGGTCCTCAATACTGTCTCCCGAAGGCACAACTGTTACCTCTACATTGCTTGATTTTAGAGTGTTAATCGTACTCTGAGGACCCATTTCAGAGGAGCCTATCAGATAACTTGGATTGAGAGCGAGTAGCCCTTCTGCGGACAGTTGTCTGTGATAGCCAACCTGAGGTAATTCAGTTCCCTCTATAAAGTGTTTGCTTGTCACATCAACCGCAACCAATTGATCGCTTGCACCCAGTGCGTACACCAATTCTGTGATTGCGGAACCGGCGCTAATAATTCGTTCGTGGGCCTGCACAGAGTAGTGAGCAAGAAGTAGGGAAAGTACTAAGGTGAAAATTTTCATTATTGAGATTCTTCCATCATTATGTTGATTGCATTTATTTGAGTTATTTGGAGAAAAGCCAACCGTTTAAGAATCATTTACGCCGATACGGATTTATCAGCGATTATACCTAGCGATTTATTGGGTGAGTCATTTACCACTATAAGGACTGCTTTTATAAACATTGACCAATTTGAGCAAGTTGTACCTTATGACCCAGTATCTCTTCCTCTGTATTTTGTCATAATACAATGCGAATGATAATAAGATCAATTATCATTTACATTTAAGTTTGAAAAAGATAGTATGCTGAAAAATGTCGCTCATGCCTTGTTTAGTAAGGGTTAGAAGGCTTTTTTTTAAAAGAACTTCAATAGAGTTTATTGATTTGAGAACACCTCTCTAAATCAATAACTGACATATTTGTTAAAAAACAAGAGCTTGGTAAAGGAGAATTTCTCAGTGGTAGAACTCACCGCAGCGCAATGCAAAATCGCAGTGGAAAAGTTAGTTGAAGAGCAGCCAGCTCTTTCAGTGGCAGAAATCGCGATTAAGTTAGGGATGTCGGAAGGTGGCGTAACGTTAGCCTTGCCACAAGAGTACGTAACTCGTATTCACTCAGAATATTGTCAGTTAATACTTGAGACGTTGGCTGACTGGGGCCCAGTGACGACTATTATTCACTCTGCGGGTTCAATATTTGAAGTAAAAGCGCCATTTCCAAAAGGAAAGTTAGGTCATGGGTATTACAACTTAGTCGGCGGGAACAATGGTGAACTTCATGGACATCTGAAGATTGACCTTGTCAGCTACATTGCTTTCGTCAGTAAACCGTTTCGGGGTGTGGAAAGCCATTTTATCGGCTTTTACGATATCCACGGTCAATGTGTCTTTAAAGTCTACTTGGGAAGAGATAAAAAGCGCCAGTTAATTCCCGAGCAAGTCGAATTATTTCAAACGTTAAAGCAGGAACTCAGTGATGGAAAATAAACAAGTAAGAATTCAAAACAAAATCGGTCCAGAAATAGATGAGTTTCGTCGCCTACAACAAACCGTACAGATGGCGACAATTTCGTCAGAGGGTTTTCCTCATGTCAGTTACACGCCATTTGTTTATCTACCCGATGGTTACTACATCTTGGTGAGTGATATCGCCAAGCATGGTCAAAACCTAAAATTCAATAATCAGGTTTCGATCATGATGATAGAAGATGAACAGAGTGCGAAAAGTATCTACGCTCGGAAAAGGTTAACTTTCGATACGACCGCTCATCATATTGAACGAGAATCTTCTCAATGGCGTATAGCGATTGACGCATTAGAACAGCGTTTTGGCGAAATTGTCAGCAACTTGAGCGAACTTGGCGATTTTCACATGTATCAGCTTATTCCGGATTCAGGACGTTTTGTCAAAGGTTTTGGTAAAGCGTTTAATGTTTCTGGTAGCGATATGGTGGATTTTGTTCATTTAGACCGTGGCCACACAAAAATAACAAAGGCCAGCTAAGTCTTTCAGTCTAGTCATCACTAGACAACTATAAAAAAATAGATAAATCAAGATATTGGATGAAAAACTATTTTCATCTAAGGGATTTGTTTGCCTAAAAAAAGGATAAAGGAATTAAAAATGTTCAATAAAACAAAGATTGCTGTTGTGATCGGTGGTTTGTTTGCGCTACCCACAATGGTGAATGCTGAAACGTCTATCTTAGAAGAGGTTGTGGTAACCGCGACTCGCACAGAACAAACTAAGAAAGATGTGTCATCGTCTATTACCACTGTTTCTTCTGAGACATTAGATAAAAATTTAGTAGGAGATCTAAAACAAGCGCTAACGTATTCTCCGGGTGTCGATGCTATCGGGTCGGGACGATTCGGTATTTCTGGCATTAACATTCGTGGCGTCGAAGAAAGCCGAGTCAAAATGATGGTAGATGGCGTTCAACAGCCGAGTTCATACAACCCAGGCTCGACAGAACAACGTAAATACCCGAATACTATCGAAGTTGATACCTTGCAATCGATTGAAGTGAACAAAGGTCCATCCTCCACATTGTATGGCTCAGATGCATTGGGTGGAGTGGTGCTAATGCGCACGAAAAATCCAGAAGATCTCCTAATTACTGATGAGAATGAACATCGATTTGGCGTTAAAACGGGATACGCTTCAGCGAGTGATGAGTTTAAGACCACGCTTAGTTGGGCGATGCGAAAAGACAAACTCGAAACGCTTCTGATGGCGACCTATTCACAAGGGCATGAAACAGAAACTCACAGTTCAGGTTTAGACGTAGAAGGCACCGAACGAGGTGCGGCAAACCCTGCGGATAAACAAGTAAGTAATTTACTTGGTAAAGCATTTTATCAAGTGAATGACACCCATCGAATTGGCGTCACGCTAGAGTATTATAATCACCAATATGATGAAGATGAGTTGAACTACAACGGTGTATCACTCGGTCCACAATTTACCTACACTGATAACTATAATGAAGATGTGAATGAACGTTTCCGAATAGGCTTCGAACATAATATGTTGATGAACAGTGCCTATGCAGATTCACTAGATTGGTCAATCGATTATCAAGATTCTCGCTCGTTGTCTAAAAATTACGACACTACGCCTCTTTACGGTTTCCGAATGAGAGAAAGAGACTCATCAGATAAGTCAATTCAACTTAATGCTCAACTTTCTAAATTGATTATCGCGTCCAATTCTTCCCATGAAATTACTTATGGGGCAAATTATGTCGGAAATGATTTTAGTCTTGATAATACGGACCATTTTTATGATTTAGGGACAGAGAGTCCGGGAAGCACATCGATTCCTGATGCTACAGTGACTCAGTTGGGTGTCTTTGTTCAAGACCAAGCGTATTTAATGGATGACAGATTAGTGTTAACGGCCGGTCTTCGTTACGACTCATTTACCGCTGACCCGTCGACAGATGCAGGCTACTCTACTGAGTTTGATAAAAATGAGGACAGCGCAATAACGGGTAAACTCGGGTCGGTTTATCACCTTAACCAGCAACTGTCTCTGTTTGGTCAAATTAGCCAAGGATTTAAAGCGCCAACGGTTTATGACTTGTACTATTCCTATAACCAAGGTGCCGTATTTGAAGCGAACCCTGATTTAAAAGCAGAAAGAAGTACGGCGTATGAAATTGGTCTTCGAGGTGAATACAACTCAACCAGTTTTGAAGTGGCAACTTTTTATAATGACTATACCGACTTCATTACTCAAGAAATTACCGGCCAAGATGGCGGAAGAGACGTTTACACTAAGATGAACTTGGATGAAGTTGAGATCTATGGCATTGAATTTGGCTCTAAAGTACGATTAGACCAAGCATTTAGTGCACCAGAAGGAAGTTACGCTCGACTGTCAGTGGCCTATTTAGATGGGCAGGATAAGAAAACGAAAAGCTCGCTTGATTCCGTTGCACCTTTGACTAGCGTCGTTGGCTTCGGATTGGACCGCGAGTCTTATGGTACCGCGTTAAATGTTAAATGGGTGGCGACCAAAGATGAATGGCAATCAGAAGAGAACGTAGACGCGCCGAGCTATACCACTGTTGATCTAACGGCATACTACCGTCCGATGAATGATTTAACCGTTACGGCTGGCTTATTTAATGCGTTCGACGAAAAGTATTGGCTTTACAGTGACCTTTCTGGGCGAACAGGTTCAGGGTTTAACTTGAACAGCATCGACAGCGTTTCCCAACCAGGGCGTAATTGGGGCGTATCAGTAGACTACCAATTCTAGTTGATACACCGTAACCTTGTTGCCGCCTGAAGTTTTAAGGCGGCTTTTTTATGGATGAGAATCGTGGCGAATAACTTATTAGAAAAAATTAATATTCAATGGCTTTATACAGAGGTACGCGCCCATAAAAGGAAGCTCGTCGTCGCGAATATTATTGCTTTAATGGCGGCATGTATCAGTGTTCCTATTCCAATGCTATTGCCTGTATTGGTCGATGAAGTATTGTTAGAAAAACCCAGTACCGGCATCGAATTTTTAGACTTTATACTTCCACAATCTCTCCAAATTCCAGCCGGATATATTGGGGCTGTACTGGTTATCATCATCATAATGCGGCTAGTAAGCCAGATGCTAAACATCGTACAAACCCGTCAATTTACGCTTATTTCTAAATCTCTAACCTGTGAACTACGCAAAGTACTGATTGAAAAGCTAGGTCGAATCAGTATGCGTCAGTATGAACAACAAGGTAGTGGTTCACTCACTTCGCACCTTGTAACTGACATCGAAACGGTCGACAATTTTATTGGCTCAACGCTGAGTCGTTTTGTGGTCAGTATTTTGTCCACAATTGGAATATCAATCGTTTTATTCTGGCTTGATTGGCGGCTAGCTCTGTTTATTTTGTTGCTTAATCCAATCATCATTTACTTGTCGAAAAAGATGGGACAGAAAGTAAAGCAGCTGAAAAAGAAAGAGAATCGCTCTTTTGAGCGTTTTCAGCAACGTTTGGTTGAAACATTAGATGGGCTTTATCAACTTCGAGCATCGAATCGAGATCGGGAATACCTGCGGCGGCTGCGTGTCGATGCCGATGATATTCGCCACGATGCCGACAACTATGCTTGGCAATCGGATGCGGCCAATCGGCTTTCGTTTTTACTGTTTTTAATTGGGTTCGAGATCTTTCGAGCCGTTGCCATGATCATGGTGCTATTTGGGGATTTATCGGTAGGTCAGATTTTTGCGATATTTGGCTACCTTTGGTACATGCTTTCACCAATACAAGATTTGCTTAGCATCCAATATTCTTGGTTTAGCGCATCTGCTGCAATGAAACGGCTGAATACTCTTCTTCAGTTGGAAGAGGAAAAAACATACACGCCGACGGTAAACCCTTTTACCAAAGGCGAATCTTTTGATGTGGAATTTCAGAAAATTGGTTTTGCCTATAACTCAGAAAGAAACGTGATTGAAGGGCTTAACTTAACGATTCCAAAAGGTCGACGCGTTGCGTTAGTGGGAGCTTCTGGAGGTGGAAAATCGACCTTAATTCAACTTCTGCTTGGGGTATATCAAAAGTCAGAGGGAGAAATTTTGGTTAATGGTCATGCGATAGAAAGTGTGGGTTATGAACCATTGAGAGAAAGGCTTGCGGTTGTGTTACAGCACCCAATGATTTTTAACGATACGCTAAGGGAAAACCTTTCTCTGGGAGAAAACTTCGACGGTCAAGCCTTGTGGAATGCACTGCGTATTGCTCAACTTGACGACTTTGTTAGAGAACTTCCTTACCAACTTGACACTCAGTTAGGTCGACAAGGCATGACACTTTCTGGTGGACAGAAACAACGCCTAGCGATCGCTCGTATGGTACTCGCTGAACCTGACTTTGTGATATTAGATGAAGCGACCTCTGCACTTGATACCGTAACGGAATCGAAATTGCATCGTGCACTGGATGAATTTTTAGTAGGGCGTACAACCTTAATTGTTGCCCATCGTCTATCGGCTGTGAAGCAGGCAGATCTTATTTATGTGCTAGAAGATGGCAGAGTAATTCAATCTGGGCGACATCACGAACTGGTGACACAAGATGGGCTTTATCAAACCTTGTATGGCGCTCAAGTATAAGGTTTCACTCTATCAATACCCTCCCAGCAATTGGTCTATTCCGATTTTTTGGGAGGAGGTCACACTAATACAGTCAGCATTTCACACGCCAATTTAAATGAGTTAATTGAATCATACTGTTTGGTGTCTGGCACCTCTTATTGTTAAGTAGCCAAGTTGTATTTATTGGCATAAACAGTTAACGTAAATTTATAATGAATATGCTGCGAGTTAAAGAATGCGTAAATATAGTTTATTAATTTTTCTACTTTTTAGCAGTTTAGTTTCTTCACAAGAGCCTTTGACATTTTATGTCGTCGATTACCCTCCTTATATGATCATTAATACCGAAAATGAAATATCTGGGATGGATATTGATGTAGTAACAGCGGCTTTTCGAGAAAGTGGGCAAACGGTCGCTTTCGAGGTTCTTCCTTGGAAGCGAGTTATGAAGCTAATGAAAGTTGGCGAAGTGGCCGGTACGCTTTCATGCAGTAAGCGAGAAGGGCGTGAGCAATACATGCTCTTTAGTGATTTTATTAGTACAACACGGCAAGCGGCCATTTCTCGAAAAGATACGAATGTAAATCGTATTAAAAGTTTGATTGATTTATCGAACTATAGTGTGACCACGATTGATGGTTGGGGAACGACAAATCAACTTAGTGCACATCATGTTGATTATACGCCTTCAAAAGACGTACGTTCTGCATTAATTCGCGTTTTGCATCGAGGTGTGGATGTGTTCTATGGCCCAGAAATCCCCACGTTGCACACAGCCAAAAAAATGAACGAGGAAGACAATCTGAAGGTGACTTATATAGATGATGTGGCTTCCAATGAGCTCCATTTATGTCTCAGTAGGTTTTATCCTCAAAGTGAGAATATATTATCAATGTTTAACCATGGCTTACGAATAATAAAACAGAATGGAAAATACCAACAACTCAGGGGCAAATACTTTTAATGTGTATTTGTATCGATGGGTAGATCAAGATGAAATTGAGTATTTCTGTCAAGCAAACCATTTATGTTTTTGTTATTTCGCTGTTTTGCTGTGGTATTTCCTCTGTCATTAATGTTTATCTTAATATACAAAAAGATAGGGTAGAACAAGCTCAAAGTATTACTCGTACGGTCGATCTGCATAGAGATACGCTTAGTCGTGCGGTTTATACTTTAGATGAACAACAAGTGCATGAGATATTAATCTCTATTATTCGACAACCGCTGATAAAACGCGCAACGTTTTTTGATGATTTTGGGGATCTGCTTGGTGATTCGTTACGCTCCGACACATATCCAATGTCGCCCTATCTTCAGTTTTCTGCCTATTTAGCCGAGATCCCAGCTGAGCAATCCTTTGATATTGATGTTAATTCGAAAGGCAGGTACGCAAAATTAACTCTCTATATTGATGAATCATTGTTAGCGAATGAGTTAGCCGAAAGCGTTAAGATCAACCTGGAAACTTCGGTAATATTTACCCTACTTCTAGCGACTATTCTCGCCATGCTGAGTTATATTTATATTTCTAGGCCGGTGATGAACATCGCTCAATGGGTCACGGACCTCAGTTCAAATAAAAGCATTTTCCCTTTACCTTATACAAAAGAAGATGAGCTTGGCTTATTAGTTAAGCAATTCAGTAAGGAGTGGACATCAAATAAGGAAGTGTCTCATAAGCTCAATGAGATGTTAGACAGCCTTAAACAAGGCGAACGTTTTTCACGGATGTTGATGGAAAACGCCAGTGATGCAATGTTTCTTTGTCACCCTGATTCTCAGATTTACCTGGTTAACAATGTAGCTGAACGACTGGTGGGGCAGAGCTTTAATCAAATCGAAGCCAAAAGCATAGCTGAATTCAGCTTGGACTATTCAAGTGATGAAATGGAAGCTCTTTTTACTAAGATCATCGGGCAGAAGGTGCACAGTTATGATGATACTTTTCGAAGAACAGACGACGAGAAAAGTGTAAACGTAAACTTAGAGTGTCGAGCTACCCACTTTGAAGTTGATGGTGAGACCTTTGTGATGATCAATGCTCGAGATGTCACTGAGCGGGTACATACGCAAATGAAAATTCATGAGCTCGCCTATTATGATTCCCTGACGCATTTAGCGAATCGCAGCCTTTTTTCCCAACAAATTGAAGAGCTAATTCTAGACCATCAAGAACAAAATCAATATGGAGCATTGTTTTACTTTGACTTGGACCAATTTAAAAATATCAATGATTCCCTAGGACATCTTGTTGGAGACTTAGTATTAGTCGAAATTGCCTCTAGAACAAAGTCGACATTTAATACGAAAACAATTTGTGGTCGTATCGGAGGTGATGAGTTCGTGGTAGGGATCCCTAATTTAGCCGATAACCTAGAATATGCTGCTGAAAAAGCAATGAAACTTTCAAGCGAACTATTAGCGTCTATTTCTCAACCACTCGAACTTAAGGATGTGACGCTCCATACAACGGCGAGTATAGGGATTGTGTTTTTTCCTAATGATGACGTGGATGCGAATGAACTCATTAGACGTGCTGACACCGCGATGTATAAATCAAAATCATTGGGGCGAAACGGCGTTCAGTTTTTCAAGAGAGAAATGCAATACGCCGCTCAGCACCTGCTCGAATTGGAAGAGGGAATTCATCAAGCACTCGCCGAAGACCATTTTGAAATTTGGATTCAATCTCAGGTGAATGCCTGTAACGATGTGCTAAGAGGGGAGGTGCTTGTGCGGTGGAATCACCCTAAACTCGGGTTAGTTATGCCTAACTTTTTTATTCCTCATGCCGAAGAAACCGGGCTTATTATTGACATTGATAAATGGGTAATCGAAAAGAGCATTCTTCACTTAACCAAATGGCGTGAAGGTGAGGCTCTAAATGAATTTGATAATCTTGCCATAAATATTAGCCCAACGTTTTTTCTACAAGTTGACTTTGTATCTTACGTTCTTGACTTGCTTGATAAATATAATGTGCCGGGAGACCTGATCATTATAGAAATCACAGAAAACTTACTGTTAAATAACTTTGAACTCGCCAAAACAAAAATGCTTCAATTAAAAGCGAGAGGGATTTCATTCTCTATTGACGACTTTGGCACAGGCTACTCATCGTTAAGGTATTTAAAAGAACTTCCGATTGATGAACTGAAAATAGACCGTTCATTTGTTGTTGGTCTAACCGATGGCTCAAACACGTCTCCACTTATTGAAGTTATCTTATCGATGGCGAAAAATTTGGATTTAGAAGTCATTGCTGAAGGCGTCGAAACTCGTACTCAGCGAGACCTACTCGTCGATCTTGGCTGTCAAGATCATCAAGGATATTACTTTGGTCATCCTGTACCGGCTGATCGCTTTATTGAGTCTCAAATTTGTCGCTCAATCTAGCAAAGTAATAGAGCCATGTACGAATATCCCGACAGGCTGTTGTGATAGCGACTAATTTACGGGTCATTCATCCTTTTTATAAAGAAAACCTTTACAGATATAGAAATACAAATGATAATTATACTCATTATCAAAAAGGTATTTTCTATGAATCAATTTTCTAGTATCACGGCAGATTCACCATCGTCTCAGACAGATTACTTGGCCGACCATGAGCAACAATGCAGAGATATTATTTATACTCTTGAAAGAGAATTAACTCGTAACCCTAAATGTGTTGATTCTTTACGTGGTTGGATAGCCAGCTACCAGAAATTATCAAGGCTATACCTGCAAGATGGTGAAATTGAACTGGCGCAACAATGTTTATTAATTCCACACCGCTCTGTATTGCATATGGCGAATTGCAAGCAAGCAGATGACGAGCAGAAATTGATTGGTCGAAGCGCTATGAGACTTACATTACCTCCATTGCTCGAATTGGCACGAAAGTACCCACCTTGTGACAGTTGTGTTCGAGACTTAGAGAGACAAAGAAGAGCCTTAGAGCTTGATGCAGCCAAATATCATTCATGATAAAGCTCAACGAATGTTATCTAGATCGTATCCAAGAGGGCACGCTATGAAGGCGGCTATTCACTAATAAACTTGAATAAGGTGTCGTGTACTTCGTTACCTTTTTGGAAACCAAGATCAAATGATTCTTTGAGTTTATTTTTGTTTTTCTCTGTTCGGCTGATAGGCAGTTTACTGCCTGGGCGAATAATCAAAGCACGACCTTGCTTTTCAAGTTGTTCGAGTAAATCCAGTTGTTGGTTATAGATATGGTGTCTCGTTAAAAGCAGATCAACTAACTTTGGGTAGCGTTTATACTTCAGTTGTGCCAAGTACTTTGCCGTAAAAGGTGACTTTCGGTAGCCTTTTGGTTGAGTTAGAATCACAACGAGTTTTTCACAACCATCCTCAAGCGCCTTTTCAATCGGAATGGGGTTACTAATTCCGCCATCGAGTAGTTGCTTTCCGTGCAGTGCAACCATTTTAGCCGCAAAAGGCAAACTGGTAGATGCTTCTAGTGCCTTAAACGACGTCTCATTATCGGTGTTCGCAACGTAGTAAGCATTGCCAGTGTCACAGTCGGTTGTGACATAGATTAAGCGCTGATTGGACTCGAAAAAAGTGCTGTAATCAAAGGGGATAAGTGAATTTGGGATGTCGTTAAAAATAAAGTCCATTCCAAATAGTTCCCCTTTCCTCAATAAACGTCGATAGCTGATGTATCTCTTATCATTTATAAAGGCATAAGGAACGTCGAGGTTCCGTTGAGTCTGTTTCGCAAGGTAATTGGTCGCATTGCTCGCGCCCATAGAAACGCCAATGATGTACGGAAATTCCAATCCTTTTTCTGCGAAGTAGTGAAGAATTCCTGCGGTATATAATCCTCTAAAACCGCCGCCTTCTAAAACTAACCCAATATTGTTTTCCATAAAAACCAAAATTATTCGTGATCACTTATTTTGACCATACTATAAATGGTATTTAATTCAAATGGTTATTGGGTAGATAGCTCATTGAGTTTGGCTTGTTGTTAGCGGTATGGGCTAGTGACAAGTCTAAGTCTCTCTGATTTATATCCAAATATATTCAATGAGTTACTTAGAACAGTGATAGTTAGTTCGATTCAAAATTTTAATCCAATCTCGTTGAATCATAACTTTGTCTGTGGTTTTATATATTTTTTCTTTAATATAAATCATCAAATGAAAATATCAGACCAAGATTATTTTAATTATATTGAATCTATCGTGTGGTGGGAGGGGCAAATAAATGCAACGCACCTGATGCGGTATTTTTATTTGTCGCGTGATACAGCCTCTACAATATTAAGAGAGTACGATCACAAGCTTCCTGAAAATCTTATTTATGACTCTTCAGCAAAAGCCAGAGTTATTACTGATAGATTTAACGCTATAACGGATGTTGGTAATTTTGATTATTATTTAAAGCTTATTATGCAAACGACAGGAAAATCTATTACCGAAAACGTTGAAGAAGTTGAAGCACCATTTAGAAATATAAATGCAAAATCAGTCAGGCCTATTTTAAAAGCAATACGAGAAAAATTGGCAATTGATATTGGTTATATCTCATTAACTAGCCCGGATTACTTAGATAGAATCATTGAGCCTCATACCCTTATTTTTGATGGATTACGTTGGCATGTTCGCGCTTATTGCCGTAAAAATACAGAGTTTAGAGATTTTGTATTATCTCGATTTAATGGTATCGCTGAGTTTGAGGGGCCAGCATTAGTGGATAAAGAAAAAGACCTCTTATGGAATACATTTACAGATATTGAAATCATTCCTGATCCAGGTCTAACTCAAGAACAACAAAAGATTATCGCGAACGATTTTCAAATGAAGAACAATAAAAAAATAATTAAAACCCGAGCGGCCCTCGTTAATTACCTGCTACTACGATTACGTTTAGACCAGTATAAAGATTCCCCAGAAGAACAACAGATTGTGTTAACACCAAAGTGCCGCAAAAGTATAACGCCATTCCTACCAAAACCTACCTAATTTTCGACATGTGTTTAATTACAGTGTTGTGGACATTGTATCTGAGGATTACTGTATTTAATTATTAAATCGCACATAAGTAGGTCTTATATGAACGACTTCTCGCCATCTGATTTGAAGAGCATATTTAAATACTGGGGCAAAGCTAAAAAAGATGAAAACGGCAATGAATGTTCCGATTATCACTTGTTAGTTTTTCATTGTTTAGATGTAGCTGCTGTTGCTGATGTTTGGTTAACTGAATCGAATACATTATTGCAACAAATCACATCCTATCTAGATATAACAACCGACGATGCAAGGCGTATTTGTTTATTCTTTATTTTGCTACATGATTTGGGAAAATTCGATGCTCGCTTTCAAAACTTTCGTGAAGATATTCGACAAATTTTACAAGGAGATGAATGGGAAGTTGAACCTGATATTACTTATTATTCTCATGGCTCCTGTGGTTATAAGCAGTTTAGTGAAATGTATAATACTAACGATGCGATGAAAGCAGTAGCTGGTCATCATGGTTATTGTGATACTTCCTTTAATTATGATGATCCAGATGCGGACGAAGAACTTTGTGAATTAGATGAACTAGCGCGAAAGGAATGGGTAGAATTTTGTCTTGAATTTTGCAAATTAGATGATATTCCTGATGTAGGTGACATTCCGATGTTAGCAGGGTTATGTAGCATTTCTGATTGGGTTGGCTCTTCTATGACAAACTTTACAGCAGATCAGACTCTTAATTTATATCAGTATTACAAAGATGCGTTACCAAGGGCGAAAGTCGCATTATTAGAAACAGGCATGATTGAAAAACTACAGGGTGCAGGTTTTGATTATTTATTTAAGAATTATGCGCCACGTGGTATTCAAACTTTATTAATTAACATGCCAATAAAATCAGGCTTGACGATAGTTGAATCAGATACAGGTTCAGGAAAAACAGAATTCGCATTGGCTTATGCATCTTTATTAATTCAAGCGGGTTTAGCTGATGGAATAGTCTTTGGCTTACCAACGCAGGCAACTGCAAACGGTTTGTTTTCACGTATTGGCGAAGCTACGAATAAACTGTTCCCTGATGCATCAACAACCCTTGCTCACGGTAAATCCAAATACATAATGACTGATGAAAGCGGATTTCTTCATCAATCAAATAAACGTGCGTTTTTAGGTTCGATGTCAGTGGCTACAATCGATCAAATACTCATGGGAGTATTGGGTATTCGTCATCAATTTGTTCGTTCTTTTGGTACTCGAAAATCAGTGTTAATACTGGATGAAATTCATAGTTTTGATGCCTATATGATGGGGTTAATTGAACAAGTATTGAAAGGGCAACATCAAGCATATTCAAGTGCTATTTTACTTTCTGCAACTTTACCAAGAGACTTAAAAGAAAAATTACTTTCAACTTATAAAGGTGACTCACAAAGTAATGCTTACCCATTAATTAGCCACACCGATTTATCTGCTCAGACTCAAGAATTAACACTACCTAAACAAGAAACAAATAAAACTGTATCAATAAAAACTTGGTTTAGTAAAACTTTATTGCCTACTGAAGAACAACGGACCCAAGTCAATGATTGGGTAACTGAAGGAGCTATGGTCGGCATTATCTGCAATACCGTCAAAGATGCGCAACGGTTATATCATCAAATAAAAGAGAGCTTCCCAAGATTAACGGTTGATCTATTTCATGCGCGTTACACCTTTAATGATAGAAAAAAATTAGAAGATAAAGCGCTCAAGGATTACGGTAAAGATGCCCAAAGAAGTGGTCGATTATTAATCGCAACGCAAGTGATTGAGCAATCGCTAGATCTAGACTTTGATGTGTTAATCAGTCAAATAGCTCCTATTGAATTTTTAATGCAACGAATGGGACGGTTATGGCGACATAATCGAATGAATACCTCTTTATGCTCACGAACAAATGCCGTTAAAGCACCTTTATTTATCACTCTCTTACCAGAAACAGAAATTACCGAAGATACAACGGTGGAACAATTAAAACATCATTATCAAGGCAGTGGATACGTATACCAAAATACGCGTTTACTTTATCGAACTGAGCAATATATTTCCCCTCTCAAACAATTAGCTTTTCCTGATTGTTACCGTGAAGCGATTGATTATGTTCATGATGAACAAGCTATAGCAGGTGAACCTGATGTATTAACAGTTGTTGCTGATGAATACAGTATCAAGTCCGATGGTAATAATTATACCGCTCGTAGTCTAAGTAATTTGCAATCTAAACCACTTAATGATGTTGACCCACGTTGTGCGATGTTAACCCGTGATGGCGAAATGAGCGCAACCGTTGTGTTATTTAAAAATAATGGAGAGTTGTTACATGGTGGTGATTTTAACGAACAACAAGACAGAGAAAAAAATACCGTGGCACTGGCAAGCAAACATACCCAAGGCCAAAAAGACGAAAACTATTATTGCTACAAGGCGATAGTCGATAAAGACATTGTTTATAACGAGATGGGCGTTATTACCGCTGATCTTATTGATGAATTAACCACAGGGAATTAACTATGTATTTATCTCAGGTGATGCTGAATACAAAAGATAGTTACGAGCAACATCAGGCCATTTGGACTTTATTTGCCAATGTGCCAGATCGTAAACGTGATCATCTATTTCGGGTAGAAAGTGTAAATGGGAAGTCATGCAAGGTTTTATTGCAATCCAGTACTGAGCCAAAATCTAGTGAGCAGGCCAGCGTATTAGTGAGTAAACCTTTCATTACAGAAGTAACTCAAGACGGTTTCTATAAATTTAAATTATTAGCTTATCCCACAAAGTGTTTAAGCCAAGGTAAAAAAGTCATTGAAATAAAAAATTGTGACGAACAAGTGCAATGGTTGCAACGTAAATTAAGCGGTGCAAATGTCACTGTGACAGCGATGGATGAACAAATGGTACGTAGCAAAAAATCCTATACCAGTCGATTTATCTGCTTTGAAGGTATTTTACAGGTGACTGATAGCGAGCAAATACGGCGAGCATTAGTTATGGGAATCGGTCGGAAAAAGCATGCAGGCGCAGGGTTATTATCACTTGCGCGTACACAATAAGGAAAGGTTATGTACCAAAGAATATACAAAGCTTATCAAGCACTAAGTAACGGAGAACAAGCAGAGTTAAAGCGCTGTAATTTGAAAAAATTAGCAGATGCACCTGCATATTTTAGAGTTTTAAAATTTACCGGTGCAAAGGACACAGCACAAACGCAACGTATTCTGTTTTTGCTGGTGGGGCTTAAAATAACCAATGATGAACAAAGCGTTAATGTGGCGACTGCTTTATTAAAGGCTGGCGTGAAAGAGTCACAAATCATTCAAATAACGCGTAGTGGTGATAATGGTATTGACTACCTAAAACGGCAGTTAGTTCGTTGTAATAATATATCCCTCGATAGTCTCGGAGAATTAGCGCAATTTTGGGGAGAAAATACACGCCGGAACTTATTAAAAGAATTTATTTTATCTGATAACGATACTCAAACAACAACTAGAGCATAATCAACAAGGACATTATCATGACTACATTTATAAACATTCACACACTTATTTCTCACCCGTCATCAATGATGAACCGTGATGATTCCGGTATGCAAAAAACAGCTGTTTTTGGTGGTACAGTCCGTAGCCGTATTTCCAGCCAATGTTTAAAACGCGCTATTCGTCAAAGTGATCTTTATGGAGAGGCGGTTGCTGAAACTTCAATTCGTACCAACAAAATGGATGAGCTTCTTGCTTTGTGTAAACAAGAAATGCCAGACATAGAGCCTAAGTTGATTGAAGATGTGTTGCTGAATATGGGATCAAAAGTAAAAAGTGAAAAAAATAAAGAAACGGGAGAAACAACGCGACATTTTGATGCGGTTCAACCCTATGCGATTGGTGCCATACGCGAAGCAATTAACATGGTAAAGGAAGGCACGGAATTAAAAGAACTTAAAAAAATAGTGCAAATTCCAACTTATGATGTCGCATTATCTGGGCGTATGGATGCAAGTTGCCCGCAACGTAATGTTGAAGCCGCAATGAGTGTTGCGCACAGTGTAACCACACATGACGCAGATATTGAAGTTGATTGGTTTACCGCTTGTGATGATCTAGCGGAACAAGGATCAGGACACATTGGTACCACTGAATTTAGCGCTGGTGTTTTTTATCGCTATGCATCAATCAATGTTGATTTATTAGCGAAAAATGTCAAAGCGAGCATTGAAGATGTTAGCACTATCGTTAATACCATGATCCGTTGCTTTGCCCAAGTCACACCGAATGCGAAACAAAAAACATTTGCAGCTTATAACCAAGCTGACTTTGTGATGGCAGCACAATCCAATCAACCTATTTCACTGGCTAATGCCTTTAGAAAAGCAATTGCCAATAATGGCGACGTAATGGAAAACTCGATTATTGCCTTGGTAAAACATTATGAAAAACTATGTAAAGCTTACGAGCTTGATTCAAAAGCAATTGCTTTAGACCTAACTGATAGCACACAAAGTGAGATGATCGAATTAGTAGACACCATCGGTGATATTCGTTTTTAAGCTAATATTGGGATGAAACGCATGAAAACACTGATATTGAAAACAGAAGGCATGTCGGCTTATGGGCTGCAGACCTTTGATGTCCATCGTAGAGTAAGTCATTTCCCTACGAGATCAGCCATTATGGGCTTATTAGGTGCTGCAAAGGGGATTACCCGGGAACGATTTTCTGAACTATATGATTTATCTCAACAACTTAAAATTGCGGTACAAGTGAATAAATCCGGTGAAAAAATAGTCGATTACCATACCGTGCAAAACTTTCGTAGCCCGTATGGGAAGATTCAAAAAGGAAACCCTAAACCAACCTACCGAGAATATTGGTGTGATAGTGAATATACCTTTGCTATTACAGCCGATGAAACAGTCATTAATACATTGACAGGAAACGTTAAAAATCCTGAATTTGGCTTATTTCAAGGTCGGAAATCCTGCCCGTTAACGCGCCCTCTATTTGAAGCGGTAACGGATGATGATAACCCTGCCGATGCCTTAATTAAATATAACGAAAACGGACAAATTTTTAGTGATGTCAACGGTGAAAATCAAGTCGCGATGTTGCAAGTTCGTGACCAGATCACTGCAACGCCACGCAAATACGCTATGCGTACTGTGTTTGTTTGTGGGCAAATAAGACAAGAGTCAAAGGAAGAAATTGATGAACTTACTTAAAGATGCGTTTATTTCAACCAATCAAGGCAAGGTATCGCTAAAAACACTGTTGACGAGTAATGAAGATTATCAATTGCAGTATTACTTTGATGAAGTTCAATTGGCGATGTTGCAACTATTAAGTTCACTGACCACGGTTGTGCTACAACCCACTGTTAATGAACTTAAAAGCTACTTAAAAGTAGGGTTAACTGCCGAACAATATGATCATGCGTTACAAAATATAGACAGCCAATGGTTTGAAAGTGATTGTTTTATGCAGTCAAAGTCGACTATTGGATCAAAAAAATTTGATGCTCCAATTACTAAGATATTATCTGGTATAGAGTGTGGTACATCAGGTAATGCGAGTGGGCTTTTTTCTGAAAGAGAAAAAGCAGAAACAAGCTGTCCAGATTGTATGCATGTTTTGAACTATAACCTACACATGAATATAAAAGGAGAGTGCTTTAGTAAAACAGGAGCGACAGGCATTCGTGGCGGCGGTGCAATAACGACGTTGATCGCTGGCGATAATTTAAAGCAAACATTATTAAGCAATACTATCGCTAAAGATTATTTTACTGAATCTACACAGCTTGATAAAGATGCGGATCAAACGCCTATGTGGGTATCACCCATGACGGGAGATATCTATCAAGCCCCTAAAATCGGATTAAATAGGGGTTTATTTGCGTTGGCTTATCATATTGGTTTTAACATTAAAGATGAGCCTTGTGTGTGTGATGTTTGCGGACAGAAATCACTTCAATCAATCAAAACCTTTAATCGCGAAAAGTATAAAGGAGTTTATGGTTCAACTAAAAATGGACGTGATGGTGGTGCGGGTTGGTGGCCTCATCCCTATACACCTTGTACGGTAAAAGAAGAAGGTATCTTTGCTGTGTGTGCTCGTGATCAAAACTGGCAAAGCTGGCAAGAGTTAAGTAGTTATATTATTGGAAAAGAGTCTGATAAAGCGACCGTCGAGCCCGCTTATATTATTAGACAGTTTCAATATATGAAAAACCCCCGCCAAACTAATTTGTTAGTTGGTGGCAATATTGCCGATCAAGGTTCGATTACTGGTCGAGTGTATGATCTGTATTCAATGCCTTCATCTTTGAGTAAGCAGTTGAGTAAAGTAACACAAGTTATCGATGCAGGGCTCAATCAGAAAGAACTATTGTCGAAGGCATTTAATAAAATGTTTGGTGTGGGTTACGATAAAAACTTTGTAGGCGGGATTAAAGAAACGGCAATGCAATCATTTACCGCCAATGCACAACAAATCATTCAAAGAACATTGCTCGATGTCGAACGCAAAGAAGCAACTGAATTACGGAATTTAGCTGTTGTTGAACTTAAACAAGAAGCTAAACGCATTTTCACTGATGTTCAACGTAAATATCAATATGATTTACCCTTATTTAAAGCATTGGTAAAAGGTGAAGTGGTATTACATAAAAAGCATTAGGAGTTTCTATGAGCTTCATTCCTTTAAAGCCCATTCCAATAAAAGATCGCAATTCTATGATTTTTGTAGGAATGGGGCAGATTGATGTCAAAGATGGCGCTTTTGTTGTTATCGATAAAAATGGTGAGCGCATGCATGTTGCAGTGGGTTCACTTGCTTGCATTATGTTAGAGCCAGGAACACGAGTAAGCCATGCTGCCATTAAACTTGCCAGTGTTTGTGGCACATTACTGATTTGGGTTGGTGAGGCGGGCGTGCGACTTTATTCTGCAGGTCAGCCCGGCGGAGCACGTAGTGATAAGTTACTTTATCAAGCCAAATTAGCATTAGATGGAGATTTACGTTTAAAAGTTGTACGTAAAATGTTTGAAATACGTTTTGGCGATGAAGCGCCACAAAGGCGTAGCGTCGATCAATTACGTGGCATTGAAGGTGCAAGAGTTAAGAAAACATACCAGTTACTTGCAAAACAATATGGCGTTGAATGGCATGGACGACGTTATGACCCCAAAAATTGGGGCAAGGGCGATTCGATCAATCAATGTATCAGCGCCGCAACATCTTGTTTATATGGCATTACCGAAGCGGCTGTTTTAGCCGCTGGCTATGCTCCTGCTATTGGCTTTGTGCATTCAGGGAAACCACTTAGTTTTGTGTATGATATTGCTGATATTCTAAAATTTGAAATCGTTGTACCGGTCGCTTTTGAAATCGCTGCGAAGAAAACCCATTCACCTGATCGAGATGTGCGTATTGCCTGCCGAGAAGCATTTAGGAAAACTAAAATATTAAAAAGATTAATTCCTTTAATTGAAGAAGTGCTAAGTGCAGGTGAAATTCAGCCACCAGAACCCTATAGTGATGCTCAACCACCTGCTATTCCAGAGCCAGAAATAATAGGTAATGACGGACATCGTGTCAGTTAACGAGGAATTAATATGTCAATGGTAACAGTCGTGACAGAAACCGTGCCGCCTCGATTACGAGGTAGATTAGCAGTGTGGCTATTAGAGGTTCGTGCAGGTGTTTATGTTGGTGATGTTTCTCGGCGAGTGAGAGAAATGATTTGGTATCAAATAGAAGAACTTGCTGAAAAAGGTAATGTTGTTATGGCATGGTCAACCAATACAGAATCAGGGTTTGATTTTATGACTTATGGCGAAAATCGCCGTATGCCTGTCGACCTCGATGGGCTGCGGCTAGTAAAGTTTAAACCAGAAATAAAAGAAAAATAAGTCCTAATTTGTTCTTTAAAAAATCGGTAAAATTTGGTGGGAAGTAATTGTCCTTTAAAAACAATTATGTATATTTAGAGTGTTCCCCGTACTCACGGGGATGAACCGATTGACATTTTGGTTATGAAATGCGCTGCGACGTGTTCCCCGTACTCACGGGGATGAACCGCTTTAACTAGCGATCTATCTGATAGGGTTGCAGTGTTCCCCGTACTCACGGGGATGAACCGCAATGAAACATTCTGGATTGATGAAATGGTGTGTGTTCCCCGTACTCACGGGGATGAACCGCAATGAGACCTTCTGGATTGATGAAATGGTGTGTGTTCCCCGTACTCACGGGGATGAACCATCAACACACCTTTGCGAGAAGAAGATCATTCCGTGTTCCCCGTACTCACGGGGATGAACCGCTTATACTACAGGCAACAGTTTTAAATAGGTGGTGTTCCCCGTACTCACGGGGATGAACCGAATGATTTGTGGCTATTGTTGGGTATGTCCACGTGTTCCCCGTACTCACGGGGATGAACCGCATGGCAGTACAATCACGAATTGTTTTGCGCTGTGTTCCCCGTACTCACGGGGATGAACCGAAAGTGATTTAGCTATATTTTATCTAACCAGTGTGTTCCCCGTACTCACGGGGATGAACCGCCGTTCCCTCTATTTGCTTTTTAATATCCTCCGTGTTCCCCGTACTCACGGGGATGAACCGGAAATATCATGAACGTAACTAAAGAAGAAGATGTGTTCCCCGTACTCACGGGGATGAACCGCGAAACGCACACCGTTGAGCAGCATATCGAGTGTGTTCCCCGTACTCACGGGGATGAACCGCTTTTCCTCGCCATCAAGCAAAGCCATATTGAGTGTTCCCCGTACTCACGGGGATGAACCGGGATGATCTTCTTCTCGCAAAGGTGTGTTGATGTGTTCCCCGTACTCACGGGGATGAACCGCAGTCGCACAAACAATCAACACTCGATTGAATGTGTTCCCCGTACTCACGGGGATGAACCGAATTTGAATGCGATTCAGTTGATTCAATGGAAGTGTTCCCCGTACTCACGGGGATGAACCGATACTGGCGCAGGTCAAATTGTTTATACTGCAGTGTTCCCCGTACTCACGGGGATGAACCGTGCTGGAGACTATGTGACTCTTGCTTATGACAGTGTTCCCCGTACTCACGGGGATGAACCGCCGTGAATCATTAGTTTATTGAAATCGATAGCGTGTTCCCCGTACTCACGGGGATGAACCGTCCAGCCACTTTTATGATTGCATTGTAAGAGAGTGTTCCCCGTACTCACGGGGATGAACCGGAACCATTACACCAGAGTCGAGTTGTTTGTATGTGTTCCCCGTACTCACGGGGATGAACCGATTGGCTATTGCATCAAGAAAAATATAAATGGGTGTTCCCCGTACTCACGGGGATGAACCGTGGGAACCGGAGTGTCTGCAACTGTTACATCAGTGTTCCCCGTACTCACGGGGATGAACCGCCAGGATTGCAATTCATGGTGCCTTATGGTGGCGTGTTCCCCGTACTCACGGGGATGAACCGCAAAAAGTGGAAGCTAAAAAGGACATGGAAAAGTGTTCCCCGTACTCACGGGGATGAACCGCCTAATGCATGAAGCTGGGTTATTCCCTGATTGTGTTCCCCGTACTCACGGGGATGAACCGATGATAGCTTTCATTTGGCTTCTCTATGGGCTGTGTTCCCCGTACTCACGGGGATGAACCGTGGGCGTAACCGAGTTCCATTAGCCACTGACCGTGTTCCCCGTACTCACGGGGATGAACCGAAAAAGTTCCACGAAAAATCAAATTCGAAAGAGTGTTCCCCGTACTCACGGGGATGAACCGTGAACTGGATAGTGAGACTCGCATAATGACCTGTGTTCCCCGTACTCACGGGGATGAACCGCTATTAATGACTGTGTTTGAAATTGAAAAAATGTGTTCCCCGTACTCACGGGGATGAACCGCCAACTTAGTACCCAAATTAACGCATTGAAAAGTGTTCCCCGTACTCACGGGGATGAACCGTATGATACCGCCACCGAAACAACAGCATTGATGTGTTCCCCGTACTCACGGGGATGAACCGCTTATATACCAAGGGGCTTGCGAGAATATAAAGTGTTCCCCGTACTCACGGGGATGAACCGCGGTACTAAGATTCGCTAACTAGCTTCGGTTTCGTGTTCCCCGTACTCACGGGGATGAACCGAATCGGCACTGCGTAAGAAGATTCTCGAATCCGTGTTCCCCGTACTCACGGGGATGAACCGCTCGACTATTCACCACGCTGTGATGTCGGTGAGTGTTCCCCGTACTCACGGGGATGAACCGCATACGTTTTAATTCTCTATCGATATGAGCGATGTGTTCCCCGTACTCACGGGGATGAACCGTCAGACACGACAGTGCTTAATGGTTACATAGAGTGTTCCCCGTACTCACGGGGATGAACCGCCCATTCTTCTATTACCTCTTCAATTGAATAGGTGTTCCCCGTACTCACGGGGATGAACCGCTTTTTAATTTAGTTAAAAGTATTACTCATATGTGTTCCCCGTACTCACGGGGATGAACCGCAATACGGCTTGCCATTGAATGCCCCAAAGGGGTGTTCCCCGTACTCACGGGGATGAACCGATTGTCGAACTCGAAGAAGACCGCGCCGCATTGTGTTCCCCGTACTCACGGGGATGAACCGCCAAATAGCGACTACACCATAGATATATTTATGTGTTCCCCGTACTCACGGGGATGAACCGTTAAATAACACACTCATCGATGCTAATCGCCTGTGTTCCCCGTACTCACGGGGATGAACCGATACCATAGCGTTAATTGTTGATTTTCTTGGTGTGTTCCCCGTACTCACGGGGATGAACCGAATCAACAAATAAGCAATCACGTTATTTGTTAGTGTTCCCCGTACTCACGGGGATGAACCGAAAAACCCTGCGGTAACAGGGCTAATACAAGCGTGTTCCCCGTACTCACGGGGATGAACCGTCCCCATTTTCACTAACTATGCTAGGATAATTGTGTTCCCCGTACTCACGGGGATGAACCGCGGCCGTAGCCACACAAGGTTACATAACACTAGTGTTCCCCGTACTCACGGGGATGAACCGCCAATCCTCTTCTCAAAGAAGCAAAGAAAATGGTGTTCCCCGTACTCACGGGGATGAACCGTTCGTGATCTAATGGCTGAATGCTCAGATAAAGTGTTCCCCGTACTCACGGGGATGAACCGCATACGTTTTAGCTCTCTATCAATATAAGTGAGTGTTCCCCGTACTCACGGGGATGAACCGCTATTCGTAAAATATCGTATATATGCTTATCAGTGTTCCCCGTACTCACGGGGATGAACCGGACGATAAGGGTCGACCATATGACCCGAGTATGTGTTCCCCGTACTCACGGGGATGAACCGTTTAAAAACTATCGCTAAGCAAGTAGCGATTAGTGTTCCCCGTACTCACGGGGATGAACCGGCAGAAAGATGGATGACATTCTTGCGTAAGGAGTGTTCCCCGTACTCACGGGGATGAACCGCTTTCATAACGCTATTCGCGTCAACAGCAGATGTGTTCCCCGTACTCACGGGGATGAACCGCTGACAAATGACAGTGATAACTGTAACGTTTTGTGTTCCCCGTACTCACGGGGATGAACCGCAGAATTACTTGCTCAGATTACAGCGCTTGAAGTGTTCCCCGTACTCATGGGGATGAACCGTTCTTCATTGCGGTTCGGTAGATTTTCTTGCAGTGTTCCCCGTACTCACGGGGATGAACCGCTCTTCTAAGGCAGCGAAAAAAACTAAATTATGTGTTCCCCGTACTCACGGGGATGAACCGTCTTTATACATCCATACAATCCATACTAGCAGGTGTTCCCCGTACTCACGGGGATGAACCGTACAGGAGCTTGTTAATTTGGATTATTCAAATGTGTTCCCCGTACTCACGGGGATGAACCGAATGTCATCCACCTATCAGCTTTATCGACATAGTGTTCCCCGTACTCACGGGGATGAACCGTAACAACCGATCCCTCCCTCTTTTCGTCCCAGGTGTTCCCCGTACTCACGGGGATGAACCGCGGTAAATGCGTTTCTCAACGTAGTGCGCTCTGTGTTCCCCGTACTCACGGGGATGAACCGGTTATTGTTTATGACCCGTTAAAATCGGGTGGGTGTTCCCAGTACTCACGGGGATGAACCGCCAACTCAGTGCCCAAATTGACGCATTGAAAAGTGTTCCCCGTACTCACGGGGATGAACCGCTATCGCGCCTTGTTTCATGATCTTGTTGTACGTGTTCCCCGTACTCACGGGGATGAACCGGCTTTATTATAGCGGGTGATGATTTCAACGCTGTGTTCCCCGTACTCACGGGGATGAACCGAAACCAAGTTTTGTGAGGTATTTTACTCATCTGAACTTACGGTCAATTTCGATATTTCAATTGCACCTATTTCGGATAAATTCGCACCAAACTCGCCATATTATCCTTGCATTAGATTGGTTGTTTTTATCGTTATACTTTATATGTCTGTTTTATAAAGATAAAAATAAGTTCATTTTGTGGTACAAACGTTGCTAACTATTAACAATAAGTTTCAATCGTTTCATGATTGTGGAAATATTTGTGATACAACCTATAGCCTCAATGTTATTGTAACACCGGAAAGACTCTCTTAATGATCATCGGCTTCAGAGGCTAATTTGGTGCTGTGTGAGTAGAGGTTTAGTTTACATCGAGGAATTTAATGACACATAACCATCATTCTTTAATTGAACGTATCACTCAGCAGTACTCAAAGTTAACAGATACAAGTCGCCGTATCGCTGACTTCGTACAATTGCATCCAGAGAAGATACTGATGTTGTCATTGGCAGAGATCGCCGATTCTTGTGGCGTATCTAAAACCAGCGTTAGTCGTTTTATTCGGCAGATGGGCTATGATGACCACCTTGCTCTTCGTCAAGAATTGATTGAGGAGAGAGAGAAAGGAACCCCAGTTCTAACATCGGACGTTGAAGACCCAGACATTCAGCATGATATGCGGGCACTTGAACGTTTGTGGACACAACTTGTGGGAACCGATGTGTCGATGATCATTGATAGCATCAGCAGGGCAAAGCGCATTAAAGTGATTGGTTACCGGAATAGTTATCCGTTGGCGATGCATTTCCGTGAACAGTTGCTGCAATGTCGTCCAGATGTCGATCTTTTACCATTGCCGGGACAGACCATAGGCGAAGACTTGGTTTCTATTGGTGACGATGACTTTGTCATTTTGCTGGGAATTCGTCGTAGAACCCGTCAATTTGAGAGCATTGTTAACTACCTTGCAGATAAACCAAGCTTGCTAATTACGGATCAATCGGGGCAGAAATACGCGGACAGGATGAGCAATGTTATTATTTGTCATATGAACAATGATACCCCATTGGATAGCTACGCTGCTCTCATGAGTTTGATTTCCTATCTGGTTAACAAAGTATTCCGGCATCTCGGTAAGGACGCAGTTAAGCAGAGTCACCGAATATCTCAAAGCTATTCCGAGCTAAACGAGATTGAATAGCAACGAATTACCATAAACCTGAACGAAGTAGTGAAATGAATATATTACAAAAAATTAAAAAAGAGTGGTTTCTATCTGGAATGGTCGTCGCGATTGTTTTGGCGAGCCTGACTCCGGAAATCGGTCGGTCGGGTGGCGTTATCCATCTTGACCAGCTCACCAGTATCGGTATTGCACTGGTCTTTTTTCTTCACGGTCTTGGTTTATCGCCAAGCGCGATTAAAGCGGGTGTCGCGAACTGGCGGCTACATATCTACGTTCAGCTTGCGACATTTGCTGTGTATCCCTTGATTTGGATTCTTTTTGGTAACGCATTTATTGCTTATATGCCGGCCGCTCTGGCATTTGGTTTCTGTTACCTGCTGGTATTGCCGAGCACCATTTCATCTTCTGTCACTATGACTAGCGTGGGTAAGGGCAACGTGCCGGGGGCGATTTTTAACGCATCGCTTTCAAGTATTCTAGGGGTCTTTCTGACACCACTGTTTATTCAGATTTTTATGGGTTTTGAGGGAGTAGAGCTTGATTTAATGGCCTCGGTTATCTCCATCGCAAAGCTCTTGTTGGTTCCTATGGTTGTCGGTCAGTTGTTACGTCCTAAATTGATTGGCCTGGCGAACAAACATAAAGGCATTGTCGGTAAACTGGATAAGTATGTCATTTTAGCCATTGTGTATAACGCCTTTTGCGATTCGGTTTTTAATGGAATATGGCAAGAGTTTTCGATTGAGTTACTCGCCATCGCAATCGTGATTTGCGTCGTAATTTTGCTGTGCATGGTTCACCTGATTCAATGGGGAGGTCGACGAATGCAGTTCTCGCTTCCTGATGAAGTTGCGGCCGTATTCTGTGGTACGAAAAAGACACTCGCGGCAGGAATTCCAATGGCAAAGGTTATATTTGGAGCCGATCCATCACTGGGCATGATCTTGCTCCCAATAATGCTCTATCACCCTATTCAGATTTTCTATTGCGCAATACTCGCCAATCGTTATGCCAAGCAGAGTGACGAATTGAATTCTGCGATTAGCAAGTAAGTGGAGGTTATATGAGAAAGGACTCTCGGATTTATTGTCAGCAAGGGCCATTGACTATTACCGAAACGGGCTGCGGCTGCTTATCGGGTATGACCTTTGTGTTTAAGGACTTGTTTGATGTGGAAGGATATAAAACGGGAGCCGGGAACCCCGTCTGGTTGTCGACTCATGAAGAAGCAAAAAGTACATCGCCACTGATCGAAAAGCTGTTGCAACAAGGCGCATTTTGTTGCGGCAGAGTTCAGTCCGACGAGCTTGCCTATAGCTTGAATGGGCAGAACATTCATTACGGTACACCGATTAACCCAGCCGCTCCAGAGTGTATTCCTGGGGGCTCATCCAGTGGCAGTGCGGTTGCGGTCGCCAATGGTGACAGCGATGTCTCAATCGGAACTGACACTGGAGGCTCAGTTCGTGTTCCTGCAAGTTATTGTGGGCTCTTTGGACTGAGGCCGACACTTGGGGGATTAGACCTGAGTAACTGTTTTGAGTTAGCGAAAAGCTTTGATACTGCGGGTATTTTTACCCGTGATCTCGCATCGATGAGTAAGGTTTGGAGTACGCTTTCCAGTACCGAGTTTGAGGGTAAAAAAGCAAATGTTGTTTATCTCGATAACCAATGTGCGCAAGTGTTAACTCAAGAGCGTTCAAGTCGTTTACATCAATGGTGCAAGCAAGCAGATATCTCATTGATTCATGGTGACTTTTTGGCCGATAACGGTTGGTCTTTGGAAGAGCTTAGTTTGCTGTTTCGTACTATACAAGGCTTTGAAATTATTGAAAAGCATGGTTCCTGGTTAGAGCTCAATGGTCGAAGTTTGGATCCTGCGATCATGGCGCGAGTGATATGGGCGAAAAGCATTACTCGTGAACAATACGTACAAGCACAGAAAAAACAGTCCGATTTCAAGAAGGTGCTGAACCGACAAATGAAACAACTTGGTTCGCTATGGATTATCCCAACCACACCTTCTGGACCACCGAGTCTAGATCAAACAGAAGAGGAGCTGGCGGAGTATCGTTCTCACTTGATGGGGTTAACCAGTATCGCAGGACTAAGTGGATTACCTCAACTGCATTTGCCGATGAAAGCGCTCAATGAAGGGCCTTGTGGGGTGTCAGTTTTGGGGGGGGCGAACAGTGAGAATTCACTAATTGTCACTGGTGAAGCCTTGATTGAAGGAGAGAGCGAATGAACTATCAAACTGCCTTTACCGCTCCTCACCATAAAGCCGCAGAAGTAGGTCAGCAAATCCTCGATCAAGGCGGTACAGCAAGTGAAGCGATGGTCGCTGCGGCTGCGATGATTGCCGTGCAGTATCCACATATGAACAGTATTGGCGGCGACAGTTTCTGGTTAGTCTCTAAACAAGGGAATGAACCTATTGCAATTGATGGATGTGGCGCAGCCGCAATTAACGTCGATGTAGACGCGTACCGTGAAAAATCTACTGAGCTTCCTGAAGCTGGTGGCGAGGCTGCAATCACTATGGCGGGAACGATTTCAGCTTGGGAAAAAGCTCTAGAAATAGATGCTGGAAAATTGCCGCTGGGCACGTTACTGCAACCCGCTATTGAAGCGGCTAGGAACGGGATTGAAGTGACCCAAAGCTTGGTTGATGCGAGTGAAAAAACTTTGCAGCGGCTAGGTGCACTTGAACACTTTTCAGATATCTACTTGAATGAGAACCAGCCCTTGAATAAAGGAGATGTGGTTACTAATAGCGCATTGGCTGATACGCTTTCATTGCTTGTTAAACATGGATTAGATGACTTTTATCGTGGTGAGATTGCCGAAATAGCAGCCAAGGAGCTGCAAGAAGCGGGCAGCCCAATTTGCTTAGAGGATTTCCACAGTCATCAAGCGAAACTGATGGCACCACTTAGCGTCGAAATATCAAAAGGGACGCTATTCAATTTTGGAGCTCCTACTCAGGGCGTTGCGTCGCTATTGATATTGGCCATTTACGATCGGTTAGCGAAGCGTGCCCAAAATGAGCTAGACCATATACACCTTCTCGTTGAAGCCACAAAGCAAGCATTCATTATTCGCGACCGCATTGTGTGTGATGAAGATTGTCTATCTCAACCGCTGCAATCATTACTCAGCGATAAAGAAATTGAAGAGTGCGTCAGTCGAATATCACTGGAACAAGCGCTACCGTGGCCACATCAAGCTGAACCAGGAGACACGATATGGATGGGCGCAACGGATCAATATGGCACGATGGTGAGTTTTATACAGAGCATATATTGGGAGTTTGGTTCAGGTGTAGTACTGCCTAGTTCTGGCATTGTCTGGAATATTCGAGCCAAGAGCTTTTCATTGGATGACAATCACCACAATGTTTTAGCGCCGGGGAAAAAGCCATTTCATACCTTAAACCCAGCCTATGCGAAACTCGCTGATGGTCGCCGAATGGTATATGGAACCATGGGTGGAGAAGGACAGCCGCAAACCCAAGCCTGTTTATTTAGTCGTTATCATTATCAACACTTCTCATTAGAAGACTCCGTTGCGCAGCCACGTTGGTTACTCGGGAGAACGTGGGGCGATAGCACCAATAATTTACGGCTTGAACGTACTTTGTATGAAAAATATGGAACCGAATTATCACACCTTGGCCATGACGTCATTGATGTAGATGATCAAAATGAATTGATGGGTCACGCTGGTGCGATCGTGATTGATACACATGGAAAAGCAGAGGCCACGAGTGATCCGCGTAGTGATGGCTGCTGGTTAGTTGGAGAGCAAGATGAGCAATAAAACCAATCTATTTGAAACCCTAAACCCGCCGCAACGTATCCTTATGGGACCGGGGCCAATCAATGCGTATCCGCGTGTTCATCAAGCACTCTCTCAATCGTTAATTGGTCAATACGATCCCGTGATGACTGGGTACATGAATCAAGTACAGTCGCTCTATCGTGACGTATTTGAAACGAAAAACCAGCAAACATTTTTGGTCGATGGTACTGCGCGATCGGGTATCGAAGCGGTCTTAGTATCGATATTGCAGCCGGGAGATAAGGTTCTGATCCCTGTGATTGGTCGTTTCGGTCACTTGTTGTGTGAAATTGCGCAGCGAGTTGGTGCGATCGTAAAGACCATCGATATTGAATGGGGCGAAGTGTGCCCACCAGAGAAAGTGGAAGCAGCGATTAAATCGTTTCAACCTAAATTACTTGCGACCGTTCAAGGTGATACGTCTACGACAATGAATCAACCGCTGAAAGAAATGGGTGAAATTTGTGCTCGTCATGGGGTTCTATTTTATTGCGACGCGACCGCTTCTATCGCAGGGAATGAACTAAAAATTGATGAGTATCACTTGGACGCCGTTTCTGCTGGGTTGCAAAAGTGCCTCGGAGGCCCATCAGGCTCTGCGCCAGTTACGTTAAGTGAGCAATGCGCGGAGGTGATTAATCGCCGTAAACACATTGAAGCAGGTATTCGTGCCGATCATCATACGCAGGGTGAAGATGCGATGATTCAGTCAAACTATTTTGATTTGGCGATGATTATGGATTATTGGGGCCCAGAGCGATTAAATCACCACACAGAAGCAACGAGCATGCTTTATGCCGCTCGCGAATGTGCACGACTGTTTCTTGAAGAAGGTGCAGATAATGTCATTGCTCGTCATAAACAAGCCGGAGATGCCATGGCGGCAGGTCTTCAAGCGATGGGGTTAGCGTTATTCGGTAATCAAAGCTACAAGATGAACAATGTGGTTGGTGTGTATATTCCTAATAACGTTGATGGTGATGCGGTACGTTTGGAATTACTGCATCGCTTTGGCATCGAGATTGGGACGTCTTTCGGCCCGTTACATGGCAAGATTTGGCGAATTGGAACAATGGGTTACAACGCGAGACAAGAGTGCGTGTTAACAACCTTAGCCGCTCTAGAAGCCATTTTGATTAAACATAAAGCGAGCATCTCTCAAGGCCAAGGTGTTGCCGCGGCGATGGAGCTGTACTGTTAATATCGACAAAGGAGTGCTTATGATGACAATGGAAAGTCGAGCGGTGCGGTTGATGGAGCAGGCAGATACCTTAGCTTCTTTCAGTGAAAGCCCAACAGAGTTAACCCGTGCGTATCTCACCCCAGAACATCGCGCGGCACATGACCAGATAGCCACTTGGATGCGACAAGCCGGATTAGAAACATGGGAAGACAGTGTAGGAAACCAGTGGGGACGCAAAGTATCACCCAACCCCACAGAGCCAACTTTGATCCTCGGGTCTCACAGTGACACAGTGACCAACGCTGGGAAATATGATGGTAATTTGGGTGTTATCTTAGGGATTGAAACACTGGCCGTGTTGTCGGAGGAAACCTTTCCTTTTCATATTGACGTGGTGGCTTTCGCTGATGAAGAAGGCACGCGTTTTAATACCACGCTCATAGGTTCCAGTGCAATTGCTGGTTGCTTTCAAACAGAGTGGTTGAACATTCACGATGCGAATGGTGTGACAATGTCACAAGCAATGCGTGATTTTGGACTTGAGCCGAATAAGGCTGGCCATGATGCGAGAGTGGCCGATGATATCCAAGCCTATCTTGAAGTTCATATCGAACAAGGCCCAGTATTAGAAGCGGCAAACCTTGCCGTGGGAGTAGTCACGGGTATTGCAGGAGCAAAGCGTTTTCAATGTCAGGTTAAGGGGGTGGCTGGCCATGCGGGTACAGTGCCTATTGGTCTGAGGCAAGATGCGCTTTGCGGTGTTGCCGAAATGATTAACAGCATCGAAGAGTATGCAAAGCAACACGATATCGTTGCTACCGTCGGGAAGTGTGAAGTGCTTCCTAGCGCCGTAAATGTAATACCAGGTGAAGTGAACTTCACTATTGATATTCGCAGTTCGTCACAATCTAAACTTGAAGCGTGCACGGTTGGACTTTTAGATAAAATTGAGCAGATTGCCCATCAGCGGAATCTAGGCTTTACAAGCGAGAATATCTATCAGGCATCCGCTGTTTCATGTGACGAAGATTTGCAGAAAAAGTGGGCCAGTGCGGTAGAAACGATCACTGGCGACTCTGCGCTCTTTCTTTCAAGCGGCGCTGGCCATGACGCTATGGCTGTCGCCAATCTAACTAATGTCGGCATGCTTTTCGTCCGTTGTGAAAAAGGTATTAGTCATAATCCACGAGAACAGGTAACAACGTCAGATGTGCAAGTTGCACTGAGTTGTTTTATCGAGATGGTACGTGGTTTTAAATATGATTGTTTATGAAAATAAGCTAACAATGTCGAGAGTTTCTGTAGGGCAACTTTCTAGATCAACATTTTCACTTATATGACGGATATGACTTTGCATTAGGTCGTGGGCAAGATCACCATCAGAAGCGCGT
This sequence comes from Vibrio phycocola, assembly GCF_054404255.1. Taxonomy (NCBI): domain Bacteria; kingdom Pseudomonadati; phylum Pseudomonadota; class Gammaproteobacteria; order Vibrionales; family Vibrionaceae; genus Vibrio; species Vibrio phycocola. The sequence goes on from NZ_JBTAMQ010000001.1 coordinate 391,741, forward strand.
ATTGCTTCAACTAATTCAGCATGTTCTTCGTCTCGACATGCGCTGGCACCGGTAGAGTCGAAAATACCAATAATAAGTGATGATTGTGTCACTAGATCTTTAACGACCTGTACCATTACATCATTGTCAACTAACTCTGCAAGAAGAGTATGAAACTGACCGGAGAGTCGTATCGATTCGCGCCGATTGTGACTAGACCGCGCGGCTGATTCTTTCTTTAAATGCTTGTCGAGTAGTTTGTAATCTTTAGCTTTGGTTCTTTCTGCTGCAAGACGCGCTATTGGTGGTTCGACTACTAATCTCATATCGAAAATATCCCGTGCTTGCTTGGCACTAGGACGAGCAATAAAAGCGCCTTTGTTAGGTAATCGATTAATAAGTCCCCTGTCTGCGAGCATAAATATAGCTCTGCGAGCTCTCATGCGACTTACGTTAAAGGCCTTACCTAAATCAGATTCCGAAAGTTTAGTTCCAGGGGTTAAACGTTGGTCAATGATAGCTTGATAAATTTGTTCAACGATAGCTTCTTCTTCTACAGAGTCAGCGGCACGTGTTTTATTCATGTTGAATGATTCCTAATCTTTTAATGCTGCTTTATTTTAGATCAGTATGCGCAGAAATGGGGAGAATGGAAACGATATTTTTACTATTGAAACAACTTCTTATGAACTTCATGTATTGAGTTGACAGGTAAGTAATTGAATTTATTTATTATAATATGGGCTTTTAAATTTTAAATTGTTTGGTATGTCTATTGCATATTGTTAACGAGGATTGTTAACAATTTAACGACTTATTGTTATCAATATAATGAGTGCCAGTTTGAAGTATGGAAATGCTAGTCGGAGATTAGTAACTGGTATAAGTACAACAAAGGAGTTCTGTACATGAAAAAACGTAATTTTTTTAAAGTAGGTTTATTAGCCGGTGCTATGAGTATCGCAATGACAACCGCCACTTTTGCTGCAAATCCAGTACTTAAAATTGGTTTTGTTGGGGTGACTTCTGGACCTGCTGCCTCGTGGGGTATTTCCAATCAACGTTCAATGGAGACTCGCGCTGATTGGATCAATGAAATTGGTGGTGTCACTATTGGTGAAACCACTTATGATATTGAAATTGTTGCGTTTGATGACCAAAAAGATCCTAAACGAGCCATCGCAGGCATGGAAAAAATGGCACAGGAAGGCATTCACTATGTTGTCGGTCCAAATGTTGATGATGGCGCTGCGGCGGTACGACCCGTTGCAGAGCAAAAAGGTATTATGTATTTTCCTTACGCGTTTCCTAAATCTTTATATACTGCACCTGCTTCTAACGCGGTATTAGGTATGGTGGCAAACTATCAATCCGGCCCAGCTATCTATTCTTATTTAATTCAAAATAGTGGTATCAAGAATGTTGCATTTGTAGCCGCTAATGAATCAGATCCATTGAGTCAACGCGATAGTGGTATTAAAGCCGCTGAAAAACTTGGTCTTAAAGTAGTTTCCAGTAATGTTACTTATCAAGTTGATACCACTGACTTTACCCCCGTTCTATTACCCGTCATCAAATCTCAGCCTGACTTGATGGTTCTATCTGGCGTCTCTCCAGCAAATGCCCCGCAGCTAATTCGTTCGGCTCGTGAATTAGGTTATCAAGGTCTCATTTCAACTGAAACAGCTCAGGATGCAAATGTTCTCAAAGAAGGTGCCGGTGATTTAGCCAACGGATTTATCTCAGTTGGTGGGGCATCGACACCAGAACTAGCGTCGGACAATATGCGTGAATTTGTTGAGCGTTATACCGCTAAGTTTGGTGAATACAATGACGAATCTAATACTAAGGTATACGCACTTGAGTATATTTTAGAAACATTAAAAGCAAACCCATCTGCGGTTATGGATGTAACTGAATTTCAAGAAACAATGGACACGTTTGAAGCACCAAATCCATATATGGTGGGTGACGCTAAATTGAAATATGTTGGGACGAGTTCATTTGGTCAGAAAAGACAGGTATCAGTACCTTTGGTTGTAAACACCTACAAAGATGGTGAGTTTACAACCTTATTCGTTGCGCAAGTTGATTAGTCAATTTCGATTTGATTCCAACTAAGTGGCACGACTTAGTGCCACTGCTTTTTTTACAAAGGAATGTGTATGGAACAGATCATTGTTAATGGCCTTTACTTGGGGGCGCAATATGCATTAATAGCCTTGGGGTTAACACTCATCTTTTCGTTAATGAATGTGCTTAACTTTGCCCATGGCCAGATGTATGTTTTGGGCGGATTTGTCACCTACACTGCCGTCTCTCAGTTTGAACTTCCGTTTATTATAGGCTTGATACTCTCGGCATTTATCTTAGCTGTTGTTGGTGCTTTGATTGAGCGTTTTCTTTTCCGACCTGTTATCAAAAAATCAAAACGAGAAGAGAGCACCATGTTGCTCGCAGCAGGTATTGGTTTTTTTCTCGATTCCATTATTCTGCTTATTTTTGGTGAGAAGCAGCGCGGCATACCTAAAATTATCGATGGTGTCTTTAACTGGGATTTTCGAATCATTATACCCTATGACCGCATAGTAATTGGCCTTTTGGCGATTGCTATGATCATTAGTTTTATTTTTATTATGCATTACTCAAAAACTGGTCGTGCTATGCGAGCGCTAGCTCAAGATAAAGTTGCAGCGACGCTAATGGGTGTCGATGTCGATCGATATCAAATGATAGGCTTTGCTTTAGGGGCAATGCTTGCTGGTTTGGTTGGTGGATTGCTCGTAAGTATCACAGGCATCAACCTAGGGATGGGAGGTCCAGCGTCCACGAAAGCTTTCATTATGATCATGATTGGTGGCGCAGGCGTTATTCCTGGTGCAATTGTTGGTGGCTTTATTCTTGGCATGATGGAAAGCGTTGGCCTATCCGTACTGTCTGAATACGGTGATATTACTTACCTCGTTATATTTGCTTCTTTGATGGTTTTCTTAGTCATACGTCCGCATGGACTTATGGGCAAACCATGGGGTTAATTAAATGAATAAAACAATGTTAACACGGCTGTGTATTTTTCTTGCTGCGATATATTTGGTTGTTCCACTGATTATTACCGCTACTGGACGTACCGATTTCTATTATACGCTTACATCGGTGGCACTTCTTTCCATATCTTCAGCGGGCGTCTGGCTTACCTTCTATATTGGACGCATTAATATAGGTCAAGGAGCGTACTCATTGGCTGGCGGTTATGTCTCTGCCATTTTAATAACGCAAGCGGGATTGAATTTTTGGGTAACACTACCGATAGCGGGTCTATTCTGTGCGGTACTTTCGGTATTTATTGGTTTACCGATTTTACGTTTACGTGGTGTCTATTTTGCGATGGTTACTTTGGTATTGACAGAAGTGATGCGATTAACGGCATTGGCCCTTCCTATTACCCAAGGAGCAAAAGGAATCACCTCGATTCCGTTACCCGAGGCACTTACAGTATTTGGTCTAACACTTATTCCAGATTTTAGTACATTTGAAAACCCCAAAATTTCATTTTATATCATGGCTGTGACCATGATGGTGTTCGCATATTTGGTGCTTTGGCGTATTGTTCATTCTCGACTAGGTCATCTTTGTCGGTCACTTCAACAAAACGAAGAATTAGCATCATCAATCGGCGTAAACATCACTTATTTGAGAGTGTTAACTTACTCTATATCGTCTTTTTTTGGTGGTATTGCTGGGGCTAGCTTTGTTGCAATTACCCAATCTGTTTATCCTTCATCATTCCAAATAGCAGACAGCATTAATTTCATGCTTAACTGTTTTCTCGGTGGGCTTGGATATGTCTTCGGTCCGATGTTGGGAACACTCATGCTTTACTTCGGTTGGGACCTGTTGTTTACAACAGGTGAGTATCAAATGCTTATCTATTCAAGCTTGCTTATTTTACTGATGCTGGTGTTGCCAAATGGAGTATTAAGCCTGCTGGAACGTAAGGAGAAGCGCTAATGTTACCACTACTTGAGATCCGTGGAGTCACCAAGCATTTTGGTGGACTTACTGCTGTAAATGACGTGAGTTTTCAGGTTAATAAGGGAGAAATCCTATCTGTTATTGGCCCTAATGGTGCAGGAAAGTCGACTCTATTCAAGCTTATTTCTTCATTTCTAAAAACCAGTAGTGGGGAAGTGTTTTTGCGAGGAGAGCGGGTTAGCAATATGGCACCACATATTGTGGCTCGTCGGGGGATTGTTCGAACGTTTCAGGAAACGACGATCTTTCGTTCAATGACTGTTCGGGAAAATATTATTGTTTCTCACCACTTGCGTTCTAACGCTTCATTGCTTGGCTTTTTCTTTGGAACCAAGCTTGCAAAATCCGATGAGAAAAAGTTCGGAGAGTCAGCAGATCAACTTATTGAGTTTCTTGGTATCGAATCTATCGCGAATGAACTTGCCTTGAATTTACCGCAAGGGCATTTACGAGTGTTGGGAATGGCCATTGGCTTGGCAACCGATCCCGCGGTGCTGTTATTGGATGAACCGTTTGCTGGGATGAATCACGATGAGACGATGCGCATGGTTGAGCTTGTTCAGAGGCTTAGAGATGAGCGTGGGGTCACCGTGCTTTTAGTCGAACATGATATGCCTGCTGTGATGAAGATTTCAAATCGTGTTGTCGTGATTAACTTCGGGGAAAAAATTGCCGAAGGAACACCATTGGAAATTCAAAATAATCCGAAGGTTATCGAAGCTTATCTGGGTTCTGAAGATGCTGCAGTGGGGATCTGATAGATGAACGAAATTCTAAAGTTTGAAAATGTTGAGCTCTACTATGAACATGTGTATGCGTTAAAAGGTGTTTCTATATCGCTCAATGAAGGGGAAACCGTGGCCTTAATTGGTGCGAATGGCGCTGGAAAATCATCGATTTTGCGTGCGATTACAGGGCTTAATCAAATTAAATCAGGGTCAATCCAGTATAACGGAGAGCGACTTGATGGCACTCCGGCTGCTGAGATTGTTAAGCGAGGTATTGCAATGGTTCCTGAAGGGCGTCGTGTTTTCCCCTATATGTCTGTTAAGGACAACTTGTTGATGGGGGCGTTCACACGTACCGATAAAGCCGGAATCGCTCGTACTCTCGATAGTGTGCTAGAACGTTTCCCTAGACTACGTGAACGGTATTCGCAGCAAGCCAGTACATTGTCTGGTGGTGAACAGCAAATGATGGTGATTGGACGAGCTTTGATGGCTGATCCTAAGGTACTTTTACTCGATGAGCCTAGCCTAGGGATTGCGCCAAAGCTTGTGCAGGACATCGCTCGTTCTATTGTTTCTATTTCAAGAGATCAGAATGTAAGTGTGTTGTTGGTGGAGCAAAATAGCCGTATGGCTATGTCTATCTCAAACCGAACATATGCACTTTCTACAGGTAAGGTTGTGTTAGAGGGTGCGTCAAAAGAGTTGATTCATGACGACCGAATCAAGGCTGCATACTTAGGGGGAGAGGTCTAAAGCATCATGAAAATTCTTATTGTTAATCCAAATACGACTAAGAGCATGACAGAGAAAATAGCGACCGAAGCTCGGAAAGTGGCGTCAATTGGAACTGAGATTATGGCTGTAACTTCTGCATCGGGGCCTGTGTCCATAGAGGGTTACTATGACGAGGCTATGTCTCTGCCAGGGATGTTACAGGCCATAAGAGAGGCTGAGAATTTTGATGCTGTTGTTATCGCTTGCTTTGATGACACCGGCTTAGATGCAGCTCGATGTGTAACGGAAAAACCCGTTCTTGGTATTGGGGAGGCGGCTTACCGAGTAGCATCAATGCTATCAAATAAATTCAGTGTTATTTCCACACTAAATCGATCAGTGCCAGCTTTGGAACATAACTTGCTTCGCTATGGAATGGAACGTCAGTGCATCCGAGTTCGTTCTTCTGAAATACCAGTGCTTAGTCTTGAAGATGGTAATGTGGATGCGATTGAAATTATTGCTCAAGAAATTAAGCGAGCCATTGATGAAGATAAAGCTGAATCGATAGTACTCGGCTGCGCTGGAATGACGGATCTGGCTGATTTACTAAGTGAACGTTTTTCATTACCAGTATTAGATGGTGTTACCTGTGCTGTAAGTCTATGTGAGAGCTTGATTAGGTTAAATCTAAAAACGACACGGAAGGGAGGTTATGCACCGCCACCGGAGCACAAACTTTGTCATTTCAACACTAACTAGAACGGATAAGTTAGTTAGGTAAGATCATAAAAGGAATAAATTATGAGCGATAGTTACCCAAGAGACTTAATCGGATATGGAGAGAATCCGCCAAACCCTAATTGGCCTCATCAGGCAAAAATTGCGTTACAGTTTGTGATCAATTATGAAGAAGGTGGAGAAAATTGTGTGCTCCATGGTGATGAGGGTTCCGAGAAATTTTTGTCGGAAATCGTCGGAGCCGAATCTTATCAAGACCGACATTTAAGCATGGAATCGATGTACGAATATGGCAGCCGTGCAGGGTTCTGGCGTCTTCATCGGTTGTTTAATAAAGAGCAGATTCCAGTGACGGTATTTGGTGTCGCGACAGCATTAGAGAAAAATCCCGATGCAGTGAAAGCGATGCTCGAATCAAACTGGGAAATTGCAAGTCATGGGCTTCGTTGGATTCATTATCAAGACTTTACTCGAGAACAAGAAAAAGCCCACATTGAAGAAGCCATCGAGATTCATCAGCGAGTGACGGGTAAGAAACCTAAAGGGTGGTACACCGGGCGAACGAGTCCTTATACACTTGAACTTATCGCCGAACGTGACGACATTCTTTATTGTTCGGATAGCTATGCAGACGATTTACCATACTGGGACAATCATTATTCAAAACCGTTGTTGGTGGTTCCCTATACCCTAGATACCAACGATATGCGCTTTGCGACGCCTCAAGGGTTCAACAGTGGTGAGCAGTTCTTTCAGTATTTAAAAGATGCTTTTGATGAACTGTACGCAGAGGGGGAAGATAGCCCGAAAATGCTGAATATTGGTCTACATTGCCGATTGGTTGGCCGACCAGCACGATTGGCCGCATTAAGACGTTTCATCGAATACACCAAGACCTTTCCCGATGTCTGGTATGCCACCCGAGAGCAAATAGCCGAGCATTGGGTTAACAGATAAGCAGTTCGACAGATGTAGTGTTCATTCTGGATACATAGTCAACAAGCATTTTATATTTATCAAAGGCATGCCTTAATTTATGCCTTTGTTGCAAAGCATAATATTGAATTACCCAAATCTATTCATTTTCGTTCGACAATGCTGCGTCTAATATGTGCTCAACGTGAGCAACCGTGGTGTTAATGAAGCCAATGCCTTGAAAACGGAAAAAAGCGTCATCTCGGTATTCAGGAAACGCTAAGGGTAACTCAGTACAGGCGAGACAAACAAAATCCGATTCTTTATTTAAGATATAGCGTTCACTCAATTCGAGTAAATAGTCGCGTGAGCGCTCAATATTATCGGTATGAAGGTCGCTATTTATCAACGCATATAAGCGTTCAACTTCACCGTCCGATACTCCTTCAATGGATGAAATATTCTGTTTTTTTAATGCATCGGGATAAGCTTGACTGCTCATGGTTAAGGGAGTACCTAACACGAGCGCTCGTTGACCACCATTCAAAGCAACCGTGTTTGCGGTTGATTCTAAGATACTAATAATCGGAAGGTCGAGTCCGTTTGATATACCATGTAATCTTGTATGAGGGGTGTTACTGGCAATGACGCCGAGCTCGGCTCCTGATCTTTTTAACTGCTCAAATACGTTTCGAAAATAGGAATCATGTTCTACCCATGATGCTTCATTCCCCAGCTCTCCACGAATCTTTCTAGGTTCGTTGACGTTTAACGATTCAATCACCATCGGCACTGTTGAGTATGGGGTTGGCTCCCCTTTTTGCTGGAAGTGATGGTTAGCTTTTTGATTCAATAGGCGATAGTAATCCATGGTTGAGGGCCAAGCTAAGCCGCCGATTATCCCGATTTTTTTCAATGTGACTTCTCCAAGCTTCGAACTCAAAGCGAAATGGTAGGCTTCAATTTAAATCTTTTAATCAGTTAATTCATTGTTTTGTGACGCAGTCGATTCAGACTACGCCACATACTCTTATTGGATCATCATTAGCGTATTGGTGGTGCGTACATAAAGCCGCCATCTTTCCAAAGTGCATTAACACCACGGGCGATTTGAAGTGGAGAACCCGATCCGACTTGGCTTTCAAATAGCTCACCATAATTACCAACTTGTTTGATAATTTGATAGCTCCAATCATCTGATAAACTCAGTGGTTTACCTTTAGGGCCTTCAACACCTAATATGCGTCTAACATTTGGATCGTTCGACTCTCTCATTTGATCGACGTTTTTAGACGTTATTCCATATTCTTCCGCGTTAATCATTGTAAACAGCGTCCACTTAGTGATATTTAGCCAATTATCGTCGCCTTGACGTACTACTGGGCCAAGTGGCTCTTTCGAGATTATTTCTGGCAAAATGATGGCGTTAGATGGGTCTTCCAGTTCCAAGCGCAGGGCATATAATCCAGATTGATCGGTCGTTAACACATCACATCGCCCGGAATCAAAGCCTTTCTTAGTCTGGTTTGGTGTATCAAATACAACGGGTTGGTAAGACATTCCATGACTACGGAAATAGTCAGCTAAGTTTAATTCTGTAGTGCTACCAGCTTGAACACAAACCGACGCCCCGTCGAGTTCATCTACGCTGCTAACCCCCAAATCTTTAAATACCATGAACCCTTGACCATCATAGTAAGTGACACCGGCAAAGTTCAAGCCGAGGGCTGTATCACGGGTATAAGTCCAAGTAGTGTTGCGAGAGAGCACATCGACTTCGCCTGACTGTAGCGCAGTAAACCGTTCTTTTGGTGTGAGTGGGATGTATTTCACTTTGGTTTTATCGCCGATCACTGCTGCCGCAAGTGCTTGGCAATATCCAACATCTAAGCCTTCCCATTCGCCTTTTGAGTTTGGGTTCGAGAATCCGGGTAACCCAGTACTCACGCCACATGTTAAGTACCCACTTTGTTTAATTCTGTCGAGTGTCGAAGTCTCAGCAAAAGCAGTACTCGACATCAATAATAACGACGATATCACGGTAGTCGATAGGGCATTAAATTTGAAATTCATATGAGGATCCTTCCTGACGTTTGTTTAAAAAGAAATGTTTAATCAATAAATCCCTTCTAGATGGCGTTTAGATATATACCTTTGCTAGACGTTCACGCATTATCTATAGATAAATACTATAATTTGGTGTTAATTCATTGATTTTGTTTAGGTTTGTTTTCGTGTCTTTCAGGCTAGAATGCCGAAGTTGAAACAAAGAGTAAATGGTGCAGAACTGCACGACTTTAGTGATTTAGAGAGTTATGCCAAAGAGTGATTTTACGGCGGTGACATATGCTAATGAACGGATTAATTTGGTTTCTAATCAGCGTCAAATTAAAGAATGATTCTTAAAAATAATACGAGAAATTCAAGGTACGACAGGGTAAAGCACCGAGTTGGCGCTTGCCTTAAATGGCACAATATAGGTATTCGGTTACTGTTCTCGTGCAGTAGTAACCGACTCGCCTAAAATAGGTTGCCGCTTATAAATAAAGAATCAACAACTTTGAGCTCTTGCCTTTTTTTATAAGAAAAACTTGAGCTAATAATTAGGTTTATAATATCACTTTCTTCTGGTTTAGCATGATCCTGTCTTGACAACAAATTCAGCATCTTGAATGATCCGAGGATAGTAGACTCATAGCAAGTATCCACACAGTAACAGTGATTATGGTGCTTAGCTGGTGCGGTATTAACTCAAAATATATCGTGAGCTCACCGCGTTCTCTATCAACTTCACGCTAGAAGGTGTTGGAATAACTCTCCGCTGAAATGGTCGCGGGTGGTTACAGACATTTTAGAGTTGATCGAGAGAACTGGGTGAGCTCATCTTTAATCATACACAAACAAAACGCGTATTTATCAGGCTGGGAAGCTTTGAGAGTCCGTATTAGTAAGGAGCATATTTGTAAATGGCTAATCGATACGATTACATCATAGTAGGGGCAGGTTCGGCAGGTTGTGTACTTGCCGATCGTTTAACTGAATCAGGAAAAAACTCAGTTCTCTTACTCGAGGCCGGTGGCTCTGATCGCAGTATTTTCATTCAAATGCCGACCGCGCTTTCTTATCCCATGAACACTCCAAAATACGCGTGGCAATTCGAGTCATTGAGTGAAAGTGGGTTAGATGGTCGTAAATTACATTGTCCCCGTGGAAAGGTACTAGGTGGCAGTTCGTCGATTAATGGCATGGTGTATGTGAGAGGGCATGCATGCGACTTTGATGAGTGGCAAGAACACGGTGCGGCTGGATGGGGATACAGTCACTGTTTACCTTACTTTAAGCTAGCTGAAACTTGGAGTGATGGTGAGTCAACTTATCGAGGTGGTAGCGGACCGCTATCAACCTGTAATGGCAATGAAATGAAGCTAAATCCGCTATATCAAGCGTTTATTGATGCGGGTAAAGATGCGGGTTATCCCGTGACCGAAGATTATAACGGTTATCAGCAAGAGGGATTTGGCCCTATGCACATGACAGTTAAGAATGGTGTGCGTGCGTCTACATCGAATGCGTATTTAAAGCGAGCGATTAAGCGCACCAATTTAACGGTTATCAAGCATGTTGTCGCGCGTAAAGTGGTCATTGAAAAGGGTGTTGCTGTTGGGGTCGAATATGAGAACAAAGGCAACGTAAGCACTGCCTATGCTGATCAAGAAGTGATTTCATCCGCAGGTTCGATTGGATCGGTTCAGTTGTTACAGCTCTCAGGAATCGGCCCTAAAGAGGTACTAGAACAAGCCGGCATTGACGTTCATAAAGAATTGGCAGGGGTTGGCGAGAACCTTCAAGATCATCTAGAAGTGTATTTTCAATATCGTTGTAAAGCACCAATAACGTTAAACAGTAAGATCGATCTTATAAGCAAAGGAATGATTGGAGCAGAGTGGATTTTGACCAAAAAAGGGTTGGGAGCCACTAACCATTTTGAATCGTGCGCATTTATTCGTTCTCGAGCTGGATTGAAATGGCCAAATATTCAATATCATTTTTTACCTGCAGCAATGAGATATGACGGTCAAGCGGCATTTGATGGACATGGTTTTCAAGTCCACGTTGGGCCGAATAAACCCACGAGCCGTGGTAAGGTCTGGGTGACATCAAACGATCCTTATGACCAACCATCAATAAAATTCAATTATTTATCGACAGAAGAAGACATTCAAGATTGGCGCGACTGCATCCGATTAACTCGTGAGATATTAAGTCAGCCAGCGCTTGATAACTATCGAGATGAAGAAATCCAACCTGGCCAAAATGTGCAAACGGACAGTGAAATTGATCAATGGGTACGTTCAAATGTAGAAAGTGCATATCACCCGTCGTGTACGTGTAAAATGGGAGATACATCCGACCCAATGGCTGTGGTTGATTCAGAATGTCGTGTGATAGGTATTGATAAATTGAGGGTTGTTGATTCTTCTATTTTTCCATCAATAACTAACGGTAACTTAAATGCGCCAACGATTATGGTCGCAGAAAAAGCCGCTGATCACATCTTACAACGTCCTTTATTGGACGCAATAGATGCTCCAGTTTGGATTGCTCAGAACTGGGAAGAAAAGCAAAGAGATACTACGCCAGAGTAAAACTTGCATTAGTGTTGAACAATCACCGAGAAAGCTCAAGCGGTATTTGATTTGTTATTGGAAGAAGGGGTACTGAAGTAATTCAAGTATCCCCTTATTTTAATGCTAAGGTCGATTAGAACGACGTATAGGTATTTTGATGAAATGAGTTAACGATATTGGCTAACTCTTGGTGGTCAATGGCTCGACAAACCGCTTCTTCAGGGTGTTTGAAGGTTGTCATATCTTCAGCTGCCACCATGGCATTGATTACCGATTCTTCGACACATTCAACGGTTGCTTGATAAAACTCATCAAACAACTCATCATTTAAACTAACCATGTTGCGGTAGGCGCCCGATAGTTGAGGTAATGACTGTTCATTGGCAGTACTAAACGCTAAGAAAATATCGCCCGAGTTGTTCCCTCCTGGAGATCCATTTCGGCCGATACCAATTGCTGCTCGTTTGGCCATGCGTCGTAGCTGGTGAGGTTCCATTGGCGCATCCGTTGCAATGATTACGATAATCGATCCCTTTTCCGATTTTTGATGGATGCGGTCTTCAACTAGGCATTTCCCAACAGGCGCACCTAACACATTGAGCCAAGGTCGAATCCCATGATTGGCTTGAACCAACGTCGCCACGGTATATGTTTCGTTATCAATGTCGATCAATCGTGAAGAGGTGCCCGTTCCTCCTTTGAAGTCATAAGCAATCATACCCGTACCACCGCCTACGTTGCCCTCGGCAATCACGCCTGTTTTTGCCGTATTTAGTGCATCTGTGGCATCGCTTTCGGTGACATGCATTGCGTTTATGTCATTTAAAACACCATCGTAAGTTTCTGCGACTACTGGCATCGACCAAAGGTGATTCTCGGTCCACTCTTTTCGATATTTATTTATCATCCATTTAACCGTTGCATGATGAGTGATGCCGACACCATGAGAATTGGTGAGCATGATTGGCCCAGTAAAATAACCGCCGTCTTGAATCCAGTGAGTTCCGGTCATTTCACCATTCCCGTTTAGGGCAAAGGTTCCCGCCCAAACAGGTTTAGGGGTATCTTCATACCCTCGAGGTAGAATCGCCGTGACGCCGGTTCTAGCGGGCGATATTGGGTCGTCATTGATGAGTGTCTTATAGCCCACAAGGACTCCAGGCACGTCGGTAATCGAATTATATTTCCCTGTTTTTCCCGGAAAAGGGAGGCCTAGCTCTCTAGCTCGTAACGTGTGTTTCATACCAAAATTCCATTTTTCTTATTTTTGTGTGGGGCCATTTTTTGCTTTGAAATAAATTCCAGCGGTTGCCACGATGATGGAAAATATCAGCATCAAAGTCGCTATTGCATTTATTTCGGGTTTAATTCCGCGTCGGATCATCCCGAGAATAAACACGGGTAGAGTGGTTGAATCGACGCCGCTAATGAAATAGGTGATCACCAAGTCATCCATTGAAATAATGAAACTGAGAAGTGCGCCGCCAATGATGCCGGGTAAAATTAACGGTAACGTAACGCGTTTAAAGGTTTCCCATTCATTTGCACCAAGATCGGATGAAGCGTCTTCTAGCATTGGATTCATGTTTGCCAAGCGAGCACTAACAACGACAAATACATAACTGGTTAGGAACGTACAATGGCCGATTATGATCGTGGTAGTGCCGAGGGAAAACCCAATACTGACAAAGAAGATAAGAAGCGCAATGCCTAGTACGATGTCAGGCATCACCATTGGGGTAAACATTAATAGTCGATAAAAAGATTGAAATTTAAACCGATATCTAGCGATGGCCAATGCCGTACTCGTCCCTAATACTGTAGAAATACACGTTGCACATAACGCAACGATAAGGCTATTCGTTAGTGCATGGAGCAGTTGGCTGGTCGAATCGACATATCTTGAATCCGACGTGAATTCTGTCTGCATTCCAAATATAGTTTTGTACCAGTCGAACGTAAATCCTTCCCAAATCATAATGTTAATGGGGTTTGCGTTAAATGAATAAACGACAATTAAGATAACCGGAGCATAAAGGAATACAAAAAACAAAATGCTATATATGGACAATAATTTATGTAAAGGCGTTGATTTTTTCATGTGCTGTCCCTAGTTTTTGTCCGTATTGTTCGGTCTTGAACGATACACATATAAAGCAAGAAGAATGAGCATAAAGAAGGTGATAACCATCGATAGCGCCGCACCAAATGGCCAATTCCTAGCATAAAGAAATTGCTGCTCAACCATGTTCCCGATCATGATAACTTTTGAGCCTCCAAGTAGATTGGGTACAACGAAGTTGCCCAAACTTGGAATAAAGACCAATAGAGATCCTGCCGCGACGCCGGGTAAGGTCATCGGAAAAATGACGCGTCGAAATGTTGTAATGGGGGAAGCGCCCAAGTCTTGAGAGGCTTGGATGAGTGTCTTATCAAGCTTTTCTACGCTCGAATAAATGGGCAGGAACATAAATGGAATAAATATATACACCATGCCAATGATGACCGCCGTTCCGGTAAACATAAGGCTTATTGGTTGCTCTATTACGCCTAACCATTGCAAAAATTGATTGGCAAATCCAGAGTCTCTTAGGATTAAAATCCACGCGTACAGCCTGACGATCATACTGACAAAAAATGGCAGTGTGATTAACAGTACGAACATCGCTTTTGCTTTCGGGGAAAGTGTCGTCATCCAGAATGCGACCGGATAACAAATAACAAACGTACAGACAACCGTAACCAGTGCCAACCCAACTGAGCGTAAAAATATTTCTAAATAGACACTGTCGAACTCTTCATAAAAGCCGTCAGCCCAGCCAAATATTCTACCGTAATTCCAATGATAGAAATTCCATTCTACTCCGCCATACAGTCCAGCTTCGAGAAAGCTAAACGTTAGCATTGTTAGTAGAGGGATAATGAAAAATACAAATAGAAACAACGATGTGGGACTGAGTAAACCTAATATGGTTAGCTGCTTACGTGATAGTGTTTTCATGCGAGTTCCACTTCTTCTGATTGAACTGAGGAAAGGATGTGCATCGCTGAAGTGCGGTAATAAAGTTGAATGTCTTGTCCGACCGAATAGTGGTCGTTTTCTTTGCGCACCAGTGCCGAAATCGTTTGCCCATTGGATAATGTGCCGTGAAGTTGATAATCCGTGCCAACGAACACCACTTGTTGGATTGTCATTGTTAGGTAGTGCGAGTCAGAACTTTGTTCGACTTGTTTCAAAGACAATTGCTCAGGGCGAATAAGAATTTGTTGCTCAGTACCGATTTCTTTTGTGGTTGGGGGCGCACATAATGTGATGCCGTTGCAATCGACAACCGTATGATCATCGTATTTTTCAGTGATGGCTCCGGTAAATAAATTGCTCTCTCCGATGAAGCGAGCGACAAATGCATTTTGCGGGCGGTGATAAATTTCGTTTGGCGTTCCGATTTGTTCTACTTTGCCGCCATTGAGCACAATAATGCGGTCAGACATTGTGAGGGCTTCTTCTTGATCGTGTGTCACGAAAATAAAGCAAATGCCTAGCTCGGTCTGTAAGCGTTTTAATTCAAGCTGCATTTTCAGTCGCAGGTTTTTATCCAAAGCCGATAAAGGTTCGTCCAACAGCAGTAACTTTGGTCGGTTGATGACAGCGCGTGCTAGAGCAACTCGCTGTTGTTGTCCGCCGGATAATTGTGAAGGAAATCGTTTCCCCATTCCGGCTAGGCCAACCATTTCTAACATCTCATTGACGCGTTGGTTTCGTTCGGTTTTGTCCACTTTTCGTATGTCTAAACTATAGCCAATATTGTCTTCCACTGCCATATGAGGGAAAAGTGCGTAAGACTGGAAAACCGTATTGACCTGGCGTTTGTGCGGTGGCTGATTAACAATCGATTCACCGTCAACGCGTATGTCGCCTGAATCAATGCGTTCAAATCCAGCGATGGTTTTCAAGAGCGTGGTTTTACCGCAACCTGATGGCCCAAGTAGCGTAATAAATTCGTTTTGCGCTATGCGTAAATCAATATTATCGAGCGCTTTGATGATACTTCCTTCGGGAGTAGCAAACTGCCTATGTGCGCGTCGGATGCGAATATACTCACTAAATTGTGGGGAAGTCATTGAGTTACCTTCTATACAGCGAATTTCGGTAGATAGAGCGGGAAAAATCCCGCTCCAAAACAGAGTGTTTAGTTCGTACGGATTTGAGTCCAGATTCGATCATAAAGCTTGGTTCCTTTCCCAAGCTCTTCAAATATCTGTAATTTTGCACGAACGTCTTCTGGTGGGTTTATCATTTTGTTGTTGCGCAGTTCATCAGGTAGTAGGGCAATGGCGTCTTTATTCGCAGTACCATTGGTTTGCTGGATAGCATTCATTGCAGCAATTTCTGGCTGAGTGAAGAACTCTAAGAACTTAACCGCATTGGCTTTATTAGGTGCAGATTTTAGAACACACATGTTTTCCTGATACATAGTCGCGCCTTCTTTAGGAATGACGTAAGCAAGTTCTTCAGGACTTTCTTGGACATACAACATTGCGCCCACATACCATTGAGCAGCCGCGAGATCGCCAGATTTAACAAGAGGGATACTGTCGTAAGTAAAGGATGAAACGTTTGGTTTCTGTTTAATGATGTAGTCTTTTGCGAGTGTTAAGTCGTCGCGATCGGTGGAGTTAACGCTTTTGTCATGTGTGATTAACCCTACTCCGATGACTTCACGCATATCATTCAGCATGGCAATTTTATTGCCTTGTTCTGGTAGAGCAAAGAACTCTTCCCATGAATCGAGGCTAGGAACGAGCTTTTTGTTATAAACAATTCCTACCGTACCCCAAGCATAAGGTAAGCAATATTCGCCGTTCGGGTCGAGTTTCGCTTTAAGAAAGCTTTTATCAATATGGCTGAAGCCCGAGTATTCGTTGATATTGGTTTTCTCGAGTAGGTCAAGCTTGGTCATGATGTCTTGCATATGAACGGATGGGAAGACAAGGTCATACCCTTTTGCTCCTGCTTGAAGTTTCGCAAGCATCTCTTCATTCGAAGAATAGGTATCTAAAACTACTTTGATGCCTGTTTCTTCAGTAAATTTTGTGATTATTTCCGGGTTTATATACTCACTCCAGTTATACAGGTTGAGTGTTTCTTCAGCTTGTGAATGTGCAGACATTAATACAGATGATACTGCGACCGCTAGGCTGCAAACTTTTAATAGCTTTGCTGGCTTTTTTCCAAAAAAATTGATGTTCATATAGGCACCTTTCCTTGTGACAAGAGTAAATGTGTAGATGGAATCTGAATCAATACTGAAAATTTCACCTTAAAATTATTGTATTCCTTGGTGTTATTATTTCAATATCATAATATGTTACACCTCTAACATAATTACTTTTAACTAAAAATCATTGTCTTATATTGTTTTTTGGGTTTTTGGACTTTAAAGGTGGTTGATTTTTGCACTCTTATGGGTAATTTAATAATGGCAATGCACCACCATAATGCGAGTTATCAACAGTGAGGAACTATGGAACACACTTTTTCATCCCGGCCTGAATATATTGCGACGTCGATAGCTCAGAAGCTAAAAGCCTTGATACCCGATGTGTCGGTTTCAGAAGCACGAGTTGCTCAGTTTATCTTGCTAAATCTAGATCAAATTAGTTTTGAAACAGGGGCTTCTATTGCAGAGAAGGCAGCAGTTAGCCAAATTACCGTGAGCCGTTTTTTAAAGCGAGCGGGTTATCAGGGAATTTCATCGTTAAAAGACGCACTAAAAAAGGAGCTGCTTCTTCCAGATGGAACGGACACGAACCGACTGCCTATCGATGCCTTCTATAAAGAAAATTTCAAGAATGAATTACAAGTCTTGATGAATTTATTTGAACAGTTTGAAAATGGAAGATGGGATGGAATTGTCAGTTGTGTTGATGCGGCTAAGCGAGTGTACATTACGGGATTTCAATCCATTAGCGGAACCGCACAAGACTTAACCAGACGGATGTCATTAGCCAGAGACCGAGTTCAATATCTTTCTCCTTATGATGGCATGATGGCCGAGTGGCTCGAAGGTCAATCTTACCGACGCCAAGAATACGATGTTCTGATCGTTCTTGATATTGTTCCCTATGCACCCGAGAGCCAACTCTTATGCGAGGAGGCGGTGCGGCAAGGTATTCAGGTCGTGATAATTACCGACGAATTTTGTCATTGGGCTGTCGACATTACACCGCATGTGTTTTATTCAAAGTCGAAAACAGGGCTGTTCCTTGAATCGACTTGGGCAATCGTAATGGCCACAAACATGTTAGTACACTGTGTTGCAAATCGAAGTTCCGATAGTGAAGAACGAATAAAGCGTTGGCATAAAATGACCAAACGCCTTGGCTTATTCTAGCTCGATACGATTTACGAAACGCTTACCCATGGGCTAAGTTATGAAGGATTATCGTTGTGGACATCTTCCAGTGCATCTAAGAAATGCTGCACCAGTCTCGATGGTTTTGGGGACTTTCGATAGATAGCGGTAAATTCACAATGGTATGTAAAGGTTTGGTTATTGATGCGTTTCACATAACCTGCTTCTGCCAATGGGTGCGCGTAATGATCCGGTAAAAAACCGATGTAACGCCCAGACCGAATCAGTGTCGCCACACCTTCTTGGTCATTGGCCGCCGCGTGTTTCTGTAATCCGAGCCCTCTGCCTACTTCCATATTGGGGCTAGAAAAGCTCAATCCGGCATAATTTTCAGCGCGTATTTGCTCGTTGGTTACGGGGCGATGATTGTCGTAAAATGGATGGCCAATGCCACAATACATAGACATGTGTTCACCAAATAAGGGTAGGTACACTAAGCTGGTGGAGCGGCGGTGAGGTGGAATAATACCGACATGATATTGTCCTTCTAGTACGCCTTTCTCGATCTCATTGACTGGGACGACATGGATATCTAGCACCACATCGGGAGAGTCTTCACAGTAGCGAGCAATCGCTTCAGGGACTCGACACTCTGGGTTGGAAACTGTTTTATCGAACATTGCAATAACTAGCTGGCCCTGTAGCGAACGATGCATATCGTTAACTTCGTGGCGAAAGTCTTCAATCGACTTTGTTAGTCGTTCTGCGCTGGCATAAATTTGCTCTCCCTCATTGGTAAGAGAAAACCCGCCTCGACCGCGTCTGCAAAGTACCAGACCTAGTCGCAGCTCGAGATCCTTGAGGTGACGACTAATGGTTGAGCGGCCGATATTTAATTCCATTTCAGCCGCGCTTAATCCACCACATTCCACAACCGCCATGAATACCCGCAGCAGGCGAATGTCAGCGTCCGATAATTGCCCAAGTAATGCTCTCATTATGTTTCATAAACCTGCATGTTTAGTTTGATAAGTTGTAATTTACCAAACAATCATTTCATCTTAAAGTAAATTTCAGTTAGCAGTTTGGGAGCCAGCACTTACATCAAGTGTAGATTGGAATAAGGATATAGGATGGAAACTCAACCAACACAGGCAGGGCTTGACGCGTATTGGATGCCCTACACAAGTAACCGTGAATTTAAACAGAACCCACGGATGATCACCGGGGCCGATGGTGCGTACTACATTGACGACCGTGGTCGACGTATTTTTGATGGGCTTTCGGGTCTTTGGACTTGTGGAGCTGGCCATAATCGACCTGAAATCAGCCAGGCGATTGCTCAACAGCTTTCTCAAGTTGATTATGTTCCCGCGTTCCAATTTGGTCACCCTAAAGCATTTGAACTTGCTGAGCGAATCGCAGCGCTCGCGCCTGCCGATCTTAATCGAGTCTTTTTTACCAACTCCGGTTCTGAGTCCGTCGATACTGCAACCAAGATTGCTCGTGCTTATTGGCGTCAAAGTGGTCAACCTAATAAGACCCGCATTATCGGTCGAACTAAGGGGTATCACGGCGCAAGTTGGGGTGGCATCAGTTTCGGTGGTATTGGAGCCAACCGTAAACTCTGGGGTCAAGGTGTGGAGGCCGATCATATTGGTCATACTTGGCGTGCAGAAGAAGCATTCACTCAGGGGTGTCCTTTGGATGGCGCTGATCGCGCGGATGAATTACTCGACCGAATCGCCCTTCACGATGCATCGAATATAGCGGCGGTTATTGTTGAGCCATTTTCTGGCTCTGCCGGTGTCATCATCCCACCAGTTGGTTATCTCAAGCGTTTAAGAGAGATTTGTACTGCAAATAATATATTACTGATTCTCGATGAAGTGATTACTGGATTTGGCCGTACTGGCGAGATGTTTGGTGCCAATGCGTTTGGTGTCGTTCCCGATATGATTTGCTGTGCTAAGCAAATTACCAATGGGGTGATTCCTATGGGAGCTGTGATTGCGAAAGATGAAATATATCGAGCATTCATGGAAGCGGGAGGAGCCGAACATAATATTGAACTGCCTCACGGTTACACATATTCGGGGCACCCGGTGGCTTGTGCTGCTTCACTTGCGACATTAGATGTGCTCGAAAGAGATCATTTAATTCCGAGAGTGGCGGAAATGTCTCCGATTTTCGAGTCCGCGATTCATAGCCTCAAAGGCGTCCCAAACGTTCTAGATATTCGTAATTACGGGTTTGCGGCAGGTATTAGCGTCGCTCACAAAGACGGTGACCCAGGTATTAGGCCTTATCAAATCGCCATGGATCTTTGGCAGAAGGGGTTTTATGTTCGCTATGGCGGAGACACACTTCAGCTTGCGTTACCGTTTATTACCGAAAGACATGAGATCGATAGCTTAGTGAATGCGATAGGTGAATCGTTTAGCCGTATTGACTGATCATGGGTTAACGTTGAACGAACATTTAGCCAATCGTTACAAGTAACATGAGACACCTTCAGTTGTGGGTGTCTCGAATCAAACAGAGTTTTACTCATCAATACAGACATAACTATTTTTTAAGGGAAGATTATGCCATTAATGCAATTTGACGTGATTGAAGGTCGAAGTGAATCAGAGATGAAGGCCATTCTAGATGTAACACACCAAGTTGTTCTAGACGTGTTTAAAGTGCCAGAGCGAGACCGTTATCAGATTGTGTACGAACACAAACCCGCTAACATGATTTTTGAAGATACAGGACTTGGTTTTTCACGTTCTGACAATTTGATTATGTTGCGTATTTTTACCAGCCCTCGTCCTGAAGAGACCAAGATTGAGTTTATGAAAACCTTAGCTGAAAAGCTTGAAGCCGAGTGCGGCATTAAAGGCAACGACTTGATGATGTCTTTCTTTACCAACACTCGACATGATTGGAGTTTTGGCTTTGGTGAAGCGCAATACTACACAGGAAAGCTGTAGTTCACGTCAGCTTATGTAGCGGTTAAATTAGAAATGTTTTATATCAAGCCACAAAGTTATCTTTGTGGCTTTTTTCATCGGTGGAATCGTTAGTCGACTAGAGCGTACCCATACGAATACGTTCAGAGCGTGCTCTTAAGTATTCGAGAGTGAGGAGCAGCATTAATGAAACCACGACCAGTAGAGTTGCGACTGCTAAGATTGTGGGGCTAATTTCCTCTCGCAGTCCTGAGAACATTTGTCGTGGTATGGTTCGCTGTTCTGGTCCAGCAAGGAAGAGTACAACAACTACTTCATCAAACGACGTCACGAACGCAAACAACGCACCAGAGATGACACCTGGTCGTATCAACGGCATGATAACTTTGAAAAAGGTGTAGGTCGGTTTTGCCCCCATTCCCATCGATGCATTCACTAACGAGTAGTCAAAGCCCGCGAGCGCAGCGTTCACCGTAATAATCACAAATGGCGTACCAAGAGCGGCATGGGCAATAATGACACCTAGGTAGCTACCGGCGAGGTTGAGCTGGGTATAGAAGAAGAACATACCTGCTGCGGTAATAATAAGCGGGACAATCATCGGAGACAGCAACATTGCCATGATTGCACGTTGGAAAGGCATGTCAGAGTTGCTCATGCCGATGGCCGCTAATGTCCCCAAAATTGTTGCGATTGCTGTCGCGCATATACCAATGAAGAAACTATTTTTAATCGCGAGAATCCACTGGTCATCAGAAAATATCTGTTGGTACCACTTTACTGAATAGGCTTCAGCGTCGAGCGATAACATGCCCTCGGTAAATGTGAAAAAGGGTTCTGCATTAAAGGAAAGCGGAATGATGATTAATATTGGCAGCATCAGAAACAGTAATACTAAGTATGCAGACGCAGACAAACTGATAGTGCCTAGCTTTTGTAGCGGTGAATAGTAACGAGGAAATTTAAACATTGTTTACCCCAATTTAATGTTATTGACGCCGACAAGACGGTCGTAGATCCAATACAGCAGGACGATGAGAACCAGCAACAAACTTCCCAGAGCCGCCGCTAATTCCCAGTTATTAGATGACTGCATATGGAACGCAATAATATTACTGATCATCTGGCCGTCGGTGCCTCCTACCAATGCTGGCGTAATGTAGTAGCCAATTGAGATAATAAACACAAGCAACGCGCCTGCACTTAAACCGGGTAGGGTCATGGGGAAGTAGATTTTGAAGAATGCAGGCATGGGCTTTGAGCCCAACGATAATGCAGCTCTAAAGTAGCTTGGGTCGATATTCTTCATAACACTGTATAGTGGGAGAACCATAAAAGGCAGAAGAATATGAGTCATGGATATAACCGTTGCGAACTCGGTATAGAGCATTTCAAGTGGCTCATTTATTATTCCTATACTCTGCATCGTGCTATTTATTACCCCATTGGTTTGCAGTAGTGCAATCCAAGATGTGGTTCTTACTAACAGTGAAGTCCAAAAAGGAAGTAAAACAAACACCATAAGTGTATTGGCTTTCTTGTTGCTTGTGTTGGCAAGAAAATAGGCCAAAGGGAAGGCGAGCAATGCTGTCAGCAGTGTGATCGTTAACGCGATGCGTAAACTACGCCAGTACAGTTTTAAGTATATTTGTGTGTCACGTGCCTTTACTTCACCTGCTTGATCCCGCTTTAGATCCAAAGCGGTTAAGTAATAGCGGTCAGTCCACACGTTACCTAAGCCTTTCATTGCAGACCAAAGTTGTGGGTTGCTCCACTTTTTATGGGAGGCTAATAACTCTTGGCCCTGCCCATTGATTAAAACTTCTGGCTCAACTCGCTTGAGTTTTCGTGCCGTCGACTTTATCAGGCTAGATGTTCCGGGTACCGAACGGTTGAGCTCTTCGGCTAGTTTTCCCGATTTGCGTTCGTTGGCCAAGGTTTGCAGCTCTAAGCTAAACGTGGCTAGTACTTGTGCAGGAGGCAAAGTGTCGGGACTTGCTTCCCACTGTTGCATTTCCTCCAACGTTTGAGGAATTAGTTGCGAAACCGTGGGGTGATAAACACTGCGATATAGCATGGTTGCGATAGGGGCGAGAAATGCCAGCAACACAAAGCATAATAAAGGTAACGTAAACGCCAGTAACCGGACTTTTTTTCGCCTGAGTTGTCTCTGGCTTTGAGCTATTTCTTCAATACTTAAATGTGCTGACATCCAATCTTTCTCCTAGATTACTTCAATAACCACTCGTTGAATTTCTCACCAAGAGATTCGCCATAATCAGCCCAGAATAGGCTTGATGCTTTTAAACCTTCATCAAGATGCGATGATGGAAGCATTGGAATAACGGCTTTATCGACATATTTGTAAGAGGACTCACGAGTTGGGCCATATGCGATATCTGGCATTCCCGCTAAAGGCTTTGAGCCTGTGGCAAATCGGATAAACTCTTCAGCCACTTTTTTATGTTTTGTCCCTTTCACAATTGCCCATACATCTAAGTCATATAAATGCGCGTTCCAAACCATTTCGAATGGCTTTCCTTCTGCTTGGATAGCGTTAAAAATACGTCCGTTCGCGGCTTGAACCATAACGGCTCCACCATCATTGAGGAGTTGTGGCGCTTGAGACCAAGAGTCAAACCAAACAATGTCATCTTTGATAGACGCTAACTTGGTAAACGCGCGTTGTTGGCCTTCGTCTGTTTCCAATAGTTCGTAGACCTCTTCTTTTGGAACTCCGTCAGCCAACAGTGCCCATTCCATATTTACCTGTGGGCGTTTGCGTAGTGCGCGTTTTCCTGGGAAGGTTTTGGTATCAAATAAATCCGCAACGGTTGTTGGTTTGCCACCTTGAATGGTGTCATTGTTATAGGCATACAGTACCGTCCATACTATATTCCCCACACCACATTCGTTTGCCAATGCTTCACTTGCGAAATCTTCCGCGGCTGGCGTGCCATCATCGCCGGGCGGTAACGTGTCCATCGGGAAAGGTTCCAGTAATCCTTCAGAACAGGCACGTTCTAAGTCAATTACTTCCATATCGATCACATCCCAAAGCACATTGCCACTCTCGACCTGAGCTTTCAGTTCTGCAACGCCACCTGAGTAGTTTTCAGATAAAATTTTATGTCCGGTTTCAGCCGTAAATGGGTCAAGCATGTGTTTTTTCTGAGTATCACCATAAGAGCCGCCAAAAGAAACGGCGGTAAATTGCTCTGCAATGGCATTTGTGCTTAGGAGCCCTGTTAACAACAGTGCAATCGTGGTTTTACTAATCATATTGATTCCTTTCAAGTTGATAGGTTGTTATGTAATACGAAAATTACGGTTTTTCTAATGCCAATCCGACGGTTGCGGACCAGGTTAGTTTCGTGACATCTCCAGAGGTGAAGTTAGGTGCTTCATGATCATTAAGCACTTTAACCATCACTTCGGTTTTATCGCGTAACTGGAATAGGTAGCGAATAAAGTCACCGACATACAGGCGGGTGATGAACGTGGCATCAATGCTGTTATCGTTATCTGAACTCGGAACGCCAATAAAGAGGTTCTCTGGACGTATGGTCAAAAGGCATTCTTGCCCTGGTACAAGTCGGTTGGTTGAAATACCTCGCACTCTCGACTCGTCATCGAGAATAAGCTCATAGTAGTTGCCATTCATCTCAACAACACGGGCGGGAATTTTGTTGTTTTCACCAATGAAATCAGCAACAAAAGCGTTGGCAGGTTCCTCATAGAGAGTGTCTGGGCTGGCGCATTGTTGCACGATACCATTGTTGAACACCGCGATTCGATCTGACATCGTGAGTGCTTCGGTTTGGTCGTGAGTCACGTAGATCGCTGTGAAGCCAATTTTCTCGTGAAGCCGCTTTATTTCAAACTGCATCTGCTCACGTAAATTTTTATCTAAGGCGCCTAAAGGTTCATCCATTAACACTATCGAAGGTTCGAAAATCAGTGAGCGCGCTAATGCGACCCGTTGTTTTTGACCACCGGAGAGTTGCCCGGGATAGCGTGTGCCAAACTCTTCTAGCTCAACCAGTGCAAGTGAATCAGCAACCCGTCGTTTGACTTCATTGTCCGGGAGTTTTCTGACCTTTAAGGGATAGGCTAGGTTTTCAGCCACGGTCATATGTGGGAATAACGCATAATGTTGAAATACCATACCGATATTTCGGTCATACGGCGCAACGTCAGTAATCGGTTTTCCGTCGACTAGGATCTCGCCGCTTGTGACATCTTCAAATCCCGCTAGCATCATAAGGCAAGTTGTTTTTCCCGAACCTGAGGGGCCGAGAAGCGTCACAAACTCTCCTTTTTTAATATCCAGATTAAACTCTTTTACGACTAAATTACTTTGGTCATAACTTTTTTTAACCATCTTAAACTGTACGTATTTTTCGTTGCCCGTATCGCTCATCCATTCCTCACTGAATAATCATCGTCCCTGCCCAAGAAGAGAGCGAATTAGAAAGTCCGAATCACTGAAAATAAGCACCAAAACTATTCATCTTGCTATCTTGGTGGTGCAGATTTCCGGAAAATATTGCTGTTTTCTTAGATAATCATAAATATTGCATAATCCAAGCCAAATAGTGATTTAACGAAAATAAAACTCTAAAACATCTCGCTAATCTCTATGTTTTGTTTTGTTCCGATATTTATCACTTTGCCGATTTGGATAGAAATGATGGATTGTGAGCGCCCTGAACGCTAAGAGTCTGGTAGGGTGCGAGACGATAAAACGACTGTTGAATTCCTTGATTCATATAAGAAAAAATAATTCACTTTAATATTGCTCATAAAAAGAGATACTTACGTTGAAAAATAACGTTAAGCAGAGTCAGTAAATTCTTGACACGGTTTGCGACAGAAAGAACATGAGAGGGAATGATGTTAGATAGGCGCAAGTTTTTTATTGATGGTGAATGGGTTGAACCAAATAAAAGTAATGACTTTGATGTACTAAACCCGACAACTGAACAAGCGATTGCAACCATCTCACTGGGAAGTGCTGATGATGTAGAACGCGCCGTATCTGCTGCGAAAAGGGCTTTTGCTAGTTATCGCGAAACCAGTGTTGAGGAGCGTTTAGCGCTGCTTGAGCGTTTACTGACAATCTATCAACGTCGTTACAATGAGATGGTGGAAATCATAACGTTGGAACTCGGCGCGCCCACGACAATGTGCGCTGAAGAACAAGCTCATACCGGGATTGGTCATTTAGAAGGATTTATTGAAGGACTGCGCCGATTAAAACATCGTGAAACACTGCCCAATGGTGATGTGCTGTGTCGTGAACCTATTGGTGTTTGCGGACTGATTACGCCTTGGAACTGGCCGATTAATCAGATTGCTCTAAAAGTACTACCTGCTTTAGCGACCGGATGTGCATGTGTCTTAAAACCCAGTGAGATCACGCCACTAAATGCGATGTTATATGCCGAAATGATCGCAGAAGCCGGATTCCCAGCCGGTAGCTTCAATTTAGTTAATGGCGATGGAACTGATGTTGGGTCTGCGCTTACGTCGCACAAAGATGTAGAAATGGTCTCGTTTACGGGCTCAACCAATGCTGGGATTGCGATCAGTAAAAGTGCGGCTGACACCATTAAACGGGTGACGTTGGAGCTTGGAGGAAAGTCACCCAATATTATTTTCGAAGATACTGACCTTGAAACCAGCGTTACACGTGGAATTGAAAGTTGTTTTCTCAATTCTGGTCAATCTTGCGATGCGCCCACTCGTATGTTGGTTCAACAATCCGTTTACGCACAGGCTGTCGATATTGCGCAATCTGTCGCTGAACGCATCGAAGTCGGTGACCCAACAAAAGAGGGGCGTCATCTTGGCCCATTGGTCAGCCAATTGCAGTTTGATCGAGTCCAATCGATGATAGAGGTTGGCATTGTGGAAGGGGCGCGTCTTGTTATTGGTGGCTTGGGGAAGCCTGTCGGATTTGAAACGGGATATTTTGTGAAACCCACTGTCTTTGCTGATGTGACAAATACCATGCGCATCGCTCGAGAAGAAGTCTTTGGTCCTGTCCTGGTTATGATTCCATTTGATGATGAACCTCAGGCTATCGAAATCGCGAACGATACCGATTATGGCCTTGCTGCTTATATAGAAACAAACGATCAGGCTCAAGCAAAACGAGTGGCTGCTCGACTACGTGCTGGTATGGTTCATATTAACGGCGGCTATTTGCAGTATGGAAGCCCATTTGGTGGATACAAGCGTTCAGGTAATGGACGTGAAGGGGGTTTGATCGGGCTTGAGGATTTTTTAGAGATCAAGACGCTTCATTATCCTGAGTAATAATTGAACCCGATGAATTGTAAATTTAATAATTGTTTAAGGAAGCACGATGAACGTTAATTGCCCAGTATTATCTTTCCCAGCCACATTTTATCGCGGCAATGGTTCAATAGAGCGCCTCAAGGATGTTGTTGCGAAATTTGGTAGTCGCGCATTTGTTATCGGCGGTCAACGTGCTCTTGAAGCAACAATGCCACTTATCGATAGTAGAGACCTCGGGCTAGATGTCGTTGATACGATGTGGTTTGGGGGGGAGTGTACCTACAAAAATGTGGATCAGCTAACCTCGGTGATTCGAGGCCACAGCGTGAGCTTCATTATCGGAGTGGGTGGTGGAAAGTCGATGGATACGTGCAAGCTGGTCGCCGAAAAAGTAGGGCTACCTTTGGTGGTGATTCCCACGATAGCTGCGACATGTGCCGCTGTTGCTGCTTTGTCAGTTATATATGACGATCAGGGACACTACCTTGATTTTCACGATCTGAAACAAGCGCCAGATGTGGTGATTTTGGACCCACAAATCATTGCGAAAGCGCCTGCTCGTTGGCTGTCCGCAGGGCTGGGAGATACACTCGCCAAGCTTTATGAATATCGAGTTGTAGAAAAATCTAATCCCGATTGCAGCCTTAACATGTCGGCGTCTCATAATAGTCAGCTGTGTTTTGATGTGATTGCTAAATATGGTGGAGAAGCCATTCAGTCCTTGGACAATGAACAGCCCTCTTTTGCTCTTGAGCAAGTGATGGATGCCATCTTCATTTATGCTGGATTTACCTCAATTATGGGAGTGGGCAATCACGTGGCGGCGGCACATGGTCTCTATAATGGCTTTACAGTGATCGATAAAACGCGCCACTTTGGTCATGGTTTGTTAGTGGGTTATGGCAATCTTTGCTTGTTGGTGTTAGAAAATCGGAGCGATGATGAGATTGTGTCGGCGATTGAATTAGCCAAAGCGTGTGGTGTGCCAACGTCGTTATCCAGCATTGCTGAACTGACCAAGAGCGAATTGCAGCAAGTGGTCGACGCCGCAATTGATACGCCCGATATTCAAGATATGCCTTTCACGGTGACCAGTCAGGATTTGATTAGTGCGATGGAACGGGTCGATGATCTGGCCTCAAAGTTCGCCTAAACTTCTGCATCTATTTTGAAGTCACACGATTCGCCATAAAGGCAATAAAAAAGATAGGACGTTATGGCCCTATCTTTTTTTGTTTATAAACGAGTCAGTCGGCTGGGTTTAGCCAAAAAGACGGTGTTAAAAGTCGAGACGTGTGGATTCCGATAAATACACTACAGAAGGGCCGTTAAGTTCGGCAGCACTTTTCAGACATTCAGCAAACGAAGTTGAGCTCGGCTGATAAACTTTCCAGCCACAGGCTTCGGCTATCTTAACGAGATCTGGAGTATAGATCTCAACCCCGGTAAGCGGAATATCTCGGTTCTGCATATAGGTCTTTATTTCGCCATAGCCGCTGTTGTCGTGAAGAATTAATATGACTTTTGCAGCGGCTTCGGTAGCCGATGCTAATTCACCAAGACAGAACTGAAGACCGCCGTCTCCGGTAATGGAAATCACATGCTTGTTCGTGGCCAAACTTGCCCCAATCGCAGCAGGCAAACCGTACCCAAGGGTGCCAAAACCGGATGCTGACGAGAAAAAGCCTCCTGTACGCTGAGCTTCAAATGCCATGATGCCCGAATAAACTATCTGGGTGGAATCCCCAATTATCGGGGTATTCGGCAAGTTATCGCGGATAAGGTTGAGGATGTTGATATCCGAAGTAATGGCCTTAGAAAGTTGATTCTTATCCTCACGAGCCTGTGCTGCTCGTGTTTCTCCTTGGCTTGCTGAATGCGGTGATAATTGCGTAGCCAAAGCCGTGACGGTTTCGTTAGCATCGGCGGCAATACCAATATCGGCTTTTAAGTTTCGATGGATCTGTGTTGGATCGATGTCGACTCGAATCAAAGTGCCGGGAACTTGAAAGCCGCCATCTTCATTAAAATCATAATCGGTTGAACCCAGTTCTGTGCCGAGGGCGAGCACCACATCTGCTTGTGCAATAAGCTGACGAGTTTTGGGGAGTGATGCCGATAGGGGAACCGCTAATGGGTGGTTAACCGGCATGGCACCGCGAGCGTTTGTTGTCATTACAACCGGCGCATCGAGCTGTTCCGCAAGTGCACAAATAGGTGTGTTTTTTGCGCCGCCCCCTACTAAAATAACGGGCGATTTAGCGCTGTTTAATGCGTCAATTGCTGGAGATAGCGCCTGTTTCGCTGGAGCCGGTGGCAGTAAATTCAGTGCTGGAGAAATCGCATCATTGACCACAGGAGAGACCAGTATATTTAATGGGATCTCAATATGTACAGGGCGAGGGCGAGAGCACTGGAATACAGCAAAAGCATCGTCTAGCGCTTTGTCCAATTCACCGACATTATGTATGGTGCGGCTGAATGCTGACACGCCCTCGACGACAGAGCTTTGGTTCGGCATTTCATGTAACCAACCTTCACCTGACCCCATCTGACCGTGAGCATTAACCGTTGATATCACAAGCATCGGAATTGAATCGCCATAGGCTTGCCCCATTGCGGTGACAATGTTGGTCATTCCGGGACCCGATATAATAAAACATGCTGCAGGTTTACCCGTTACGCGCGCATAGCCATCGGCCATAAACCCGGCACCTTGTTCGTGTCTTGGCGTGATGTGTCGTAATCCACTTTCAGGAAAATTTCGGTACAATTCGACAGTATGAACACCTGGGATACCAAAGACGATCTCAATCCCACGAGACGCTAGCAGAGCAGGCAGGCGAGATCCTAAGGTGACAGTTTCTGGTAACATTTTGATTTCCCTTCAAAGTAAGACATATAAACACGATAACTTTGAGGGATTGTGAGCGTAAAAACAAACTAATTCTTTTCACATCAAGTGATAAAATAATTCACCAATCTGAAATATAAGGTTTTAGCTATTTCTCGCCAGTTCGTCTTTTAGCCATTCAAGGAAAGCAGTGTGAGCGGGTGTGAGGGATTTCCCATAGGGGATCGCAATATAATAAGCTCCTTCGCAAGGAAGAGTCCGGTCAAAGGGCGCGACGAGTTGCCCTTTCTTGATCGCATCGCTGCATAAAAATTCGTCACCTATCGCGATGCCCTGAGAAGCCAATGCGGCTGAGTAAACCAAGTTTAGATCGTTAAATATGATGCCTTTTTGGGCGAACTCTATCGGTTGACCAATGGCTCGATTCCAATCTTCCCAATCTTGATAGTCGCTGAGGTGTAATAGCGTTGCCTGCTGTAAGTCGGCATGATTCGAAAAACCATCAAACTTATTAAGGTAAGCGGGGCTGCAAAGTGGGGTGGATTCAATGCGTTTAAGAAGCTCGATCTCGGCATCAGCAGAAAAGTCTCGCCCAAACGTAATAAATATATCGACATTTTGGTCGCTGATATCAGAAACTTTTTGTGGTGTGGTTAGTGAAATGGTGACATCAGAATACGCCTCTTTGAACTTCCCAATATTTAAACAGAGCCAACTGCTGGCAAACCCCGGCGCGCAACTTATATTGATTTTCCCTCCGATACCAGCAGAGGCATTGCGAACCGCAGAGGAAGTAATGATGTTAAGCGCTTTACGAATATCTTTCGCGTATGCATGACCACGCTGCGTAAGCTCCACACCGGTTCCCACTCGATTCAATATTTGAAACCCTAAGTCACTTTCCAAGAGTCGGAGCTGGTGACTGACCGCGCTTCGGGTTAGGTTGAGTTCATCAGCGACTTGCCAAACTTTTCCATGGCGAGCAAAGCTTTCTATCGCTCTCAACGCCTGAGTGGAAGGTAACTTGCGCATGTCTAATCCCTTATAAACTTTAAAATGGTCGATTACTGATGAATCACTGAATCTTAAAGCAGCGGCGAGGGAAACTAAAGTACCTATTTCCTTCTGCTTATACCCGCTTGTTCAATATTGATGCGATACGTAATGAGTAACGGGTATCTTTGTCGCTTATATTGGCATGATGTTCTAGAAGTGAAATAAGAACTATGTTACATATTGTTGGTTTTTCAATGAGTTGGTTTTGATGGTAGAAACGAGCTGGCTGGTTATTGAAGATGTTATAACAAGCATATAGCAAGGATAGATTATGGAAGAATACTGGAACCCGATGGTTCCTGAATTATCAGTGAGTAATTTTGAAGAGTCGTTATCATTTTACGTCGATGTGCTTGGTTTCTCTGTACGTATTAAGCGAGAAAATCCTGATTTTGTATATCTTGAACAAGAACAGGTTCAGATCATGCTCGAACAAATCACGGATTCAGGGTGGATTACTGGTGAGTTAGTTACTCCATTAGGACGTGGAGTAAACTTTCAAATAGAGCTTTCAGACTTAGAGCCGCTAGTTGAAAGACTGAAGAAAGCTAATGTACGTTTTTTCCGTGATTTAAAAGAAACATGGTATGACGTTGGTGAAAAGCTATCAGGTGAACGAGAGTTTCTGATACAAGATCTAGATGGTTATTTACTAAGGTTTACCCAGCACCTTGGAGAGAAAGCGAAACCGTCAGAGTAGTGTTATGTCAAGGCGTTTAACAGTGACCAAAAACGCTTGGCACGTTAACTTAGCGGTAAAATTTTTTTGGGGAGAGTTGGTATGTGGAGTGGCCTATTTGCGCCGTGGGTAGTGGAAGAGTCTTATAAATATTACCTTGCTTCAGTAAAAGTGAGCGACTTAGGTTATGTTTCAGATGTGAACGCTGCACTCTCAATTGAAATACTATTTAAAAGTTACCTATGTAAAGAAATACGAGTCAACAAAGGTGTTACTTACAAGTTTGATTCAAAACTGTTAAATAATGAATATAAATCACCCGATATTTCTGCTTTCCATGATTTGTTTCTTTTAGCCAAATCTTTACCAGAAGAAATACAGCTTTTATTATTTAACGATTCAGACTTTGAAATATTAAAAAGAAGACGAGATACGTTTGCATCGTCTAGATACCTTTACGAGTCGAAAAACAGAGCTGGCAGTTCTAATGTTTTGTCTCAACTAGCGTTTGAATATATTGAAAAAACGATTTTTCTATACAAAGAAAAAGATTGCGGTGATTGGTGGATACAGCACTATCCAGAAATTTATAAAGGCATTTAAGTTACATAAAAACAGTAGGTTATATTTTTCCACCAATACAGAACTGACACCTCAGTAATTCAGTGAAGTCCTACTTTAATTCCTGCCGAGTACTGTTGTGTTTGAGTTTTGTAGAGCACTAAGATTGATGGAGAACAGCAGTCTTAGCGGGGAGTCATTACGTCTATGTGTATCTGTAATAAGGAGTTAATTTTGAATCGCAAGTACTGTCGCTTATATGTTAATTCTGAACAATATTTACATTCAAGCATTACTGATGCAAAGGAAGCTGCGATACAGTATATCTCTCAAAAAGCGGAGCTTAGAATCGAGTATCTATTTGAAACAGATGAACCCGATTTTTGGGACTATGAATATAATAATGAGAAATGGGTTCCTTCTTAACTATTGTAGATAGATGTCGCACAGCAGGCATCTTATCTGGGTGTTGAACAAGCCTGAAGTCACTCTTTATAGTCAATTGCTCATCGATACTAACAGGAACAAACATATTTTTATTTGAAAAGTCGGTTTTGAAGTTTGGCATAACCGCATCTAAATATGTGAATAATGGTGATTAGATCACAAGGAGTTAATGCATTCAAGCTCATATCGTGGTGAAATAGAGGTAAGATCAAAATCGAGAATGAGGCTAGGTAGAAACCCTACAGCCTCGCTAGGAAGTTAAATGAAGGTTCAGCATATAATCGACGATTTACAGTCTGTCTTTAGCAAACAGCCTGAAACAAAAAACTATGATGTTGCTTTTGCTTGTTACTCAGAAGATGGGTCTGGATGCATAGAAATTGACTATGTGGAAGCCTTTGATTGGGATGAGGATGAGGAGTTTTTTCTTATTCCTGAAAACTGCGCGAAATATTATGATCGAGAAGCGGTTAAATACAAAGCCGCTCACTTTGTTGAAGAATTAAAAAAGATAAAAATTGAGAACTTTTCAGAGTTTGAAACCTATGTCAGAAAAAGGATAAAAGTAGCAAAGGATGGCTCTGTTATTTCAATAAACTCACCTATGTGGGGAACAGGCGTTCACGATACTGAGAAATTTGTATATTTCTATCACGGCAAAGAGAGCGCGTAGCTTCCGAACAAGAGAATTGGACTCCCGCTCTAATACAAAGCTAACCTTATCGGCGTTGATTTAGGCACTAAAGCTATTCAAGTGTGTATCTACACAAGTAAAAAAAGATCAATCGAATAAATAGAACTGACACCTCAGTAATTCAGTGAAGTCCTACTTTAACTCCTGCCGAGTACCGTTGTGTTTGAGTTTTGTAGAGCATTAAGATTGATTGGAAAACAGCAGTCTTAGTGGGGATTCATTCTGTCTAGTTTGCGCACCGACGACAATCAGTCAATAGGGAATTTTTGCTTCTGGTGTAGAACTCGCATTACACGAATTTCTGAGCCTTCAACCCAGTAGGAAACGAGTATTGAGATTTCTGGGATAATTAGTAATCGTCCACGAATACCATCACGTTGAACACCTATAAGTGGTTGCTCAAGTAAACTTTCTACTTTAACTTCGATGATTTCGTCAGTTTTTTCCGCCGTGTTAGGGTTGAAGTCATAAAGAAACTCAAAGATCTTCTCACGATCATTTAGCGATTCTTCTTCCCATAAAATCACTGTTGACCCCGGCTGCGAATCTTAGCTTTTCGTTCAGCCATTCGCGATTTTGCTGAGTCATGATCAACAAATGAGGCTTCTCCTGAGTCAAACTTCTCAAATGCTAGGTTTACTTGTTCAGTTAACCAAGCGTCGTGAGATAATGCTCTACGTTGTTGTTCAGCCATTTGCTCGGTAAGCTCACGGCAAGCATCGCTAAGTGTGCGTCCTTGGCTTTCAGCCATTTGCTGAGCTAAGCGTTTAACTTCGTCATCAACACGAAATTGAATTCTAGCGTCCATGAGTAACTCCTAAACAATTGTGTGTACAAATGTTATCACTGGAGTTAGGCAAGGGCAACTAACAAGATAATTGGACTCTCGCGCTAATACAAAGCTAACCTTATCGGTGTTGATTTAGGCACTAAAGCGATTCGGTGTGTATTTAAACCAGTCGCTTTATTTACAGACTTTGAAATTGTCACTGACTCGGAGCTTGAGTATTGCCTACTGCAACTTTCCGCGGGTCAATCGGCAGCTTGATTTATAACAAATAAGGATAGATGTCGCGCAGCCGGCATCTGATCTGGGTGTTGAACAAGCCTGAAGCCACACTTCATAGTAAATTGTACGATTTGATGGGTGCTTAGCCTTGATTCTTTTTCTCAAGGCGAGAATACGAAGCAAATCGCGAGTTGCTCTCATATACAGAGCATGACCAAGAATAAAGTCAATATTAAGCTCTCGACACCAATCCGAAACCCAGTCAATGCCCAAATATACCCAATCAAGAAACACCTGCTTCTCTCCTGTTAACTGCAATATTCAATACGTTGAATTAAGCTCAAGCTAGGATGATAAATCTAAGGATGTAGCTCTCGTTTTTGAAATTAATCCAAACGTTCGGAACAGCCTTCGGCGTCAAATATGTTCGCGCTTGGCTTAATGTGTCTCGAACTAGATATTATGCTTGGTGCCATTAGCTAATATCTATTTGCGCGGTGTCGAGCAACGATGAATTCTCGTAAACCTTGGTTAAAAATAGTGAGATCATAATAGAACTTATACTGTGTAAAAATACATAATTTTATCAAAAAATGATTCGATTGAATTATAACGATAATATCCATGTTTTTTATAGGTTAATGTGGAATTAATTATTTTATACTACTATTATCAATTAGTTATAGAGTTTGTGGCTGATAGTATTATCATTTGTATGGACAACATTCATATAATAAATATTAAAACTAGGCTGATTATCGCAATGGAAAGAACGTACGGGAAAACTGAAAAAGTTGACTGTGGTAGAGCTATAAAACTAACAAGGCGCTCAAGTCTGATT
Source organism: Vibrio phycocola (assembly GCF_054404255.1). Lineage (NCBI taxonomy): Bacteria > Pseudomonadati > Pseudomonadota > Gammaproteobacteria > Vibrionales > Vibrionaceae > Vibrio > Vibrio phycocola. The sequence continues at coordinate 427,241 of NZ_JBTAMQ010000001.1, forward strand.
CGTGAACGCGTGCAGATTTCGGTTTGCTTCATTTTGGCACACGGTCACTCACAGTTGAGCTTATAAATCACAATTATGTAAAGGTATAAATATGAAAAAAATAATATTAATAGCATTAACCGCTTCGATTATTGGCTGCTCATCTCAAGTTCAAACTGGATCTGTAAAACTGGCGTACTCAAACTTTGAAGACAGAGATTATGAAGACACTCTAATGTACATAAGTCAAGCCGAACAGGCGAGGGAAACGAATCCAGAATTAAAAGCAGAATTAACGTATTTGAAGGCTCAAACATATGAAAAAATGGGGGAATATAAGAAGGCAAAAAGTTTGTATAAATATCTTAGCGTTGAGCACAAATCATCACAATATGGTTATTTGGCCGCAGAGCGTTTGAAGCAAAATTTATAATAAGTTGTTTAAACGCAAAAACTATTGGTTATCGCTACGCGATTTTAATTAACTATTTGTATCCACCTAGAAAGGCATAACATTTTTCTGCACTCTTTGTGCAGTTTTTGGGTTTCACTATCAACAGGAATTACAATGAAACTTAGTAGTAAATTAGCCCTAACATTAGGTCTATTATCCTCAACTGTAATCGCAAGCGAATACAACTCCCCAGTAGACAATGTTGAAGTTTATAAAACTAAATTATCAACTTTATCAATACAAAACCTTTCAAATGAAAAAATTGAGATTGACCTTTATGGTGAAACTTTTAATTTAACTCCTGCGTCTGGTATTAAATTTGAATGTTCTGGTTACGAAAGTCTAGAACTTCAAATTAAGAATAACGACCACGATTACTTTGAAGTACCTTGCAAGTCTCGAGTAGTAATCACTGAATCATTTACTAATCAATATGCGCAAGGGGAATAATATGAAAAAATTATTAATATTTTTAACTATCTTTGCACTAGCTGCATGTGATGACAGTAATGATGATGGCTCATCTAAATCTACATATTCATCTTGTAAAATTACTAGCTCTCAAGCTTTATTTGCTGATGATCGTGACAATGACTTAAAGCAATGCTGGGATGCGAGTGGCGATGGTTACGAAAGTCAAGGTGATGCTATGCAGTGGTGCGAAAGGCAAGTAAATACTTATATTGATAATCAGTATTTAATTGGTCACACGGTTAGTTATGCCGTTGAGTCAACTAACTGTAAATAACGAAAATATCACAAGATAATTGGACTCCCGCTCTCACACGAAGTTAATCCACAATTGATTGGTGATCAGTAGTCGGAGTGGGGAGTTATTATGTCTATAAACCGCTTAAATTTCGCAGTCTTGAAAATGGGCGTTATACTCTGGTCATAACTTTAATTGGGAGTTATCGCTGTGGATGGACTTGAAGTTCTACTCAGTATGCATGGTGAACAAGTTCATCGTGATGATGGTTACTGGTGGAAAATTGAGGCTTGGACTGTACCTCCAACAAAAGAGCGACCACACGGTATTCGCTATAATTTAACGCTTCACAACAAGTATAACAAACGTGTATTTGGGCATGATAATACTCATGCAGTAAAGCCATTGAAAGGTAAAAGGTTTAGTGGGAAGCGTTATGAATATGATCATTTGCATAAGTCTGTAATTGACCAAGGCACACCATATGAGTTTTCTGACTGCTACACACTACTTCAGAATTTCTTTGAGGGTATAGATAAAACTATTGCTGCAATAGAGGGTGAATAGCATGAAAGCAAGAATTGGAATTATGTCTGAGAAGCTTATTCGTATGAGGCTATTAGCTATTGCACAAGGTAAATATAAAGCCCAACTAAATGAGCCTAAAGTTTGGTATACGTCGATTAATGCGATTTCACAAATTCTGTGTCCGGAAAACATAGATCTGCTGAGGCTTATCGACTCTGAGAGGCCAGAAAGCTTAACTCAGTTAGCTGAACTAACTGGGAGAGCTAAATCCAACTTGTCGAAAACACTAAAATCGTTAAGTGAAAAAGGTTTTGTTCGCCTAGAACAAGGTCATGGTAAATCTGTTAAACCAGTCGCTTTATTTACAGACTTTGAAATTGTCACTGACTCGGAGCTTGAGTATTACCTACTGCAACTTTCCGCAGGTCAATCGGCTGACTAGTTATAAATTGGTAAAATATGTACATCGGTGAAGCATCAAAACAAACGGGTCTATCTATTAAGGCTATTCGATTCTACGAAGAAATAGGATTAACCAAGAAGCCTAAAAGAAAAGGCCGATATAGAGTATATGATGAAACGGATATAGAGCTTCTCATCTTAATTAAAGAAGCAAAAGATTTAGGTATAACTTTGTCCAAGCTTAAAGGCGTTATTATTTACGACAATGGCATGGTTGATTGGGGAAATATAAAAATATTTTTGGGAGAAATCAGGGAGCAGTTGATTAACCAAATTGACGATATCAATAAGAAAATCGATAGTCTTGATACATGTTATAACCAGATAGATCCATAAATAAATATTTGACTCTCCCCTATAGGGAAGACAGTAAACTGCATCTCAATTAATTAATTGTTGGATAACGAGATGAGTAAACGAGTATTAGTTTTGGATGCAAACCCCAAACAAGACAGTTTTATAAGTGCTTTAGCTGAGGCGTATGCAAAGTCAGCTGAAAAAAACCATGATGTCCAGTTGCTAAAAATATCGGATATGGAATTTAATATGAATCTTTTGGGAGGGTATGATGAGGAATCTTCTATGGAAGATTCGCTAAAGTCATTTCAGACTTCACTTGAGTGGTGCGAACACCTAGTTATTTTTACACCTATTTGGTGGGGAACGTTACCTGCAAAATTAAAAGGACTCATTGATCGGACATTTTTACCTGATTTTGCATTCCAATATGAAAAAGGTAAATCTTTTCCCAAAAAGTTATTGAAAGGGAAAACGGCTCGAATCGTAATGACAATGGATACACCTCCATGGTATTACTATTTAATTCAAAGGGCTCCAGCTATCAAACAGTTAAAGGCACTAACACTCGAATTCGTTGGTTTTCGCCCGGTGAAAAGTAAAATGATTGGCCCTATTATAAGCTCGACTAAAGAGTCTAGAAAAAAATGGATTAATGATGTGTCAAAGCTTGGATTTACCGCAGGTTAAATTGATAACAAATTGCTGTATCGCAAAAACTACTCACCCGCACTCGCATTTTGTCGCTGAGCAAGGCGTTAACAATACAGGAGCATTCGATGATAGAACGTAAGCGCGGTATTTATAATGGACGTAATAAGTCCTCCGCATATAAAGATTTAGTATGGACTGTCGCTACATCATCAGATACATCTTTAGATATCAAAGGACAAACTAGAGCAACCTTAGATACTATTCAACGCAATTTAATTGAACTGGGTAGCGATAAAGCTCGAATAGTATCAGCTCAAGTTTATATCGCTGATATGAATTCTAAAGCATCAATGGATCTAGTTTGGTGTGAATGGTTTGGTGAAAATCCACAAGATTGGCCACAAAGAGCTTGCTTAGGCGTCGATCTGGAAGGTGATGTTTTAATAGAAATAACAGTCACAGCAGTGCGTTAATCTACTGCCAACAAGATAATTGGGCTCCCGCTCTAATGCAAAGCCAATCTTATCGGCGTGGATTTAGGCACTAAAGCGATTCGGTGTGTATTTACACAAATAAAAAGGTGCAATCCAATAAGGAACTGACACCTCAGCAATTCAGTGGATGTCCGTTTCAACAAGCTTTTTTTGTGAGTATTAAGGCCTATGAAAAGTATATTATGTTTTTACATGCTGGTATCCACTTTTTAGTTTCGTTAACAAAACTATGATGGCTCTAGCGTTCAGCTAATCCACGATTGATTAGAGATCATGGAGAGTTATTATCACGATATGATCTAGTAGAGGGTAATATGGTTTCAGAAATGGATTTTCCATCAGAAACAAAAATAAATGGTAAAGAGTCAAATTCATATTACCGTGATTCATTTAAAGTTACGGTGAAGAAACAAAACCTTGAAGCTAAAAATGTATATCACAGCATCTTTGGTTTTTTGCCAAAGCCAGTTCAACTTGCTTTATCCTTTCGGAATTCGGTTGTTAAATACTTCGGTTTTTCATCAAGTAATACAGAAATGTCTTTGCCTCTTGAGGATATTGAAACAGGAAAGAAAGCGGGCTTTTTAACCATTGAATCAGTAGAGCCGTCAGAGGTTATATGTGGTGCATACGAGCCAAATATGGATATGTGGTTATCAGTCTTAAAGTTATCGGAACAAGAGTTTTCAGTTTCTACACTAGTGAATTTAAAAACAAAATCAGGAAAGGTGTATATGGCTTTTATAAAACCATTTCATAAGCTGGTTGCCAAATACTGCATTAGGCAAGCACTTAGAGCAGGTCGTATATAAAAAGAAGCTATGGTGCCAATAATTAATGTTGATCTTTTGGCGCTTTCCACATAATTGCCCCTTAACAGGGCGGCTGTATGCTAAGGATAGTTCGTTGAATAAAATTAATATTAGTGAGAAATTTGGGTTGTTTTCAGATGAATGGACTCCCAAGATTTTAGCTGAATCAAATGGCCAATTAGTCAAAATAGCGAAAGGTACTGGTGAGCTTGTATGGCATACACATGATAATGAAGATGAGTTATTTATTGTGTTTAAAGGACAGCTTACTTTGCAGTTAAGAAGTGGAAATATTGTTCTAAATCCAGGTGAAATGTATGTAGTACCAAAAGGCGTAGAGCATTGCCCTAAAGCTGAGCCTGGTACGCATTTCATGATGGTAGAGCCATCCTCTACAGCTCATACAGGCGAACTTGATAGTGAAGTAACCGTATCGTCAGAACATCAAGAATGGATTTAACATCTAATAGATAGGGGTAGAAGTCACGGCTGAAACAGTAAGACTGAAAGCTAGCAGTCGCTACTAGCCTTCATTTTGATTAATTTTGTGCCAATTTCACTCTGATCGTACTATTCGCCACTTTAGATAGATTCAACTTGCTTATAGCCGTTGCTGCTTCATCAACATCCGGCATTTCAACAAAAGCAAAACCTTTTGATTGTCCGGTGTTCTGATCTAAAACTAAGTTACACTCAGAAACAGAGCCATGATCAGAAAATAAAACTCGAATTTCATGTTCAGTGGTTGTTCGAGCAAGGTTGCGGACTAAAATTTTCATATTGTTTACCTAATAAAATTGAGGCGTAAGTGTCTCAGCTATAGGTAAATAAACCAAGGATAATCAGTCAAAAACTTACGTTTGACAAAAAAGACCTATCACAGCAGTTGAAAGCTGGTGGGTTTTAAGTTGCAGATAGAAGGCTTGGAACGGGTGAAAGAGTTTATGGGGAAAATGAATTAATGAATACCCCAGAAGAGCAACAACAATTCTAATGGGTAAAAATACATCACATAACTACGACGCCTTAATCGAAATATTCTCTCAACACACCGCTCCATTATGACTAAAAACATTCATTATTGGTGCGATCTGCACCAATATTGAATGTTTAGTAACAGCGAATGCGTTCAAGATAGGCTCGTTCTTTTACTCTATTTTGATATTCCAGAGGCGTTACATTCACGAGCTTTTTAAATTCATTGAGAAAGTGTGACTGATCACTGAATCCAAGTTCAACCGCGCAATCAGAAAAAATAAGATCGCTATTATGATTAATACTGTAAATAGCTGATTGACAACGGATTGCTCGGCTAAATCCTTTTGGTGTTAAACCGATATCATTCTTAAACATGCGTTGGAGTGTTCGAGTTGTATAACCAGAGAATTTTTCTAGATCCTGAACTTGAATGTTGCCTTTGTGATGGCAAATTTTTTCGATAATCTTGCTGGTTACTCTTGACGATTCTTGCCGTTTATTCTTACCTAAAAATTGATTTACCACACCGACTTGTTGTGAAAAGTCGCCACTGTTTATTACTTGTTCAAGTAGTGGTTCGTAACCTGCAATAACATCATTTAAATCAAGCTCATGTTCGATGAGATCTTGAGCTGAAACCCTTAGAAAATCAGGAAATACACCAGGTACAAAACGCACGCCAAAGTACTGATGTCCAGGTGTAAACGACGCCGCACCTGCCTCCAATTTTGTTCCACAGACCCGCCCGGTTGGTGAATTTGCATCACAGTCAAATATCATGTCTATACAGCCATCCGGAATCACACTTGTTGGCTCTTGACTGCTGCCGGCTTTAAAGCTGTAGAAGTGAGACACTTCAGGGTTGTTGGGAGCCAACTGAGTCAAAAAACGCTCTGAGTCCAACACAAAAAAAGGTTGTTTTGAATGAATACTAGAAACACGTGATAGCAATGACGAAGCAGACATATCTAACTCTCTTATCCTTGAGTGACAAATACATCTAGCAAAGTAGGTGCCAATTTCATCAGAAATGCACGGAAAAGCAATGTCGCAAAAATACAATACGGGCTTTAATTCTGGCAATAGTATCAAAAGCAACGACTCATTGAACCTCTCCATAATCAGTTCGATAACGTCCAGATAAACGTGAGGGGGTGAGTGAAGAAACAGGCGAAAACAAACTATATGGATATAGGTGATGATATGTCAGCGAACACTAAGATAGATTTTATATACCTTTCAGAGCCAGACATGATTAAAGCTGGCGTGACCGATATGCCCAGTTGCGTTGATACGATGGAAGAGATGTTTGTTCTTTTGCAAAAAGGGGACTATCGCATGGCAGGCCCAAATAGTGATTCACACGGAGCCATGGTTACGTTCCCTGAAGAGTCTCCGTTCCCGACCATGCCAAAACCTACCGCTGACCGCCGTTTAATGGCGATGCCCGCGTATCTTGGTGGTGATTTTCAGACGTGCGGTGTTAAGTGGTATGGCTCGAACATAGCTAACCGAGAGAAAGGACTGCCTCGATCCATTCTTATGTTTACTCTAAACGATATTGAAACCAGTGCCCCATTGGCTTATATGTCGGCGAACTTACTTTCTGCTTACCGTACTGGTGCGATACCCGGTGTTGGTGCTCGTTACTTAGCACGCAAAGATTCGAAGGTCATTGGTCTACTTGGACCGGGTGTTATGGGTAAAACGACAGTGGCCGCCTTTATGGCAGCTTGCCCAGAGGTCGATACGATCAAAATCAAAGGGCGTGGTAAAGCGAGTATGGACAGCTTCATTACTTGGCTTGCCGTTGAATACCCCCAAATCACAAATGTGAAAGTAGTGGACTCCGTTGAAGATGTGGTACGCGATTCCGACTTAGTGACTTACTGTAATTCCGGAGAAACCGGAGACCCAATGACCTACCCAGAAGTTAAACGTGAATGGGTCAAACCAGGTGCATTTTTAGCGATGCCGGCAAGCTGTCGACTGGATGAAGGCATGGAAGGTTCCGATGTCCGAAAAGTGCTGGATAACACGGGTTTATATGAGGCCTGGTATGAAGAAGTGCCGAAACCTGCACACAACCATATCCCCCTAGTGGGCATGCGTTTCATGGACTCTATTCATGAAGGAAAATTGAAGAACGATGAACTCGAGGATCTTGGAAACATTGTTGCGGGTGTTACCCCTGGTCGTAAAAGTGATGACGAAATAGTGGTGTTATCCGTTGGTGGGATGCCAGTGGAAGATGTTGCTTGGGCGACCAAGATTTATCGCAACGCCGTTGAAAAAGGAATTGGCGTGTCACTGAACCTCTGGGATGAACCAGTACTTAAATAAGGAAAAATAGAATGCAACGTATCAATTATTCAACTGGCTCAGCCCTTGAGAAACACGCTGGTTACTCGCGAATGGTCAAAATCGGCAACCGAATTATGATTGGTGGCACAACCGCTGTACAGCCTGATGGTGAAGTCTTTGGCAGCACGGCTTATGAACAGGCTCAATACATATTCGGTCGATTTATTGAGTTACTCAAACGCGCCGATGCCGAGGCGAAAGATGTCTATAAAGTGAAAGTGTATGTAACTGATATGGGTCAAGCAAAAGATGTCGCAACCGCCTACAGTGAGTTTTTCAAGGAAGTTTGCCCGTTGTTCACTATGGTCGAAACTCCAAAGCTCAATCGTCCAACTCAGTTTGTTGAGATTGAGCTTGAAGCCATGCTCGATTGTGAAGTGTGCGAAGAGTAATAAATGACCGCGATACGGATACCTCTTCATGTCGGTAAGGAGTGAAATATGTTGAAAAGGTTACATGACAGCCCCTCAGATACAGAGTGTGTGACCATCACTTTTGAAGGCGAGCCGTTACGAGTTCCGGCCGGTGAAACGGTTCTTGCTACCGTCATGGCGGCGGGGGCGGGTTACAACCGAACCTCGCCGATAAGTGGAGCACCTCGAGCTGGATATTGTCAGATGGGGGTTTGCTTTGAATGCTTAATGGAGATCGATGGTATCCCTAATCAACAAGCGTGTGCGATACAAGTGTGCGACGGTATGGTCGTAAATCGTCAGAACGGTAAGAAGGTGTTGGAGAATGGGTAAAATCTACGATCTTATCATCATTGGTGCTGGGCCCGGTGGCGTCGCTGCTGCGGTCACTGCCGACAATCTCGGGCTAAACGTCTTGGTGGTTGATGAACAACCCGAACCCGGCGGGCAGATCTATCGTTCAATGGAGCGCAGCCGTACCGAAAATACACATGTACTTGGTAAAGATTATTTTGCCGGAAAACCACTTATCGAAGCTTTTCGACTTTCGGCTGTGGATTATATGCCAAATACCACGGTACTCAATATTGCTAATCAATTTGATGTCGATCTCTTATCTGCTGGAAAGACACAAAGAGTAAGAGGCCGTCGACTACTTCTTGCCATTGGTGCTGCAGAGCGTCCGGTTCCGATGAAAAACTGGACGTTACCTGGTGTTATGGGGGCTGCGGCCGCTGATATCTTATTTAAATCAGCAGATATGGTTCCCGATGAGCCAGTGGTTATCGCAGGTAGCGGGCCGTTGTTGCTCTTGGCCGCTTGTCACCTCGTTGACAATGGTGTGCACATTTCAGCGATGGTTGAGACCGCAGGTTTTCGTGATTATTTCAAAGCCATTCCCTTTATGCCGAAAGCGCTTTTACGTAGTGATTATCTCGTAAAAGGTTTGCTGATGCGATTAAAGCTAAAACGTGCTGGTGTGCCTCTCTATATGGGTTGTCGTGACCTCGAAGTGACCGGTGACGAACGTGCTCAAGGGTTGCGCTTTACCTGTCGTGGTAAGCAGATGGATATCGCGGCAAAAACTGTTTTGCTGCACGAAGGGGTAGTGCCTAACTTGCGTCTTAGTCATTCAATTAACTGCGAACATGAATGGTACGAACCACAACGCTATTGGAAACCTAAACTCGATTCATGGGGGCAAACCAGTGTCGATGGTGTGTCCATTGCTGGCGATTCTGCGGGAATTGGTGGCGGTCCAATGGCGGCGGCTAGAGGTCATTTGGCTGCGATTGATAGTGCTTACAAGCTGGAAAAAATTAATCAACTGAAACGTGATCATATAGCGGAAGAGCATAGAGTTAACCTTAACAAGGAACTATTCATTCGACCTTTTCTTGATCATGTTTTTCCACCTAATCGGCAGGCTTTGGTCCCTGAAAATGATGAGACACTCGTCTGCCGCTGCGAAGAAATAACCGCAGGGCAAATTCGTCAAGCGATAGCTCAAGGAGCGAGTCATCCAGCGCAAATCAAAGCTCGAACCCGAGCTGGAATGGGCCCCTGCCAAGGAAGAATGTGTGCCGCAACGATCTCAGAAATCATTGCCGATAACAGCGCAATCGACATCACTGACGTTGGGACGATGCGCGTTCGCACGCCATTGAAGCCTTTGAGCATAGAACAGTTTGCCAACATGACGTTTGGCGAGAGTGACTGACTTAGAGTATGTGGCAGTGAGCTTCGGCTCTTTCACATCATTGCAAAAGAGAGACAACATGAAGACAAATGCAGATGTCATCATCATTGGCGGTGGAATCATCGGCTGTTCGACCGCCTACTATTTGGCAAAAAAAGGAAAGTCGGTCGTCGTTTTGGAGAAAAGCCAGGTTATGGGGTACGGCGGTTCCAGCCGCAATGGGGGTGGGGTGCGCCAATCAGGGCGAGATAAACGCGAACTTCCATTGGCGATGTACGGCGTTGAAAACTTGTGGCCGAACCTCTCAGAAGAGTTAGGGACAAATGTCGAATACTACCAACATGGTAATTTGCGTTTAGGTAAAACCGATGACCATATCGATATTCTTAAGGGCTTAACTGAGATCGCGGTCGGTCAAGGGCTCGATGTAAAGATGGTCAGCGGTGAAGAAGTCAGAGAAATTTGCCCACATTTGTCACATGAAGTTATTGGAGCGAGTTGGTGCCCAAGTGATGGTCATGCTAATCCGCTACAGACGACGTTAGCTTTCCATAATGCTGCGCGAAAGCTCGGAGTCACCTTTTTAACCGGACAGGATGTACTCTCTTTGAAAATGGTGGCCGGTGAGTTGCGTACGGTTGTGACCGCTGGTGGTATCTTTGAAGCAGACAGAGTTGTTTTAGCGGCAGGCCTTGAAAGTCGGCCAATTTCTCGAACCGTTGGCGTCGATGTGCCAATGAAACCCATTGCTTTGGATACACTCATAACAGACGCACAACCACCAATGTTTTATCAAATGCTCGGCACTGCGATGGCCGATTTTTATGGGCATCAGACGAGTCATGGGTCGTTTGTTTTCGGCGGCGGTTCACCTTTAGATTCAAGCCTTGTTAAACAGAGTTCGGACCATACACCAATAGAAGCAACAGCAGACACCTGTCGTGGAATTCTTAGCTATATTCCTGCGCTGAAACACGCGAAAGTGGTGCGAAGTTGGGTTGGCATTGTTGATTTGTGTGAAGACAAAGTCCCTGTTCTAAGCAAAGTTGAGGATGTTCCAGGATTAATATTGGGGTGTGGACTCTCAGGGCATGGTTTTGGGATCGCGCCTTCGGTCGGGACCGTATTAGCCGAATTAGCGTGCGATGAAACCCCGTCTGTCGATATTAGTGGGCTGAGTTATGAACGCTTTTCAGGGCGAACTTTATAGGCATTATCTTCAAAGGAATGTCGCAAAATTGCAATACAGAAATGTCGTTGAAGAATAGGATCAAGGGTAACTTGTCACTCAAAAAGCTTCGAGCACAATCCAAATAGCGCTAATGATTGGATAGAAGTGATCGCAGGCTCAGTGACGAGCAACACGTAGATTTCGAAGGAATGTTAAGCATAACGAAATGTAAAGGAGATACAACAATGGGGACTAACCTCAAAAAGACACTGGGCTTTTGGTCTTGTTTTGCCGTTGCTGTTGGCTGTGTAGTGGCATCTAGTACCTTAGTGTCGCTTGGCCAAGGAATGGGAATAGCGGGCGGTGGCTTTGTTATTGCAATGATTGCGGCGTGGGTGCTACAGCATTTTTCAGCGCAAAGCTACGCAGAACTTGCGTGTATGATGCCAGCTTCTGGTGGCATTCGAACCTACACACGTGTGGCAATGGGAGCATTGCCCGCCGTAGTCGCAACCTTACTAGGATATTTAGTACCAAACCTGTTGGCGGTACCTGCTGAGCTCACTGTAGCAGGGTCGGTACTGACTGAAACCTTTTTTCCAAGTTTGTCACCCATTTTACTTGGGGGGCTAATTCTCGGATTCCTTATGGTGATGAATATTATTGGTGTCGATATTTTTGCTCGCTTGCAAATCCTCTTCACGCTTACGATGATTATTTCAATTGCTTTACTAGGTATTATTGGACTTACAGGGATAGGTGCTTTGCCAGCTCCAGAACTCGCTGACATTCCTTTTAACGCCATGGGAGCGGGAGTGTTTAGTTTAACGGCATTGGCCATTTGGCTATACATAGGAATCGAGTTTGTGACTCCCTTAGCTCAGGAAACCAAGAGAGCTGAGAAAAATATTCCACGAGCTATGGTTGCCGGTCTTATCGTAATCTTTGGCGTGAACCTAGTGTATGGTTTTGCACTATTGAAATATGTCCCCGCTGAACAACTTGCGTCATCTAATCATCCTCACGTTGATATGGCTCTAGCGATGCTAGGTAAACCGGGAATGATTTGGATTTCAATCGTATCTATTTTTGCTAGTGCCAGTACGATTAATACCGTTATTGGTGTGGTACCGCGGATGCTTTATGGAATGGCGTTGAGTCATGAGTTACCTAAAGTATTTAGAAAGATTCATCCTAGATTCCGCACACCATGGGTCGGTATCCTATTTATGTCAGGCGGCATTGGCGCATTTTTCTTCGGTGGCATTGCCAACTCACCTAATTTAATTGTCTACATCTTGTCAGCATGTTGCGCTTGGTTGTTCTGTTACATTATCGCGCATATCAATGTCATTATTTTAAGGTTCCGTTATCCAAATGTGCGTCGTCCATACAAGACTCGGTTCTATCCCGTGCCACAAGTTCTTGGTTCATTAGGGATCGGTTATACCATCTTAAATATCGCACCCGTGCCTGAGATGGCGGATGCAATCTATAACCTTGTCGGAATAATGGTTGTGCTTGCGTTAGTGTATGCGGTGGTCTGGTTGAAGTTTGTGGTTAAACAGCCTCTGTTCCAACCGTTAGAAATGAAAGAAGCGCAATCAGAGTGGAAAAAAGTTAACGATGATCTGGCACCGACCGGTATTCAGGCCACATTTAGCATCCAACCGGACTCGCGCCCAAAGACCGTGTGATTTCAGTATCCCAAATTTAAAAAGGATTTTATTATGTTTTTAGTTCAAGCAATTATCCGCCCAGAAAAATTAGCCGAAGTGACAGATGCTCTTGCAGAATCTGATATTCAAGCGCTTACTAAAGTGCCTGTCATTGGCCGCGGCCGACAAAGTGGGCTTAAAGTGGGAGATATCAGTTATAAAGATCTCCCTAAAGAAATGATTCTGACGGTGGTTGAAGACTATCTGAAAGACGACGCAGTTCAGACTATTATCAAAGCCGCGCGTACCGGTGACGGCAATCGGGGCGATGGTCGAGTGTTTGTCATCCCAGTTGCGGAGAGCTACAACATCCGTACCGGTGAGCAAGACGAAGAGTAGTGGATTCATTAACCTAGGTAGAGCTTTATGAGTGTAAAACCCAATGCTTTCACAATGGCGCAGTCCGCTCTTTACAATCATTCGTTAGCGTTCTCTCAATACTGGGGGGATGCGGCTCAAGCAGATGAGGGCACTGTTCAATTCAGTCGCTTGCCTGACGAACTCGCCAACTTGAGAATTAGGCCTGACTTTAGGAAACGTTGGATGGGAGGTACATGCGCAATGAATATTGTATTTTCTCATCCAATAGCTGAACAATGTCATGGCAGAATTGAATTCAAGGGGTCACGAGGTGGTGTCTTTACCGGCAAAGCCAATGGAGAGGAATGTGCTCAGCTTTTATCAACGTTAGATGCTGATGACATGCTAAAAAAGACCTTGCTTTCGGTCGATCTTGATAGCTTAGTCTTCGATATAAAAGACGGTATAGTTCAATGCACTTTAACGCCTTATGGTGGTGGAATGGCCTACATGGTAATACCGCCAGTCCGCACCGCCATACCCCTTCCGCCAGAGCAAATACTCCCATTGGCGGAAGCGTTGAAAACTATTGGCTCCCATATTCAGAAAATATAAATAGCGATCGATACTTTGATGGGAACGTGTCAGACAGATAGACACGTTCCTTTTTGTTTTTAGTCAAACTACTTCAGATATTGCGAATGAAACTCTAGATGACTGTCGATATAACTGCTAATGAAAAAATAGCTATGGTCATAATCGGCTCTCATTCGGAGTTGCAAATCTGCGCCACTTATCTTTGCGGCCTCGATCAGTCGTTGGGGTTTTAGCTGCTCATCTAAAAATTGGTCAGCTTCGCCTTGTTCTACCAGAATCGGCAGTGTCGATCCTTCTTTGAGTAACTCGCTGGCATCAAATTGTGCCCAAGTCGATTTATCGTTCCCTAAATAATGAGAAAATGCTTTCTGCCCCCAAGGACAATCGATCGGATTGCAGATTGGGCTAAATGCTGAGACTGAATGAAAGCGCTGTTGATTTTTTAACGCGATGGTTAGCGCGCCATGACCACCCATACTGTGTCCAGAGATCGACCGTTTATCGCTAACAGGAAAATGAGCTTCGATAAGACTAGGCAATTCATTCACCACATAGTCATACATGTGATAATGCGTGTTCCACGGTGATTCAGTGGCATTGACGTAAAAGCCGGCTCCTAAGCCAAAGTCATAGGCACCATCGTTGTCATCGGGTACGCCTTCACCGCGCGGGCTGGTATCGGGTGCGACAATTGCGATGCCTAATTCGGCGGCTTTTTTAAATGCACCTGCTTTTTGCATGAAATTTTGATCATCACAGGTCAATCCTGACAACCAATACAAAACGGGTACCTTGTTTTCTTTGCTTGCGTTGGGCGGCAAGAAAATGGCAAACCGCATGGTGCAGTTTGTCGCACTAGAGTCATGTTGATATTGTTTATGCCAACCGTTCGCCACTTTAGTTTGACTTATCTTTTCGAGGTTCATCGCTGCTCCGCTTTTGCCAAAAATAAAACAGCCTTAATGAGGTTGTTAAGGCTGTTTCAATGTGATTGTTAATCGCTTTCGTTATTTAATTTTCTTTCGTCAGAATTACTTATCGAAATGAACGACACTACGGATACTTTTTCCTTCGTGCATTAGGTCAAAGGCGTCATTGATACCTTCTAGCCCCATGGTGTGAGTAATAAAGTCATCCAAGGCAAACTCGCCATCCATATAACGGTTTACGATATCAGGCAACTCAGAACGACCTTTTACGCCACCGAATGCCGTACCGCGCCATACACGACCTGTCACTAATTGGAACGGACGAGTTGAGATTTCTTGGCCTGCACCCGCAACACCAATAATAACTGACTCTCCCCATCCTTTGTGACAACACTCTAGTGCAGAACGCATAACGTCGACGTTACCGATACACTCGAATGAATACTCAACACCACCGTCGGTCATTTCGACGATCACATCTTGAATGGGTTTGTCATAATCGCGTGGGTTGATACAGTCTGTCGCGCCAAGCTTTTTCGCAAGCTCGTATTTGCTCTCATTGATATCAATTCCGATGATGCGATTTGCTCCCGCCATTTTCGCCCCAATGATCGCCGATAGCCCGATACCACCAAGACCAAAAATCGCCACATTGTCGCCTTTTTCAACTTTAGCTGTATTGAGAACCGCCCCCATGCCCGTTGTAACGCCACAGCCGAGTAAGCACACTTCTTTGAGTGGGGCATCTTTATTGACTTTGGCTAACGAAATTTCGGGTAATACGGTAAATTCGGAAAACGTTGAGCAGCCCATATAGTGATAGATTGGCTGTCCATCTTTATAGAAACGAGTCGTGCCATCTGGCATAAGTCCTTTGCCTTGGGTTTCACGTACGGCACTACATAAGTTGGTTTTTCCCGATGTACAGAATTTACATTCGCCACATTCTGCCGTGTAAAGTGGGATAACATGGTCGCCAACTGAAACACTTGTGACACCTTCACCGATCTGTTCGACAATTCCGCCGCCTTCATGACCTAATATCGCTGGAAAAATACCTTCAGGATCTTCACCTGATAAAGTAAAAGCATCGGTATGGCACACGCCACTGGCAACAATGCGGACTAACACTTCGCCCTTGCGTGGTAACATCACATCAACTTCTTCAACAGACAATGGTTGATTCGGGCCCCAAGCAATTGCAGCTTTGGATTTGATGAATTGATCAGTCATTTAAACTCCTTATTAAGTGTTCTACGTTCTTATTATTCTAAATAGTAAGAGATTGATTGTATTGATAAGTCAGGCGTAAATTTTTTAACGCTACTGTATCGAATTGAATTCATGCTTGTGGTCAGTCTAACAGAGAAGAATCTTGTTCAATCATGATTTGTTTCATTTCTTCAAAGTGCTGTCGTGAAAAATCGGTAATACCCTCCCAATCTCTCGCCGTCTTTTCAGCAACTTCGTCGGATAAAATATTCAAAGGGCGGCCGGAAGACATCGCCGTAATAAGAATCTGACAGGCGCGTTCAAGTGTCCAAATATCGTCAAAGGTTTCACCGATATTATCTCCAGCAACTAACACACCATGGTTGCCCATTAATAATCGACGATTGTTAGCGAGCAGTCCGGCAAGTCGCGCGCCTTCTTCAGCGGTATCAGCCATACCACCAAACATAGTATCAACCGAAACTCTATTAAAATAACGAGCAGTGTTTTGATCAATGGGTGGAATACTTGGATTTTTTAATGTAGATACAGCAGTGGTATACACAGGATGCAGGTGCATTGCGACGCGAACATGCGGTAATCGTTTGTGCAGTTGACCATGGATCGACCAAGCGGTTCTATCAACACCAAATTGTTCGGCGCTCGATTCATCATCAGCGTTAACTAATAATAGGTCACTCGCGCGTACACGTGAAAAGTGCTTCCATTTTGGATTGATTAGAAATTGTTTGCCATCATCGGAAACCGCAGCACTGAAATGGTTAGCGACCGCTTCATGCATCCCTAAACTCGCAACAATGCGTAGTGATGCTGCGAGGTCGATGCGTAATTCTTCTTCAATTGAAAGTGCCACAATAGACTCCAAAATCTGTGCTCAGATTTCTCTGAGCACAGCTATCATAATTATGATTTAGGGACGAGAGCTTCAATGTCTTCAGCGGTTGGCGCTTGGAAGCTGTACTTTTCCAGTAATGCGGTGTATTCAGGCGTTTTGCTGAACTTCTCCAATCCTTCAATAAGCGCATTTTTAACTTCGTCGTTTCCTTTCTTTACACCGTAACCATTAAGGACAGGGTAAATCAGAGTTTCAGATGAAATCACAACGCGGTTGCCAACTTTGTCAATAATGCCTTTAGCAACTGCGGCATCGGTGATCTGAGCTTCTACGGCTCGAGAAAGCACTGCTTGTGTTGTTTCAGGGTCAGTTGGATATTCGCTGATCATAATTGGTTCTAAATTGTTGGCTTCACAGTATTCTACTGAAAGTTTTTGCAATTGTTTCAACCAAGCGGTACCCGCCATTGACCCAATTTTGTGTCCACAGAAATCCTCAGGTACTTTAGGCTGATATTCGTTACCTTTGATAGCGATGATAGACTCTCCACTTTTTAAGTATGGAATCATATCAATCACCTTCATACGCTCTTCGGTAATGTACATCGAGGAGTTAGTAATATCGAAGCGGCCACCTTGTAGCCCAGGAATTAAATTTGCCCAACGTGTATCGATGTTTTGAGCTTCTAACCCCATCACTTTTGCAAGGCCGTCAAGAAATTCAATGTCGAATCCAGCTGGCTTATTGTTCTCCATGTACTCATACGGGAAGAATGTCATATCAGAACCGGCGATAATTTTACCGGATTCTTTAAACGCTAATGCGCTACCAGAACTTATTGCCAAGGTTGTGCCAATAAGGCCAATAGTCGCAGAACGAATAGCTTTCTGTAGAGTGCGATTAGTGATTGTCATAATTATTCCTTTAATTAATGTGAGTTAAAAAAGTTACGGACTAGTCCGCTTGTTGAACAAAAAATGAAGCGCCATCTGGCTTGGGGGGCAGCTTCATGGTGTTTTCTGTAGTACGAATTTCACCACTTTCAGAGCCCCATACTATGGTGCCTGAATCACTGCTAGGAAGAGGGTTATACCCAAATGGCAACGCATCTTCTGCCGCATAAACATTGATGAAAATAGTGCGCGGTAAATCGGATTCATTAGGACTTGAAGCATGCAGTAATCTGGTGTGCATGAAACAAACTGTGCCGGGCGATCCATAACAAGAGATCGGCGTTTTACAGCGTGTTTCTTGTACATCTTCGTTTACGGTGCCGGTGAACTTATCGCCGTCCCAGTGGGAGAATAAAGGACCTTTGTGGCTCCCTGGAACGACTTGTAAAGGCCCATTAGCTTCATTGACTTCCCCTAGCATCAATAAACATGTTACTAAGTCGTCGTTACTATGGGGTGTGAATGGGAAATCTTGATGCCATTTCACAACCGTTGCAGTGCGGGGTAACTTAGAATTTACTTTGCTATGGTGTAATCGAGCCCCTTTACTTCCTACGAGTTGGCCTGCTATTTGAGCAACTTTGGATTCAAGTGCTACGTGCTTGAATGCATCAGATATTTCAGTGGGTGACGTAATTCGTCGCAACGATGGGTGATCGGCAGTATGGTCGCTTTCGATATCAAACCGAGCACGGCCATCCAGCGTTTCGCCCCAAGGTTCCATGTGTTGACGGCTCTCTTCTACCCATGTATCGAAGTCGTGTTGAAGGGCCGCAATTTCTTGTTGGTCTAACACATTTTCAACGACGAGAAAGCCTTGTTCGTTGTATTGATCTATCTGCCATTGTTCAATCATAAGTCACTCCTTATTTAGGTAAAAGATACATCCTTGAGGAAAGCTTGGACGCGAGGGTTATTGCCTTCACGTAGCGTTTGAGGGGGCTCATCACAAACGATCCGACCTTGTTCCATGAAGACGACACGGTCTGAGACTTTGAAGGCAAAGTTCATTTCATGAGTCACAATCACCATAGTGATCCCTTCTTTTGCTAAGTCTTCGATGACTTGCAGTACTTCATTTACTTTTTCTGGATCTAATGCCGAGGTTGGCTCATCGAAAAGCATGATCTGTGGTCTCATCATCAGTGCTCTCGCAATAGCCACTCGCTGTTGTTGACCACCAGAAAGTTGATGCGGGTATTTCCACGCGTGATCCAACATCCCGACTTTATCTAATAGCTGGTAGGCTTGTGTTTCTAGTTCTTGCTTAGATGCGATTTTGTTATAGCTTGGGGCCAGCATTAAGTTTTTTAGAACCGTTAAATGAGGGAATAGATTGAAGCTCTGAAACACCATACCTATTTTCTTTTGATGCTCAGGGTGTTCAATTAAGCGAGGTTTGGCAGAGCCGTGGCGTGAGAGCTTTAAAAAAGGCTGGTCGTAGATATCAATTTCACCATTATCTAGTTGCTCAAGTCCATTTAGTAATCGAATTAATGTTGTCTTACCTGATCCCGATGGCCCAATGACCGAGACCACTTCACCTGGCTTAATGCTTAAATTAACCGAACCCAATACTTCGACATTGTTATACGCTTTATGTAGCTTAGTCGCGTTAAGCGCTGGTCCATCAAATTTCTCAAGAGAGTTTGTTAACGGAGCAGGTGTGCTCTGGATTTGTTTAATGAATTTTTCTGATGGTTTTTTTGTATCGTTCCCTTTGGTCACATCAAGGTATTGTTCTAAACGAGTGAGTAGAAAATCGAACACTGTCACGATAAACACGTAATACACTGCTACGGCAAACATGGTTTCTAGAACAAGAAAGTTTTGACTATAGAGACGTTGCCCCACCATTAGAATTTCGGTTAAAGAAATGACTGATACCAGTGATGTAAGCTTAACGATTGAAATATATTCATTGGCTAAAGCGGGTAGTGCAACACGCAATGCTTGAGGAATGACAATCAACCATTGAATACCGACAAAGCGAATACTCAATGCTTTGGCCGCTTCTCCTTGTCCCTTAGGAACCGCTAACAAGCCACCACGGTGAATTTCCGCGACGTACGCGCTCTCACATAAAACCATTGCGATCAAACCTGCGGTGAAAGGGTCAGCCAATATCACACTGGTTGCTGGGATTAATTGGGGTATGTTGTAAACAAAAATTAAGAGAACGAGCAGCGGTAAACTACGAAAGAACCAAATATAAATTCTTGATGGTGTTGATAGAATCGCAAATCGTGATTGCTTTCCTAATGCGAGAACAAAACCCAAGATAATACTGAGGATCCATGTGGCCAAGCTTAACTTTATAACAGTCCAACTTGCTAACCAGAAATCAGCCAAACTAAATAAACTGAACATATAGTTCCAATCAAACACCATAAATTTGCTACCTTTCCCTAGTATATTTAATAAAATACAATATTGATTTTAATCATGAATATCTCAAATTTGTGTAATTACTATGTCGTTTAAATTGTATTGGTAGCAATTATTTTTTTTTGTCTCATGGTTTAAAAAAAACTATTCAATCGTTATTTTTTAGTAACGGAAAATATTCTTAGATGATCGAAATTTTATATTTTATTGCTTATTTGTTTTGCCCTAAAATAGTTCATTCATGCACGAATTTAAGCGCAAGGTAAATAAAGTGATTGATATTTAGATATTGGCTGGGAATTAGAAAGTGCATCACGATTGGGCGTTGTTCGCTGTAAGAGGATAATTTTCTAAAATGGAACCTTGTCCCTAAGTCGCTAGAACAGCAGGGTTTAGCGCCATTTCTAGTGTTAGGTGTAGGAAGATTTGCTTGAAAAAAACTTATGCAGATACGTCGTTGGAGTCGAAATGAAGAGTTATTGTCGATACTCTGTGGTTAGGCATGGGGCTTTCTTATAATTTTACTGTCTATAAATAATTGGTGTAAGCGTTATTAATTGGATTAAAATATCCGTCTGACGAAAATGTAGTTCGATATAAACGTAACTTTTAGTTTTTCGACACTGATTAAGATTTTAATGTCTTAAAAGTACTGAACATTAGTAGTGTACTTAAATATATAAAATCTGCTAATAACGCCATCTTTGTTTCACTTTTATTCATATTATAAAAACATCGAAATCAGCCAAAAGGAACCTTGATGAAAACAGAAATTAAACATCTCGTATTTGATATGGGTGGCGTACTGGTACAAATCGATTGGCACGGTCAAATGTCAAAATTACTGGGAGAAGATATTCCATTTGAAGAAATGCATCAGCGTTGGGCTAATTCACCTGCCGCAACGGCGTTTGAGGAGGGTAAAATTGACTTCGATACGTTTAGAAAGCAGTTGATGGACGAAAATAACCTCGTGGTGACACCCGAGGAGTTTGAGCATTGTTACCGCAATATTGTCCAAGATGACTTCCCTGGCATTGTTGAGATGTTAGAAAAGCTTAAACCGAATTATACCTTGAGCTTACTTAGCAATACCAACGTCCTCCATTTGGATATGCTGGTTAAACGCAATACCTTTTTACCTTTATTGGATAACCCTTTCACCAGTATCGAGTTTGGTGTTATGAAACCTCACGTCGAGATTTACCAAAAGCTGATTACTGCGTTGAACTGTCAACCGCAAGAGATTCTGTTTTTTGATGATGGCGAGAAAAATGTTCTCGTAGCCCGCGAATTAGGCCTCAATGCCGAACGTGTCTTTGGGCCCGAGGATATCAAAGCAACGTTTGCAAAGTATGGAATTCAATACGGAGAGTGACAGCGGTTTAATCGAGTGAGTTCGCTTGAAATGAAAACCCAGTTATCAAGTGTGACAACCTGATAACTGGAGATTGAGGTTACTTAGCTAATGCTTTAAATAGCTCAGTAAATTTGGTTAGACCTTCTTCTGCGATTTCATCTGTCATTGTTAATGCTGGCAAGAAACGAATCACATTGGCGTAGAATCCACACGCTAACAGCACTAAACCATATTGTTGTGCGTTAGCAATAATCTCTTTGGTAAGCTCGGTATTCGGCTGATCGGCATCACCATTGGAAACCAGTTCAAGGGCTATCATCGATCCCTGGTTACGAACCTCTAGGATTTGATCTGGGAATTGGTCTTTTAGCGCATTGAGCTTTTTATTAAAGATCATTCCAATCTCGTTTGAACGTTGAACTAGATTCTCTTCTTCAATCACGTCCAATACGGCCAAGGCAGCGGCACAACCCACCGGAGAACCACCGTATGTACCGCCTAAACCACCAGGTAACGGTGCGTCCATGATGTCGCTTTTACCAACCACGGCCGATAATGGGTAGCCACCAGCGATACCTTTTGCCATTGAAACAAGATCTGGTTCGACATTGGAATATTCTATCGCGAACATTTTACCGGTACGACCAAATCCACTTTGGATTTCGTCTGCGATCAATACAATCCCGTGTTCATCACATATCTTGCGTAGAGCAACTAAAAATTCTGTAGGCGCAGAATAGAAGCCACCTTCACCTTGAACCGGCTCGATAATGATTGCCGCTACATCAGATGGATCAATATCGACTTTGAATAGGTTTTTTAGCGCGGTCAGTGCACTTTTTACTGATACGTCATGGAGTTCAATCGGGTAAGGCACGTGATATACATCACCGGCGAAAGGTCCAAATAGATGTTTGTATGGAGTGATTTTACCGGTCATCGCCATGGTTAAATTGGTGCGGCCATGAAACGCGCCATTAAATGCAACAATCCCTCGACGACCTGTGTGAGCTCGAGCAATTTTTACACAGTTTTCAACAGCTTCAGCGCCACTGTTTAAGAAGACCGCTTTCTTCTCTGAGTCTCCTGGAGCGATTTTGACCAACTTTTCTGCCAATTCAACCGCAACTTCATAAGGGTTGACCATCAGGCAAGTGTGGCTAAATTTTTCGACTTGATTCTTTACGGCATTGGTCACTTTTGGGTGGCTATGCCCGGTATTACATACGGCAATGCCAGTGGCGAAATCGATATAGCGGTTGCCATCGACATCCCAGATTTCAGCGTTCTCTGCTTTTTCAACAAAGACGGGATAGGCGTTACCTTGGCCGCGAGCGAAGACGGCATTTTTTCTTGTTTGTAATTCAGAATTGTTCATGATGTTGTTCTCATTAATCGTATTAACAGATAATTAAAAAGGCGATTAGCGACCTAGGCCACCCATACATAAGTATTTAATTTCCATGTAATCATCCAAGCCATATTTGGACCCTTCACGCCCATTACCCGATTGCTTGACGCCACCAAAAGGCGCAGCGGCATTTGAAATAGCCCCCTCATTGATACCAACCATGCCGTATTCGAGCTGTTCGGCCACTCGCCAAATTCTGCCGATGTCTCGAGCATAAAAATAGGCGGCCAAGCCATATTCGGTATCATTGGCTAAAGTGATAACGTCACTTTCATCTTCAAATGCGATGATAGGGGAGACTGGCCCGAATATTTCGTTCTTAGCGACAGGCATCTCGTTAGTGACGTTCGTTAAGATGGTTGGCTGATAAAAAGCATCACCGGCAGCATCTTGCTTGCCACCAAGTATAAGCGTGGCACCTGCTGCGATGGAATCGTTCACTAGGGTATCGACATCAAGAACGGCGGCGCTACTGACCATTGGCCCTACTTGTGTACTTTCATTCAAGCCATCGCCTAGCTTAAGTTCAGTAACGGCTGCCGTGAATTTTTCTGTAAATTCGTTGAGTACGTCTTTCTGAACAAAAATCCGATTGCTACAGATACATGTTTGTCCCGCGTTGCGATATTTTGATGTCATAGCGCCTTGAACCGCTGCGTCAATATCAGCGTCGTCAAAGACAATAAATGGCGCATTACCACCGAGTTCCATGGAGACTTTTTTCACGGTTGTTGCACACTGACTGATGAGTTGTTTGCCGACAGCGGTAGAACCGGTGAACGTAAATTTAGCAATATCTGGATGCTGAGTAAGGACTTTCCCCATTCCTTTCGCATCATCACCAACGACAACATTAAACACACCAGCTGGAATTCCAGCTCGCTCAGCTAACTCTGCCATGGCTAAAGCAGATAAAGGAGTTTGCGTCGCTGGGCGTACAACAAATGTACAACCGGCAGCAAGGGCTGCAGCGGCTTTGCGAGCAATCATGGCGTTGGGGAAATTCCACGGTGTAATTGATGCGACAACACCGACAGGTTGTTTAATCACAATGATACGTTTATCACCAGATGGCGCAGGGATGGTATCTCCGTAAACACGCTTGCCTTCTTCAGCAAACCATTCAATATAAGCGGCCCCATATGCGATCTCGCCTTTTGCTTCCGCGAGCGGCTTGCCTTGCTCTAAGGTTAAGATTTTGCCCAGATCATCTTGGTGTTGCATCATCAAGTTGAACCAGTTTCTCAATAGAATTGCGCGCTCATTGGCCGATTTCGCCGACCATGATGCTAAAGCTTCTTTGGCGGCTTTCACTGCGAGTTCGGTTTCAACAATGCCCGCGTTACTTACTGTCGCTACGATATTTCCATTTGCTGGGTTCGTAACATCAAGTTGCGAGGCACTGCTATGCCAACTTCCATTGATATAAGAAAAGCACTTCAGTAGTTGTGCGTCGTGTAAATCGGGTTGTTGTTTGTTGTCCATGTTTTGTCTGTGCCTCCAATGCTGAGTATTTTTCTATTGAATAGTAAATACATTCGCGGTTAAATATTAAACTTTTAACGTTATGTTTGAAGTATATAAAACATTAAGGATTTTAATGCGCGCTGATTCGATTATCCCAAGACCTATCACCGAGTATGACTTACGCTTGTTACGCATATTTGTATCTGTGGTGGAGCACGGAGGGTTTGCGGCAGCGGAAGGAGCGCTCGGCATTACACGGTCGACGATCAGTGTTCATATGACCAATCTGGAAACGCGGATGAATCTCAAACTTTGTCTACGAGGCAGGGCTGGATTTTCGTTGACTGAAGAAGGACAAATCGTCTATCGGTCGATCATTGATTTATTTGAGTCGCTGAATGATTTTTCATTGATGGTGGGAACATTAAGTAAAGAACTCAGTGGCGAACTTGTTATCTTGTGCGCGGACCAACTCGATGAGACCAAGCAGACGCGACTTGCGAGCGTTATTGAGATAGTGCATCAAGAATCGCCCGGGCTGCACATTGTTCTCGACGGAGATTCGATTTCGAACATAGAAAAACTGTTACTCAAAGATAAGGCCCATATCGGAATCTTTCCTGCATACCAACCGATCGAAGGGTTGAGTTATCGTCCACTTTCGAGCGAGCCGATATATCTGTGTTGTGGCGAGAAACACCCATTTTTTAATCTCGTTGACAGTCAAATTACTTCGGATAAGCTTGCGTCCGCATCGACAATTCATCCAGGAATTGATATCCACCAAGAGGGGCGGGAGCAGTTAACGAAGCTAAATCTTAACGCTCGCTCTTATCAGTTTGATATGCGTAAAGCGATGATATTGTCGGGTAAATACTTAGGTTACATGCCGCAAAGCTACATTCAAAATGAGCTCAACTTGGGATTACTTAGAATCATTCAACCCAGCATATTGACCTATCAGTTTGATCTCTCTTTGGTGCAAAAGAAAATCCCCAGAGAGACACGTAAGGTTGAGCTATTACAGAATGCCTTTAGCTTAGTATTTGAGCGCAACGCCGATTAAAATACCGTCGGCCAATCTCTTTGGTCGGTTAACCCTATGGTGCTGGCGGCTAACGTTTGTACACACGCCATTGGTGGCGTCTCGATATGGGTAACAAGCTTGGTTGATACTGACGATAAATGAACAGGTAATTGTTCTATGATGAGATCGTCAGAATAGCGTGATAACTCCGCGGCTGTTCTTGGCATTAGCGTTGAACCCAATCCCACCGCGACACAACCAAGAATCCCTTCTAAGGTACCAATTTCCATTATTTCATCCACCGGACGCCCGAGTTCATTCATCCAGGAAATCGCATTTGCTCGATAGGTGCACCCATCCTTAAATTGAATCAGTATCGTTTCTGATGAGCAGTCATTCTTTGAGCGAACAAATGCCAGTTCATCTTTCATTACCTCTTGATAGCGCAACTCATCACTGTCGATTGGTCCAACAACAAACGCGCAATCAAGTTTAAAGTCGAGCACTTGCTGGAGCAAATCTTGGCTAGTACTACCTTGAACATTGAGCTCTACATCAGGATGTTGTTTTCGGACTTTTCTAAGAACATGGGGCAGGTGGACGGCGGCAAATGTTTCGATACTTCCAATACGTAACGTACCTTCGCTTTGACCAACCATACGAATTGCGTTTTGAGTTTGGGTTTCTAGCAGTAAAAGTTGCTTGGCATAGTTATGCAAGACTCGACCCGCTGGGGAAAGCTCAAGCCCTCGACCTCTGCGGTGAAAAAGTGGGGATCCTAATTCATCTTCTAGACGATGTATTCGAGTCGTGACGTTCGATTGAACCGTATTTAAACGTTTCGATGCAGCTAACACTCCCCCTTCTTCAATAACCGCAATGAACGTTTTCAGAGTTAGCAATTCCATAATTTCAGACAATTCGATTTTAGAGATAGGTTCATTCTATATTATGCGATATTTACCAATAATAAAATTAGTTAAAATAGGAACCATAAAATTAAACTCTCTATTGGCGAATAAATTAAATAATGAATCTGAATCAACAAAGAATACGAATATTGGTCGCGGGTATTTTAAGCCAAATAGTACTGTTAGGCATCGCTCGTTTTTCGTATTCACCAATGTTACCCATTATGATTAACGAGGCGGGTTTAGAAGTCGCTGCTGGTGGATGGCTGGCAAGTTTTAATTACATTGGTTATTTATTTGGTGTCATTATTATCGCTTATATTGGTGATGCTCACATCAAAGAGCTTATTTACCGTGTCAGTTTACTTATGGCGATTATGACAACATTCGGAATGGGAATAACCGAATCCAGTCTGTTGTGGGGCGTTTTTCGCTTTATTGCTGGGTTTGGAAGCGCGATTGGGTTTTTAGTGGGATCGGGATTGATCATGGACTGGTTAACCCGCAACGGATATAGAAGCGAGCTTGGTATACATTTCGCTGGGATAGGCATTGGTATTGTTTTTTGTTCGTTACTGGTCGAAGCATCACTTCCTCAACTCAATTGGAGTGAGCAATGGGAGCTACTGTGTTTCTTCGCTGTCTTGTTTTCTATTCCAGCTTGGTTATGGATGCCGAGTGCGGCCAATGAGACAGTCGTAAAAACGGCAAGCTTTTCCCCTGTATCGCTATTAAGACAACGATTTATTAATTTAATAATGGCTGCCTATTTTTGTGCAGGCGTTGGTTTTGTAATAAGTGCGACTTTCATTGTTGCAATTGTTGACCAGATGCCTGGAACAGAGGGCAAAGGAAACTTAGCCTTTTTGCTGATAGGTATTTGCGCGATTCCAGCATGCATCATTTGGGATTTTATTGCTCGAAAAATAGGCATGTTGAACGCGCTGTTGATTGCATTTTTAGTACATGCTCTGGGTATTGCTGCACCGGTATTGTTAAATAATTTAGAAGGAGTGCTGTTAGGCTCTGTTCTCTATGGGTGTACCTTTATTAGTATTGTGAGCATGACATTGACGGTGGCAGGTCGATTGTCTCCAGGTAATACTTGTCAAATGATGGGTAGAATGACAATCAGTTATAGCATTGGTCAGATACTCTCCCCATTTGTAGTTAGTGTCATTATTGCGAGAAATGGAGACTATCAAACCGGGTTATATATGGCGGCTGTGGTCGTGCTATTCGGGGCCGCATGTATTCAACGTGCTCGAAGCAACACGTTAAACGAAATAAACTCAGGTGATAGACTAGAAGTGAATATATAGCAAGGTTTATAAGTGCTAGTTAGGCGGTTTTAATGAAAAACTAATGTAGACATGAAATTAAATTTATTTTTTTAATATCATGTCTATTTTGCCAACAAGTGTGCCAATTACTAATTTTACACTTCTAAATATTATCTAATTATTAATGTTTTTTAATTTAAAACATTGAAATGTATATGTTAGTTATTTAATTAATTCTCTCAGCTTTAATTCTCTCCAACTTCCTTTATTTAATTTCCTGCCCTATTTTTGTGCGTTCTAATGTTAGTTAGATGCTAATTTGGTGCAAAATACTTGCTTTAATAAAATTAATTTAATGTTACAAAAAAACATAATTGAATCAACTTCCAGAAAGTTTTCTACTGTAAACAAATGATATGGATCAAGTTCATAACGATTTAAATATCAATAAAGTCAGAAACCAAAGGAAGGAATAACAATGGCATTAATAAAAAACGTAACGAAAAAAGCCGCTAAGGTAAGTATCGCAGCCGCGACTGCAATGGCACTCTCTGCAGGTGCTGCAAATGCTGGAACAATTTCGTTAGGTCATACGACTTGGGTTGGGTATGGAACACTCTATTTAGCTAAGGAATTGGGTTACTTTGAAGAGAAAGGATTAAATCTCGAACTGACTACAATTGAAGAGTCTTCAATGTACATGGCCGCTGCTGCATCTGGTCAATTATCGGGCTCAGCATCAACCATCGATGAAATTTTAAAATATCGCCCTAAATTTTGCTTCAAAGCTGTTGCGGTACTTGATGACAGTTTTGGTGGTGATGGAATCGTTGTTCAAGACGGTATTGACTCAATGCAGGACTTGAAAGGTAAAACTGTCGCGGTAAATGAAGGGTCAGTATCTCAGTTCTGGTTGTCGAACTTACTGAAAGATGAAGGCATGTCTATGTCTGATATCACGGTTCAAAACATGACAGCAGATGATGCCGCAAGCGCATTTATCGCGGGTCGAGTTCCAGCAGCTGTTACATGGGAACCAAACCTTACTCACGTTCGTAATAACAATGCAGGCAAAGTTCTCATTGATAGTAGTAGCACTCCAGGCGTAATCGTTGATGTTGTTGCACTTAATTGTGATGTGATCGAAAAACAACCTGAAGATGTCCAAGCACTTGTTGATGGTTTATATCGTGCGGTTGAATACACCAAAACTAACCCAGAAGATGCTTACGCAATCATGGCAAAAGGCATTGGTGGATACTTATCTGATCCTAAAGAATTGGCTGCCGCTGCAGCGACTGTCCGTTTTTATGACAAAGAGATGAACATCAAATTGTTGGGCAAAGATGGCGCCGAAGGTGACTTATCTCCAATCATCAAGCTTGCAAACGAAACGTGGAGCGAGTTGTTGGGTATTGAGTACAGCGTCACATTCAAAGAGTTAGTTGATAGCTCATTCGCAGCCAAATAAAAAGGAATTCATCAATGGCCTCTATAAGTTTTAAGCAGCTCACTTCACCTAAGGAACCGTTACCTAGGAAGATAGTGTTAGGTGCTGGTGCAATCAGCTGGATCGTAATGTTGTCCAGTTGGTTCATCCTTTCGATGAGCGATATAGTGCCAAGTATGTTCCTACCTTCTCCATTAGACGTACTCCAAACTGGAATACGTCTTGTGGAGGACGGCAGTCTAATCGGACATATTTGGGCAAGTGTGCAAGTGGTATTAATTGGTTTTTGGGTTTCTGCGATCATTGCTATTCCACTGGGAATGTTGATGGGAAGCTTTAAAATTGTTCAGTCACTGCTAGAACCACTCGTTAACTTTATTCGCTATTTGCCAGTAACATCATTTGTTCCGCTATTTATATTGTGGATAGGTATTGGTATTGAGCAGCGTGTCACGGTTATTTTCTTTGGCGTCTTTTTCCAGCAGCTTGTGATGATATCCGATGTGTCTCGAAATGTTTCAAAAGACCTTTTACACGCGGCATATACGCTAGGAACCAGCCGATTTAAAGTGGTTTCTCAGGTTATCGCACCAGCGTCACTGCCGGGTATTTTAGATACGTTACGTGTCACGATTGGTTGGGCTTGGACCTACCTTGTTGTCGCTGAGCTTGTCGCCGCGACCAGCGGATTAGGATACATCAGTCTTA
This sequence comes from Vibrio phycocola, assembly GCF_054404255.1. Taxonomy (NCBI): domain Bacteria; kingdom Pseudomonadati; phylum Pseudomonadota; class Gammaproteobacteria; order Vibrionales; family Vibrionaceae; genus Vibrio; species Vibrio phycocola. Next base: position 456,825 of record NZ_JBTAMQ010000001.1, read on the forward strand.
AAGCCATGCGTGGTTTCCAAGTTGATGTGATTTTCCTAGCGATTGTTGTGATCGGGTTGTTAGGCCTAGGTACGGATCAGTTTTTCAAAATTCTAAGAGAGAGAATAAGCTCATGGGCCAACTAAGCGAACCAATGTCGACAACGCCTTTAACGCAACCTTCTGAGAATTCCGTTGTTGATATTCAGGAAGTAGCTGATAAGAAAACAGTTCAACTGCACATTGATAACATCACGTTAAAATTTCCTACGCCAAATGGCGGAAGTTTTACGGCTCTGAAAGACGTATCAATGGAAGTGAAAAAGAATGAATTTGCAGTAATCGTTGGCCCTTCTGGCTGTGGTAAATCGAGCCTGCTTTATCTTACAGCCGGGTTGAATGATCCGACTGAAGGTAAGATCAGAGTGGCTGATAAGATTGTCGACGGACCAGGAGCCGATCGAGGCATGGTCTTCCAAGGCTACACCTTGTTTCCTTGGTTAACCGTCGCTGAAAATATCGAATTTGGTCTTAAGCAAAAGAAGATGCCTGCAGCGCAACGTAAAGTAATCGTTGAGAAATATTTAACGGAAGTAGGTTTAGATAGCTTCGCTGACAACTATCCGAATCAACTTTCTGGAGGCATGAAACAGCGAGTCGCCATTGCACGCTCGTTGGCCAATGACCCAGAAATACTGTTGATGGATGAACCATTTGGCGCATTGGACAGCCAAACTCGCATGCAAATGCAACAACTGCTGCTGCAAGTGTGGGAACACAGTAAGAAAACCGTTGTATTTGTGACTCATGATATCGATGAAGCAATTATGTTGGGTGATCGAGTGTTTGTTATGGATGGGAAGCCAGGACGTATACAGAAGATTCTAGATGTCAATATTCCACATCCTAGGACTCTCGATATGGTCATGGATCCTGAATTCATTTCGTTGAAAAGAGAGATTCTATCACTCCTTCACAATGATATGACTGAAATAGCGGACAAAGCAGAGTCTTAGTAGTAGGGAAGCTCTATGGAAAAGAACACATTTGATTACATTGTCGTCGGGGCCGGTTCCGCAGGAAGCGTGATTGCAAGTCGATTGTCTGAAGACCCGAATGTTACGGTTTGCTTGATTGAAGCGGGTGACCGCGATAATTCTCCGAGAATTCAGATTCCAGCCGGTACCATTACGCTCTATAAAAGCAAAAAGTACAGTTGGAACTATTATTCCGCACCACAGAAAAATATGAACGACCGAGTGTTGCATTGTCCAAGAGGAAGAGCGCTAGGTGGTTCGTCTTCTATGAACAGTATGATTTATATTCGTGGTGACGAAACGGATTACAATCAATGGAAAGACTCGGGTGCGCAAGGTTGGGGATGGGATGACGTACTTCCATTCTTTAAGAAATCAGAAAAAAACATGCTGGGTCAGTCATCAAATCTTCATGGTTTTGAAGGTGAGTTACTCGTCGATAAACCGAAAGATCCAAACCCATTCTCACACCAATTTGTGCGTGCGGCGAAAAAGTCTCTTGGCCTTGAGCACAACTCGGATTTTAATGGGGAAGCACAGCTTGGTGCTGGGATCTATAACGTGACTCAAGTTAAAGGTAAGCGTCAGTCGAGCTACAAAGCGTTTGTTAGCCCAGTTCTTGAAGCACGACCAAACTTACATGTGATGGTTAACGTCGATGTTGAAAAAGTTCTGATCGAAGAAAATCAAGCTAAGGGTATCGTCATTACTCAAGGAGAAGCAAAGTCGACACTATTTTGTTCTCAAGAAGTAATATTAAGTGCGGGTGCTCTAGGTAGCCCATTTATTCTGATGAAATCGGGGATTGGTCCACGAGAAGAATTAGAAAAAGCGGGAATTCATGTAAAGCACGAGTTGCCTGGTGTCGGTCAGAACTTGCAAGATCATCTTGATGGTTTGGTGACGGTTCGATCGAACTCAAGTAAGACACTTGGTTTCTCATTAGGTGCTTTGCCGCAGATCTTAACTTCTCCTTTTCGTTATGTCTTTAATCGAAAAGGATGGATGACGACAAACTACGTTGAAGCTGGCGGATTTGCATCTACGGTAAGTGAAGATCGTCCAGATGTTCAGTTCCATTTCGTGCCGGGCTACCGTAGTCACAGAGGCCGCTTATTTGAATGGGGACATGGATATGCGGTGCATACTTGTGTGTTGAGACCTAAAAGTATTGGCTTTGTATCTATTACGCCTGAACAAGATCTGTTGTTAGATTATAATTTCCTATCAAATGAAGACGATGCAAAAGTGCTTATTGAAGGCATTCGTTGTGCTCGTAAGATACTCGCTGATTCGGAATTTGATGGCGCTCGTGGGACAGAAATGCTTCCTGGTAAAGATTGCACGACTGATGAGCAGTTACTTGAGTATGTTAAAGAGTACGGCGCTACAGTCTTCCACCCAGTGGGAACGTGTAAGATGGGAACGGATGCTCAATCTGTCGTTTGTCCTGAATTAAAAGTTCATGGTATAGCGGGATTACGAGTGGCTGATGCTGCGATAATGCCAACACTGGTAAGCGGTAACACCAATGCTGTTTGTATTATGATCGGCGAACGAGCTGCGGATTTTATAAAAACGCCTTCACAGACCGTGGCAGCGTAAACTCTGTAGCCACTGAGAGCGTTAGTAACTTGAATCATTAGTAACTTTAATTATCAGTATAAGCGTTAACCAAAAAACAAATAGGTAAACAGGTAAACAAATGGCTAGTCAGTTGACATTGAAAACACTGGAAACTCTGATAGGGTTTGATACGACAAGTAAATTATCTAACTTAGCGTTAATGGAGTTTGTTCAAGCGTTTCTTCTAGAGTATGGCGTAGAGTCAGGTCTTGATTACAATGATGAACGAACCAAGGCTAATTTACATGCCGTTATCGGCCCAATAGATAAACCAGGTGTTATGCTGTCTGGTCATACTGATACGGTTCCAGTTACTGGGCAACAATGGGATACAGATCCTTATACGCTAACCTTCAAAGATGACAAAGCGTACGGCAGGGGAACGACAGATATGAAGTCATTCGTCGCTGTCGTTTTGTCGAGCGTTCCCTCTATGGTCAACGCTTCATTAAAAAAACCAATCCACTTAGCCTTTTCTTATGACGAAGAAATCGGTTGTTTAGGGGTGCGTAGCCTTATTGAGCAATTTCGCCATATGGACGTTAAACCTGCAGCGTGTATTGTAGGTGAACCGACCGATATGAAATTGGTCACGTCTCATAAAGGTAAGTTAGCTGCACGAGTGATTGTCACGGGCAAAGAGTGTCATTCTGGTATGGCACCTTATGGGGTTAATGCAGTTAATATTGCTGCTCGAATGATTAACTGGTTAGAAGATGCCGCGAACGACAAGAAACACAATGGTCCATTCAACGACGATTATGAAATTCCCTATAGCACTATTCATACTGGCACTGTGCATGGTGGTACCGCGCTTAATATTGTACCGAAACATTGTCAATTTGACTTTGAAATACGAAATATTGCCGCTGATGACCCGAAAGTGTTTTTTCAGGCCTTTACCCAATACGTCCAAGAGTTAATTGAAGATATTCAAGGTGTCTCTCCCGAAGCCAATATTGAAATAGAGATGCTCACAGAATACCCCGGATTGGCGAAAACCGAAGACCAAGACATCTTGAGTTACTTAAAAAGCTTGGTCGATGACGCTGAAGAGGGACAGATAAATTTTGGAACCGAAGGGGGCTTGTTTAGTGAAAGGCTTGGCGTGCCAACGGTTGTATGTGGACCTGGAAATATGGAACAGGGACATAAACCAAATGAATATATCCATCTTGAACAGATAACGAAATCGGAGATATTTTTAGAACGGCTTATTCTTTCTCTGAGTGAATAAAATTTTATCTAAAGCCATATAGCGTTATCAAAAACAGTACAATAACATCACACAAGTGGATATTTTTACTGAAATTAAATCTATATTTAATAGCTAATTAATTTTATATATTTTAATTATTTATACATATTTTTGCAAAAGCGATGTTTTGTTCTTTGTTTTAATAGCATTCTAATGGTTATTGGGAATTTTTAAAATGACTGATAATAATGATTAGAATGTTATTATTCATAGTGTGAATAATAATTAATGCTTATTTTTAATAAGAGTTGATTATTTAATGGGCGATTTTTTTGACACTTTATGAGTCTAATGCTCTCTTCGAGATTTTCTAAAATTCTCGGAGCTCTCTGCTGTGTATGTGTCTGACGTTACACTTGTGAAAATACGAACTAACTTCTGCGAGAAAATGCATGGCGAATTTCGTAAACGGTATATATCGCGCGCAGAATAGGAAGTGCTCTGAATTTTCTAGGGCTTATAACTTAATAGGCTAGGTTATTTCTCGGTATGTTTATAATAATTATTGTGTATTCTATCTATAATATAGATATTACGTAAAATTTATTTTTATAGAATAATTTAATCGCTAATAAAATGAACACGATTGATGCAAGTTATCATTTTAATTTGATAACTTAAATATATTTACTATTCCGATAAATCACCTTTTTGATGATTATATTGGAATTGAAAACGCATGAATTTATTGAATTTATCCTGTTGGATAATATTTTTCGATGTAGAGAATTAGTTAATCATATTTTATTGATTAAATATCTTCTTTTACTCTCAGTACTAACAAAAATGGAAGTTAAAAAAGGTGACAAAAATGGACTTACACAATCTAGAAGTTGATACCGTTGTTATTGGTGCCGGACAAGCTGGCATTGCAACAAGTGAACACCTAACAGCTCTTGATATCAATCACGTTGTTATTGAAAAAAATCGTATAGCAGAAAGATGGCGATCGCAACGATGGGATTCATTGGTAGCAAACGGTCCAGCATGGCATGACCGTTTCCCAAACTTGAATTTTGATGATATCGACCAAGATGCGTTTCCATCTAAAGAACGTGTTGCATCTTACTTCGTCGAGTATGTTGAAAAATTCCAATTACCTGTTTATACCGGTGTTGAAGTTAACCGAGTGTCTCCGCTTGAAGAAGATCTAGGTTATACCGTTGAAACGAGCAAAGGTGTGATTAAAGCCAAGCATATTGTTTGCGCGACTGGACCGTTTCAATATCCATCGATTCCGCCAATCATGCCGGAGTCTGAGTCAGTATCTCAGATTCATTCGTCTCAATATTTTAACCCAGGCCAGCTAAATGACGGCGGTGTGCTTGTTGTCGGTGCGGGTTCATCAGGTGTTCAAATAGCAGATGAACTTAACCGAGCAGGGAAAGATGTTTATCTGTCTGTAGGACCACATGATCGCCCACCACGCGCCTACCGTGGCAGAGATTTCGTTTGGTGGCTTGGCGTGCTCGGCTTATGGGATGCACCTGCTGTTGAACCTGGTACAGAGCACGTTACTATCGCAGTAAGTGGTGCACATGAAGGAATCACGATAGATTTTCGTCAGCTCGCTCATGATGGAATTACGTTGTTAGGCCGCACGGAGTCTTATGAAAACGGCAAGATTTATGTTGGTCAAGATCTAGTGACTAACGTTAACAACGGTGATAAAAACTATCTCTCTTTACTTGATGCTGCTGATGCGTATATTAAAAAGCACGGTTTGGATCTTCCAGAAGAGCCGGAAGCAAGACGTGAGGTAGCAACACCTGAATGTATGCTAAACCCGCTTCTTGAAGTCGACCTTGCAGCGAAAGGTATTACTACGATTATTTGGGCAACTGGCTTTAAATCTGATTATAGCTGGCTCGATGTAGACGTGATTTCTGAAAATGGAGCGCCGATACATCAACGTGGTGTTACCGCTGCACCTGGTATGTATTTTGTCGGTTTACCTTGGTTATCTCGTCGTGGTTCGACGTTTATCTGGGGTTGTTGGCATGATGCGAAATATGTTGCTGATCATATCGGGACGCAAAATAAATATCATCGATATGAAAAGAAGTAATGGTTGCTAAGACCTAGCACCATAATTTAATTATTGAACAATAGGAACCTGTATGCCGACTCATAAACGTATTCGTATGTTTAATACGAAAGAAACTTATCCAACTCAGTCTTTAGACAACGATCTGTGCCAAGCAGTTGTTGCGGGTAATACCATCTATGTTCGTGGCCAAATTGGCACTGACTTTGAGGGTAATCTTGTTGGACTCGGTGACCCACAAAAGCAAGCAGAGCAAGCGATGAAAAATGTAAAACAGTTGCTTGAGGAATGTGGTTCTGATTTGAGTCATATAGTTAAAACAACCACGTATATCACTGACCCTCGATTCAGAGAGCCAGTATACAAAGAAGTTGGTAAGTGGCTAAAAGGCGTATTCCCAATTTCTACAGGGTTGGTCGTTGCTGGACTTGCTCAGCCTGAGTGGTTAATGGAAATTGACGTTATCGCCGTATTGCCAGAAGAAGCGAATTAGAAAGGAATCAATAATGACATTTTCCATTGCGGGTTTTTGTAAGAAAACTGGGATGTTTGGTACTGCTATTTCATCATCAAGTATCAGTGTTGCAAGCCGATGTGCATTTGCTAAGTCAAAAGTTGGTGTTGTTTTAACTCAGAATATCACTAACCCAGATCTTGGGCCTCTAGGTCTAGAGCAGTTGGAGCTCGGAAATACACCTCAACAAGCGTTAGATATCTTGCGCCGTTCGGAGCAGCATATTGAGTATCGCCAACTGGGTATTCTTGATGGAAAGAACGAGAGTGTTGTTTACAGCGGTGCAAATGCTTTAGGAAACGTTGGAGAAGCGATAGGGGACTCATGCATTGCAATGGGTAACCTGTTAGACAATACCTCTGTTCCTCAAGCTATGGTTGACTTTTTTGAAGCAAATGAACAATTAAGTTTACCAGAACGCTTATTACTTTCTCTGCAAGCGGGTGTTGATAATGGCGGTGAAGCAGGGCCGGTTAAGTCAGCTGGACTCAAAGTCTATGGTGATCAGAATTGGCCTATTGTGGATCTTCGTGTTGATTGGAATGACCTACCGATAGAAGAACTTGGAACACTATTGGATGTTTATAGCCCTCAGATCAAAGACTATATCTTACGTGCTGAATCTCCAGATTCTGCCGCAAGTTATGGTGTTCCTGGAGATGAGTAAAGGCTGTAACAAGCCATAGGTTTCGCTCTCAACCTGACTAATTTCATCGCCTTATTTTCTTGAGGAAATAAGGCGATTGTGTGTTTGAAGCTAAATTTATGGCGATCTTGTCTGTTATTGATAAATAATAAGATTTGTAATTTATACATATTCTGTGGCTATGAATTAGTTTTATTAAACTAAAGTATGCTTTGTATTTGATTAATTAATTCAGTACACTTTTCTAATAACCACAACATAAATGCAACAATCGAGATGAAAAATGGCAAATAAATTCACATTGAAACAACTCACGTATTTCGTTGCAGCTGGAGAACATAGCAGTGTCACCAAGGCTGCGGAGGTGCTATTTGTTTCTCAACCATCAATCTCGTGCGCCATTCATCATCTCGAAGATGTTACCGGGTTGAAGTTGTTTATTCGCCATCACGCTCAAGGGTTAGCCCTAACTAGTCAAGGTGCGGAGTTTTATCATAAAGCGAAAGCCCTGCTACAGGGTGCTGAGGATCTTTCTCAGTTCGTCAGTTCGTTGGGAACCGAAATATCAGGATCACTACGGATAGTTGGTTTTCCTACGTTCACCTCGTTGATGATGCCTGCAATGCTTAAAGAGTTCGTTGAGAAATATCCAGCCGTAACGGTTCAATGTGATGAAAAGCATCAACGCGATTTACTTGAAGGGTTAATCACGAGCAAATATGAATTTGCAATAACCTACGATATGCAACTGCCTTCCATTGTTGAATTTATCCCGCTGATTAGCTTACCGCCTTACGTGGTTTGCGAACTTGACCATCCTTTAGCCAAAAAGAAAGGCGTTTCGATAAAAGAGTTAGCTAATTATCCGATGGTGATGCTCGATTGGCCCGTCAGTCGAGAATATTTCCACTCCCTATTTTTATCTCAAGGTACCAAGCCAACTGTTGGGTATCATGCACATTCACTAGGCATGGTAAGGGGAATGGTTGCAAATGGCTTTGGGTATTCTATCTTCAATACTCCGGTTCACAGTAACATTGCACTTGATGGAACCAAGTTTGCGTCGATTCCATTGGAAGGGGATCTTATGCCTCTAACAATGGGCATTGTGAAATTAAAGCAACAGCAATTGACTCCGGCAGGGGAAGCATTTTTTAAAGTGTTAGAAGACTTCGCATCCGGTATACTTATTCCTGAACAATTAGATCTAACGAAAACAGCGGAACCTACCTAACTATGTTGTTAGGAACTCTGGTCTAACGCACACGCTATAATGGTTCAAAAAGAGACGACTTCGAGAGTCGTGTTTTTTGTGAATGTAAGTTACCCTGTTGATATTATCTGCCGTGTTTGTTTGGTTGAAGGAAGAAGTTTAAGGTCAATATGTTAGAGAAAAAACATGACAAGGCTCTTGCCCAACTGGTGCGTTCTCTGGGCAAAGAACATTTTCCTGAAGCACTTCATCATTTCTTCGGTAAAGTTATTGCCTGTGATAATTTGATTATTCTTGTTTATCATAAAGACCACAACCCTGAAGAGCTGTACCGTGAATCAAAGGACCCTACGGTCTACCGGAAGATGCAGACGCATTATCTTAGCGGGGCTTATTTACTCGACCCGTTTTACCATGCGGTACGCAGTGGCATTCAATCTGGCATTCACGACATTTTCGATATGGCGCCTGATCAGTTTAAACACACCAGTTATTATCGTGAATATTACCAAGATACGAATCTCATTGATGAGCTCGCTCTGTTTGCGCGTTTAGGGCATGAGACAACGCTAACGGCCTGTTTTGGTCGCGATAAAACAAGTCAGCTACTCTACTGCAAATCTGAAATTGAGTATTTGAAGTCGTTAGAATCTTTGTTGTCTGCACTATGTGAGCAGCACTGGGGAAATTATGAACCCAAAGAAGGAAAAAATATTGCTCTCCCTCCTGTTACTGATCGCCTGAGAAGTGTGTTGATTGAAAAACATAACATTGCGTTAAGTCCTCGACAGGCTGAAGTGGCGTTCTATATCTTGCAAGGTCATTCTTCACTTTCTATTTCACTTAATCTCGATATTAGTAAGGAAACCGTTAAGGTATTTCGTAAACAACTGTACGCCAAATGCAGCATCAGCTCTCAAGCTGAATTATTTGCCTTGTTAATGCCGATATTTTCTACTCTGTAGCCCGCTAAATTTATATTTATCTTCCTCGTTATTTCTAGGTCACTATTGATACCCGAAATTCAACCTATTGATGATGGAATTGTCACTAAACTCTCATGCTTGTTCTGTTAACATATTGATTTTAATCAAATAAATGCCATTTTTGATATACCATACCCCCCTGGGGTTATATACCCCTCAAATCAGGTGATATAAAGTTAAATTATCATTGTGAGGGGTATCAGGGAAGGCGTCATGATTACACAAATTGCACAAAATGCTTCGGTAGGAATTGATAACGTAGTTAAACGTTATGGTTCTTTTACCGCACTGCATAATATTTCTTTAGACATAAAAGAAAACGAATTTTTTACTTTGCTGGGGCCTTCTGGCTGTGGCAAAACCACGTTATTGAGATGCATCGCTGGATTTGAAGATGTCAGTGAAGGGCATATTCGACTTAATGATGAAGATTTAACTGGGTTACAAGCCTATGAACGCCCAGTTAACACTGTATTTCAACAATACGCGCTGTTTCCACATATGACCGTTGAACAAAACGTTATGTTCGGGTTGCTACGCAGTGGATGGACCAAGAAGGAAGCGATTCGTCGCGCTGATGATATGTTGAAATTGGTTCAACTTGATGAGCATGCGACACGAAAACCTTCACAGTTATCTGGCGGACAACAGCAAAGGGTTGCGTTAGCACGAGCATTAGCGCCACGTCCTAAAGTCTTGCTTCTTGATGAACCACTCTCTGCATTGGATCTAAAACTTCGTCAAGCTGTACGTGTTCAACTTAAAAAGATCCAAAGAGAAACGGGTATTGCGTTTGTCTTTGTCACTCATGACCAAGAAGAAGCGTTAACCATGTCGGATCGCATTGCGGTAATGTCGAATGGTTACGTTCAGCAAGTGGGTACGCCAAAAGAGATCTATGAAACACCGATTAATCGATTTGTGGCAGACTTTATCGGAGAAACCAATTTACTCGATGTTGAAGTCCTCTCGGTAACCGATGGTATTGCACAAATTCATTTACCGGGCGGTCACCCATTTTCTTGTCCTGCTGCTGCCAAAGTGAATCCAGGTAAAGGGCACCTATCGGTTAGACCTGAGCGCATCAGTTTTTGCTCACCGGAAGCGGGGGATCTTAAAGGCACTGTAACTGGTCAAGTTTACCTCGGAACGGATACACACATAGAGTTAAAACTGGTTGATGATGAAGACATCACGGTTCGAATTCAGAACTCAGCTTCAGTTACAATCCCTCAGACCGGTGATGTTATTGGTCTAAAACTGGAGGCAGGTGCCGCTAGCCTGTTGATAGATTAATGGCTGCGGGTGCGTCGCTCGGCGCGAATATCTCATCGGATATTTATAAAGGTCATGCATTTCGCTTGATGCTTCCTTCATGGGTGATGATTGGTTTTTTCCTATTACTTCCTGTGCTTATGATGGGTGTCTACTCTTTCCTTACGAAAGAATTCCGTGGTGGTGTTATTTGGGAGTTTTCGTTTGCTTCCTACGATCAATTCTTTCTTGATCGCGGCTTGTTTGGTGATGAGCCTCCTGTTGTTGAGTGGACATACATCAACATATTCCTTCGCTCTATTTACCAAGCGGGAATGGCAACACTTTTATGTCTGGTGATTGGTTTTCCAACGGCGTGGTTTATTGCCACTCGTGATGAAAAAAGCCGTGCGATATGGCTGTTTCTAGTCACGATTCCATACTGGGTGAATCTACTCATTCGCACAGTATCGATGAAGTTCCTGATTCGTGATAGTGGACCACTTAATGAGTTTTTACTTTGGACTGGCACGATATCTGAACCGCTTGGCTTAATTAATACTGATATTGCGGTTCAGCTAGGACTATTTTATAGCTACTTACCTTTTATGGTTTTACCGATTTACGCCTCGGTTGAACGATACGACTTTAGTTTGTCTGAAGCCGCTGCCGACCTTTATGCCGGCGCGTGGACCACATTGCGTTTAGTTATTCTTCCTGTCGTGAAACCTGGAATCATTGCTGGCTGTATCTTGGTTTTTGTTCCCTCTTTAGGCGCGTTCCTCGCACCGGATCTTTTAGGTGGTGCCAAGAACTTTATGATTGGTTCTCTTATCGAAGAGCAGTTTAAAGGCTCCGCAGGAAACTGGCCATTTGGCGCGGCAATATCAATGATTTTGTTGACCATCGTTATGGCAGTTCTGTTTGTTTACGCGAGAAATCAGCATAAGGAGAGTAACTAATGACTCAAGTAACTGATTTAAGAAAATTTACCGGTTTTCGCGCAATTACTGTTCTGTGTTTGGTAATTCTATATACGCCGCTTATCGTTGTTGCGATTTACTCATTTAACGCTTCATCGTCGATAACAAACTGGGGTGGATGGTCACTTAACTGGTATATGGATGTCTTTACCGGCCCTGAATCTGGGAAGTTTGAACAGGCGGCTATTAACTCCTTGGTCATCGCTATCTGTGCGGCGAGTATTGCTACCATGATTGCTTTGGCTGCGGCTGTGGCAATGACGAGAGGCGGATCATTCAGAGGGAAGGTTACTTGATTTGCACTGATTAACTTACCGTTAATGGTTCCAGAAGTGGTGACCGCAGTTGCGAGTTTGGTGTTCTTTTCAGCCATCGGATTTAATGGTGGAGTATTAACCATCCTTATCGCGCACACCATATTTTGTATACCGTTTGCATATCTACCAATATCAGCTCGAATGCAGACGATTCCACCAATGTATGAACAAGCTGCGATGGATCTCTATGCGACACCAAGAGATGCTTTCAAGAAGGTACTTTTACCGATAATGATGCCGGGCGTTCTTTCTGGTTTCCTTCTCGCGTTCATCATATCGCTAGACGATTTTTTGATTACCAACTTCGTTAAAGGAGCGGGTATCGAAACACTACCAACCGTAATCTTTGGTTCGGTTAAACAAGGGATAAAGCCAAACATTATGGCGATTTCAACCCTTATGCTTTTTGTATCAATTATTTTTGTCACCCTATCGTGGATTGTCGGCCGGTCTGGCCAAGAACATCCATCGGAATCATAACTCGGAATTATTACAAGGAAGAAAGACTATGAAAAAACGTACGATAGCATCCATTATATTACTCGCTCTTTCTGCGAACGCACAAGCGGCAGGAAATTTATCACTCTACAACTGGTTTGAGTACATGCCACAAGAGTTGATTGATAAATTTTCTAAAGAGCATGATGTTAAAGTAACCATGGATACGTTTGACAGTAATGAAGCATTACTCGCGTCACTCAAAGCCGGCAAGCTTGGGAGTTATGACCTTGCTGTACCGGGTGATTACATGGTGAAGATAATGAAAGGCGAAGGTATGTTAGATACTTTTGAACCATCAGAGCTTTCTAACTTCTCCAATATCGAAGAGCAATGGCTTGACGTTTCATTTGATCCAGGCCGAACCAGTTCTATTCCTTATCAATGGGGTACGACGTCGTTTTCAGTGAATCGAGACCTTTATAAAGGACCTATCGACTCGACCTCTATTCTGTTCGATCCACCTGAAGAATTGAAAGGAAAGATTAACGTTCTTGATACTGCGGGTGAAACATTAGGTTTAGCGTCAATTCACTTAGGCATCCCACAATGTAGTAGCGACAAAGAGCAACTTAAAGCGTTAAGTAAGCTTGTGAACGATGCGAAAAAAGATTGGGCATCATTTGGTTCTGATATTGCTAAAGACGTGTTGGTATCTGGTGACGCAACGGTCGGAATGATTTGGTCTGGAATGTCAGCACGCGCACGTTCTGAAGGTGCGGATATCGAGTATGCATTCCCGAAAGAAGGCTACATAGTGTGGATGGACAACTTAGTATTACTAAAAGACGCTCCTAACCGCGAAAACGCGTTGAAATTTATGAACTTCCTACTTGTTCCAGAAAATGCAGCAGCGTTAACTAACTACGCTCAATATGCCTCTGGCGTGAAAGGTACTGAACCTTACTTGGATGAAGCAATTAAAACTTTGCCAGAAGCACACCCACCAGCAGGTTCAAAAGGAACGTTTATCGAAGTTTGTTCTGAAGACGTTCAGAAAACGTATGACGCTATTTGGACACGTTTAAGAAAATAAGTAGAAGAGTAATTTAATGAAAATTGGACTTTGCCAAGCCTTACCTATTGATGGGGATATCGAAAGTGGTTTTACCACAATCGAAACTAACCTTCGTGCAGCAGCTGAAGCTGGCGCCGAAATGGTGGTATTTCCAGAACTTTATTTACCTGGATATAATCGTCCCGATCTGCACCAAGAACTCGCTCAATCTATCGATGGCGATTGGATCAATAGGCTTACAGCGTTAGTAAAAAAATATGGCTGTGGATTGACATTAGGCTGGGCAGAGTCCAGTGACAACACCGTATATAACTCAGCAATTTGCTTAGATAAGAACGGTACTCAATTAGCGAATTATAGAAAAATTCAGTTATTTGGTGAGATGGAAAAAGCCAGCTTTATACCTGGTGATTCTTATCAAACTTTTGACTGGAATGGTGAGAAAGCTGCGTTACTTATCTGCTATGACATCGAATTCCCTCAGCATTGTCGTGAGTTAGCGGAAATGGGTGTAACGTTGATTTTTGTTCCGACAGCGAACCCAACAGGGTATGAATATGTCTCACAGACATTGGTTCCCGCTAGAGCCGCTGAGATGGGCGTCACCATCGTTTACGCAAACTACTGTGGATCAGAAGCAGGATTGGATTATGCAGGACTTTCTATGATTGCCAGTTCTGATTCTGCCCCAATGGCGATGGTGGGCTCTACACCAGCACTTGTCATCGTCGATCTCGATACACGACACGCAGCGAAGAACATTTCTTCAACGCAGCTTAATGATTATTTAGAGGTTAAATAAATGGATATGAACATCGCGACTGATACGTCTTCGGTTTTAAAGTCAGATGAACATCTGGTTCAATCATTCGCAGATCTTAATGCGTTAAAGCAGAAAGATGCGATCACGGTTATTACTGAAGCTGATGGCTACTTTGTCAAAGACAGTGAAGGGAACAGCCTGATTGATGGCATCGGTGGATTATGGTGTGTTAACGTTGGACATAAGAGAAAAGAAATTATTGATGCGATTAATACCCAGCTCAATACTCTGGATTATTATTCAACATTTTATAACTTTACTCACCCAACAGCGGCAAAATTGGCTGAAAAAATTGCTCAGCTTGCTCCGGGTCATTTAAATCATGTCCATTTTGGCAACTCTGGATCAGTGGCTAATGATACCGCTGTACGTATGCTGCATCACTACAACAATCGCCTTGGTCGTCCAAACAAGAAAAAGATTTTAAGTCGTGTTGGCGCTTACCACGGTTCTACTCACCTTGCGATTGCGATGACAACGCCTGCGTATAGCAAAGGTTGGGACAGTGCCTCTGAATTAGTTCATCATTTAGCATGTCCACACTATTGGCGTGAAGGTGATGGGATGACGGAAGCTGAGTTCCTAGATCATTTAATCGCCGATTTAAATCAAAATATTCATAACGTTGGTGCTGAAAATATCGCGGCTTATATTGCAGAACCTATCATGGGTGCAGGTGGTGTTATCGTACCGCCTGAAGGTTACCATGCTCGTATGGCAAAAGTATGTGCTGAGAATGACATTAAGTATATCTCCGATGAGGTTGTGACAGCGTTTGGTCGCTTAGGACATTTCTTTGCTTCAGAAGCCGTATTTGGCGTTACACCAGATATTATTACTACGGCTAAAGGCTTAACTTCGGGTTATCAACCTTTGTCGGCAACGATTATTTCTGATGAAATCCATGAAGTCATTTCCGGTCCTGGAGAAGTATTTTTGCATGGTATGACTTACTCTGGTCACCCTGCAGCATCAGCTGCGGCATTGGCTAACATTGAAGTCATGGAGAAAGAAGGGATACCAGAAAAAGTACAAGTTACCGGTAAAATGTTTGAGAAAGCCCTGAAAGGATTAGCGTCTCTTGATTTAGTCGGTGAAGTTCGTGGTAGCCACTTTATGATCGGTATCGAATTTGTGAAGGATAAGGCGACGAAAGAGCCGTTCACCCCAGAAGATATGATTGGGTTAAAAGTGGCTAAAGCTGCTCAACAACGTGGTCTGATCGCTCGACCTCTGGGTAACATACTTATCTTGTCGCCACCGTTGATTCTTGGTGAAGAGCAAGTAACAGAAATTGCGAGCATCCTTCATCAAAGTATTGTTGAAGTCAGTGCGTCACTCTAATTATTTATAACCTCCAATACTCTCCGTGCTATCGGAGAGTATTTTTTGCCTCTCTGAAATACGAGTTCTAAGATATTTGTATTCAATATTCACCATCAAACAAGCCACTGCTGCTGTTCATATCGTTGCTTACGTTGCTTAACGTTTAGGTGCAACTGTCCATCGTCTTGATACTTTGACACAAAAGACTAATAAAGTGCGTTGCTGCATGAGTTAACTTTCTATCTTTCCGAACAAAAATAATTGTCTTACACGAGGGCAACTTTTCATTTTCTAGTATAAATAACTCTTGATTATTAACCTCATTTTCAATGGCATAGTTGGGAAGAATAGTAAGATAGTCGGATGTTTTTATATGGTTTTTGATGTAGCTGATTTGGTTGAACTCTAATTTAGGTTCGAATGTTTTGTTGTTATGTTTTAAAAATTGATGAAACAGCTGTGTTGTATGAAAACTACCATCTAAGACTGCAAACGGGTAAGAGATGATGGATTCTAATGTCGGGTTTGGAGTCTTAGATAGAGCATGATCATATCGTCCAGTGATGGCTAATGGTGTATCGACGCTTTTTATAATATCAATATTGCTGCAATCAATTGGTTGCATTGCGATACCAATATCTGCATGGTCATTGACCACATTATAATGTGCCTCTCGGCTTCCAGAGATCGCTAATTTACATCTTATATCTGGATGCTGATGAGTAAATGCCTTCATTGGGGGCATCACCCAAGATTCAACAACTCCTTCGATCGTCGCGAGTCTAATTTTACCCGTAAGTAGGTTTTTAAGTTTGTCGATTTCAGATTTTGCGAGATCGACTTCTCGAATTGTTCGTCGTATATGGCGTTCAACAATTTTACCTTCTTCAGTTAAGAACATGCCTGTTGGACGCCTTTCAAACAAAGGTGAATGAAAGTTGTGCTCAAAATTTTTAATTTGCCTACTTAATGCCGAAGGACTTATATACAGTAATTTTGATGCTTCTCTTAGAGATTGTGTTTCCGCTAATACAATGAAGTATTTCATTGTTGTGATTTCCATTTAGACATCCTTACCCGATTAAGTCATCAGACACAAAAGACCCCGACTTGCACTGTTATGGCTCGCTGTTGCATTTTGTGCAACATGCTGTTCGGAAACTTCTAATTTTCAGAACAGTAATGATAACTTAATATGAAGTTGTAAATGAATTACAAAGGAGTTGTTATGAAAATAAAACGGAAAATTTTGTGGCTAACAATATTATTATCTCTCTCTTTGACTACCTTACCCTATTTGGGTTATTTCAATGAAGCAGAGTTGATTGGTTTACTTCCCATGCCATTAGCCTTAATTCTTATTTGCAATGTTGTATTAACAATATGTGCGATAGCAATCTATCCCCTCTATTTTAAACCTTTTATAAAGAAACTTTCGGATAAGCCAATACAAGGAGAGGAGCTATGAATCACTATTTAACTATCGGGATTCTTATTTCATTTTTATTGTTGTTTTTATTGGTCGCTTTTTTGGCAAGTCGGGGGTCGAAAAATGTAGAAAGTACGACCGAGAGCTATATCATCGGCGGTAGAAATATGGGGACGATGGTTCTTTTGCTGTCCATGGGGGCAACGTATTTCTCAACTTGGACGTTGCTAGGTTCATTTGGAACCTACTATCGCAGTGGAGTCTGGTTTGCTTGCTTCGCTGTCTGGACGATTTTTCACGGAATTTTTGTCTGGTTGTTTGGGACTCGGATTTGGTTGTCAGGGAAAAAATTTGGTTTCTTTACACCAGGTCAGATGTTTGAACATTACTATTCCAGTAAGCGTATGAGGATTGCTGTCGCATTGGTTGGAATTACTGCTTTGGTTCCGGTGATGTTGATTCAAATTAGTGGTGGAGCACAGGCTTTAGAAACATTAACCGATGGGGTTATTCCGTATGTTATCGGGGTAACAGTAACTTCTTTAATGGTAGGCGTTATCGTACTTTGGGCTGGCTTTAAAGGAACAGCTTGGACCGATTCTTTTATGGGGTTATTTTTTGCATCTATATTGATTTTTACTGCTTTATATAGTGCGGATAAAGCAGGCGGCTTCGACTTGTTCAAAAATGCACTTACTCATAGCCCTGAAAAAATGGTTAACACTGGTAACCCGCTTAAAATGATTGAACTATGGCTGGGTCTTGGCTTTGGGGCGTGGGTTCTTCCTCATATGTGGCAAAAATACTATTCGGCATCTTCGGCTGAAGTACTAGGCAAAGTTGCGGTTATGACACCGTTTTGGAACTCATGGATGATGGCCATTATCCCTCTTGTTGTCGGCACTGCAGCGATGATTCCTGGTGTTATACCTAGTTTGACTGACAAGACCAGTGACACAATTTTGCCACAATTATTCGCTGCACATTTACCACTTTTGGGTGCATTTGTTGTTGCTGGTATTTTGGCTGCCGCGATTTCCACTATAAATAGTCAGCTACTGTCTTCAGCCAGTATTGTTGCGGAAGATATCGTAAATACAATACGCAAAAAGCCGCTATCCTCAGAAAATACAGTCCGTGTTACCAAGTTAGTGGTTGCGTTGTTAACCATCTTTGTCTTTGTGCTTGCTTTAACACCAAGTGGCACGGGATTCCTTGTACCTATTGCTTCATTAGGCTTTGGTTTAGGGCTTCAAATTGTCCCTAGTGCGTTAGGAATTCTTTATTTCAAAAAAGTAACAGAATCCGGTGCATTTTGGGGGTTGATAGTTGGCTCGGTTGTTATGATTTTTTCCGCTCTATTAGGTTTGAATTTAGTTGTCGGTTCTAGTCTTTTTGGCTTTATTATCAACATATTAGTGACAGTATTGGTTAGTAAGATTACACAACCTGTTTCTGAGAAATCGGTGGTGAATTACCATGATATGTACGATGAATATATGGTGAACAATACGACGGAAGTCGGATCTATTGAAGCAAGCACAAGCGTTGTGACCCAAAAATAAGGAATGAATAATGAACAAGAATTGCAAAGTCGCGATTATCCAAGATAGTAGTGTTCCATTTGATTCTGAAAAAACAGCAGATAAATCAGTTCAACTAATTGAAGAATGTGCCGAGAATGGTGCCGAATTGGTGGTATTTCCTGAAGCATTTATAGGCACTTACCCTAAAGGTCTAACGTTTGATGCTCCAGTTGGTACTCGACTTCCTGAAGGTAGAAATGATTTCTATCGATATTTTGAAGGGGCGGTTGAATTAGATGGTGAGGAAATGACAAAGGTTGTCGTTGCATCGTCTGAAAATTCCATTTTTGTTGTTATGGGAATTATTGAGCGAGTAGGGAGTACACTCTACTGTAGCGTTGTATTTGTGGACCCTAAGCTTGGTGTCGTTAATGTTCGCCGGAAACTAATGCCCACAGGCGCTGAACGTTTAGTTTGGGGGTTTGGAGATGGTTCTACACTTGACGTAGTAGATAGCGATATTGGTAAGATTGGAGCCGTGATTTGCTGGGAGAATTACATGCCATCTCTTCGGATGGCAATGTATGCGCAAGGCGTTGAATTATATTGCGTACCGACGGCCGACGATCGAGAAACATGGTTGTCAAGTATGCGACATATCGCAATGGAGGGGCGTTGTTTTGTATTAAGTGCTTGTCAGTTTATTACTCGTAAAGAGTTTGGCAGTGATTACCGAAGCATACTGTCCGACGATGATGAAAGTATCGTCATGAGAGGAGGTAGCTGTGTTATTGGTCCGCTTGGAGATGTCATAGCTGGCCCAATATTCGATAAGAAAGCCATTATATATGCAGACCTAGATAGAGAAATGTTGATAAAAAGTAAGATAGATTTCGACCCGGTTGGGCATTACTCAAGGCCAGACGTTTTATCGCTAAATGTTGATACAAACAAAAAGCAGGCTGTGGTTTTCGACAATCAAACATAAGATCTTTCCAATATAAGTATACCCTTAGCGTTATCGCTAAGGGTTAACTCCATCCTTGTTGTAATGACCAAAACTAATCCTCTCGAAAACTAAACGTAGAAACTTTACATAACGGTAATGGCATGCTCTAATCGAACAATTGTTTGCAATGCGGACAATTGTTTTTATTTTTGTGAGCGATTATTTTTATGACTGATAGAGAACAACAAGTTTTAGAAATATTACAGCGTAATCCTTTGATCCCTCAGCAGGAGCTTGCTGATCAGATTGGCATAAGCCGAAGCGCTGTTGCTGGTCACATCATGCAACTAACGCGTAAAGGGTTTATTAAAGGTAAGGGATACATTCTCTGCTCCGAACCCTATGCGGTTGTGCTGGGTGGTGCAAATATGGACTTGTGTGGTCGCTCTGATGCATCGATTGTGTTGGCCGACTCTAATCCCGGTTCATTTGAGTCCAGTGCCGGTGGTGTTGGACGAAATATTGCTGAAAATTTAGCTCGTTTAGGTAGCCAAGTTGAGTTTATTGGTACGTTCGGTGGTGATAGTTGGGGGGAAGAACTTAAAGAGTCTTGCCATCTTTCTAATGTCGGCACCGACCATTCGCTTATCTTACCCGATAGAAAATCGAGCAGTTATTTGTCCATTATCGATGATCAGGGTGAGTTGCTTGTCGCGCTAAATGACATGCAATTAATAGAGAGCTTAAACGCTAAGCAGCTTGCCAAGAGAAGGGGAATCATTACCGGTGCAAGTGTTCTTGTTATCGATGCCAACCTCAGTGAAGAAGCGTTGGAATATTTGTTTAATCAGTATGGCAATAAAACGATTTTTGCTGATCCTGTCTCATCGATCAAGGCAACTAAACTCTTGCCTTATTTAGATAAAATTGATTTCTTAAAACCTAATCAACTCGAAGCACAAGTCCTGTCGGGCCATTCTATCAATGAGTCTATTGAAGTCAGCCAGTTAGCGGATGATTTGCATGAAAAAGGGGTCAAACACCTTGCAATTAGCCTTGGTAATAAAGGCGTATTAGCAAGCTGTAATTCGCAGCAGACCTTAATGGACGCCACCCCGACTCATGTGGTGAATGTTACTGGAGCAGGCGACGCCATGATGGCAGCACTTGTTCACGCTTATTTACAAAACTGGAGTTGGGACCAGAGCATAAGATTTGCCATTGCAGCGTCTCATCTAGCGCTCACTTCAGTCGATACCATTAATTCAGAAATGTCAGAGCAGACGCTATTGTCTCTGATTGAGGAGAAATAAACATGTTAGAACAATACCTTGATATTCAACCTGAAGTTGCAGAAGCACTTGCGAATAATAAAGCCGTCGTAGCGTTAGAGTCGACAATCATTTCACACGGAATGCCTTTTCCGCGCAATGTCGAAACAGCGCTTCTCGTCGAAGAAACCATCCGCGAAAATGGCGCTGTACCGGCGACGATTGCAATTATTGAAGGCCGTCTAAAAGTCGGGTTATCAAAAGAGCAAATCGAATATCTTGGTAAAGCAGGAACCTCGGTAACGAAAGTAAGCCGACGCGACATTCCGTTTATGGTTGCGGGTAAAAAAGATGGTGCGACAACGGTAGCTGCTACAATGATTCTTGCTGCAATGGCTGGCATTAAAGTCTTTGCCACAGGTGGCATCGGTGGTGTACATCGAGGCGCACAAGAAACGTTTGATATATCTGCTGACCTTCAAGAACTCGCAAACACGAATGTCGCTGTGGTATGTGCTGGAGCTAAATCGATTCTTGATCTAGGGCTGACTCGAGAGTACTTGGAAACACAAGGCGTGCCAATTGTGGGTTACCAAACGGACTCACTGCCAGCGTTTTATACCCGAGAAAGTGACCATTCAGTAGATTATAGATTAGACAGCCCTGACTCTATTGCATCTGCACTTAAAGCCAAGTGGGAATTAAATCTCCATGGTGGTGTGGTTGTCGCGAACCCAATTCCTGTTGAGTACGCAATGCCATTAGAAACAATCACGGATGCTATAGAACAATCTTTAGCTGAAGCAGACGAGCAGGGCATTGCGGGTAAAGAGTCAACACCATTCTTATTGGCTCGCGTATGTGAACTCACTGGGGGTAATAGCCTAGATTCAAATATTCAATTAGTGCTTAATAACGCTCGACTAGGTGCTGA
Source organism: Vibrio phycocola (assembly GCF_054404255.1). Classification (NCBI taxonomy): domain Bacteria; kingdom Pseudomonadati; phylum Pseudomonadota; class Gammaproteobacteria; order Vibrionales; family Vibrionaceae; genus Vibrio; species Vibrio phycocola. Next base: position 478,458 of record NZ_JBTAMQ010000001.1, read on the forward strand.
GATAGCGAAGGAATATTGCAACAACTAAGCCATCAATACTAATATCCTTCTTGGTTACAACCGCAGTTCCCAGCTGCGGTTGCTGCAGAATGTATTTGTGACAAACTTATATCGATCACATGTGTGATCACCTCTAGGTTGAACACGCAGAAACACAGGAGTAAAGAATATGTCTACGGTTCTTATTACTGGCGCAAATCGAGGAATTGGCTTTGCTCTGGTTCAGCATTACCTCACACTAGGTTATGAAGTGCACGCAACGTATCGTTCAGAAGCGAGCGCAACTGAGCTTCTCCAACTTGAACAATCCAATCCATCTCTCTGTTGTCACTTACTCGAGGTGACCGATTACGAACAAGTTAGCGCACTCAAAACCAAGCTTCCCGCGCTGGATCTTTTGATTAATAACGCCGGTTATTACGGTCCTAAAGGTGTTAGTTTTGGCAACACCGATCTTGAGGAATGGCGTCAAGTTCTAGAAATCAATACTATCGCTCCATTGAAACTGGTCGAAAGTCTCTATCCACTGTTAAAACAAGGCGAGCTTAAACGCATCGCATTCGTCTCTTCCAAGGTTGGCAGTATGACTGATAATAGTTCCGGAGGAGGGTATCTTTATCGTTCCTCAAAGGCGGCACTTAACTCGGTCGTGAAAAGTTTGAGTATTGATCTTTCCGATGATGGTTTTTGTGTCGTTGCACTCCATCCGGGGTGGGTTCAAACGGATATGGGTGGACCGAATGCATTAATCACTGCGTCGCAAAGTGTTGCTGGATTAACCCAAGTAATAGGAAATTTGAACCAGAACGATAACGGTCGATTTCTTAACTACGACGGAACGGAGATTCCTTGGTAACATGCATGTGGCATTCTTTAGCCGACCGAAGATAAGTTGCAGTGAGCTCACATGGTCACTTAGTCACATAGCAATGAAATAAAAAACCTATAACTCCACTAATTTTCCAATAAGGCATGAATTCATGATTCGAGTAGGCGTAATTGGTTATGGCAATTCTGCCAATACATTTCATATTCCATTGATTCAATCCACCGAGTCAATGATTCTGACAGCCATAAGCAGTTCTAAATCGAGTATCTTGAAAGTAGAACACCCATCAGTCGTCATATTTAATTCAGCGGAACAATTAATCACAAGTAAAAAAGTGGATTTGGTGATAATTACCGCCCCAAATCAATTTCATTTTTCATTGGCAAAGCTTTGCTTAGAAAGTGGGGTGCATGTCGTTGTCGAAAAACCAATGGTAACTACGAGTAGAGAAGCTGAAGAACTGATCATTCTTGCCAAAAAGAACGCTTTAGTCCTCTCCGTGTTCCATAATAGACGCTGGGATGGTGATTTTTTAACGCTACAAAAACTGCAGAAAAATAATGCATTAGGAGAAATTAGGCTATTTGAATCTCGTTTTGACCGTTTCCGACCAATCGTTCGTCAAAGGTGGAGAGAAGAACCTGGCCCGGGAGCCGGAATCTGGTATGACTTAGGATCTCACTTGGTTGATCAAGCCATTCATCTTTTTGGTATGCCTAATGCTTTGACCGCAAGGTGTTTGCCGTTAAGGGATGGCTCAAAAACAACTGACTACTTCCATGTACTGCTGCATTATCAAAACCTTGAAGTTGTTTTGCATGCTAGCTCATTTTGTGCGGCACCAAACACTCGTTTTAGACTTGAGGGGAGTCTTGGCAGTTTTGTTAAATATGGATTCGATCCTCAAGAAGAGCATTTAAAAAGCGGCATTGCGCCTGATAATTTAGGTTATGGTGTGGACAATAAAGAACATTATGGAAGCCTTTACTCTGAATCTTCAGTTGATTTAATTGAAACAGAAATTGGTTGCTATCAACACTATTACCATGCGATCGCCACTGCAATCAACGCTGGTGGTATAAACCCAATCGATCCTGCTGATGCGGTGAAGGTTTTAAAAATACTCGAATCAGCAGAACAAAGTAGTAAACAAGGCAAAACGATATTTGTGTGAAAATAGATACTAACAAGACTGATATTTTGCTATTGCTCCATTCTGGCTTGTAAGTTTAAGCCAGATACGGCGGTTAATTTTTCACCTTTTTTAAAACCTCATCCCAGAAATGCGTCACAATCAAACTTCCAACTGAAGATTCCCCATTGATTAGCAACGCAATACCAATGTCGTGTTTCTTTGAATATGCAAGTTCCGCACTAAATCCGGTTACCCAACCATTGTGATAAATGAGTTCTTCACCACCGTAATCGAAGATGCGCCAGCCCATACCATAGTCGGTTCTTTGTAGCTTCTTCCGCCAGTGCTTGCGGGTCATCTCTCGCTTGGTTTCGATTCGGGGTGTGGAAACAGTTTCTAACACGGCTGGTGAAATGACGCTTGGATATTCGCCTAACTGAGCTTTTAACCACTGTGCCATATCGTTGATACTGGCATTCACACCTGCGGCAGGTAACACACGGTAATAATCCTCTTCAACTTCTCGGCTGTACCAGCGTTTTTTGCCGCGCACATGAGGCGTTGCGTGATTGCTATTGCTGAGAAATGCTTCCATTCCAAGAGATGCATCATTCATCGCCAATGGTGCAAATATTTTATCTTGCATTAACTGGGTATAATTTTGGTTGGTAGATTGTTCAAGAATGGGATCCACCAAACTGAACATCAGATTGGTATAACCGTAACAGTTTCCAGGTATGCACAATGGTTCCAGTTTATTGAACGCTGGGTAAATTTTACTCAACGGTAGGTGTGCATCGAGCAGGTTGTCGTAGACATTGTGTACCATACCGGTTGTATGACTAAGCAAGTGTTGGACTTGCAATTGACTGGAGGCTTCTACGTCTTTGTAGTGAAATTCAGGTAAATAATCGTTAATCCGATCATCCCAATTTAACTTCTTTTCTTCAACTAATATTGCAGTCAGTTCAGCAGCGAATGTTTTAGACACTGATGCGAGACGAAATACCGTGTTTTGATTTACCTTACCTTTTTCTCCTTCCTTACGAACGCCATAGAGACTGAGAAGCTTGACTTCATCACCTTGAACTACGACTAAGGCTCCACCCGGAACTTTATCGTTTTTAAGTTGTTTGGAGAAGTAACTGTCGAGATTTGCAGTAACAGGCGAAAGATCAAGTGCATAACAGGAAAAAGAACTTAAGAAAAACAATGTAGATAGGAGACGAAACATACTGAGAACCGAAGGAGAAACCAAAGCGCTCATCATAACATAATCGAATTTTTTGAGTTAAAGCCCATTACATCTAGTAACATATTGGCAGATGAATCGCTGAAATTGAGAACTTAGTCTGTCGAGGGAAACGGCATTTTCGTAAACATTGTGTTCAAACGCATTTGAGAGAACTACACAAGTATGCGCGGTAATTTGAATTTAACTTAGGGGTGAAACGATGGCGCTATTTGTATGGTTAAGGTGAATTAGTCAGGACGTGATCTGCCAGTTTTCTAACCGCGATGTAATCAGATCTGACAGATTATCCTAGCTCATTCTCGTTCAATTCTCCGACTGGATAACATGCCGAGCGAGTAAGCGTAAAAGATAATCTTGAGCATGATAGAAGGAGGGTATGTGGCAGCGCCATTTTTATCATTGTGATATAAGGCATTAAACGGCGATAGCTCCAAGTGAGTATCAATGAGGTGCGCGATAGCGAACTCAATCGTTCCGGGTATTAATTGCTCATCGATACTGACAGGAACGAACATATTTTGATTTGAATAATCGGTTTGAAGTTTGGCATGATCGTATCTAAATATGTGAATAATGGTGATTAGATCACAAGGAGTTAATGCATTCAAGTTCATATCGTGGTGAAATAGAGGTAAGATCAAAATCGAGAATGAGGCTAGGTAGAAATTCTACAGCCTCGTTGAGCAGCAGTCGAATGTCAATTCTTCATAATTTCAGTACAAACTTATTGCTTTTTTTGCTAACTAAGTGTGTAATGCGCCTGAAGGTTAACATATATATTAACTTTTCGTTGTGGGATATCGAGTGACCAAAGAACTAAATAAAAAGCATAAAGGCTCACGATTTAATGTAGAGCACTGTGACGGAGCTATAGAAAGCTTTGAAGAGGCTTTAGTCAGCGTTACTCCTCATAATAAGAAAAAATCAGTTAAACGTGCAATTATTCAGTTAATTGAACGTTTAGCTGATGGAAAACCAATGTCAAAGGATAATTTCCCACAAGAAGGAAATCTACCTAAGAGCTCAGGGAAGTTTAATGCTTTCAAAAAACTTCCCGTTAGGGCTTATTGTTGGCTATCAAAAAAACATCCTAATACTTACTTTATCAGCCACTATACTTACAAAGATAAGCAGAAGTTAGATAAAAGAGATACTGATAGAGTTCATGCAAATTGGCGAGAAAAAGAGGATTAAGTATGAGTGGAAGAGACATGTTTTATTCAAAAGATACATGCTTCAGTGACGCAGAAGAACGTGCATATGCACGTGAAGACTTAGTTTTCAATGTGACTGAAGATCTTTTGGTTATGTTAGAGGATTTAAATATCAGCAAAGCGGAATTAGCAAGAAGGCTTGGTAAATCTAAGTCTTATGTTTCTCAAGTTCTTAGTGGTTCTAGAAATATGACTTTAGGTTCTTTCTCTGATATTTGCTTTGCATTGGGTTTCAAGCCTGAAATCAAAATTCCAGTAAAGCCTGTAGAGCAGGCTGAAACTTCATGGTCTCGTGTTCAAAAAATAACAGTGGCTAAGACGAGTATTACAAAGAGTCCATCACAGCAATTGTACCTCGCGCATGATGCTGCTTGGTCAACGATGAAGGTAGCGTAGATAAATGACTCCAGAATTAAAAAAGTGTGCTGATAATTTAGTTATTCAATCAGTAACTTTAAAAAATCTGTTGGTGGAGCTTCATGAAGATATAGATGCAGAACAATTTAACGATGAGTACCTTGAAAATACTCAAGAACTTCGTTTTCTGCGTCAAATTCGTCAGACGGAAAGAGAAGAAGACGGTGTTTGGCTATATAGGTTAAATACTGTTGTTGCGATTAGGTGTATCTCTGAAGACGATGCAGCTAAGGAAAGTAATGATGGAATTGAGCCAATCCTAGAAATTAAAGCTGAGTTTGTTGCTCAGTATGAGTCACCTTGTGCCTTAAACGATGAAGAAATAAATCAGTTTGGGCAAAAACATGTTTATTATCATGTTTGGCCGTATTGGCGAGAGGCTCTTCAATCTTCGTGTGCACGGCTTGGAATTAGCCCGATTGTAATTCCACCTTTAAGAGTTTAGAGCAAAAGCTGCTTAACAAAGCATGTAAGAGTGATTCCCAACGCTTGGCATTTTTATGTCATCGTTGGGTTTTGTGTTTATGGCGCAGTGCATTAGGTTCGTGTTAGCGTTGCTCTCACCTTAACAGGGCGGTTGGGGCTGTAGGATCTCTATTTTGAGCTGGTTTTTTAGTTCTGTTGCTGATTTACTCAGTAATGAATTCAGCAATCCTTATCACTAAAATTACTTTTTATTTAGGCTCATTTAAAAATGATTAATTTTTCAGCATTTAAACAGAAAATGAACGAAAAAGTTAGAATCGATTGGGAAACGCGGATGCAATTGCCTTTCTATAAGAGGGTTCTGTATTACAGTCTGCCTTTTACATTGATATTTTGTCTAGGAAGCAGCCTCCTGTCATATGATCGAAGTTGGGATACTTTAATGGTTATTAAGCAAATTCTTATAATTATTATTGGTTCGATAGTTTTTGAGTTGATTTTGAGCTTTAAATCAAAAGACTAGGGTTATTATCGTTAAATTAATTGCGTGTTGATAACCTATTGTTCGTTGACCTAAGAGCTAATTAAGCCATCGCCATCAAACCCTTTTCCAGAGGTGTTAAGTGACAGCGATGGTTTTTTTGATTTTAGGCCGTATGTGATTAACCTTCCTGGTAAATCCAGCATAAACCCTCGTAGAACTCTGTCCCGAAATTCTTTGAATAAGAGATATGATCAGCACCATAATTACCGGGCATCAAGTTAAACAAATATTCCATACTTGAGGTTATTTGTGTTGCGCTAGTTTAAGTAAAAAACGCTAAGAAGACTCAACCCAGAAGCAATTTTGGTGGCACAGGGACAGTCTGTACGACTAGGTCTCGCTTCACCACCAAAGGTGTCAGATCGTCAATGAATCAGTATATATAAGGCTTAATTATCTTTTTGGTTTAACAACTAAAACGTTAATCGGAGAATGCTCTACCACTTTGCTTGCAACAGACCCCAACACCACTCGGTCTACTTTTGAACGCTTATGGCTTGGAATTACAATAAGATCAGCACCGACTTTTTCGCTGTAGTTTAATATGGTGGTGTAGGGGCGCCCAGTATCTACTCGCATCGAATATTTCACTTCGTCACCAATGTGAGTTTCGGCGAATTCCCGCAGTTTTGTTTCCACTTCTTCTTTCATTCGTTCAGCGGCTTCTTTGGGAAAGTAGGATGAAACTAGCGGCATATGAACGCCTGGCATTACATTGAGTAAGTAGAGTTTTCCACCCGAACTTTTGGCATGTAAAATGGCAAGTTCAATCGCTCGATCTGAAAAACCTTTGTCGTTTAGATCAACAGGTACTAGAATTTTTTTAAACATTTTTTGTCTCCTTGAGAAAAATTTAACGTATTAATTTTTCACGTGTTTTCTATATTTGGAATATGCGCCTAATTGTTGATTGTATCAAGCGATTTATCTATTAATTCTAGAATAAAGTGGTTATTAAAGATGAACTTATTTGCATAAATAGAGGGATATATTGATGTAGCGCCTGTTTCTGCTCTAATTTAGGTTGGTTTATACACATGTGGTCACTACGCCGAGTTAGGTCAATCGAAAATTTGTTCAATATTCCACTATAAAGCCGCTCTATAACAGCGTAGGATCGAGCCACTTTCAAATAAATCAGGTATGCACTTAGGTGCAATTTCAGTAAACATTATGCACCCAACTGCAAAAGCGTCACTTAACAATGCACTACTTATCTCTATTCGCACACCACAGTTTAAAGGTGATGAAGCGCAAGAATCTTTGGCGGAATTGGCTCGCTTAGTGACGACCTTAGGGTTTAAAGTTGTTGGTTCTCAGTCTCAAAAACAAAATTCAACTCAAGGCCTCAATGTCTTGGGAGTGGGTAAGTTGGCTGAAATCGCACATCTCACTGGTAACCGAGGACTTATTAAAGATACCGGCGAAGATCTTGATGACGATTTATTTGATGAGTCGTCATTTGACGATATGTCATTGGACTATATGCCATTGTCTTCTGTGGATGTCGTGGTGTTTGATTGCGATTTAACTCCGTCTCAGCTGCGTAATGTCGAGAATCAACTTGGCGTTGAAGTGTTTGACCGCACCGGTATTATTATTGAAATATTTAGTCGTCATGCTCGGACTCGGACCGCACGACTTCAAGTTGAAATTGCCCGCCTAAATTATTTAGCACCACGTCTTAGAGAATCAACCAGCGAAAATAACGAACGCCAGATGGGGAAGGGCTCAGGTGAAACGGCTTTAGAGCTGGATCGTCGTAAAGTTCGTGACCAATTAGCCGAATTAAGGCGTGAACTGGTGAGCGTTCAAGATGAATTGAAGGGACGTAGGACCCAACGTTCTGACCTCTTTTGTGTGGCGTTAGTTGGATATACCAATGCGGGTAAGTCGTCGATGATGCGCGCACTGACGGGTAGCGAAGTCTTGGTTGAAAATAAATTATTCGCGACGTTAGATACCACGGTACGAGCTCTGCACCCAGCTACCCAGCCAAGAATCTTAGTGTCTGACACGGTTGGCTTTATTAAAAAACTGCCTCATGATTTGGTGGCTTCTTTTCATTCGACCTTAGCAGAAGCCCATGACGCTTCTTTATTACTGTATGTCGTCGATGCGTCGGATAAAACGTTCCGTACTCAACTTGATGTTGTACACGAGGTATTAGAGCAAGTCGGTGTTGATGGCATTAAACGATTATTGGTGCTGAATAAATCTGACCAATTGAGTGAAGAGCAGCAACACGCGCTAATGGAAGAATTTCCTGATGCGATGATGACGTCAACTCGCAACCCATTCGATGTGGCACAGTTACATAAGTATATTGTCGGTGTCGCTGAAGAAGAAATGATCGAAGAAGAAATCATCGTCCCTTATACCGCGAATGGGATTATTGGTGAAATTCGTTCGACAATGAGCGTGGCGAAAGAAGAATACGACTACAACCATATTAAATTGACTGTTCGTTCTAATGCTATTGATTTAGCAAGACTAAAAAAGCGGATGCTGGATAAAATCTAGAATAAAGCGGCTATTAAAGACGGAAATCAAATTATTGAGCAAAACGGTTACAACCAAAGTGTAACCGGTTACATTGCATGCTATTATTGCCATAATGATTTAGAATTTAGATCGGCTATTAATTTGTCTGGTAAAGGTAAGGGCGCGAATGAGTACTATCGTTGATGTGTGTAAATTGGCTGGTGTTTCTAAAGCCACGGTATCGCGTGTAATTAATGGAACTGGACAAGTAAAAGAATCCACGAGAGAAGTGGTTTTTGCAGCGATGGATCAGCTCGGTTATCGTCCAAATAAGCTAGCACAAGCATTAGCGACGAATCGCACCAATAATATTGGGTTAGTTGTTTCGGATTTTGATGGAATTCACTTCGGGCTTCTACTCAAACAGGCTGCTGCGAGTGCTGATACCGCGAGTAAGCAGCTTCTGGTTACCGACGGTAAGAATGATCCAGACCAAGAGTATGAAGCGATTCGCCAGCTTGAAGGGCGTTGTGATGCCGTTGTACTTTACAGTCGAACTTTGTGTGATGAACATATCAAAAAACTCTATAGTCAGCTTTCCATACCTTTGGTGATTCTGAATCGATATTCCATAGAGCCTGCATACCATACTGTCTCCTTTGATCAGGAGGGCGCAGTGACTATGGTTATGGAACATTTAATAGCGCTTGGGCACAGACAAATTGCTTGTATTACGGGGCCGCTTGAAAATTTAACCGGTCAAGCTCGTCTAGCAGGATATAAAAATGCATTTGAGCCTTATGGAATCCCATTGGTGAATGCTCTTATTGAAAGCGGAAATTACCATATGACAAGTGGCTATGAAGCGTGCAAGAGACTTATTGCCAAGCGCGTTCCTTTCTCAGCTATCGTCGCATTCAACGATAATATGGCGGTTGGGGCGCTGAAAGCATTGGAAGAAGAGGGGATTAAAGTTCCTGAGCAGGTATCTATCACTGGGATTGATAATGACCCGGTCACTGAGTTTTTTAATCCGACGTTAACGACAGTAGAGCTTCCGATTGAAGTGATGACGAAACAAGCCATGGAGCTTGCATTGGATCTCGTTGATACCAATATTTCACCCACTTCTCATCACCATCACGGTCGGTTAATTCAGCGTAATTCGGTGATACCGTATCACGCTGATAAGAGTTGGTTAGACTTGTAGTTCCTTTCACCTAACCAAGGCTTAGAGAATAGTTTTTATAGGGCCGTTTGGCTCTCATGGTGACAAAATGGTAGACCGCGCCGATTAGGCCATTATCATTGTTAAATGAAGTTGGCTCGATGGTAACCAATTCATCGAGGTTAAGTTTGTCTATAACCGCAATAGCTTTGATCAACTTCTTCATTTCTTTCGTTACGTTAGGAATCAAATCGGGTCTGTTACTGATAGCACCACCAATGATGATTTTTTTAGGATTCAACATAAAGGTGAGGTTATGCAGTCCAACGGCGATGCTCTTGTAGAACTCGTCAACTACTTTGATGGCAATCTCATCACCTTCTTCGGCCAACGAAAAGATATCTTTGCCTGAGAGATCATCAAAGCTCGGCAAATGTTTATATAACGCATACCGGCGACGCAACCCATCTCTCACCGAGGCCGTTTGATTCATGGTCTCAGAGTTTTTATCAGCGGTGGAGTGTGCATAGTGAATGAAGGTATAGCCAAATTCTCCTGCCATAGAACTGTGTCCGCGGACTAAATGATCATCAAGATAAATAGCGCCACCAATACCTGTGCCTAATGTAATGCAGATGAAATCACGCACTTCTTTAGTTTTGCCTAGCCACTTTTCAGCAAGAGCAACGCAATTGACATCGTTCTCGACTTCGACTGGAAGCATCAGTTTGTCAGTAAGAATCGTTCTAAAATCGAACTCGCAGAAGTCTTTAATCGCACCTCCTGCTTTCAAATAGCCAGTGTCAACATTGACAAAGCCGGGTACAGAGAAAGCAGCACCATCCAAGCTAAACTGCAATTCTAACTCTTGTTTTATATTAACGATGGTTTGAATGATCGCTTCGCCAGTGGAAGCTGTCTTTATTTTTCCCTGATGAAGAATATTCCCGCGATCATTTACGACACCAAATTTAATGTCAGTTCCACCAATATCAAACGACAGATAGGTTGCCATAATGCTGTTTTCTCTCCAGTTTTGTAATGAATTAGACTTCTTCGGTGCGGTTGGCGATGACGTCTCGATACCAAATGAATGACGCTTTTTTCTTACGCTTCAGTCCATCTTTATGATCGACATAAATAAAGCCATACTGTTTTTTGTACCCGTTTAGCCAGCTCAATAAATCGATCGCTGACCAAGCGAAATAACCTTTAATGTGGACACCATTGGCAATCGCTTGTTTAACGGCCGATAGGTGATCTTTAATAAAGTGAATTCGAGCGATATCGCAGATCTCACCTTCAATAATTGGGTCTTCGTCCCCCAGACCATTTTCTGTGATGTACATTTTTATTTGGCCATACTGCTCTTTGAGAATATTCAGTCCTTGAACAAAACCTTCCGGAGATATCTCCCAATCCCATTTAGTATACCGCTTGTCATCCATTTTTACTGTTCGATAGACACCATCGTAACTCGGATCGCCAGGAGAGCCGGTCGCATTTTCACGAGACATATCACGAGTTTTGACTTGGCCGTCTGCTTTTTCAACACGCATAGGTTGATAGTAATTTAAGCCAACAAAATCATTTAGCGGCGCCGCTTCAAAAATGGTCTGCAATTCTTCTTCGGTCCACGTTGGTAAATTGCCTTCTTGCTTGAGTTGCTTGACGACATACTCGGGGTATTTACCAAGCAAAATTGGGTCAAAATACCAGTTCATTTTAAACTTATTTGCGTGCTCTTGAGCAAATAGATTTTCTTCGGAATTATCGACGGCAAACGCGGGATTGAAAACATGACTAATCCCAATCTCACCGAACAGATTTAACTTCTTATATTCGATCACCGCTCGCGCATGCGCATAAAATACATTGTGTGTCGCTTGAAAATATTTCTTCGGGTCGTTTTGAATGCCTGGTGGATGAGCACCCCGCATATATCCAAGTGAACAGAAGACAACCGTTTCATTGAAAGTGATAAAGTGCTTAACGCGATCACCAAATTCGTTAAAGCAGAGTTTGGCGTACTCGATATAGGCGTCAGAGGTATCTTTGCTTAACCAGCCACCTTTTTTCTCTAGTGTGAGTGGTAAATCCCAGTGGTATAACGTGATAAAAGGGACAATGCCGTACTTTAGACACTCATCAATCAGGTTATTGTAGAAATCGATGCCTTTCTGGTTAATTTTACCTGTGCCATCCGGAAAAATACGCGCCCAAGAAATGGAGAAGCGGTAGGATTCGAGTCCCATTTCTGCCATTAGGGCAATATCTTCTTTATAACGATTGTAATGATCAATCGCGACGTCGCCATTTGTACCTTCGAATGTTTTTCCTGGAATTTTGGTAAATTCATCCCAGTTCGTCAGACCTTTTCCGTCTTGATCCCAAGCCCCCTCGACTTGATAAGAAGCCGTCGCAGCGCCGAATAGAAAATCGTTGGCAAATTTCATACTTTATTTCCATTGAATTGAGCTCCTGAAAGGTACGTAACCTTTCAGGAGTATGGTTGGAAGGTTATTTATAAACTATTGTTTTTTATTATATTTTGATACCAATGATAGCTTTGTTTTTTAGATCGCTTCATTTCTTTGAGGTCAAACTCTTCTCTGTCGACATGAATAAAGCCATATCGCTTCGAACAGCCTTGATGTGTGCTCACCAAATCAATCGCAGACCATGGGCAGAATCCGAACATTTCAACACCATCAGTTATCGCAAGTTGTACTTGTTCGATATGTTTCTGTAGATATTCGATTCGATAATCATCATTGATCGAACCGTCTTGTTCGACAGTATCAAATGCACCTAGACCATTTTCAGTGACGATTAGTGGTAAGGCATAACGCTCGTAAATTTCACGCATTGTGGTACGAAAGCCTACTGGATCAATTTCCCAACCAAATTCATTTTTTGTAAGGTGCTCATTGCCAACGCCTTTGTAGGCGCCGACTTCACCAATCGTGATTTGTTGATCGCCTGTTGAATTAATATCACTTTCATCACCAGTGCTGGCAGCAACAGTTTGAGAGTTATAATAGTTAAAGGCGATAAAGTCGGGCTTAGCGGTCGCCATGATTTCCATATCACCGGGTTCGATGTCTGGCAGCGCGTCACGCTCTTCTAAGAAACGAAGGGCTGTTTTGTTGTAACGTCCGTACACGGCCATATCCAGATATAACCAGTTGCGCAGCGCGGTAAACGTATTGGCCGCAAGAATATCTTCTGGTTTTGAAGATGCAGGGTAAATGACCGAAATATTGGGAGCAGGACCGATTTTGGCTTCTGGCAGCATTTCGTGAAATAGGGTCATGGCTTTAGCTTGAGCCAGTAACATATGGTGGTTTTGTTGATAGAGATCCTTCATCGGATTCTCACCAGCAACATGTTTTGTCCCTAAAGCGTCACCATGCAAAATCATCATATTTTGCTCGTTGATAGTCAGCCAGTATTTAACGCGATCGCCAAACAATTCAAATAAGGTCTTGCTGTAGAGCGCAAACGCATCGACAGTACTGCGATTTGACCAGCCACCCTTTTCTTGCAAAGCGTAGGGTAGGTCAAAGTGATACATGGTGAGGATCGGTTCAATATTATATTTAAGTAACTCATCAATCAGGTTACTGTAAAACTCAATGCCCTTTTGATTAACTTCACCATCGCCATTTGGATAAATACGAGTCCAAGCGACGGAGAAGCGATAGGCTTTCAGCCCAAGTTCAGCAAATAATGCAACGTCTTCTTTGTAGCGATGGTAGTGATCACTCGTGACTGTAAAATCGGTTGTGCCTTCAACCACGTTTCCCATATCAATGACTGACGGGCCTTTGCCATCTTCATTCCAAGCACCTTCAACTTGGTAAGCAGAGGTTGAAGCTCCCCAAAAGAAATCATCAGGAAAATTTTTCAATTTAGTTGTGTCCATTGTTGTTCCTAGTTAGTTAAATCTTGTTACGCGCCTTGCATTGAGCGATGAATATTGATGAGCTCTTCTATAAGTTCTCGCGCTAACATAGAGGTCATGATGTGGTCTTGAGCATGAACCATGATTAGGTTGACGGGGACTTTTCCCGTACCTTGATCCATACCAATTAGTTGTGTTTGAACGGTGTGAGCACGTTTAGCGGCAGCATTGGCATCATCTAAAAGTCCGTCAACTTCGTCCCATTTTCCGGCTTTTGCGGCGTAAAGAGCTTGCATCGCACAACTCTTCGATTCACCTGCATTAATAATTAGCTCCATTACGGTTTCTTCTAAATCTTCGATAGGAGAGTCCATTTCGGCAGGACTTGCTTGTGTCATCATGTGTGTTCTCCGGTTAATAATTGGTGGAATCAATGGGAAGCGGCCATGGCTGAATCCCATTTTTATTCGCTATTTTTATTATGCTGATTGCAAGCTTTGGGATTCTGACGATTGCTCGGTTACCGCATTTTCTTCTTTCAATAACTGCTTTTCGTAGATCTTGAAGAATGGGTAGTAGATAACGATATCCAGTACAATCAGTCCAATGACTAACAAGCCATTACTCATTTCCCAACCGGCACCCCATGCCGCACCAATTGGAGCAGGAGCCGTCCAAGGTACGAGTGAAATCACTTTCCCAATCATGTCTGTTTGAACAGCGGTGTAGGCGATAGTTGCGTTGATCATCGGTGTGCCTACAAATGGAATGAATAAGATTGGATTCATTACGATTGGGCTACCAAAAATGACGGGTTCGTTGATATTAAAAAGAGTTGGAACTGCACAAAGCTTACCAATGGATTGGAGGTGAGCTGATTTACTGCGTAGATAAAGTAAGACAAGCGCAAAGGTTGCACCAGAGCCACCCAGTGTAATGAAGAAACTCCAGAATGGTTCAATAAACGTTGCGGGTAATTCGCCACCGGCCGCGAGTGCATCTTGGTTTAGTCCTAGGTTCACTAGCCAGAAAGGAGCCATGATTCCACCCACGATGGCTGCTCCATGAATCCCTGCAAACCATAATGCGTGTGCAAGAAATGCCGCTAAAAGAATGGCGGGCAATGAATCAGACGCTGAAATTAGTGGTGCAAATAACGACATGATGGCGGCAGGCAAAATCATGTCAAACTGCCCTTGTAGTAATAGGTTTAGTGGATAGATGGTGAAAATAACCACGAGCGCAGGAATTAATAGATCGAATGACTGACGTATCTTTGCAGGAACTTGTTCAGGCAGTTTTATCCCAATATTTTTCTCTTTTAGTACGCGAGTCAGCTCGGTAACGTAGATGGAGACGATAATACTGGTGAAAATACCGGTACCCCCCATGAATGAGGCGGATAACTTGCCTTCTTCCATTGGAGCCGCGACCAACAAGAAGGTCATCAGCGAAAGTAGTCCAGTAGGAAGCGCATCTAACTTATAGTGATTTGCTAAGTTATAGGCAATCCCCACACTGATATAGCAGGACATGATCCCCATGGTCATATTGAAAGGGGTCATTATTTGTTCAAGATACTCTTGTGATAAGCCGAGCCACCATTGTCCAAACGCGAACGAAGTATCAGGAGAAAAGGGAGGAAAAGCGAACACGAGTAAAAATGAACCGACGATCATAAAAGGCATGCCGCCGATAAATCCATCACGAATTGCGCTCACGTGACGTTGTGACGCAAATGCACCAGCGACTGGAGCTATTTTGTTTTCTATGAAATCGAAAAACGGGTTAGACATAGTATTTCTCCGGGGTTAAGCGAGTAGAGCAAGAGCATCGTTGAGTATTTTTTCGCCTTTCATCATGCCGTAATCCATGGCATTGATGACAGCAACGGGTTTGCCTACAGCATCCGCTTTAACCTTAAAATCATTTAATTTGTACTTGATTTGAGGGCCTAAAAGAAAGCAGTCATAGGTTGCTAGATTGGCATCAAATTCATCCAATCCAACGGCTTCGACTTCAACTGAAAGGTTTTTATTGGCAGCGGCTTCTTTCATTTTTTTTACGACCATACTGGTAGACATACCAGCCGCGCAGCAGAGTAGAATCTTAGTCATATTCATTATCCTTTTTTGTCATTCTTGTTTTCTACGATAGGTTACATCTTGTTTCCGAAATAAATGTAACCGGTACCATTTATGTGATTGATCTCTTTTTTTTATGCTAATTGGCGATGAAAAGTTTCGGTGGGATCTAATTTATTCATAGCTGGATCACAAGAAAATAGAATTGGCGTAAAATTTGAGCTGGTTTAGAGCTTTGTGGTCTCGGTTTCTTTATATAGATCCTAAAGAGCAATGAGTGGTACACACAGAGTGATGTTGGTTGGAAGATTAAGGCGAGTTATTGATAAAGGTGAAGGAAAAGGTGACAACTAAAACGAAAAAAGGGTGCAGATTTGCTGCACCCTTCTTGAATTGACTAAATTGGGAAGTCTAGGTTTCTATTTTGAAACTACGTCCCACTGTTTTAACGTGGTATCAGCTTCACTACACTCTACTAATTGTAAAGCACGCTTAACCCAAGGTCCTGCTTCTACAGTCTCAGTCGTTACGGCAATACATTTTTCGAGATCTTCTGCGAGTCTAAACGTCTTATCGTCTGATTGATAAACAAATTTTTGATGAGGATGGTCACTACAGTCAAGTAAGGCAAATTCTGATTTACCTTTGGCGATTAGAACCTGCATACAATTGCCTTCAAATGCATAAGATTCAATCTGCTGTGTCTCAGCTTTATATTCAAAACGAACATCATGACCAGAGTGATCTCTTGGTGATCCTTCATCGGTTTTTGGTTTACAAGTATGTGTCTGCATCAGTTCTGACAGGCCTGCGCCATATGTGTCTATACAGAAACCGTACCCGTTAGGTTCATCGATATTATCGGTTAATACAATATAAGGAGCAGCGGTAGGGACATCTGGTGCAGCGGCGGATGCATATCCAGAAACAGAAACAAATAGAGATAAGAGTGAGATTTTTAGTGTAGAGCGGTTCATAGGGTGTCCTTCTGTTTATTTATTATAATTACAGCGTGTTTTTACTATAACAGTTGAGGGCAATGTTTGCTACGTAACCCAGGGCAATTGATTTAAAGGGCATGTAACGAGTTCTCAAGAGTTGCGTTATTTTAGGAAGGGGACGGGTTTGATTGAAATAGCAAACGAAGAAAAAATTATCGTTAACATTCAAAATGTTAACGATAACTTATAGATAGGTATCAATGTGGTCCTATTTTGAAACTACGTCCCACTGCTTTAACGTTGAGTCAATTTCATCACACTTAGCCAGTTGCAAAGTACGCTTAACCCAAGGTCCGGCTTTAACTGTTTCTGTATTTACGACAACACATTGCTCGAGTTCGTCTGCGAGTCTAAATGTTTTGTCTTCTGATTGGTAAGCAAATTGTTGATGTGCATGGTCGCTACAATCAAGTAGGGCAAACTCTGACTTTCCTTTCGCGATTAAAACTTGTACGCATTGATTTTCGTAGGCAAACGAACGAATCTGTTTTGTTGCTGTATCGTATTCAAAACGAACATCATTGCCACCAGCATATTTTGGTGAATCTTTTGCTACTTGTGGTTTACAAGTATGAGTGTGCATAAGTTCTGATTGACCTGCGCCAAAAGTATCAATACAGAAACCGTATCCATTTGGCTCATCTAGGTTATCAGAAAGTACGATATAAGGGGCTTCAGTCGGAACATCTGGTGCTGCCGCAGATGCATAGCCAGAAAAGCATACTACTAGAGATAAAAGTGAAACTTTGAACATTGAGCGGTTCATATATCTTCCTTATTTATGTCGTTATTATGGTTTTAATTTTCGCGCCTAACTATCATGGTAGGGGCTTTGATTTCTACGTTGATGCCTTTTTGTTTGTAACGGCTAATAGTGCTAGTCGCTAAGATTGAGGCTTTTTGTACGTAGCTTGTTATACCGGTGCACGGTTGAGTGGTGCATATACAACATTATTTTATTAAAATATGGCATAAATAGCGAATGTAAATTATTTCTATTTATGAATTTTGCAATTTCTCGATTAAGCGGATTGACTCATATTAGATTGTTGCTCTTTCTTCATCGAAACCACGAGTGCCACAACGCTAATGCCTAACATTAACAACGCTAGAATCCATAATCCTTGAATGAGTACCAATGTGGAAAGTGCAGCAACGACGGCACTAATAATCGATTGAGAAGCGCCAATATACGCAGACGCTGTCCCTGCATTTTTCTTAAAGTAAGCCATAAAACAGGCATTTGAATTGCCCATGATTCCACCTAACGAAGAGAGCGCTATCGCAAAGCCGATAGAGGTAATAATCCAAAGGTCGGGTACCACTAGCTGCGAAATCAGAACGACTAAAACCCCAACTACCTGCATTCCGATGAATAAGCTGAGCAGCTTTTGCGGAGAGTGGCTACTTAGTAAGTATGAGTTAATTCTATTTACAACAATGCTGCCGCTGGTATTAATCAGAAACAGAGCCGAAAACAGCTCTTCGCTTAGTTCATATTGTTCAATAAAAATCAACGAAGAGTTGGTTAAAAAAATCATGAGTATAGAAAAAGTTGCTGCTTGAATGACAACGTATTTTCTAGCTTCTTTGGTATTAAATATTTCGACAAAGCTACGTACGATACTTGGATTATCTTGTTTCTCGTATTTATAGTTATTTGGAACAATCAGTAACCCTGCAAAGATAACGACTATCGAAAAAATGGACATGAGTATAAAAACCCAATGCCAACTCAATAGTTTTAAAATTAAGGTACCGACGGTTGGTGCAATAGAAGGCGCGACCATCATAATCAAAGAGATGAGTGTAAATAATTTTGCGGCTTCTTTACCCGTTGCGGTATCGCGGATAATCGCAGGAACACAGACAAACGCCATCCCACCGCCGAGCGCTTGAATAACCCTACCGACATAAAGACTGGATAAACTTCCTGCTCCAGCAATCAAGAAACCGCCAATGGCAAACATAATCAAGCCGAGAATAACGGTGACGCGTCGTCCTGCTCGATCGCATAGTGGACCACCAAATAATTGCCCAAATGCCATCGCAAATACATAAATGCTCACCGTAAGAGCAACAGGCCCTGAGTCAACATTCAGGTCTTTAGCCATTAAAGGTATACCCGGTAAATAGCTATCGGTAGCAAAAGGGGCCAATGCAAAAACACTGGCAAGAAATAGAACTAACTTAAAAGGAACTGTTTTCATTAATTACTCATTATTCGTTGAAGCTTTTTCATGTACATAACATGACGTGTATTCATCGTTAAATACAAGAATAAGGTTACGCAGTGCGACGCTGTGTGTATTAACTTGAAATGCATCCAAGCCTAATACGGAATATACTATAGTGAACTGTAGCACTTAGTTGTTGCAGGTGCAACGATGGTCATTTATAGTGTTCAGTCTATATTTCCCCTAGTTCATTTTTGGGAAACCATTATTTTAGAAGAATTTCAATACTTTCAGCACAATGCTATTTGCAGGTCACTCTATTATGAAATCTATTCACAATGACAAGATAGAACACCAACCTATGTTTATTTGTGGTGCCGTACACCGACAATTTAGAAATAACGTAACCACAGCCTTGTCAAAAGAGAAGCTGATGACTTTAGAAATGTCTAGGGCACTGGCCGCTGTTCAGGAAAACCAACCACTAAGTCAGCAGCAACTGGCAGATATTATTCAGAATGAACGCAGTGCGACTAAGCGTATGGTCGATAACCTAGAAAAACGCGGTTATTTGGTTACATCAAAGGCTGAAAATAATAAGAAACTTAAAATGTTAAACCTAACCGAGCTTGGTGAAGCAGAGCTTGAGATCGTAAAGACAACGATAACGCCTATAGAACAAAAATTTTATGATTGTTTCAGTGAAGAAGAGTCAAAAGAATTCTTGCGGTTGATTCGTAAACTGGGTGCTGAACATTTACGTTAGTGTTGGCGTAATCAACATCACTTAGAGCGGGTTAAAGACAATTAAGAATAACAGTTATTAATGTTAAGTAAAAAATGGCGGTCATATGACCGCCATTATTATTTTGAGTGTTTAATTAAGCACTCTCTTTACTCGCTAAGTATTCCATTTCGCCAGGGAAACGGGCTTGGTGTAGCTCTTCATAAGGCTTAGAAAGATCAGGCTTCCATTCTTCAGGAATTGGACGCTTAGTACACTTCATCACACCATTTTCTTGGCTGATGATAACCCAAGCTAGCCAATCTTGGTCATTACGAGCTGGGATATCTTCACGGTAATGCGAACCACGACTTTCATCACGGAATAGTGAAGCGCGCAGCTTCATTTCTGCATTGAGCACCATGTTGATGGTTTCATGAACAAGGCGCAATTCGTGAGAATTACTTGCTTTCATTTTAGGAAGAACACTTTGTTGTAAATACTCAATGTTCATAATTGCCGCTTCTAGTGTTTCTTTACGTTTTGCATAAAGAACGAAATAAGGCGTCATTATGTGCTGTAAATATTGAGTAACCCAAGTCGGTGAATAACCTCTCTCGCGCTTAAGCGGAGCGAAGGCAGCATCGATTTTTTGTTGAATCTCATCGTCACTGACTTCTGGTAGTGTTGATAAGCCTTTGATGTATTCTGACGCTTCATTACCTGCGCGCGCACCTTGTACGGTTGAGCCACAAGAACTCACACCTAAGCCATTGATAGCAGAATAGGTAGAATCACCCGCTGCATATAGGCCGTTCACACCAGCCTGATGACTACCGATTTTAGTGAAGATACCATCGAAACGGTGTTGTGCCATACCTGACGTCGCCGCGAAGTACAGTTCTTCATCTTCGTCTAGAATGTGTGGGCCTTTCTGACCTTTACTACCGAACATCACCTCTGGCGTAACAGGGACATCACCACGCATTGCTGCATAGGTCATATCATCACCACCAATCATTGGGAATGGCGGACGAGGCGGTCTGAAATCCGGATCAAGCGGTACGTAATCAGGGTTATCTGAAGGCGCTACGCCATCGATAATCGGCTTTCCGTCGACAAATGGTGGTGGAAATGCGTCGAATTTGACCATTAACGTAAGATCAAACTCTAGCCCGAATGCGCCCCAAGGGTGACATAAGTGACGCTTCTTAGTTTCATGCGGATCGACGTTTTCTTTACCAGAAATTTCAGCACCTAAACGGTAAGCCATGGCTTGTCCATCGTGGGTTAGGGCACCAATAGGGTAACCTGGTACTTTAAAGCTACCAGCACCGGTACACAGAATGACCGATTTGGCTTTAATCACAACCGCCTGTTCACGCTGGTTAAAGAAACCAATCGCACCGACGACTTGTCCATCTTTTTCAATCAGATCAACAATTGTCACTTTTTCTAATAGTTTAACGTCGTTCTCGCGTAGCTTTTTACGGAATACATCGCCTTGGTTTTTGTCGCCATCGGGTCTGTCAACTGCGCCCCAGTCAGCCATCTCGCGGTAACGATCAAGTGAATCTTCATGCCACATTTCAACGATATCGCGGCGCACCAAGTAGTCGCTGTCACGCGCGGTACTTTGAATGGTGTGTTCTCTTGGCTGACCCGATTTCGGATCGAAAACTTGGAAACCAACAGCCCAAGGAGTTTTGCCACCCATTCCTGCACGGCCTTTATCAACCACTAATACATCAAAGCCTTGCTCTTTAGCTTTAATCGCAGCAAACGTTCCGGCATAACCACTACCAATGACTAAAATATCGGTGGTGTACTCTTTGTAAGTTGTATTTGTATTGTTCATTTTTTCGCTCCTTAGCCCCAAGCTGTAATTGGTGGGAAGCTACGTTCCGGCGTAATTTCGATTGCGTCTACTGGGCAGTAATGCGCACAGATGTTACAAATTTGACAATCCACTTTGAATGCGATTTCTGCATTACTACCACAGGTTAAGCAGCGTTCAGCTTCTTTTGCGGCTTCGTTCCAATCGAACGATTTGAGTGTTTCTGCGAAGCTCGTTTTACATTCTTCGATCGGTAGGCGACGACGTTCTACACGAGGTGCTTTAGCGACTTCAGCGCATGCTTGTTGGGTTAAGATACTGATATCAAATTGCTTAACTTCAGTCTCTAAACCTTGAGCTAATTCTTCACCTTTTAGGAAGCGATCAACAGTTAGAGCCGCACGTTTACCAGCGGCTGCTGCTACTACAACTGTTGTTGGGCCAGTAACCGCATCACCAATGGCGAAAAGATTATTGGAAGCTTGCATGGTCACTTTATCAGAGAGGATTTGACCACGTTCGTTGGTTGTAAAACCCGTTGGTACGAGTTCAGCATCAGCGGTTTGACCAATAGCTAAAATAATAAAGTCAGCATCGATAGTTTCATCTAATACCGTTTCACCGTAGACGGGGTTAAAGCGGCCATCATCACGAACACTTAAACATTCAACCATCTTAACAGCACTTACTTTGCCAGCTTGTGTTTCAAAAGAGCTGACACTGCGAGATGTATTAATGATAACGCCTTCATCGATGGCATCTTCAATCTCTTCAGTCAGCGCTAGCATTGTATCTTTATGACCAGGCTCAACACGCTCAAGACAGATCACATTTACTGCTTCTGCACCTAAACGAATGGCGGTACGAGCGGCATCTAGTGAGACACTACCACCACCGATGACAGCCACTTTTTTACCTGTTAGGTCAGCAGGAGTACCCGCTTTTACATCATATAAGAAGGAAATAGCACTTGTGATACCTTCTGCATCGTTACCTGGAACTGAAAGAGTAAATGGCTTAGATGCGCCAGTTGCAGCAATTACCGCATTATACCCTTGAGCTTCGAGTTCTGAAGCATCACTGATAGAAACGCCGGCTTTAAACTCAATGCCCATTTGCTTGTAGGCTTCGATTTGCTTATCAAGAACTTCTTCTGGTAAACGGAAAGAAGGAATAGAAGTACGTAGTAAGCCACCGAGTTTTTGTTCACGCTCAAAAACCGTGACACTGTAGCTTTGTTGTGCAAGGTGGTAAGCCGCGGCTAAGCCAGCAGGGCCTGAACCAATAACGGCTACCTTGTCTCCTGAAACGGAAGCTGTTGATCCCTGTTCTAGTAGGTAGTCGCCCAAATACTGCTCTAGGCCATTGATGTTGATTGCGGAATCAACAATTGCACGCGAGCACGGTGTTTCACATGGGTGAGGGCAAATACGGCCAGTAATAGACGGCATTGGGTGGTATTTTGCCAGTAATTCAGCCGCTTCATCGAGCATGTCTAGCTCAATTAAGTTGTGGTATTCACGTTGGTTTACACCAAGTGGGCAGGCCGCACTACATGGAGATTGTTCTTGTTTCACTTCTGGTTGGGTATTTAGTCGCAGAATATCCATTGGGCAGCGGGCCACACAGGTACCGCATCCAATGCATAAATCAGCATTAATACTTTCAATAGGCATATCGTTTTGCTTCCTTATCAGTGTGATCCGATAAATGACGCCTTTCGGTGACATTTATCGGTGCTTATTAGACTAAAAATAAATTTTTAATCACTGAGGCTTTATTATTTAGCCTCTAAATTCGAGTTAGACGGCATCGAGTGTGTCGGTATGTTTTTCGTTGCCGGTTGAAATTAGAAATGCAGTGCCACTTATCACTAGCATCATTATTGCTAGCGTCCATATTCCACTTGATAGGAGCAAGGTTGATAGCGCGGCGATAATGGAACTGCCGATAGATTGAGATGCACCAATGAACGCAGATGCGATTCCTGCTTTTTCTGGGAAATAAGCCATAAAACAGGCGTTGGAGTTACCAAAAATTCCGCCAAGTGAACCACTCGCGATAATAAAACCGGTGGCCGAGAATACCCAGCTTTCAGGCATCACCACTTGAGAGGTGAGCAGTATTAACAGACCAAATACTTGCAAACCTACAAACAGAGACAAGAGTTTTTGTGGGGAATGATTATTAAGAAGAAAAGCGTTAATACGGTTCGCAACGATGCTAGCAATAGTGTTGACCAAAAGTATTCCTGCAAACATCTCTTCACTCAAACCGTAGTGCTCGATATAAATCATGGAAGAGTTTGTTAGAAAAATCATTAATGCAGAGAATGTCGCAGCCAGAATAATCGCGTATTTTCTTGCTTCGCGAGTGTTAAAAACTTCAATAAAACCTTGGGTAATACTTGGTGATTTCTGGTGCGCCGGTTTATTAGTTTTAGGAATAGATACTGCCCCGATGAAGGCTGTGATAACGGCAAATAGAGACATTAGGATGAATATCCAAGTCCAACCTAGCGTTTTTAAAACCAATGTACCGAATATTGGTGCAACAGCAGGTGCAACCATCATGATTAGAGCGACTAGTGTGAATAGTTTTGCGGCTGCTTTACCGGAAGCAACGTCGCGAATAATGGCCGGAACACATACAAATGCAATACCGCCACCGAATGCTTGAAGGCATCGACCAACATAGAGGATTGTTAAATTTCCAGCCCCAGCAATAACAAAACCGCCAACGACGAACAGAGTCAAACCTAGCATCATGCTAAATCGTCTTCCCGCACGGTCACACAGTGGGCCACCGAACATTTGGCCAAGTGCCATTACAAAAATGTAAATACTGACCGTTATAGCAACTGAACCAGTGACAACGTTAAGGTCACTAGCCATTTGTGGAATCGCAGCTAAATAACTGTCAGTGGCAAGGGGAGACAGTGCAAAAACACTGGCAAGAAATAGAACTAAAATAAAAGGGACAGCGTTGGATTTCATAGTTATCTCATCTTTGTAAAAATATTTATTGTTGCATCCACAACAAAAATAAACATAACACCTAGTTGTTGTGCGTGCAACAATTGGGAATGCTAAAGAGAGAATTACGATTAAGAGATTGATCTTAAACAATTGTGTTGCGTATTTATTTAACAGATGTTGGCAAAAATGACAGTGTTTGTATCGGGATTGTTGCGTAATTCTTTCGTTGAATTTTCGTCTAGTTTTTCATTTCGGAGAGTGAATTTAAGGCGTAACTCTCCAACCGCAGTGAGGCAGAGAGTCGTTCAGGCTTTAACGGTTTTTTACTCAGAATATTGGTGCCGAAAGTGCTCGCGATTCGTTTCAATGTCTATGTCCTAGACTGGTGCATAATATTGGGTAATCACTTAAATAGTGCGGGGATTAACATTAATACCATGAATTTAGGGGTATTTTAGTGGCACGAGGTTTGCAAATTACTTATTCAATGACTCACAGTAATATCTCATAGTGAATTGACGATCCTGGAATAGTAATGACTGAAAACCTTGTCATTTCATTCCTCAAAATGCTGATTATGGTGATTTCACTAGCGTTTATTATCACGCTCTAAATTAGAGGGAGCTTTTTTGGAAATAATACCAGTTTGGGATGCTCATACCTGCGTCCCGTTAAATCCCACATACGATTTAGCCTCCCTTGAGCGCCATATAAGCAATGGTGCGTATTACATTTCAATTAATATTGGCATGGATTTTAATCCCCTTAGCGAAATTATTCAGATAATCGCTGGTTTTAGAAAACGCATCAGCGAATTAGATTTTCTTGTTCAAGTAAACAGTTTTGCTGATGTAGAACGTGCCCAACGTGAAGGTAAATTAGCCATCTCTTTTGATTTAGAGGGTGGAATTCCTTTGCATGAAAGTCCAGCTATGGTGGATTTATTTGCCCATTTAGGTGTGAGACAGGTCCACTTGGCGTACAACCGTAGCAATTCTTTGGCTGGTGGATGTCATGATGAAGACACGGGGTTAAGCGTTAAGGGACGGGCGATCGTCGATGCAATTAACGCAAACAATCTATTTATGGATGTTTCGCATACTGGTTATCGAACCTGTATGGATATTTTTGAATATTCATCTAAGCCAGTCATTATTAGTCATGGTAACCCTCGATCCTTAAAAAACCACGGTCGGAATTACCATGATGATCAGCTACAAGCCTGTGCTGAAACGGGTGGTGTTGTCTGTATTAACGGCGTAGCGCGGTTTCTCAACTGTGAGCAGGCTAGTGCACAAAGCATGGTTGAGGCGATTGACTATGTGGTGCAACTTATTGGAACTAAACATGTTGGGTTAGGGTTGGATTATGTGTATGACGAGCATCTTGATACAGGGCCTGAAGGGTTAGATCTCGGTTACTGGTGGCCGAAACAGCACGGATACGATAGTGCTAGCGATGGATTTTTGAATTTATTGTTTGCGCCTCCAGAACGTTTTCAGGAGATTGCCCGTCTGCTTGGACAGCGTGGGTATAAACAGTCAGATATTCATTCTATTATGGGCGGCAATATGCGTGCACTTGCAAAAGAAGTTTGGAGTAATTGAGGAGGCATAAGAAACAACACAAAGTTAATGGCGATTAAGAGTCAGAAAATGACATGGACAGAATATTTTCGGAGGCACAATGAAGTTATTTGTTAATAAAGCCCAGCGTTTGCTTAGCATCGCAAGTTTAGCTCTGGCAATTTCCTCGGGGGCTGTGTTCGCTGCTACCCCAAAAGATTCTCTTATCGTAGGTTGGCAATTCGATGACATCATTTCTTTGGATAGCGCTGAAGTGTTTGAATTCTCGGGCGCAGAGATTGTTGGTAATAGCTACGATCGACTAATTGGGTTTGATCCTAACGATGTGTCGAAGATACATGGCGTCGCGGCAGAAAGTTGGACGGTGAGCGAAGATGGTAAAACCTTTACCTTTAAAATGAGAAAGGGTATCAAGTTTTCTTCAGGTGATGAGTTAACAGCAGAAGATGCCGCATTTTCATTACAGCGTGCCGTTATCTTAGATAAATCCCCAGCTTTTATTTTAACCCAGTTTGGTTTCAACGCTGAAAACGTCATGGATAAGATTAAGTTTCTCGATGATGACACATTGACCATTGAAACTGATAAAGCGTATGCACCGACATTTGTGCTTTATTGCTTGTCTGCCACTATCGCATCAATTGTTGATAAAGACGAAGTAATGAAACACGAAGTAGACGGTGACATGGGATTTGCGTGGTTGCGAACTCACTATGCGGGTTCAGGACCATTTAAAATCGAACAATGGAAACCGTCTGAAATTGTAGTGCTGAGTGCCAACAATGATTATTGGGATGGTGTACCGCAGATGAAGAACGTGTTTATTCGTCATATCGGTGAGTCTTCTGTACAGCAACTACTGCTAGAGAAAGGAGATATTGATATTGCGCGTAATCTAGAAACTGAGCAGTTGAAGAGCGTTGAAGGTAACGAAGAGATCAAGTTACTTAAAAAAGGTAAAGGCGCACTTTATTATCTTTCAATGAATTTAAAAGATCCTATTTTAGCGAAACCAGAAGTGCAGGAAGCCTTGAAATATCTGATCGATTATAAAGGATTAGAAGACACAGTTTGGGCTGGTCGTGGACAAGTTCAGCAAGCATTTCTACCTAAAGGGTTCCTTGGTGCGTTAGAAGAGCAACCGTTTTCTCTAGACATAGAAAAGGCGAAAGCACTACTCGCAAAAGCGGGTTATCCTGATGGTTTCGATATTGAAATGATTGTGCGCAATGCTCCTATTCGTATTGATACGGCTAAATCGATGCAAACTACTTTTGCGAAGGCAGGGATCAACGTCAAGCTTGTTCCTATGGACGGTAAGCAAGTGTTAACCGTATATCGAGCTCGTAAACATCAACTGTTTTTTGGCGCTTGGGGGCCGGATTATCAAGACCCACATACCAATGCAGATACGTTTGCTAAGAACGTAGATAACAGCGATGATGCGAAATCGAAACCTGTTGCATGGCGTAATGCTTATGCACCAGTAGATATGACTAAAAAGACATTAGCGGCTGTTACTGAACCAGATGCTGAAAAACGTGCAAATATGTATATTGAACTTCAGAAGCAACACCAAAAAGAAGCTCCGTTTGCATTTATTATGCAGGAACAAGAAGTATCAGGAATACGTGCAAACGTGGATGGCTTTGTGTTAGGTCCTTCATTTGATAACAACTCATACAAAGATGTTGTGAAGAAATAATGGAAAAATCAGTATCAAAAGGCGGCATTATGTCCGTCTTTTTTTCTTCAACTTATACCAAAAAAGTTAAGCCATTCATGCATTTTTTTGCCATGTTAGCGTTAACTTTTTTGGGGTTACTGTTACTCACATTTGTCATTGGCCGGCTGATGCCCACCGATCCTGTGATTGCAGTTATAGGTGATAAAGCACCGGAAGCTTTGTATCAGAAGACTTATCACGAAATGGGTTTAGATAAGCCGATAGCGGTTCAATTTATTTATTACCTAGGTGGTGTTGTCAGTGGTGATTTAGGGACGTCTGTCCGCACTGCGAATCTTGTGTCAGATGACATTCTAACCTATTTCCCAGCGACCTTAGAGCTTGCGACGTTGGCGACGTTTTTTGGCATTATATTTGGTATCCCTGCTGGCGTATTGGCTGCAGTTAATCAAAACAAGTGGATCGATAATCTCGTGAGAGTACTAGGGCTTATTGGCCATAGTGCACCGATATTTTGGTTAGCCATGTTAGGAATCGTGGTTTTTTACCAGCATTTAGACTGGGTTGCCGCTCCGGAAGGTCGATTGAGTGTGATGTATGAATATACCCTACCAAAAGTGACAAATATGGTGTTGGTAGACACGATACTCGCCGGAAGTTGGGATGCATTTAAAGATGCATTTTCCCATATCATTCTACCTGCATCGCTGCTTTCTTATTACAGCGTTGCGTATTTAAGCCGCATGACTCGTTCTTTTATGCTCGACCAGCTCCAGCAAGAATACGTTACCACTGCACGAGTTAAAGGTGTGTCGGAGAGAGTGATTATATGGCGGCATGCTCTTGGGAATGCATGGGTACCACTTATTACCGTCATCGCACTGACTTATGCCACATTGCTCGAGGGCTCGGTACTCACGGAAATTGTATTCTCATGGCCTGGTTTAGGGCGTTATATTACCGACAGCCTGTTGGCCGCCGACATGAATGCGGTATTGGGTGGCACCATAGTGGTGGGTTTAGTGTTTATCTTATTGAACTTAACCTCAGATTTACTTTATAAAGTTCTTGATCCAAGAGCTAGATAACTACCAAAAAGGCTTGTTGATATGACCAAGTTAAAGGGTTGGCTACTAGCTGAAAACCCAGTTTCTAGAACTCAAGCTGTGTTAGGACGCAGTTATCTAGGGTGGTTGCGTTTTTTTCATAATCCACTCGCAATGATAGGTTTTACCATAGTTGTTGCCTTGTTGTTGCTCGCACTATTCTCTCCATATATTGCCCCGGAAGGCGTAACCAGTGGCTTAACAGGCGATGCGCTAAAACAGCAACGTTTTCTTCCACCGTCATCAGAACATTGGTTTGGGACTGATGGCCAAGCCAATGATGTTTTTAGTCGCATCATTCTAGGCAGCCGAATTACGCTCTTAATCGTTGGTATCGTTATTTTCACCGCGCCCTTATTAGGCTTTGTGATTGGAACGGTCGCTGGGTATTTTGGCGGTTGGGTTGACACGTTGTTAATGCGTATCACAGACGTATTCTTAGCATTCCCTAAGTTGGTCTTAGCACTTGCTTTAGCAGCAGCGATGGGGCGAGGGTTAGAATCTGCAATTTTTGCAATAGCGATTACATCGTGGCCTGCGTATGCGCGTCTAGCACGGGCGGAAACACTAACAGTACGTAAAATGGATTATATTGCCGCAGCGAAACTACAAGGGGCAGGACATTGGCGCTTGATATCAAAGCACATAATGCCATTGTGCATGTCGTCGTTGATTGTTCGAGTAACGCTGGATATGGCGGGAATTATCTTAACGGCAGCCGGTTTGGGATTTTTAGGATTAGGAGCGCAGCCTCCAACGCCGGAATGGGGCGCAATGATCGCCGAAGGTCGAGATTATATTCTTAGCTATTGGTGGCTTGCGACTTTTCCAGGTATGGCAATTTTTATCGTTGCACTCGGCTTTAACTTACTTGGCGATGGACTTAGGGATGTACTTGATCCAAAGTCTGGAGGACAGCATTAATGACTTCAGCATCCAATTTTTCAGACGATCTACTTGAAATTAAAAATCTTAGTGTCGAGTTTCCTTCAGTTCATGGGCCGGTAAAGGCGGTTCGTGATGTGTCTTTTCGTATGGGGCGTGAAAAAGTTGCCATAGTGGGTGAGTCTGGTTCAGGGAAGTCTCAAACTGGGCGTGCGATACTCGGACTGAGCCCCGGTATTGTAACATCAGATACATTGCGTTTTGATGGTATTGACTTGCAAAGCTTATCGTTGAAATCCTATCGGGAAATACGAGGTAAACGTATTTCTATGGTGATGCAAGATCCTAAATATTCACTTAATCCCGTTATGACGATTGGCAAGCAAATGATTGAGGCGTGTCAAATTCAGATGAAGCTATCGAAAAGGGAATCGAAAAAACGCTGTATCGAGATGTTGGAGTCGGTTCGTATTCGAAATCCCGAGCGAGTATTTAAAGCGTATCCACACGAGATTTCCGGCGGCATGGGGCAGAGAATTATGATTGCCATGATGTTGCTTTCGAGTCCAGATCTACTGATCGCCGATGAACCGACTTCCGCATTAGATGTCACCGTACAACTTCAAGTCTTAGCAATCATGGATGATCTCGTCCAAGAACGTGGTATGGGACTCATTTTGATTTCACATGATTTACCTTTGGTGGCGAGTTTTTGTGACCGAATTTTGGTGATGTATGCTGGGAGAATCGTTGAAGAATTGGATGCAAAACAACTTGATAATGCCAAGCATCCTTATACCCGTGGTTTACTTTCTTGCCTCCCAAGTAACGCAATCAAAGGCGAGCCTCTCTCGACACTAGTGCGACAAGAGAGTTGGTTAGATAGCACATTGGATAGAAAAGGAAATCTAGTATGACGTCGTCAGTTGAGCAGTCTAAATATGCAATCGAGCTGAATGACTTATCAATTCATTTTGGCCAAGGTGATGACCAAGTTAAAGCAGTAGACAAAGTGAGTTTTACAGTATTAGACCAACAGTCATTCGGACTGGTTGGTGAGTCTGGCTCAGGAAAATCGACAATCTTGCGTGGACTAGCGGGGCTGAACCAATGTTGTGGCGGTGAAATGATAATTGGTCAACAGCGATTAGACCACAAACGGACTAAAACGTTTTATAAACAGGTGCAAATGGTATTTCAAGACCCCTTTGCTTCTCTTCACCCTAGACATACGATTGATAAGATACTATCTGAACCCGTGGCGATTCATGGATTACAGAATTCAGAAAAACGAATCACTCAAGTAATGGATCAAGTGGCGTTACCGCGTCGATTTCGATTTCGCTATCCTCACCAATTATCAGGTGGCCAACGCCAGCGTGTAGCCATTGCGAGAGCGCTGATCTTGGAACCGAAAATTCTATTGTTAGATGAACCAACCTCAGCACTTGATGTTTCTATTCAAGCTGAAATATTGAACTTGCTTAACCAACTACGAGAAGAGTTATCGTTGACTTACTTATTGGTTAGCCATGACTTAGGTGTTGTGTCTTATATGTGTGAAAAAGTTGCGGTGATGCAACACGGTAAATTGGTCGAAATACTTGATGTTGATAAGCAAGGTGAAACCCACGCGAAGAATCCTTATACCATTCAATTGAATTTGGCCTCTAAAGGATACGACCGAGCCGTTATTGATCAATTTATTGATCATAGTTGAAGTACAGCTAGTTGTTTTCTTCACTCCATTTAGCGATCGCCGCAATATGGCTAGGGCCGATGCCACAACATCCGCCGAGAATTGTCGCCTCAGCTTTGTGCCATTGTTTGGCGAATTCGAGATACTCTAATGGTGATAAGTCGCGTGTTGTTTGAATGGTTTCATTCGCTTGATGTTGTGTTGATATTGGGGTGAAATTGTTGGCAAACGCACCTGTTGAAATCGTTTTGTTGTGTTTGCTCAATACCGTATTTGTCACCTCCAATGCTTGGGTGATCACTTCAGGGATGGAGCAATTAAATAAAATTCCGTCAATATTGCTCTCAATAATAGCTTCTATCGCATCGGTGACCGATTCACCAGATCGCAGCATTGCAGGTTGCGCCGTGTCATCACTGAGAGAAAAGGCGTAGTAACAAGGGAGTGATGTTTCTTCTAAAGCGTGTGCAATAGCACGAGCTTCTTCTATGCTCGAAACCGTCTCCGCAAGCCACAGATCAACATATTGGTGTTGTGATTCAACCAGCGTATTTAGAATGTCAAAGGCACGTTCTGGTTCAAATAGATCTGGGCGGTATGACCCGAAAGGAGGTGGAAGAGAGCCTGCAACGAGGACATTTCGCGTCGCGTTTTCTGCTTCCTGTTTTGCGATACTTGCCGCGAGCTGAGTCAGTTGAGCTCCTTTTTCAGAATACAGAGTTTCACCTAGATGAAAGGGGACGCATGCATAGCTATTGACGGTGATAATATCGGCACCCGCTTCAATAAACCTGCGGTGAGCAAGAGCAACGAATTCGGGCGCTTCTATTAGTGCTTGTGCACTCCAAAGTGGGTTCGAAAAGGGGGCGCCAATATTTCGGAGCTCACGTCCCATGCCACCATCTAAAATCGTTATCTTTTTCATCTGCTGCGTTCTTTGTGTATACCAAATTAAGTGGTGCTAAACCTAATCTATCAAGCCGAATAAATGAGTTGTGATCCGAATGAATAGAGTCAAGTGCGGCGAAGTGTGCGAAGTCGAATTGTTATAGCTTAGTCGGTTGACGACGATCGCGAGAGAATAATAAAGGGTTCGTACTTGAAATGAAACATACGATTTGTGAGAAAGGTAACAACAGTACCGTCTCTTAATCTAAGTGGGTGACTAAGAGACGGTAATATCAAGTTAATTGAGACTACAGGCCTAGCTCAGATTTTAATTGACTCACCCATTTGGTTACGCGTGCGTCAGTTTGATCCGCTTGGTTGTCTTGGTCGATAACTAAACCAACAAACTCATCACCATCAAGCGCGGTAGACTCTTCGAATGTGTAACCTTCACTTGGCCAGCTACCCACGATCTCAGCATCAGTGTCAGCAAATAGATCGAATAACTCACCTAAGCCATCAACGAACTCTTCTGGGTAAGTTACTTGGTCGCCTAAACCAAAGAGCGCCACTTTTTTGCCAGATAAGTGTTGTCCTTCAATTTCAGGGATAAACTCTTCCCAGTTCTCAGACTCACACTGTGTCGATAATCCTGGAAGTTCTCCTTCACCAAGAGTTGGAGTACCAACGATTAAGGCATCATACTGCATTAAATCAGCCAGTTTACAGGTGTTGATATTGACAGGCTCGGCAACGTCGCTGCTGGCGAATTTCTCGTGAATCAGTTGGGCTACGGCTTGTGTCTTTCCGGTTTCACTACCAAAGAAAATGCCTATTTTGCTCATAATTGTCTCCGTTAAATGGTTGTATAACCGCTACGTTAAAGTTGTTCTATGTAGGGTTTGATTTTAATGTTTTGATTTATCGTGTATTCATTCAAATAAGAGTTAAGGTAAGCCTTGATGCTTAACTCTCATCGTCGTTATTTTTGCAGCGAATAGGGACATAAATTTCGACTCTGTCACCTTCTTTTACCATGGTGTCAGCGGGTAAAACCTTACCAAATATGCCAAATTTACAGCTGTCTAAATCCAAATCTGAGTAGAGTCCCATTAAAGGTGAAACGTTTATCGCTTCACGCAAACTGATGGGTTCTGGAAGATCCATTTGAATCCAGTGCCCTTTATCACCTTGAGCATGCGCGACCGAAAACTTCATGCCTTCTCCTCCAACGTCGTATCACTTGTCATCGATGCAGGTATTTTTTGTTTGCGTTGCATACCACGATCGAGAAGGCGTTTGCCGACCAAAAGTAACCCTAGGAAGATAAATCCACCACTAGGAAGTAGAGCTGGTAAGAAACCGCGGTAGTCGGGAATCAACGTAAGCTCGATGATGCTAAAACTGTCACCAAGAAGCAGCGCAGCATGAGAAAATAGGGTGCCTGAGCCGATGATCTCACGGAATCCACCTAAGAGAACTAAGGCGATGGTAAAACCAAGACCAATACCGGCACCATCAATCAAAGATGCAAATGGTTTATTTTTAGAAGCAAAGGCTTCAGCTCGTCCTAAGATGGCGCAGTTAGTTAGGATAAGTGGGATAAAGAGTCCGAGTACTTTGTGTAGATCGTGGAGCCATGCGTTCATTCCTAAGTCAACCACGGTCACTAGACACGCGATAACTAGGGTAAAAACGGGAATTCGAATCTGTGGCGTAACCCAATGTCGAATCAGTGAAATACTAATATTAGATGCAATAAGTACAACGGTTGTAACTAAACCCATTCCCAACCCATTGGTTGCTGAACTGGTGACGGCGACGAGTGGACATAGAGCCAATAGTTGACTGAAAACAACGTTATTGCGCCATAATCCATCGATAAACTGGCTTCGCAGAGACAACTTAGTCATCAAGACTCTCCTCAGAATGCGTTTGACCAATTAGGTCCGATTTATTGTTTTGGATAACTTCTAATGATTGCTTGATGCCTGCCACGACGGCTCTTGGTGTTATCGTTGCGCCTGTAAAACTATCAAATTGTCCCCCATCTTTGCTTACTCCCCATTGATCTGGAGTAGGGTTTGTTAAAGAGAGACCATTAAATTGAAGAATCCAATCACTTTTGCTGGTTTCGATATTGTCACCAAGACCCGGTGTTTCATTGTGTCCGATAACCCGCACGCCCGTGATAGTGCCGTCAGGCTTGGCCGCGACTAACAGGTTAATCGCACCCGCATACCCTTGAGGTGCGACTTGCATCACGAGAGCACTAACTTCACCGTTGAGTCGGGCACGGTAGTATGTGATGGGGGCGTCATCAACAAGCACACTTTCTTGCTCTAAGCTGGGGTCATTGTCGTAGAGTGAAATAGGTAACACTTCTGCGAACATTGCTTGACGATCTTCTTGAGCACGAAGTTCAACAGTGGGGCCAATAAAAACATCACAAAGCATCACAATAAACGCAACAACAGTAGCAAAAGCCGCTAAGCGAAGAGCTTGCTCTTTAGGCGGTCTGATCGTTGAGCTAGGAGTAAGATCGGTTTTTACCTCGATTGTTTCTGGAGTCTCGCTCATACATCCTCCGCTTGAGGCTTTTTCTGATTCATTTTCTTGTGACCATAAATAGTTGGTCGGGTAAATTGCTCAATGAGTGGATTACACATATTGCATAACAGTACTGCAAACGCTACGCCTTCTGGGTAGTTTGCAAAGCTACGAATGATCCAAACTAAGAAGCCAAACAAAAGACCGTATACCCAACGTCCTCGCGAGGTAGAAGGACCCGTAACGAGATCGGTTATGATGAAAAATGCGCCGAATAGTAAACCACCACTCACAAGGTGTTCGATCGGTGGAAACGACGACGAATCAATACCCCAAGCAATACCCGCAGGAACTAAGCAGCCTAAGAGACTTGCAACGGGAAGTTGCCAATGAATGACTTTTGTGTAGATAAGATACAAGCCACCTAAAATTAATAGTATTGCGGATGTTTCACCCATACTGCCGGCGACTATACCAAGCCCGCTATCGGCAAATCCTGTGGTCGATATACCGTGACTTGCTAATGCCGTTGCACCTGTAAAACTGTCTGCCGCGCTGGTATACCAAGTCGCTTCGCTAAGTTGACTAAAGGGAATTGGCCATTGAGTCATTTCTAAAGGAAAAGCAATCAATAGCAGCACGCGTGCTAGCATTGCTGGGCTAAACAGATTTTGACCCAAACCACCGTAACTGTGTTTACCCAGTGCAATAGCGATCACGCTGCCCATAATACCTATCCAAATAGGAGCATGGGGAGGCAGGCTCATTGCCAGAATTAACCCTGTGAGTAACGCAGATCCATCTTGCCATTCACCCTTAGTTTGAGGATTGATTCTGTGACAGATAATTTCTGTTATTACTGCAGTAAAAACACAAGCCGCAGTCAGAATCACCGCCGGCAAGCCAAACTGCCAGAAACCAAATATGGCCGCTGGTACTAAGGCATAAACAACTTTATACATCAGATCTCGGATGTGAACGCCCTGATGAATGTGGGGAGACTGTAGCATTACTTTTGATCCTCTACGGTTGTTTCAACCTTAGTACTACGGGGTTTTCTCGCAGCGCGTTTACTCGCTTTGGCGGCTTTTGCTGCTGCCTTCGCCGCTTTTGCCGCCGCTTTGGCTTTGGCTTCTTCTTCTACTCGGATACGACGAGCTTCACTGGCTTTACGCGTAGAATCGGCTTTCTGTTCTTGTTTGGTTTGTAGCGCTATCTGCTGTTTACCCCACCCAAATGTTGCGGTAAGTGGAAGAGAAGCGGGGCATGAAAATGAGCAGGCACCACACAATAAACAATCCATTACACCTGCGTCTTTCGCGGCATCGATTTTATCGTTCTGAAGGATTGGGAATAGGTTTAATGGTTGAAGTTGCATTGGACACGCGTCGGCACATTGACCACACCGAATACACGATTTTGGTTGATCGTCAGCAATTTCGTTTTTATTCAGCAGTAATAGACCGCTGCTGCCTTTGGTGATAGGGGCTTGTTTGTCGGTCACTTCACGCCCCATCATCGGACCGCCTAAAACCATACGTTGAGGTTCAGTTGTGATACCACCACATTGGTCGATGAGGTGCGAAATTGGCGTTCCTACTGGCGTCCAAATATTGGCTGGTCGAGTGATAGAGCCACCACTGACGGTAATGGCGCGGTGAGTTAAAGGTTGCCCTTCATACAAAGCATTATAAACCGCTTCACAAGTCCCCACATTTTGAATAATGATGCCTAATTCAGAAGTGAGTTTTCCGGAAGGAACTTGCTGGCCAGTTAATGCTCTGATCATCTGCTTTTCAGAGCCCATTGGGTATAACACAGGAAGAGGTTTCACCGTAATAGAGCCATCGTTTTCACACAACGCTCGCATACGTTTGATTGCTTCAGGTTTGTTCTCTTCAATTCCGATGATTGCTTTCTTAGCTTTGCACGCTCGTAACAGGATTTGAATACCTTTTAAGATATTCTCGGCACGCTCACGCATTAATCGATCGTCACACGTTAGGTAGGGTTCGCACTCACCGCCGTTAATGATTAGAGTATGAATATCATTGGCTAAGCTTAGCTTCAATTTATCCGCGGTTGGGAACATCGCGCCACCCATACCGACCAAGCCGGCATTGTGAATCGCTTCGATTAATGTTTCCTGTGATTGTTCTTCAAGCGAAAATCCTAGGGTTTCGTTGTAAGCGGTTTGCTGACTCGCTGGAATCAGCTCTATATAAGGTTGAGAACCAGTGGTAACGATAGATTCGATCACGCCATCTAAAGGCGCATGTATCGGTGCGCTAAAACGCCCATTTGCGTGGGCAATTAAGTCGTTCGCTTTAACGTGTTGGCCAATGCTCACGTCTGGAGTGGCAGGTTGCCCTAAGTGTTGTTTGAGCAAAAGAGTCAATTTGGGTGGCAAGGTTTTAAGAGACTCTATTGGCGATTCTTTGCTAAGAAACTTGGTGTCTTTTGGGTGTACGCCACCTTGAATGCGTTTGTTTAGGCTAAACATGGTGCGCCCCTAATTGACTCGTTGAAGATGATAGTACTGTCGGTTTTTGGGGCACGGATGCAAAAATAGGATCCGGTTTAAGCATAATGCCATTGTGTGGGCAGACTGGAACACATTGTCCACAACCGGTACAAGCATCAGATACAACGCCATGAAGTTGAAAATTCGCGCCAACTATGGCGTCGAATGGGCAGGTCTTAAAGCAGCGACCACAACCATCGCATGTGTCGGGGTCGATTGCGGCAACCATAGGAATAGCGAGGCCATCTTGATCCAGTGGAATATCAAGCTTTTCAGCGATTTGGCTGGCAACAAGGTTACCGCCTGGTGGGCAAAAGCTAGGTGGAATTTCACCTGCAATAACCGCTTTTGCCGCTTCTCCGCATCCTGGGTAGCCACATTGTCCACATTGTGCATTCGGTAACATTGCCGTGATGGTTTCAACTAATGGATCAGACTCAATGCGCCAGTGCTGTGCTGCGACACCTAATAAATAACCAATTGCACCTGCTAGGATAGGAAAAGCCAGTGTATAAATAATCATAAGTTTAAGCTCCTTATCCTGCGATGCCAGCAAAACCAGCGAACGCCATTGCCATGACACCCGCAGTTATAAAGGCGATAGGTGAGCCAGCGAAGAGTGATGGAACACTATTGAGCTCTAAACGAGTTCGAAGACCGGCAAATAAAGTGATGACTAAAGTGAAACCCACAGCGCTAGAGAAGCCATAAAGTAAACTTTCAAGAAACGTTAACTGCTCTTGAATGACCAAGATTGCGACACCTAATACAGCACAGTTTGTCGTAATCAAGGGCAGGAAAATACCTAAAATTCTATGTAGGGAAGGGCTCTGTTTCGCAATATATAGCTCGGTAAGCTGCACCATTGATGCGATGACCATGATAAGCCCAAGAAGACGAAGGTAATCAAGTCCAAGCGGCTGTAGAAGCCAATGTTCGAGCATCCATGATGCGCCTGACGCCATCGTAAGCACAAAAGTTGTCGCAAGCCCCATCTCAAACGCAGATTGAACTTTATTGGAAACTCCCATGAATGGGCACAAACCCAAAAATCGAGAGAGTACGACATTATTTACTAAAACATTGGCAACGATGAGTAGCCCTAATTCCTGCATTCTAGCGGTCCTATAAAATAGTATTGATTAAGACTGGCCAACACAGAGTTGGGCCAGTCGAAATAACGGGTTAAATAATGCAATAAATGCTTAACCCCACCCGAGAATTGCTGAACGTACGGGACCGGCAGTTACGGTTAATGCACCTTCTGGACAATCGGTACAAAAACCACAATACATACAGTCTTCTACGTAAGTAATAACGGCAAGTTCTTTCTTTTTATCTAAACGAATGACATCCATCGGACAACTTTCAACACATTTGCCACAGCCAGTGCAAAGGTCCTTATCGATTTTTGAAATAGGCATAAAGTTTCCTTTATAAAATTTAAATTCTCTGTTGGGTAAACCAAGGCGTTGTTACTTTCATTAACGCCTGATTTATCCCTTTAATAAAATCAGTTAAGCAAATAAACGACTCGCTCTAACTGTGTTAGTGAGTTGGAAACTCCATTGGATATTTCTCTTCGTAAGACTTATCTTGTTTAGGCTTCCACGAGTCTGGTATTGGTTTCTTAGACGCGACCATTTGTCCGTCGACATCTTCCAGAACAACATGGGCTAGCCAAGAATCGTCGCGATCAGGGTAGTCTTCACGGTAGTGGTTACCACGGCTTTCCGTTCTCATTAGCGAAGAACGTAGTTTGAGTTCAGCGTTAAAAACCATGTTTTTAGTTTCATGAACAATACGTAGCTCATGTGGATCGTTAGCGACCATTTTTGGCACAATGTGGTCTCTAATGAACTCAACACTATCGAGGGCATTTTGCAGTCGTTTGCCATGCTTGATGTACATAACATAGTACGGAGTGATGTAGCTTCTTAGCGTTTCAGTTACCCAGCGTGGGCTGAAACCGCCTTTGCGTACGAGTGGAGTCAGCATTTTAGTGACAAGCCCATCGACTTGTTGCTCATCAAGCTCTACGTCGTTGGAATCCAGTGCAAAAATAGCAGCTGCGTTTCCAGCGCGAGCTCCGGTTGCACTAGCATGAGAAGTTGCACAACCAAAACCAGAATAGGTTGCGCCGACAAAATGCGAACCTAAGCTATCACCAGCAGCGTACAATCCAGGAACACCAACACTGCAGTCAGTGTCTACTGGAACAAGTCCATTCGTTGCGTGCCCATGTGACGATCCTGCCGATCCTGTTCCTGCGATAGGAACCTGAGCACCATTGCCCATTACAGCGTGGATAGGGCCTCTACCTTGGTGGATTTCGTAGTGAGCATCAATCCAACCGTGCCAAGATACGCCACGGTGAGGCACTTCATCGCCCTCTGCATTAAAGTAAGGATTCAAAAATGGAATAAATTTGGTTGCACCAGGAGCCGCTGCAGTAGCGCCACTGCTGAAGTGTTCATATAATGATTCAAATTTAGGTGCGTCTTCAGAATCAGGGAGAGGGCTAACTTCCATACTGTTTGGAGTCATCGAGCAGACCCACTCACAGCCGGTAATTTTTGCACCAACATTATAACCAAGCGCCATACCATCAGCCGTCAATCCATGAGTTGGGTAGCCTGGTGGTCTAAAACCACCGCCGCCCGCTGCAACAACAACCGATTTAGCTTTGATGATGATAGGTGTGTCGCCATCAACCGGAAGGCCGACCGCACCGACAATGACGCCGTCTTGTTTGATCAGGTCGCAGATGATTGTTCTTTCCATCAATTTGATGCGGCTTTTCTTGACTTTCTTGCGCATGGCTTTCATCCAGCCTGGTAGCCAATGCACAACTTCGCTTACTAATGGTGGGAACTTGTCTTTATCAGGTAGGTCAACATGATTATTAGGGTGAGCAAAGCGGACAACCTCGCCATCTTTTTCTTCGAACTTGACACCGTAAGATTTCAAATCAAGGAATCGCTCATAAGAATCACGACATACGATTTCATTCCACTCACGGTTGTTCATATACTCACCCAGTGCTGAGTACTGATCTAACCAAGCTTCCAAGTCGTGGCCCCAATCTTCATTGAACACCATAGTGTCACCGGCATAAGGCGTTCCGCCAGTTTTACCGATACGACCTTTATCGACAAGAATGACTTTTGCTCCTTGTTCCCGAGCCTTAATACCTGCAAAGCAGCCAGCAAGTCCCCCGCCAATGACGAGTACATCTGTTTCTACAACATGTTCAGCATTCACTAATGCTTCCTCCAGTTAATTGTTTGGGAACGTTATATAAGGGATAACGCTCTTTGCTCACGATTGTTAAAATTTTATTAAGTAACTTGTTAAGTTTTGGGAAACGTATTATTTAGCTACTCTTACTATATAAGTTACATATTGCATCTATTGTGCCAGACTAATTATTATTTAAAATCAATAAGTTAGATGGTTATTTTTCAATAATGTAGCATATCTTCTAAATGTTATTTGCATATATGCTAATGAGGAGTTAATTAGCATATATTCAAATAAAGAGGACCGTATAATTATTTGGTTAATTACGCATTAAAGTTAATAAAAGGTTAATGATAAGTTGAATATAAAATTAAATATTCAATTACTAATAATTATATTTTTATGTATTTGTTCGTTAAAAAATATATGAGGTATCTGAATGCAATATTCGGATACCTCATTATTTAAGTTAAATTATTATAAGCCTTAGCCTAGGTTTAAATTAAGTTGTTGGGTTTAAG
Source organism: Vibrio phycocola (assembly GCF_054404255.1). Taxonomy (NCBI): domain Bacteria; kingdom Pseudomonadati; phylum Pseudomonadota; class Gammaproteobacteria; order Vibrionales; family Vibrionaceae; genus Vibrio; species Vibrio phycocola. The sequence continues at coordinate 519,327 of NZ_JBTAMQ010000001.1, forward strand.
CAGAGGTCTCGATTGTCTTGTGGTTTAATAAGTAATATCAATAAAGCTGACGCAATCGACATACCGATGAATATCATATATGTGAGGTCGTATGAACCGTAGTGGTCAAATAGAACGCCCATCGCGACAAAGCCGAAACTTCTGAAAATACTTACACCAACACGAACGTAACGCGTCACATGAGCAAATTCTTTTCGTCCATAAATTGATATGATCATCGAAGCATCAAGGTTTGGTAATCCACCGATGAGTGACGCGACACAAACAATGGCGAGAATCATCACAAACATGTTGTCTGCAGAACCAAAAAGGAAGGATAAGCCTGCTAAACCAAAAGTTAGTGATAGGAAGAAACATGCAGTTGTCGTTGAGAATTTATCATCCAACCAACCCCAAGCATAACTAAGAACCATACCCAAAAGTGAAGCAAACGTTAACGCAAGTAAAGCGGTAGGCATTGTTAGACCGACATCCAAAAGACGTGGTATTAGTTGGCTCATGACACCAGTGATCATTAAGTTCAATAAACCAAATGAAACAACGTACAACCAAGTCTTTTTGTTGGTAAACATTTTTTTCAGTGGCCAATCGGTTTTAGTACTTTCCATTTCGATTTTTAGCGCTTGAATCTGTTCTTCAGTTAAGTCAGCACCGTCTGGAGCAAGCCCAACATCTTCTGGCTTATCAACGATAACTAGGAAGCCTATGATGGCAAGTATAATGACTGCGATACCAACACCGGTATAGGCAAATGCAAAACCTTGTGCACCCATTACGTTACCAACAGCAAGGTTAAACGTTGCGCCACCAAAAGGTGCGCCTATTGTCGCTATGCCTAAAGCTCTACCTCGTTTTTCAACAAACCAGTTTGAAAGAAGGACAGGAGGGAGAGCGAATAAACTTGCTGCAAAGATTTGAACAATTGCAATATATAGAGAGAATTCGCTAAATACCCCAGCTTCACCAGCTTGCGCCATAAATATTGTTACGATACCGAGCAAGAGCAAGGAGGTTGACAATACTTTACGCACACCACCTTTGAGAACTAATGTCCCCAATAACCAGATCGAAAAGATAGAAATTATCGCGCCTATTGATACAGCGGAAGTTATCTGTCCTCTAGACCAACCATTCATCTGTTCTAATGCAGGGAGAATAGTGTTTAGAGCATCATTTGTAAGAGATACTGAGAAATAAAAAGTTAAAAATGAAAAGACAACGTTAATTATGCTGTAATATTTAAAGCTTTTTCTTTTGTTCATATTAAATATATTCCTGTTAATTATTAAAGTAGGGTATTTGTAATCACGAATCATTCTTATTTATTTAAATTGCAATAATTTTAATTAATAAATATATGTGACCTATATCTATTTATTGAAAAACTCTATATGTGACGAAGGTCTATTTATTGGAAAATAATAATTATTGATATTTTATCTATTTATTTATTGTTATTTATATAGCATATTTCGCGCCAGATAATATTATGTGGAAAAACAGCGAGTTAAAAATATATAAATTAGATTTTGTATATATGCTAATTGATATTTGAATATTTACTAAAACCAACTCCAATAATTGCATATATGCTAATTTATTGCTTTTTGCGAGTTCATTTGAGATAACTAGATGAAATTAAGCCTTAGAAGAATTAAATATGATGAACAGAGATGATTTCTTTAGGCAGGCTACATTGGCTATGTGCAGTAGCCTTGATAGTAATGTAGCGCTTTACCGGTGTTTTAAGTTTCTGAAAAAACATATTCCTTTGGATTTAATCCAAATGAACAGTCACGATTCAGAGACGGGAAGTATGAATTACTTTGCTGAAGCTGATAATCGCGGTGGAAGACCGTTAGAGCGGTCAATTAATGTATCGACCAGTATTATCGAGCAGATGAACCATGGTTACCAAGATGTTGTTTATACCAATACACCGGGTGAAGGTGATATAGAGAACATAAAAAGACGCGCGATTGATCTTTGGGATTCATCAATTTTAACCCTTATATTGAGATCGGAAGGCCAATTACTCGGCGCTATCGATTTTATCGCAAAAGGCGCGAATAGGTTTAGTGACGAACACGTTGAACTTATCAGAATGCTAAAAGACCCGTTCATTATTTCTATGTCCAACTGTTTAATCTATATCGAGTTATCAAAGCTCAAAGACAGTCTTGTGGATGATAATCGTTACTTTAGTAATGAACTTATGTTACAGGCCGGCAGAGAAATAGTTGGTGAGCGAGCGGGCCTAAGTCATGTGATGGAGCAGGTTGCTCAGGTTGCGTCTCTTAATACAACGGTGCTTATTTTAGGTGAAACGGGTGTCGGTAAGGAGCTGATCGCGAATGCAATTCACAGCAGCTCGCAGCGAAGAGATGGCCCTTTTATAAAAATTAACTGCGGTGCTATTCCTGAATCATTAGTTGATAGTGAACTTTTTGGCCATGAGAAAGGCGCGTTTACCGGAGCGGCTACGTTAAAACGTGGGCGTTTTGAAAGAGCAAATGGTGGGACTATCTTTCTCGATGAAATGGGTGAACTGCCTTTAGAAGCACAGGTTAGGTTGCTTCGAGTCATTCAAAATCGAGAGATAGAGCGTGTTGGTGGAACGAGTACCATTCCAGTGGATATTCGTATTATTTGTGCAACACACCAAAATATCGAGGCTCTAATTAAAGAAGGTAAGTTTCGTGAGGATCTCAGTTTCAGGATTAATACATTCCCTATCGTTGTTCCGAGTTTAAGGGAGAGAAAGAATGATATCCCCGAACTTGTGAACTACTTCTTGAATCGAAAATCCCAAGAACTCGGTATAAAGTCATACTCTACGTTAACGAAAGCAGCACTCGATCGTCTTGTTTCATATAACTGGCCAGGTAATGTTCGTGAGTTGGGAAATGTGATTGAGCGAGAGCTAATCCAAAATAAAACGGGAACGCTGCAGTTCAAAGAGATCAATGCGTCTAGACGAACTATCGAACCCATGAAAAATGTGGCTAGCTTTGAACAATATGCCTCACTAGATGATGTAATGACTCAACACATCAAAGATACGCTGAATAAGACGAAAGGTAAGATTCATGGTCCAAATGGCGCGGCGGAGCTACTTGACATTAACCCCCATACGTTAACTAAACGTATGGAAAAGTTGGGTATCCTTTACGGGCGGAAGTTCAAAAAATGCAGCGACTCTGAAAGTTCTAGTCAATCTAGAGTGTAACGACTGTAAGACATGAATTAAAGAGAGAGCACTAGGTATGAGACATGACCTGGTGCTCTCTTTTTTATTGAGACAGCTATTCACACGGTGGGGCTAAGTGAATGACGGCTAATCCGCCTTGCGATGTTTCACGGTATTTCTTATTCATATCTTTTCCAGTCTGATACATAGTCGCGATGATATTATCCAATGAAATAATGTGTTTACTGGTTCTTTTTAGAGCCATGCGAGACGCATTGATGGCTTTAATTGCTCCCATAGCATTCCGTTCGATGCATGGAACTTGCACTAAGCCACCAATTGGATCGCAGGTCATTCCAAGAGAGTGCTCCATTGCGATTTCGGCGGCGACACAAATCTGTTCGTTACTGCCACTCAGCAGTGCCGTTAATCCCGCAGCCGCCATCGATGATGACACGCCTATCTCCCCCTGACAGCCGACTTCTGCTCCAGAAATAGACGCATTCATTTTATATAGCATTCCAATTGCACCAGAAGCGGCAATAAAATCTTTTAATTGTTTGGTATCAAGAGGACGGATAAATTGGTTGTAATACATTAAAACAGCGGGAATAACCCCTGACGCACCATTTGTCGGCGAGGTGACGACCTGACCACCACTCGCGTTTTGCTCACTCGCAGCAAAAGCATAGCCATTAATCCAGTCCATAATTTCCATTGGATCTTTGGTTAGTGATTGATTCGATTCTAATTTTTTGAACAATGCGGGAGCTCTACGGGTGACGTTGAGGCCGCCCTCTAAAATGCCTTCAGTGCTCAATCCGTCATTAACGCACGTGCGCATTACTTGCCAAATATAGTCTACCTTTTGATCGATTTCGGAGTTATTCCGAAATGCCAATTCGTTACGTAAAACCAAGCTACTAAGACAGTATCCATTATCATCGGCCTGTTGTAATAACTCTGATGCAGAGTGAAATGGAAATTCAACATCAATATTATGTTGAGGATCGCCATGTTTTAGCTCTTGCTCAGTTGCAACAAACCCACCTCCAATTGAATAGTAGGTTTCTTTGTCTACGAGCTCACCAGCAGAGTTAAACGCCGAAAAAGACATGGCGTTCTCATGCAATGGCAAATAATGACTATGAAATAAAATGTCTGCCGTAACATCAAAGGTAATGTTATGTCGGCCTATAAGAGGGAGAATGTTAGCGCTGACACTCTTCTCCATCACTTGATGGGCAGTAGCTATGTCGATAGTGTCTGGTCGATTTCCTAACAACCCAAGAACGACCGCTTTGTCTGTGTGGTGTCCTTTTCCCGTTAGAGACAGCGAACCGTAAAGTTCTATCTGAATCCTACTTATTTTCTTGAGCACCGGGAGAAGTTTATTCCCAAATTGGTACCCCGCGATCATAGGTCCATTGGTATGAGAGCTGGAAGGGCCAACTCCGACTTTATAGATATCAAATATGGATAACATAATTTTATCCTTACCACCTTTGTACAAGGGAGTGAAAACTGAGAATTCAGAGTATGTTTCCAATAGTAAACAAAATGAGGGTGGAATCAATAAATATCATAGAAGAAAATATAGAATATCGCACAAAACAATATTAGTGTTTACTCTAACTTATTGTATTTGTGTAATAATGGCTGCAAATTTATGAACTTTGTCATGAATTTTTCATGTTTCCAATAGGAAATAAATTTCTTGATGGAGCGAGGAGTGATGAGTATAGTGAATAAAACGCATGCTTTGGCCGAGACTATCAAGAGGAATTTGAAATGGGATATTTGTATAACAACTATGATCTACAGGCTTTCTTCTCAACCAACCTATCAAATACTGATGGTGTAGTTTTCTCTGCCATCGAATCAGAGTTACAGCGTCAAAATAATCAAATTGAGTTGATAGCATCGGAAAACATTGTGTCCAAAGCCGTGATGCAAGCTCAAGGGACATGTTTAACCAATAAGTATGCTGAAGGTTATCCGGGTAGGCGCTATTATGGCGGTTGTGAACATGTGGATGCGGTGGAACATACCGCGATTGAACGAGCAAAGCATCTATTTCGTTGTGAATATGTCAACGTTCAGCCGCATTCTGGTGCCCAAGCAAATGCCGCAGTGATGTTGGCATTGCTGCAACCTGGAGACACCATTCTCGGAATGTCGTTAGATGCTGGTGGGCATCTGACTCATGGCGCTCGTCCTGCGATGTCAGGTAAATGGTTTAATGCAGTACAGTATGGTGTCACGAGAGATACTTTTGAGATTGATTATGAGCAGGTCAGGGAATTGGCTCATCAGTGTAAACCAAAAATTATCATTGCGGGTGGCTCGGCGATTCCTCGTCAGATTAATTTCGCTCATTTTCGTGAGATTGCAGATGAAGTGAATGCTTTGTTAATGGTTGATATGGCGCATATTGCCGGTCTGGTTGCAACAGGAGAACACCCAAGCCCGATACCATTTGCCGATGTGGTGACGACAACAACTCATAAAACCTTACGCGGTCCCCGTGGCGGTATGATTATGACCAATGATATTGAAACTCATAAGAAGATCAATTCGGCGGTTTTTCCTGGTTTGCAAGGAGGCCCGTTAATGCACGTTATCGCGAGTAAAGCCGTTGCGTTGGGGGAGGCATTACAGCCAGAATTTTCACTGTATATTCGCCAAGTTGTTCGTAATGCTAAAGCGCTCGCTCAAGTACTTGCGCAACGTGGTTGTCACATTGTTACTGGTGGGACTGATACACATTTAATGCTTGTTGACCTTCGCCCTAAAGGGTTAAAAGGTAATCAAGTAGAAGCGGCGTTGGAACGTGCGGGTATCACGTGTAATAAGAATGGCATTCCTTTTGACACCGAAAACCCAACGGTCACGTCAGGTATTCGTTTGGGAACTCCAGCTGGCACTAGTCGAGGGTTTGGAGAAGAGGAATTCCGACAAATTGGTGAATGGATCTGCGATGTTCTTGATGCGTTAGCAAGCTCCACAGAAGATGCTGATGTCGTAGAAGCACACATTAAGAATCAGGTCCAAAAAATGTGTGACAGATTCCCTTTGTATCAATAGTGATTATGTGAAAATGAAAGCAAAAAAGTATTTAGAGCAGAGTTTCGCAGTAATCATGCGCGTGAATTGATCCATAAGGTAGCCGTTACGAACTAACTCGATGTAACGGCGAATGATTTCACTAACACAGCTTACGCGCATTTCACCTCAACCAAAACGCTCGTTTTTAGTGCTGAACTAATAATAATCACCGATACGCTTTAACCAAAATAATGCGCCTGTTCGACGCTGAAATCTAAACATATGTTGATATTGATCAAGCAAATAATATTGTTTCCTAGTTAACTACTTTCCACACCTTACTAGGAAGTGATACACCTCAAATTATGCAATAAAAGTCCTTTCTCTTTTTTCATGTTTGTTTACTCTGATAGTTAGATAGCTAACTAGTAGGTATCTAACGGTTTGTTGATAGTAGGCTGTTAGTTGGAGAGAAGTAACAACCTGGATATCACAAATTGAGCATTGATGAGTCACTTAGTATTACCGAGTTGAAAATAAATGAAGCGTTTTACAAAACTAAGCAAACGTATCAAACATTACAAATTGCTGGTATCTCGTTCTTTAGTCTTTCGAATCTCCTTAATTGTTAAATTTAGTTTCCATGAAGTGAAAAATATGGTCATTAAATAATAAGAGACGTCACACGCATTGTTATGAGATTTAACATTTAGTTATCTCTTTATTTTTTAATTAATCACTTTAGCTTTAATAATTTACATTTAGGACGTATTTAAATGGAACGAACCCCAAGCACATTTAAAGTATTTGCGATATTTTTAATATTTTACTTGTTTGTAGTTTATTACTTCATCATGGCGACAGCTGGCCCTGAAAGTATGAACCTTATCTTACCGTCACTGGAACAAAAATTTGGTTGGAACCCGAGCGACGTTGTTGCCAAAGTATCTATTGTGAAATTGCTTGCCGTTATTAGTGGCGTAGTTCTTAGCACGCTTATGGTTAAAAAGGGGATTAGAAATGTAACTGCCCCAAGTATTACTTTGGTTGGTCTGGCAATTGCTGGAATGGGCATGTCGCAGACCATGGGGCAGTTTGTTGCTGCCAACATTATTATTGGTATTTTTACACCTGCAATATTCATATCTCAAGGCGCTTTGATCTCGAATTGGTTTGTCCGAAATCGTGGGAAAGCATTTGGGATTGTCACCATAGCTGCGCCTTTTAGTACTGCTACGTTTACACCGATCGGCTACCACTTGATTGAGCATTTTAGTTTTACTGCACTATATACAAGTGTCGGTGCCATTTTCACTGCCATGGGATTGATTGGATTTTTTGTTATAAAAGACGCACCAGAGCAGGTTGGTCTTGACCCAGATGGTATCCCGTTTACGGAAGCCGAACTCAAACAAATCAAAGCAATGCGCGAATTTAAATCAAAATGGTCATTAGTTAAAGTATTAAAAACTAAGGAAATATGGTTTTACTGTTTTGGTTGGGGGTTTGTCACCATCGTGAATCTTGGATTAGTCGTCCAAATCGTGCCGGTGCTCACATCTGGTGGCATCGAGGTCAATAAAGCATTACTTATGATGACGGTAGCGTCTCTTATGGGGATCCCTCTAACGTATTTTTGGGGATGGTTTAGCGACAAAGTTGGCACAACAAAAGCGTGTGTTGTCTTTGCTGTAATTACTATTTTCGGTCCTATTGGCTTTGCATTTGGTTCGGCTGAAAGCATTGGATATTACTACCTATCAATACTCTGCATTGCTATTGGGACTGGTGGAACTCCGAACTTAATGCCATCTCATCTAGCCTACTTGGTTGGTCGAAGAGAGTTCCTAAATGTAAATCGCTATTGGATCATATTTCAGTCACTCGCGATTAGTTTCGCGTTTGCTTACGTACCGATTATGTTTGGGATTTTGGGTTCTTACGAAACCGTTTTCCTTCTTCTAGCGCCGTTCTCGATATTAGCAGCGGTGTTATTTGCTTTCACAGGTAAAACCCATGATGCAGAGAATATGGAAGTTGATAAAGAGCGTGAAAGAAATAATGCAAAGCTAAAAGCGGGGCAAGCAATAATCGAATAAGCTAGCGTGGAAAATTGAGTACATTGAAATATTTTCTGTACTCGATTTTTAACTAAATCTAGCCTTTTAAAATTTAAAATGGTTTTTATAAGTTTAATTTTAACTATATCGATGAACTTTATTTGTTCTTAATAAAACAATGTTGTTAAAGCTTGTTAGTACAATTGTTAAATTTTATAAACTGTAAATTTTTGTTCTTATTTGGAATTAATAACCAGTCGAATTTAAATATTTTTGGTTATTAGATTTCTACGACAAATAAAGAGGATTTATGCCAGTAGCGAGTATTGACCAAGAGCTATGTATTGGATGCGGAACGTGTATTGAGTCTTGTCCAATGGATGTCTTTCGCTTGGATACATCAAGTCGTCGAATTGAAGTATCTCCGTGTAGTAATGATTGCCCATTAGGACTTGACCAACGGGAATATCACAACTTAATGAAGCAAGGCAGGATGAATGAAGCCGCTACTATACTGCAGCAACGTCACCCTATGCCTTCCATCACTGGCCGAGTTTGCCCTCATCCATGTGAAAGCAACTGTACCCGGCAACAAGTTGACAGCCCAATTAACATTAATGGTCTAGAGCAGTACCTAGGTGATTACATGTTGAATAATATTACGGCGGGTGGCAATGGCTTAGGAGATAAAGTGGCCGTGATTGGGTCAGGCCCTGCTGGATTGAGTGCAGCATTTAATCTCGCACAAAATGGTTATCAAGTAACAGTATTTGAAAAAGACCCTAAACCTGGTGGACTTTTACAATACTCAATTCCTGCATTTCGTCTTCCTAATGAAACCATCGAAGCGCAAATAAACTATTACAAAGCGATGGGTATCGAGTTTCGTCTCGGGACCCAAGTCGGTAAGGATGTTTCGAAGAATCAACTAGAAGCCGAGGGCTTTAAAGCCTTTATCGCAACAGTTGGTGCTGCTAAACCTATGACGCTAGATGTTCCTGGTTGTCATGCTGCAAATATCACCAGCGCGATTCAGTTTCTTAAAGATGCCCGTACTGACGTTTCTCAAAATATCCCAACGAAAGTTGCGGTGATAGGTGGTGGGTCTGTATCTCTCGATGCCGCAAGAACCGCGTTACGTTTAGGAGCGAAAGAAGTTCATGTGGTTTGTTTAGAACGCATTCAACCAGGTCACAAAGATACCATGCTGGCGTTGACCGAAGAAATTGAAGAATGCCACGAAGAAGGCATTATCTTCCATACTCAGCGTTCGGTAAAAGAATTCAAGTTAAACAAGGATCAAGTGCACGCCATTTCTCTGGTTGAATGTTCCTCTGTGCGTAATGAAGACCGCAGTTTTAACCCTTGTATTGGCAGTGATGTTGTCGAAGAGCTAGTCGTAGATGGCATCATTATGGCTATTGGTCAAACTGCCAATGGTGAGCTGGTTCCGACAGATTTTAATACAACTCAACGCGGTTTTATCAATGCAGACAGTAAAACATTGCAGGTTTCCGACAACCTATTTGCCGCGGGAGATGGGGTTACCGGTCCAACAACCGTCGTCCGAGCTTTAGCTTCGGGAAAACGGGTTGCTGCGGTTGTTGATCAATATCTCAAAGGTGAAGAGTTGGCCGTTGGCCTTGATATAGAGCGTCCTATGTCTAAGGATGTACCTGAAAATCACAACCTCTACACTGACGTTCGCCAAGAGCGCAATAAGACGTGTGCACAAGAACGGATCAATAATTTCAAAGAAACATCGCAAAACCTTACTAGAGCTCAAGTCCAACGTGAATCTGAACGCTGTCTCACTTGCGGTAGTCGTTCAACCATTGCCGCTGTCGATGATTGTCAGGTGTGTCGCTTGTGTGCTCATTACTGTCCGGCAGACTGTATTGAAATCACCGATGGTGCTTATATGACCTCGTTACACAATTTTGATGTCGTGCAGCTTGGCACCGCATTAGCAGATAAGTAGGAGTTCAGTCATGAAAAAGAAACAAGATCTTGAGCTAATTACGTTAGAAACCGATGTGTTAGTTGTCGGTGGTGGTTTTGCTGGTTGCTTTGCTTCGATTAAAGCGGCAGAGGCCGGTGCTAATGTGATTATGGCGGTTAAGGGACGTACCGGTCGATCGGGTTTAACACCTTGGGCAAACTCTTGGTTTGTATGGGATGACTTTGATGGTGCGCTAACCCGAGAAGATTACATTAAGCAATTTGTATTGTCAGGCGAGTACCTCAATAACTTAGATTTTTCCAATCTGTTGATGGACGAATCGATGGATCGTTTGTTAGAACTTCAATCTTGGGGCACTAAAACAGGGCTTACCCATGAACATGAAGGTGGACGTCCATATTACTATCAACCGGGATCAGTATCACGTTCGGTAGAGCATGTTGGTGGTGGTGACCCAATGCGTCGTAAAGCGCTTGAGGTTGGCGTCGAAATGCTTGAACGCGTCATGTTTGTCGAGTTACTTAAAGATGAAGATAAGGTTATTGGCGGGATAGGGTTCCATATGGAATCGGGGCAACCTTATGCTGTATTAGCTAAAGCGACTATCCTCTGTACCGGACCATCGTCGCTTAAACCAGTAGGAATGGGCTACCCATGTAGTTCGGCAACGGCTGATGGTGATGCAATGGCCATTCGTGCCGGTGCTCAAATTTCAGGCAAAGAGTTCAATGATGCGCACCCATCAATGCCTTATAATTATCTCTATCCAGAAAGAAAAGAGAAAAAAAGCGCACTTAGCTTAGGTGGTGGTCCACCGAGCCAAGATGGTCCTTTTGATCCAAATAAACTCAATGGTTCTGCTCTAGGTTTAAGAACCGATATGGCAATCGGCTTTGATCGCGGAGGATTTCCTATCCATCCCGATTATGCGCGACCACCAGGGATCGCTCAAGGCGAGAAGCCGCCAATGGGCATACCTGATGGTTTACCGCCACCGCCTCCAGGACACCCAGTGGGCGGTCCTCCTCCTTTTAAAGGATTCTCAACCGTTGGGATGGGAAATCACAAAGGAGAAGGTGTTTTCCCTCAAGATATCAATGGACGCTCTAGCGTAGAAGGTCTTTGGGCTGCAGGCGATGCAATGTGTTCGATGCAAAATGGTGCGGGTTATTCAGGCTTTGGTTCCTCATCTTCCGGTTCATCCGTTCAGGGTGCTCGCTCTGGATGGGCTGCCGCCGAATACATTAAAACCCAAGAAGCGCCCAAGCTTACTTCTGAACGTTTGAATGAATACCTGCAAGCTGTGATTTTTCCATACAACAATCACCAGGGCTATAACCCTAACTGGGTGACGCGTTTGATGCAGGGGATCATGTTCCCTTACTACGTGCTGTATGTAAAAGACCAAGATCGTATGGAGATTGCACTCAAACAGATTAAGTACCTACAAAAGAAATTTGCCAATAACTTAAAAGTCGAAAACTTTCATGAGCTTCGCAATGCACACGAGTGTCGCAACATGTTGCTCAATGCGGAGATGAAATTAATAGCTGGTATGGCTCGTAAAGAGAGCCGAGGTACTCACTATCGAGAGGATTACCCATATCGAGATGACAAGAACTTCCTTGCGTGGGTGACACTCACTTTAAATGAGGATGGTCATGTTGAGTCTGATTTGGAGAAAATCCCCGAGAAATGGCACCCATCTCCAGAGTTAAGTTATCGCGAGAAATACAATTTCGCGTTTCCTGAAGAAGAAAAATATATTGAAGAGCTTGGGCTAAGTTAACCGAGATTTGTTCTACCAACGCTCTGAAGTGTTTGTTTAGTAATACTGCCATTTTCGCCCAGTTATGCTGGGCGATTTTTTCATTCTGATATAAATAACAGCCTTATAAATAAAGCCCTTATAAATCGAATTTTTATCAATCTCCCTAAAAAATCTAATTAAGTTAATGATTGCTCCAATTATGTAAACGGGTGCTCAATGTGAAAACTAAGAGTAAACCGTAGTGTCGTTCTTGCCAAAACTCATTTAATATTCCCTAATACCGATATCTTCAACTGAATAGAATCAGATAACACACGTGTGGAATTTGTTGTACAACCAGTAGATTTTAGCTAACAGCAATGAACGTATGTTGGAATAAACATTGTGGTATTCAGTGTGAACGATTAAACGAAAAAACAGGAGAAAGCAGAGTGATTAGTACAGGAGTTATCGCGACGGTTGCTGTCGTTATTGTGGTCGTAGCATATTTCATTGTGACTTATAACGATTTTATCCGGCTGCGTAATAAAGTGGAAGAGTCCTTTGCAACCATGGATGTTTATATGAAAAAACGCTGGGATCTCATTCCAAATTTAGTTGAGACGGTGAAGGGGTATGCTTCCCATGAACAGGAAACACTTGCTCGCGTTATTGAAGCTCGAAGCATGGCGATGAACTCTTCAGGACAGGCAGAACGACAGACTAACGAAAATGCACTGTTTGCAGGACTTAAAAATTTATTTGCGCTGAGTGAAGCTTATCCAGACTTAAAAGCGAACGAGAACTTCATCAATCTTCAAAACCAACTCGAAGAAGTTGAAGATGACATCATGCAAGGGCGTAAGTACTTTAACGCGGTAGTCAAAGCGTTTAATACCAAACGTGAGCTATTTCCTGCGTCAATTGTTGCGGCGATGATGAAGCTGGAGAAGCGTGATTATTTTGAGATTGACGCTGCTGAACGCAAAAATGTAGAAGTAAAATTCTAATGAATATATTGAGATCGATTTTACTGTTTCTGCTAGTTAGCATATCTACATGTGCTGCCTATGCCGATGAATACTTTGTTATTGATCATTATCAGGTTGATATCGAGGTGTTGGAAAACAATGCCTACAATATTACTGAAGTGATAGAGGTAGATTTCTCGGCACAGCGACATGGTATTTTCCGGGAGATACCATTGCAGTTCGACGATATGCGAGTCGAACTTAGCAATGTTTCCGTACAAAATCATAATTTCACCGTTAATCAAGAGCGCGACTCTGCAACGATACGAATTGGCTCGGCTGATACATATGTTATGGGCGAGCAACGTTACGGCATAACTTATACCTACGATGTTGGTGCAGATGCTCTTTCTGATATGGATGAATTTAACCATAACCTGATCGGAAATCAGTGGGGAACCACTATTGCCAATGTTGAATTCAATGTTCGGTTGCCTAAATCTTTCAACGCTAACGATGTCAACGTTACCTCGGGAGACTTCGGTTCAACGGATAATAGTAAGGTAGAATGGCAAGTAAATGGCAATGTGATTTCTGGCCGTACCTTGAAGCCGTTAGATCATTATCAAGGGCTAACGCTCGCGTTGCCTCTACCTGAAGGTTATTGGGTCGGTGCGGTGAAACACCGAGAACCAGATTGGTTGCTCTCCCTTATCCTAGGTTATCCCCTATATTTACTGGTTATTCTCATTTCAGCAGCTATTTGGTATTTAAAGGGGCGAGATAATACATTGTTTCCTACTGTTGAGTTTGATCCTCCACAAGGTATGACTCCTGCTGAAATTGGGTATGTTATTGACGGCCGAGTGGATAATGAAGACGTGACGTCGTTGATTATTTATTGGGCTGAGAAAGGGTACCTAGAGATTGAAGATGATTCAGTTACGGTGTCACGATTTAAGGGTAAATCACTTAGACTGACACGAATAAAGAGTCTCGGTAACGATGCAAAAGATTATGAAAAAACGCTGTTTGCCAAACTGTTTCAATACGGTGATGGAAACTCTGTTTCGACGCTCGACTTAACGCATAAGTTTTACACTAATGTGCGTCAGGTGAAAAAGGAGATCACTAAGAGCTTTACCGATCATAAGCAACGCAGAATATATGCGAAAGGTACGGAGCGCTATAGCCGGTTAACCACCGTACTTGCGGCCTTACCGATCATCACGTTACTGTTTCAAGGCTTTTTAGATTTTATGGGTGATCTGGTGCCAGCACTTATATTTTCTATCCCTTTTAGTTTGTTCCTCGTGATTCCGAGTTTAACGCTTGGAGCTGTTCTCTCCGGTGAAGGGAAGAAACGCAATATTATATTTGTTGCCATTTTCGGTGGCTTCTCATCAGTCTTCTTCGCGATACTTTGTACTGTTGAAGGGGATATTTCCTTGGTTCAGTATGGCGTTGCTATTCTTGCGAGCGTAATCACCAGTATTTTTGTTTCGATTATGTCGCGCCGTACTCGATATGGAGATAAGGTACTTGAGCAAGTTCTTGGTTTTAAAGAGTTTATTAAGACGGCGGAAAAAGACAAGCTAGAAGCTTTATTCGAATCAAATCCCTCATATTTTTATAATATTTTACCCTATGCAATGGTTTTCGGACTGAGTGATAAATGGTCAACTCATTTTGAGGGTATGAGTGTGGAGCCACCAAATTGGTATCGTGGCGCAAGCACTTCCGCAATGGGGGCCGTGGCTATCACCAGCACGTTAAATAATCGCTTTAGTTCTATGACTTCGTCGATGACCTCCGCACCTTCTTCAAAAGGGACTAGTGGAAGTTCGTCCTCTGGAGGTTCGTCTGGAGGTGGATCAGGCGGAGGTGGAGGTGGTAGTTGGTAAGTGCAAGTAAGTTTTGGCGCTTTAATGTGAGAGTAATCGTCCTAATATGTATTATAAATAATTGTTCAGGTTAATTTTTTCGAGTGCCAAACTTAATTCAACATTCGCCTGACACAAGTATCAATTCTCTACTATATATACATTACTAATATAAAAATTGATTGAATGGGCAGAATTAACGTGACCAGATCGGCTCACGCGAATTCTGCCCATTTATGCTATCGATTTTTATCAGTTTATTGTTACACGCTATGGTTATGTAGAACTTGATTTTCCAAGTTTCAGTTAAGGGTATTTAGTATGTTTTCAAATTCATCGAATGAGCTAATAACAGATGATGGGTTTAATTTTCATAGCGGCATAGTCTTTATGCTATTGCTGTTTTTATTATCGTGGACACACTTTGTTCACGCTGAAGCGAAGGTTGATATTTCTGAAAATGCGTCGTTTACTCGTCAGACGGTTGTTGATACCGCTCGTCGCCTTTCTCAGCATCCTTTTGTTAAACCTCAACGTGCCCCAGATGCGTTGAATCAGTTAGATTACTCGAGTTACCGCCAAATAAATTATCAACAGCATGCTGCGATTTGGGGAAAAGCATCAACGCCTTTTTCGGTTCAATTGTTCGCTCCTGGATATATCTATCGAGAGCTAGTTGATATTGACGTAGTAGAAAACAGTCAGTCTATCCCCCTAGAAATCACTGAATCGTCATTTCAAGTCCCAGATGAGTCGATCGGAGAGTTGTTAGAGCAGGTAGGTAAATATGCTGGTTTTCGCTTGCATTACCCGATAAATAAGAGTGATTACAAGGACGAATTTCTTGTATTTCAAGGAGCAAGCTACTTCCGAGGTATCTCGAAAGGGCAAGCTTATGGTGTTTCAACTCGTGGACTGGCGATTGATGTCGCCGGAGAGAAAGGTGAGGAATACCCGCTATTTAAGAAGTTTTGGATCGAACGTCCTTCTAGCCGCCATCAAGCCATTGTGGTCCATGCTTTATTAGATAGTAAAAGTGTCACTGGCGCTTACCGTTTTGCGATTTATCCCGGCGCTCCTACACGTATGAAGGTGAAAGCAGTGCTCTTCCCTCGGGTCGATATTAAAAATGTCGGATTAGGTACGCTAACGTCTATGTTTATGCATGGCGGAATCGATCGTTCTGATGTTGCAGATTATCGCCCAGCCGTACATGACTCAGAAGGCCTATTCATGGTGAGAGGCAATGATGAGAAGCTATGGCGACCATTAAGCAATCCACGTCGTTTACAAGTAAGTACATTTATGGATAAAAATCCGAAGGGGTTTGGGTTAATTCAGCCTCACCGTGATTTTGAATATTATCAAGATCTTGAAGCGAAATATCATTTGCGACCATCAATCTGGGTTAAGCCTTTAGGTGACTGGGGAGAAGGCAGCGTAGAGTTGATTGAGATCCCTTCGGACTTTGAGGCAAACGATAATATCGTTGCGTATTGGAAGCCTAAAAATGGCTTGAAGAAAGACCAGGTTTATACCTTTGCTTATGAGCTCACATGGCTGGATAGCTTTCCAAAGTCTAAGGATAATGTAACCATCGCTCGTACTTCTGGCGGGAAAAAATTATCCGAAGAGAAAAACGAAATTGTGATTGATTATAGTCACCTAAATTTTGATGATTTCAAGAATATTAAAATATCTGCTAGTGCAAGCAATAATGTGATTTTAGAGTCTCGAATTGAGCCTAATCCAGGTGTCGACGGTGCACGTGTTTTTATCACATTTTCGCCTGAAGACACGGAAGTATCAGAGTTTCGCGTGCAGCTTTTTGAGGACAATGTGCCAATAGGGGTTACTTGGCTCTATCGTTATGTAGCTGAGGATTGGGCACAATGAAACCAATAAACAACAATACGTTTAATGAAGTCGCGTTACCGAAAGAATCGCGCCTTCAGATGAATCGTCATCAAGTATCAGAAGCCGGCACCAAACTTAAGCGTTATAAGCAAACTTTACTCTACAGCCTATGGACATTGCTATCGCGATTGATCGTACTAGGAGTAACGGTGGGGTTATCTGCATATGGTATTACGGAAATGCACGGGGTGCTTAATACCAATAAGATCACCAATTTGCAGTTGCTTTTTTTAGTACTGTTCAGTGTGAATTTTATTTGGGTATCGTTCGCTTTTGCGCAAGCATTGCTCGGTTTTGTAATACATCTTAAACCTCGAATTATAAAGCATCAGGAGATTGAGCCAGAATTTAAGACTGCAATTCTATTGCCTATCTATAATGAAAACCCTATCCGTATTAAGTCGACGATTGAAGCGATGAAAGCGGACTTAGTCGAGAAATCGCCAGGTAAGTATGCTTTTTTCATTCTTAGTGATACCAATCGGTCGGATGCTTGGATAGCTGAAGAAGAAGCTTTTTTAGATCTCATGGCTGATGAAACAGAAGATTGCCCGGTTTATTATCGTCGCCGACATAAGAATGTTGAACGCAAGGCTGGAAACATTGGTGATTGGGTTCAGCGCTGGGGCGGTGAATATGAAGCGATGATTGTGCTCGATGCCGATAGCATAATGAGCGCTGAGTCGATGATTACTTTATCACGTCGTTTAGCCGCAGCTCCAAATGTTGGGTTGATCCAAACTCTGCCGAAACTGGTGTTTGCGAATACCTTATATAGCCGTTTGCAGCAGTTTGCCAATCAGTGTTTTGGGCCTATTTATGCAGAAGGTTTATCGGCATGGCATGGGTTATCTTCAAACTTTTGGGGACATAATGCGATTATTCGATCTCGCGCGTTTGCCGAAGCGGCTCACCTACCTATTTTATCGGGTAAAGCTCCATTTGGTGGTCACGTACTCAGTCATGATTTTATAGAAGCCGCTTTAATGCGACGTGCTGGATGGGGCGTTCGCTTTGATACCGATATTGAATGTTCGTTTGAGGAAGCGCCGCCTTCATTAAGTGACGTCATGGTGCGTGATAGGCGTTGGTGCCAAGGCAACTTACAACACAAAGCGTTTATCTTCGCAAAAGGATTCTGTATGCCGACTAGGCTGCATATTTTTGCTGGAATTATGTCGTATTTGAGCGCAATTTTTTGGTTGGCATTGATCGTTGTCGGGCTAGCCATTGCGATTCAGGCTAAGTTTATTCGTCCAGAATACTTCTCTAATCCATCATTATTTCCGACTTGGCCAATATTTGATTCAGAGCGTGCATTAAGTTTATTTGCCATTTCAATGTTGATCGTTCTTGCTCCAAAGATATTTGGTTGGTTTGCTGCAATGGTGAATGTCCGTCGTTGTATGCAATTCGGTGGCCCGATTTTATTGACTCTGAGTACACTATTTGAAGTGGTGATGTCTGCCTTGTATGCCCCGATACTTATGGTCTCACAACTTGGCGTGGTCATTGGAATATTTCGAGGGAAAGACAGTGGTTGGAAGCCTCAGTCTAGAGATGATGGTGCGATAAGTTGGGCATCTGCAAGACGTGGCCACACTTTACACACTCTGTTTGGGTTAGCGCTATCAGCTATTGCCTTTACAGTCAGTAATGCACTTGTATTTTGGATTTTGCCGATCACGATAGGGCTCGTATTATCGATACCGCTTTCTTGGATTAGTGGCGGAGAAAAACGCACTAAATATTTGAAAGTGTTAGGGCTACTGCGAGCTCCAGATGAAAAGCGGCCAGCTAAAATATTGGTTGAACTTGAAAAAGCAATGGCTAAAACTCCGCCGTTAAAAGAGGTTCACGCATTAAATCGTTTGGTTAAAAATGAATCACTATATAAGTGGCACAAAGCACAGTTACCTGTATTAAGTGATCAACCACCGGAATTTGATGCGGCTAGAGTTTTGGCTGAGTGGAAACTGCGTCATGCGTCCGATTTAGATCAATTGGATGAATGGTTGGAGTCTGACGAAGCATTGGCGCTGCTTAATGATAGAGCTTCTATCGAACAATTAGATGCTGTAACACGTTAACTTTGGTTGTTAACACTGAAATCACGACTACACTAATATTATAGTTACTTGTAAATACAGTGGTTATGAAATTTATAAATGTAGTCGTAATTTTAATAACTTAGCGAAACTTATGAGTTGTTGTTACAAGGTTAAGTTCGTGTTACGTTGAATCTGATTAAAGCAAGAATGACTAAATTCATAAAGCCCGAATTGAGTAATTAGTTAGGCCACTCTGACAGTTTATTGGCGCCAACTGATTGTATAGATCTTTTGAAGAAAATAGGTTCTTGGTGTATTTCTAGATGAGAGTTAATTTTAAAACGTTAGATTATAGGTTAGACGTCATTAAATCTTGTGTTCTGTTAGTCTTGATGATCTTTCTGACAGCATGTGTTTCCAAGCCCCGTCAGGTTGTGGCTGAGACTCAGTTGGTGGTAGGAGAAAATAGATATCAATCTATGGATGAAGTCCCTTCCGATTATTGGGAAGCTTTAAACCTTACGTCTAGCGAATCTCTTGATCATGTTAACTATCACATTAAGCTTGGCCCCATTTATACTTCTGCGCTTGGCTCTGAGTGTCGCGTAGCCGTCATATCCCGTAAACAAACATTCATTTTCGGAGATTATCGTAGTCAGACTCGAGTGTTTTGTTCGACACTTAGAGTTGATGATGATGAAACGATTAAGACATGGTATTTAGTGAAGAGCCTCCGAGATACAGCACCGGATATCGAGTTGTGATCATGAAAAAGATAAGTACATTTTTAAGCTGCATATTTACCCTCATGACAATTGCTGCATCACCCAGTTATGCAGCTGATTTTGTTGATGATCAAAAGAGCCCAGCCACCACTCATTCACTTAATATTTCGCCGAATCAATCACTTGAGTCGGGTGATTATGCTTCAGAAAATAAGAGCAATTTACTGTTACCGGCTGAAGTGGATATGCGTGAATTACTGCCTTCATCCGGCGAGCAATTCCCACCTCCTTATGGGGCAAATTTATTCGCAGGCGGTGTTGAAGCCGAACGCGTTGATGGGTTAAATGATAATTATCTAATTGCTTCAGGTGACAAAATTAATATTTGGCTTTGGGGGGCGGTTAATTTCTCTGAAGTACTTACCGTCGATACTCAAGGTAATATCTTTATTCCTAATATCGGGCCGGTATATGTCGCAGACATTCGGGCAAACGAAGTCAACGCATTAGTGACGTCCAAAATTAAAGAGATTTACACGAACGTTAGTGTCTACGTTAACTTACTCACTGCAACCGCTGTGAATGTTTATATTTCAGGGCCCGTGATTCGACCGGGTCAATACGCCGGGATGGCATCTTCAAGTGTTCTTTATTTTCTCAAAAGAGCAGGGGGTATTGACTCTGAGCGAGGCAGTTATCGCGAGATTGAAGTAAAGCGCCGTGGCCGAGTGATAGCAACTGTTGATCTTTATGAGTTTATTCGACTTGGCGTTATGCCCGTTATTAACTTTAAAGATGGCGATGTTATTTTAGTCAAACCACAGAAAGCCGCGATAACCGTTGCTGGTGGAGTGCGCAATCCATTTCGTTTCGAATTTAAAGACACCGAAGCAAAAGGGCAACAGTTGATCGATTATGCCCGCCCACTAGCAAAGGTAAGTCATGTGGGAATAGTGGGTGACCGAGCTTCCGGCCCATTTTCTGAATATATTCAATACTCTACCTTTAAGGACTTTATCCTTCAGGATGGTGATAAAGTCGTTTTTAATGATGATCAACGTGTCCAGGTCGTCGATGTTCAGATTTCTGGGAGTTATCAGGGCCCTTCTTTCTTCTCGGTTAAAAATACCACCCGTTTGTTTGATGTGCTTAGTTACGTACCCATCGATAGAGATTTGGCTGACATTAATGCCATCTATATATTAAGAAAGAGTGTCGCAGAACGACAAAAGGAGATGATCGAGGAGACGCTTGAACGCTTAGAGAGAAGTGTTCTAACCACGTCAGTTGCTTCCGGTGATGAGGCAGAAATTCGTGTTAAAGAAGCGCAATTGATTATGCAGTTTACTGATCGAGCAAGGTCTATTGAACCTTTAGGAAAAGTCATTGTTTCTGAAGATGGAAATTTAGCCAATATCATGCTTGAACAGGGGGATCAGATTGTTATCCCACCGAAGTCAGACCTAGTACAAATATCCGGTGAAGTACTCATGCCTCAAGCTGTCGTTTTTAACCCTGAAGCTAAGATAGATGATTATGTTGCTTGGGCCGGTGGCTTTACTGAGAGAGCAGAAGATAGCCGAATTGCTGTTATTCGAAGCAATGGTATGGTGGTTATCGACAAGCAAGTAAACATTCGTAAAGGCGACGAAATTTTAGTATTGCCAAAAACAGATACTAAAATACTGCAGGCTGTTAAAGATATCACTCAGGTTATTTATCAAATTGCTATTGCCGCGAATGTTGTTTTGTTGGATTAACCACAGCGGAAAGTATCAGGCTTCCTTTTCTATAATTTGAGGGCCACAATGAGGCATTACTTATAGTGATGGCTTTATTGTGGCCACTTTCACTGATTTCGTGTAGATACAGCTTTTCGGTCTTTTCTTAATATTCACGAACTCTCTCAATAAACATTTCTCTGTTAATTCATTCTTTCTATGACGGTTATCTCAATTTAAGTAGGTTAGGGTTTTTATAGCACAATGTTGCGGTTAATTTGTTACCAGTAACATTGACTGAGCATCGCGAAATCCACGCAAGCCAAACACCAGTAATAGGAGATAAAAAAATGGGGTCACTAGTTGGAAAAAAGGCATTTGTTACAGGTGCCGAGCAAGGGATTGGTTTTGCTACAGCTAAAGACTTAATTGAGTCTGGATGTGATATTTATGTCCACTATTTTATGGGTGACGAAGGCCCCAAAGAGTTGGTGAAAATAGCGGAATCAAAAGGTCAAAAAGCGATGATTGGCTACGCCGATTTAACCGATGCTGAAGAAACCAAGAAGTGTATTGCAGAAGCCGCTGAGTTTTTAGGTGGAATCGATATTTTGGTTAACAATGTTGGTGGGATTATCGCTAGAAAGTGGTTGGCTGAGATTGATCAGAAGTTCTGGAATACAGTAATTGATGTCAATATGACCACTATGCTTAATGTCACCCAAGCGGCACTACCGTATTTAAAACAGGCAAGTGATGGTGCCAGTATTGTTAATCTAGCCTCTCTTGCAGGGCGTTGTGGCGGACATTCTGGTTCTTTGGTGTATTCGATGACTAAAGGAGCGGTATTGACTTGGACACGTTCTTTAGCAGCGGAGCTTGGTGAGCACGGAATTAGGGTTAATGCTGTTGCTCCAGGGTTAATTTTAGGAACAAGATTCCATAATACTCACACCACAGAAGAATCTGCGAATGAGACGGTTAAAGGTATTCCTCTTGGCCGAGCAGGTACATCGGAAGATGTTGCGCATGTGATTACGTATTTGGCGAGCGAATATAATGGTTTTGTATCCGGAGCGACGATTGATGTGAATGGTGGAGTTTACCGAATGTAAAAGAAATTAAACTCAATGTCCTCCTTTCAGATACATTGATGCAAATGCCGCTAGTACTATGATGACGACTCGATGTTGGTATTGTTTGTAGGTAAGCAACGCCGTTTTGCCAACCTAATATTCACCGTTGGTGTGGTTTGTTAGTTTCGTGGTACAAATATAGCT
This sequence comes from Vibrio phycocola, assembly GCF_054404255.1. Taxonomy (NCBI): domain Bacteria; kingdom Pseudomonadati; phylum Pseudomonadota; class Gammaproteobacteria; order Vibrionales; family Vibrionaceae; genus Vibrio; species Vibrio phycocola. Next base: position 541,886 of record NZ_JBTAMQ010000001.1, read on the forward strand.
ACGTATAAAATGACCATTTTTATACGTAGCTCACTTTTTTCTTTTCTTTAGATTCGGGCTATTATTTTAATTTTTCCTTGCGCAGAAAAAAGCATCTATTTGATGTCAAACTGATTATTTATAAGAACTCCAATGTTCGACAGGGTGAGTTGGAGAGTGGTGACGTATCATTTATCGATGTATCCCAACATCTAGTTCAATGGTTCAAAGCTGTTGCCTGGAATGTTTAGTCTAGTTCAGAAAAGAAGCGAATCGTATCACTGGAAATAGCTATTTTCTTGTCTTCAGTCATTCTATCGTAGGTACTATACATCATTTTTAAACGATGATTTTGAGCCAGTTTTTCTCGATTTCTCGTGAGGAAATTCCAATATAAGTAGTTAAAGGGGCAAGCGATTTCTCCATTTTTTACCGATACTTTATAACTGCAATTTTTACAATAGTTAGACATTTTGTTGATGTATGATCCACCGGAAGCATACGGTTTACTTGCTAGGTAACCACCGTCGGCAAATAAAATCATTCCAGATACATTAGGAAGTTCAACCCACTCGAACGCGTCGGCATAAACGATAAGAAACCATTCATTGACCTGCTTTGGCTCGATACCCGCAATCAAGGCAAAATTACCTAATACCATTAATCGCTGTATATGATGTGCATAAGCATTACGCCGGGTCCCCTCTACACATTGACGTAGACAATTCATCTTCGTATCGGCGGTCCAATAAAAATCAGGTAAATTATTGTTTGCATCGAGATAGTTTTTATTGGCGTAGTCCGGCATCTTTAACCAATAAATGCCTCGAACATATTCACGCCATCCAATGATTTGACGAATAAATCCTTCAGCCGCATTTAAAGGGACACTGCCATCGATATAGGCTTGTTCTGCAGCCTGCACGCATTCAATTGGAAGCAATAAACCAATGTTGAGATAGAAGCTAATGTGCGCGTGAAACATCCATGGTTCACCTTCAATCATTGCATCTTGATAATCACCAAATAAGGGCAACCGTTGTTTGATGAATTGATCCAATACGATTAACGCTTGTTTTCGGGTAACTGCAAATTGAAACGGTTTTAGATCACCGAAATGGTCACCGAAATGTTCAGCCACAAGCCTTAATACGTCAGATGTTATTGCGTCGGGTTTAAAAGTGCTGGTTTGAGGAATGTTAATCTCAACGTTGGGCGGCTTTCGGTTATCGGCATCAAAATTCCATTGCTGACCCACCGGCTTATCATCGTTCATTAGAATATTGTACTTCTTACGCATCATGCGGTAAAAATACTCCATTCTGAGCTGACTTTTGGGTTTCGCCCATTCAGAAAACTCCTTAGGCGAGCAAAGAAAACGATCATCGGCGCGAACTTCGACCGGAACAAAAAATCTTTTTTCCCACGTTTCTATATCTTTGAGAACGCGATGTTCATTCGGATGGGTAACAATAATCCGCTCAGGTTTACATTCATTGATACAACGCTCTATTTCTTGGCAAAAGTTTTGGCTATTAAGAGGATCATCAAGCTTGATATAACGAACCTTGTATCCAGCATTTTTTAGCTCTTGAGCAAAGTGGCGCATAGCCGAAAAAATAAACGCGATCTTTTTCTTGTGATGTTTTACATATTGGGTTTCTTCTCTTACCTCACACAGAAATATCGTATCATTTTTAACGTCGATTCCTTGTAAGCTACTTATCGAGGTCGATAATTGGTCTCCTAAGACCATTCTTACTGCTGTCACGGCTGAATCTCCTTTCCGTCCCAAGCAAAACAACCACCACTATGCTCGTGAGATAGATTGTTTAAGACATCTAATAGACGTTCAGCGGAATACGCTGGAGAAAATAGCTTACCTTGCTGAACATTTTTCTGAAATGGTTTTGATAGTGAACTATCGACAGTGCCCGGATGAACACCCACGATTATTGCGTTCTTATTTGATCGACCCATTTCGATTGACGCCGATTTTATGATCATATTAAGCGCCGACTTAGATGCTCGATAAGAGTACCAACCACCTAACTGATTATCGGAAATGCTGCCAACTCTAGCTGAAATAGCAGCGAATATAGAGCGATCGGATTTGTTCAATTTTGGTAAAAAGTGCTTGGCAATTAATGCAGGTGTTACGGTATTGGCGTGAAATATTTTAGTGAGGTTCTCACTAGTAATATCTTTAAGCGCTTTTTCAGGAGCTAAGGTATCGTTGTGTAATAGACCAGTTGCAACGAAAACAAGATCGAGCTTCCTATGTTTACTGGCGATTTCCGCTGCTGTTGCAATACTTTGTTCACTCGAATAATCGATCTGATGGGCGAGCACACGCTGATGTGTGCTTGCTGAAGGATACCGAGAAAAAGTATGTACAACGGCCATCGGATAGTTCTCAATAACTAACTGTGTAAAGGCTTTGCCGATGGCTCCCGAGCTTCCGATTATAGCGATAGTGTTGTACATGTTTTCTTTACCCTATGACTAGACGGATCATAAATCCTACTATTGTAAGCGCTGCAACGCTCGCAAACCAAATCCCCATAAGCCAGCACAATTGTTTGGTTTTTTTATGCATTAGTGATACCCCTCATCTGGATTGATCCTTCCACGAAAAACCCAATAAGCGTAGGCGCTATAACCGATAATAGTCGGTAACAGTACCACCGTCCCAACGAGTAAAAACGTCAGGCTTGTGTCTGGTGCCGCTGCATCTGTGTAGGTGACTGCAAAGGGAATGATGTAGGGAAACGTACTTAACGCAAATCCGAGTGCAGAAACCAAAAACAAACCCACACCGTATAAATAGGCCCGCAGTGCTTTATGTCCTAGTAATGATTTAAAGAGTTTCCATATAAAAATCCCAGCTAAAATAGGGACCGAAAGGTAAAGTAATGAGTTTGGTAAACTAAACCAACGTTCGAAAATAATTTCGTTAGTCAGTGGTAACCAGATGCTTACCACGATGATACATGCGACCATTCCCAAACCCCACCGACGTGTTAAACCATAGTAGCGAGAAGCCAATTCCGTAGGAAGCTTCATAATCAGCCAACATCCACCCAATAGTGTGTAAGCACACATCGTTGCTAAACCACAAAACAAGGTGAAAGGTGTCAACCAATCAAACCATCCGCCAGAATAAGCGCGGCCTTCTACCTCAATACCTTGGAGTAGTGTACCTAACATTATCCCTTGCATAACGGTGGCGCATAAGGATCCTAGAAAAAAGGCGGAATCCCAAATAAATTTGCCTCTTTTGGTTTTGAAACGATATTCAAAGGAAACGCCTCGAAGTACTAACCCAAGTAACATGATAATAAGCGGAGCATAAAACGCGGGCATGACCACTGAGTAGGCGAGTGGGAAAACGGCAAACAAGCCGCCACCTCCTAATACTAACCATGTTTCGTTGCCATCCCAAACAGGAGCGATACTGTTCATCATCATGTCACGTTCTGATTCGCTCGAGGCAAAGGGAAACAAAATCCCGATACCTAAATCGAAACCATCTAATATGACATAAATGAGAACGGCTAACCCGATAATGCCATACCATACTAGTGCAATATCCATGTCTTTACTCCATTAATTGAGACGGTTAGGGTGAGTTGCAGGTGGAATTTTGGTTCCATCTGGCAATGTTGGATCTGGTGCTTCTTCGTATTTCGACGGTGACTTGCGCATTAGCCGCAAAAGATAGAAAAAACCGGCGCCGAAGACGAGTAAATAGACGACAACGAACGCGGTTAGTGAGGCACTAATGGCAGAGGCGTCTATGGGTGAAGCCGAATCGACGGTTCTTAGCAACCCATACACCGAATAGGGTTGTCTACCAACTTCAGTGGTTATCCATCCAGCGAGTACCGCAATAAAACCAGCAGGACCGAATGCAACGCAGATACGATGAAATAATGGTTTCTCGTATAATTGACCTTTTCTTCGTAACCATAAGCTGGTTAAACCAAGAGCAAGCATACCGAAGCCGATTCCTACCATGATCCTAAAACTCCAGAACACGATAGTGACAGGCGGGTGATCTTCTTTCGGAAAGGCGTCTAAACCTAGCACTGTTCCATCTAAGCTATGTGTGAGGATTAAACTTCCGAGTTTAGGGATGGCGATTTGATATTTCGTTTCCTGAGCTTCTTCATCAGGAATGCCGAAAAGGATTAACGGAGCTCCATCGTGAGTTTCAAAATGACCTTCCATTGCGGCCACTTTGGCTGGTTGATGTTCGAGAGTGTTTAAACCGTGGAAATCCCCCGCGACTATCTGGATTGGCGTTACGATAGCTGCCATCCACATCGCCATTGAAAACATCGTTTTTGCTAGAGGGTTGTGTGGTGCTTTGAGTAAGTGATAAGCACCCACAGCAGCGACAACGAACGCCGTTGTAAGATAAGCGGCAAGGATCATGTGGACGAGACGATACGGAAAGGAAGGATTGAACACAATTTCCAACCAATCTTCAGGTACAAATTGTCCCACCTCATTTATTGAGTAACCTGCTGGAGTTTGCATCCAACTGTTTACCGCTAGTATCCAAAAGGCTGACAAAAATGTACCGAAAGCGACGACACATGTAGAAGCAAAATGTAACTTTTTACCTACCTTGTTCATCCCGAATAACATGACACCAAGAAATCCAGCTTCCAAAAAGAAAGCAGTAAAGACTTCGTACCCCATAAGTGGCCCCAAAATCGGACCAGTTTTGTCCGAGAATACGCTCCAGTTGGTGCCAAATTGATAACTTAGAACAATACCGCTGACCACACTCATACCAAACGTGATCGCAAAAATTTTGCTCCAGTATTTGTAGAGTTGTATATATTTGTCTTGGTTCGTTTTTAACCATAGCCCTTCAAGAACAGCAAGAAAGGAAGCAAGGCCAATCGTAAACGCTGGAAAGATAATATGAAAAGAAATGGTGAAGGCAAATTGAAACCTCGCCAAATCTATCGCTAATGTATCCATTTTCGCTCCTGATTCAAAATAACTAAACATTCTTACGACTTTATTTGAAAGATGGATCACTCACTAAAAGCGAATTTTTTTAAAGTAAAGTGATCCTTAATTTGAAGAGGCTCGTTTGTATTGACGGAATGTTCATTTCTCTGAATTCATAATTTTATGATTTCATCATCGATAAAAGGAACGACAGAATGTTAAAGAAAATACTCACAGTAAGCACTATTGCGATGGCCTCTCTAATTTTCGCTACCGCGTCTTTTGCTAACCACCATGGAACTCACAAAGATATCGTAGACGTTGCCGTAGAAAATGGCTCTTTTACGACGCTAGTGGCGGCAGTTGAAGCCGCAGGTTTGGTAGATACACTCAAAGGCGATAGTGATTTAACGGTATTTGCACCAACGGGCGAAGCTTTCGCTAAGCTTCCTGATGGCACGATAGACGTGCTTCTTGAGCCTGAGAACAAAGACAAGCTAGTGAGTATTCTTACTTACCACGTCGTTGCCGGAAAGGTCATGGCGGAAGATGTGGTTGGGATAGATAGTGCTGCGACGGTACAAGGTTCAAATGTCGATATTTCCGTCAAAGGTGACACAGTGATGGTTGACGATGCAAATGTCATCATGACCGATGTGAAGGCGAGCAATGGTGTCATTCATGTTATCGACTCTGTATTAATGCCATAGTATTCGTATACTGAGTGCGGCAAGTCACCGCACTTACATTTTTCTTGAAATAATCCACAAACCAATAAAAATCCTCAGGTCCTAACGTTATGACAACAGCCAAATCAAATCCGCAGCCCAGCGTTCAATTTTCAAATTTGAAAGAACAGTATCCAATATTTCCCCTACCTATCTTCCTATTGTCTGGTGGTGTTCAAAGATTACGTATTTTTGAGCAGAAATATTTGTCAATGGTCTCTAATGCTAACGATACCGATGGTTTTGTTCTTTCTTTATATAAGAAAAAAGAGGATTTTAGTTCTTCGAAATGGGGTGTGCATGTCAACATCATAGATTTCACCCAAGGAGAAGATGGTATTTTGGAGATTGATGTTCAAGCTCAACAATTGGTTTCTCTAGACGGCTTTTTCCGACAAGATAATGGATTGCTCAATGCGAAAACTCAATTATTACCTCATTGGTCCTCGGGCGATGGAGAGCCGAATCTAGATAACTCACAGATACAAACCCTGACGCTCTTTCTCGAACAGGTATTCAACGATAATATGGTTCTTAATCAATTGTACAAAATTCAACATTTTAACAATTCAAGTTGGGTGAGCTCTCGCTTATTAGAAGTTATGCCGATTCCTGTAGATGAAAAAGAAAAGTTTGTTCACCATTTGGGCCAAAGTCAATTGAACCAAATGCTATGTGATCTATGCGAAAAAAACTCAACGTAATAATGATCGTTCTGGTTGACTACTGCGTTATGGTTTAATAACGACTAATATGAGTGCTCATTTATGGATCAGACTGAGTTAAGAACAGCCACGATGAAAAATAGCCAAACGGGGTCGATCACGAAGACTACCTCACTACACTCAGAGTTGTCTCTTTGGCTCAGGCGTGTTGCAGAAGACCAAGATAAGGTTTCTTTTACGAAGCTATTTAAGTTTTTTGCTCCCAAAATAAAGAATTTTGGTATCAAGCAATTTAACAATGAAGCTCAGGCTAACGATTTAGTACAAGAAACAATGACCAACGTTTGGAAGAAAGCACATCTATACGATGATTCGAAAGGCGCTGCAACGACTTGGATTTATACCGTAATGAGAAATGCATCTTTCGATTACTTGCGAAAGCAGAAAAGTAGAGATGAACAAATGATCGGTGATGATATTTGGCCTATTGAAAATGCGTTAGCGAATGATCTAACCCATCCTAATCACACTGTTTTTCCAGATCATCTACTTTCGAAACAGGTAGAAAAGTTAGTGATAAATTTACCTCAAGATCAACAGGCCGTGCTCCGAGGTGTTTATTTTCAACAGCTCTCGCAAGAGCAGTTATCCAAGCAACTCGGTGTACCTCTTGGCACAGTAAAGTCACGTTTGAGGTTAGCTTTAGAGAAGATACGTTCTCAGATGGGAGAAGATATAAATGATTAACTACCACCCAAGTTCGGAAGTTATAAAACAATTTGTTGAAGGAAAAACTTCTGTTTCTGTATCTGTCGTTGTTTCAGCACACGTAGAGATGTGCCCAGAATGCCAGAAACTGGTTGAAGAGCACACGCTTTATTTGGCGTCCATAGCGTTCGAGTCGGATGGCGACATGGCCGATGTTGGTTATGATACTTTTAAGTTTGGTGACTCCTCGGATGATGACTCATTATTAGAAGAGTATGAGATCGACATGATTGATGAGATTACGTCTGATCAGCCCGAGAAATTGAGCCCATGTTTGTCTACTGTTACCGAAATAGATGTTGCTGGCAAACGAATTTCATTACCACGTTCAATGCGATCGGTTTTGGTCAAAGATTGGAAAGGGTTTGGTAAGATATCCCGAGCGCGTCTACAACTAGATGATGGCGCTAGGCGTGCGAGCCTATTGCATATTAGTGAAGGTGGACTTATACCAGCTCACACTCATCGCGGATTTGAAATTACTTTGATATTACAAGGTAGTTTCGAAGATGAGCTAGGTCGATATTCCGTAGGAGACTATATTGAACTAAACACAGCTCATACCCACACCCCTATCACACATGAGGGATGTGTCTGTTTGACGGTTTCAGATGATGCTTTACAGTTTAAGCAGGGTATGAGTCAGGTTATTAATCCGATAGGGAAGCTAATTTATTAGGGAATAACTAGCTTTTTGATTCAGTAGTGAGAAATCAATGAAACTGATATTGTTTACAGTCGCGTTTTAATCGCTGGTTGGCCCGTGAGAGCCCGTTCGGCTGAAGTAAAAAACGAATTTGTCGGGGAGCTCAAGTACGGCTAACCAATAATATTTTTAGTATCAGTGTATGGTGGCAGTGAGAGAGTTCTTAGAGACATTCAAATAGATAATCCCAACAACCAACCCCCATAATGTTGCACTCACACCGAAGGCGTTTACTCCAGATAGGGTAATTAAAAAGGTAAGTAGCGCAGACTCTCTCACTAACTCGTCCTTAAATGCAGATTGCAAACACATCAGTAATGTCCCCAGGAGTGCGAATCCAGCCAGTATTGCGGTGACTTCTTTAGGAAGGGCGAGAAATACTGTGACGACCGTGGTCGCAAACACACCTGCACTGACATAAAAAATGCCAGCCCAAATAACAGCACGATATCGTTGGGTTTTATCGGAATCGACCGACGGTGTCATGCAGATAGCCGCAGAAATGGCGGCTAGATTGACACTGAATCCACCGAAAGGCGCAGAGATGATGTTGGTTATTCCAGTACCTATAAAAATGGGCTTTATCGGAGCTTCATAATCGTATGTCTTCATCATCGCCACGCCAGGGATATTTTGGGAAAGCATGGTCACGAGATAAAGTGGGATTGAGAGATTAACAATAGCTGGAAACTCAAAGTGCGGATCGACCCAAATAGGCATTGCTATCGACAAGTTAGTTACCATCAATGGTGTATTGTTATATATGGATGCGCAGCCAAAGCCAACGATTAACAACACTAGCATTGTGTATTTGGGAACGAAATGTTTTGTAATTAAATACGCAGCAAACATGCATAGAAAAATAGTTGGGCTCGTTTCAATGGTTTCGAAACCTTTTATACAAAAAGGCAGTAATATCGCAGCCAACATTGCTGTGCCTAGTTGCGAGGGGATTCGCGCTAGCATCTTGCTCAATGGTGTGATTAAACCGGTTAAAAAAATAAGAAATCCTGATACAACAAAAGCCCCAACGATATCGGCCATTTCATATTGCCCAATAGAGTACACTAGCATCGCTGCACCGGGCGTCGACCAAGCGGTTAATATAGGCATTTTATAAAACCAGGAGTACACCGCAGAAGTTAACCCCATCGAAAGGCCCAGTGTTAAAAGCCAACTTTCTATTTGAATAGGGGAAGCGCCCGCAGCGGTCGCGACTTGCAGGATAATGATGGCTGAACTGGTATAACCCACCAATACCGCAGTAAAGCCCGCTGTCATGTGACTAAGATTAAAGAAACGTTTCACCCTTGGTTATCCTATATTTTGTGATAAAATTCATTTGTGCGTAATAACGCACAAATAAACCATATCACCGTGCGCTATAACGCACAATAGAGAATTGACCTATGAAAGACGCAGTCTTTAAATCGGAAATCGCACAGCATTTAAAAGCAGAGCGCAAACGCAAGAAACTGAGCCTAGACGCAACCGCAAAATTAACCGGTGTGTCTAAAGCGATGCTAGGACAGATAGAACGACAAGAATCGAGCCCGACAATTTCGACGTTATGGAAGATTTCGAGTGGATTAGGAACCTCGTTTTCCGCTTTTTTTGCCGGCGAGCCAGAATTACATTCAGGAGAGAAAACATTTCCTGATGACTCGAAGATGGCAGTGAACACTTTATTTCCATTTCAAGCTGATTCAGGTATGGAAATGTTTGAGATTACATTGAGTGACTATCATCAACAACTATCGACCCCACACGGCGCTGGTGTGATTGAACATATAGTGGTATTAGCTGGAACACTGAATGTCTTATTTAATGATGTCTGGCATCCGCTTAACCCCGGAGAAAGTATTCGCTTTTTGAGCGACCAACCCCACGGCTATGAAGCGATAACGGAGTCGGTCACTTTTCAAAATATCATTTGTTACCCAAGGTAATGTATTTTGACGAACCACTTATCATCAAAGTGGCTCGGGAAGTTTAATTTACTTAAAGCGCTGAAGCTTTGTTCAGGCGCTTATACTCAAACCCAAACGCAGAGACGAAAATCAATATTGCGAACGCCATATTCTGGCCAATGAATAAGACCGTAACTAGGCAGCTGACAAGTGCAATGATGGCGATGACTTTGGACGTTTGGCTAACCAGTTTGACTGCCGCTAAGCATGTCAGAGTATAAATGGTAAGGAAACTGCCGTTGGTCATTTCAATAAACCACTCCATTTTCCAGCCTGAAAACTGAGCAAACAGTAGTGAAAATAATGTAATCAATCCAACTAAGAACACCGCTTTCACTGGTACACCGTTGTGGCTGAGCTGAGAGAACGATGGCGATAGCGTGTGTTGTTCTGCCATCGATTGAACCATGCGTGAAAACCCTAATATATAGATTGCGACGTTAGCAAAAGCGACCACATAAGCTCCGATGGCAAATACACGGCTGTAAGTGCTATTGGTGAGTTTTTCTACGAGCAATGCGAGTGACTGACTATTTGTAAACTCATCGCCATAGGTATGATGCCAAGCGATCAATAACACTAAGCTGAGATAGGCGAGAATCACCAAGGTTATGCCCCCGAGTAACGCGATAGGAAAGTCTCTACTTGGATTTTTAAATTCAGCTCCCATGTGTGCCATCACTTCAATGCCGAGAAAACACCAGAAAATAACCCCCGTCGCGTAAAGCGTTTGCTGCCATTCACTCTGGTTGACTGGAGTGTCGATAACACTAAAGCTAGCGTTGATATCACCGGCAATACAAAGCCAAGCAATCACTGCAATCATCGCAATGACGATACCAGTCTGAAAACGAGCGGAGGTTTTCATCCCCATAATTGAAAAACCCAAAATTCCCAACAAGGTTAAAATACCAAAGGCAGGTATCCATTGTGATGAGGTATCGAAGATAATCGCAAGATATGCAGCTGCCACTTTAATAGCGACGGCAGGCCCAACCAATAGAATACTGAGAAACAGCCACCCAACTGCTTTTTCGAAAAGTGGGCCGAACGCTTTACCGATATAGTGAGAAGCACCTCCTGCAGACGGGTACTTTGAGCCGAGTAGAGCGAACACATAAGCAACAGGAATAATCATGATTGCCGTAATTAACCAGGCATAGAAGGCGAATGATCCAGCTTCGGCTACAGACATTGCGGGTAAAATCATCAGCCCCGTGCCGATAAAGGTGGTGACCGTCATTGCGATCCCCTGAATTGGGCCAAGCGTTTTTTGGTATTGAGACATAATTTGCCCTTTAATAAGAGTTGTTATCTTGCTGATTTTTCTTAATGATAAGGATAAAATAATCACCCTAGAAAAGCGCTAAGCATATTGACTGTATTAAGGCGCAGTTTAACGGAAATAACGTCAAAGTGACGTGTGAATGGAGAATCAATGTGTCCGATCAGTATGATCAAAAGATATTAGGATTACTTGTGAAAGATGCGCGTTTGTCGGTGTCTGATATTAGTCGGCAAGTGAATCTTTCTCGGTCGGCTGTGGCTGAACGGATAAAACGCATGGAAGAGAATGGCACGATTACGGGGTATCACGCCCATGTATCCAAGCTACAAACAGATGGGGTCGATGCGTATATTGCGTTAACATTTCGGCCACTATCGTGTGATCAAGTTGTGCCGTTAATTGAAACCATACCCGAGGTCACTCTTGCACATTCGATTAGTGGCGATCTTGACCTTTTATTGTTAGTGCAAGCCCCTTCAATGCAACGCTTAAATGATATTAGACAAGCGATTGAGTCTTGGCCAAACCTCGATAAAGTCGTTACACATATGTGTTTAACTAAGCGAGTGGATAGATTGTAGCTCTTTATGTGACGCGGTCACGTTAAGTGTGGGTCGCGTCTACGTTATGCATATCATGCATAAAGTTCTCACTTTTAAACACTGCGATAACGTCTTTCTGGACGACCGACTGTACCATAAGACACTTCCGCTATGACTTCATCAGTGCTCACCAAGTATTCTAGATAGCGTCTTGCTGTCGTTCGGCTTGCGCCAATAATTTCTCCGACCTCTTCCGCACTTAGCGGTGAAGGTGATGGCTCGAAGACCGATTTTACTTTTTCTAGTGTTAACCCATCCACACCTTTTGGTAGGCGAGCATCAGTCGAAACCTGCGCAGTCACGGTTCCTTGATTGCGAGGTAATACGATATCAACATCAGTTTGAGCCAGTTCCTGCATCGCTTGAAATTTGCTGATGTGCTGTTGATAGTTGTGGAGCGCTTCTTGTAAGCGTTCAAATACTAAGGGTTTTAAAATATAGTCAAACACGCCGCCATGCAGTGCTTCACGCAGAGTATCCACTTCTTTTGCTGCTGTGATGAGGATGACATCAACGGCACTATTGGTGGCACGGAGCTTTCGTAATAAATCTAACCCAGTGCCCGTAGGAAATTGGACATCGAGCAGGACTAACTCAGGTTGCATTACTTCAACTAAGTCTTCCGCTTCTTGTAGGCCATGAGCGATGCCAACTAACTCGAAACCATCAATACGCTCAAGAAAGCGCTTTTGTATTTCAGCAATTTGTTGGTCATCTTCTGCAATTACGACTTTTATCATCGGTCTAATCCTATTGAATACAGTTATCGCTTTGGAATATAAACAATGAAGCGGCTACCAAGGTCGCCAGCAGGCTCGATTGTGACGGTTCCACCAAGCTTGTTCAATAAGCTTTTCACTAAATGGAGACCGTAGCCATGGCCTTCAGCCTCCTTACTCGAGTAGCCTTTTTCGAATATCTGTGCTTGTTGTGCGGGTGAAATACCCGGTCCTTGGTCTTCAATTTCAAAAATCAAATCATTACCTAAGTCAGTCATCGAAAGACTGACTTGACCACCATGTCCTTTATGCATCCTTGTCGCCTCAAGCGCATTATCAATCAGGTTGCCAATGATACTGACAAGATTTTCCCGCGGCAGTAGGTCCGGGATTTCAGTCATATGGCTGTCTTGATCTATGACGAGCTTTAAGCCCATTTCACGAGCTCGATTATATTTACCCAGTAAACAGCCAGCAAGTATTGGGTCGGGTACAGCCGCTAAAAGGAGTTTGATTAGCTCTTGATGACTTTGGGTTTCTTGTCCGATCAAGGCTAAGGCTTCGTCAGTTGCGCCAATTTGAATTAATCCTGCGATGGTATGAAGTTTGTTGGAATATTCATGAGCCTGGCTTCGTAAACTGTCGGCATATTGTTGAATCCGTGTGAGCTTTATACTCACCATGGCGACTTCATCTTTACGTCGAAAACTTGAGACTACGCCAGTGATTTTGTCACCTTGAATCAAAGGTAGGCGGTTAGCAATAATACTGTGGCCATCGCGCCAGACTTCCTCGTCAAATTGGGGGATGCCGGTTCGCAGTACTTCCATAATGGCACTGTCTGGTAGTACTTCTGAAATGTGTAATCCAGTTAGCTCTCGATCTTTTGGTAGACCCAAAGTCTCTATGGCCGTTCGATTTAGAGTGGTGACACGACCCTCGTTGTTAACGGCAATTATGCCTTCACGAACCGATTCTAGTGTCGCTTTTTGTTCTTCAAATAGATGTCCGATCTGTTCCGGCTCAAGGCCAAAAATGGCGCGTTTAAAGTGATTGGCAAACCATACGGCGGTAAACACACTCAATAAAAATGTGATCATAATTACGGCAATGAGTACGATCTTATAGTGGAAGGTCACTTTGGCGACTTGCTCTAAGTGGTAGCCAACAGAGACAAGGCCAACAATGCGTTGACCATCCAATGAAAAAACGGGTGCTTTGCCTCGAATCGACCAACCTAAACTACCGAGTGCTTTGGATAAGTAGGCTTGTCCATCGACAAGAACTTGCGCATTATCATCGCCTTCGTCATCGGACATGGAGTGGCCAATTTTTTTTGCATTTGGGTGTGCTAGGCGTATGCCATCGCCATCGCCAATTACGACAAAACGTGCTTGTGTTTCGTGGGCCAAGTTTAGGCTAATTGGTTGAAGATATTCACTGTCTCTACGTTCTATCGCACCAACAATTTGAGGCATAGCCGCAATGGTTTTTGCGACATCTAGTGCTTTTTGGCCAATCTGCTCATCCAACGATTTATGCAAATAGTTTATCGCAAAGGCGCCAATTACCACGGTCTGTATTAACGCCATCAACCCTAAGATTAGGATCATGCGACCTTTGAGTTTTAATCGTCGGAATTGCTTCATCTTATGTCCTTATTCATTTCATCCTTGATGCTATTCAATAACGTGGCTAAAGACCCGTAAACAATATGAACAAAATCGCCTTAATAATTTAAACGCCCTTTAAATGCACAAGCTTCTACCTCCGTATTATTGAACTATATTGGGCTCTCCATAAAAATAAAGACGAGGTAATTGTGATGCTCCGCAAACTAAAAACGAGAAAAAGTGTATTGGTATCTGTGTTAGCGACCTGTTTAGCTGCTGGTACGACGTTTAACGTCCAAGCATTAGATAGTGTTCACTTCTTGATTCCCGGCGGCGCTGGTGGTGGATGGGATGGCACAGCACGCGGTACCGGGGAGGCTCTGTCGAAAGCTGGCCTCGTTGACTCAATTTCCTACGAAAATATGTCTGGTGGTGGCGGTGGTAAAGCGATAGCGCATCTGATTGAAACCGCCCAGCAAAAGCAAGATACCTTGATGGTGAATTCGACACCGATCGTCATTCGTTCGCTTTCAAAAGTGTTCCCTCAATCTTTTAGAGACTTAACGCCTGTTGCCGCGACAATCGGTGATTTTGGCGCGTTTGTAGTACGTAAAGACTCTCCTTATACCAGTTTTAGTGAAGTGGTCGCAGACTTCAATGAAGATGCTCGCTCGGTCAAAATCGCCGGAGGCTCGGCTCGAGGCAGCATGGACCATTTGGTTGCCGCGATGGCGTTTAAGTCTGCCGGTGGTGATGCTCGTAAGGTTCGTTACGTGGCCTACGATGCGGGTGGCAAAGCGATGGCTGGATTGTTATCTGGCGAAACGCAATTGCTATCAACGGGTTTTTCGGAAGCTCTGGCATTAGCTGAAGCGGGCGAAGTTCGCATACTTGTGATGACGGGCAGTGAGCGAAATGAAGCGGCGCCAGATGTTCCGACGTTAAAAGAGCTTGGTTACGATGCTGAGTTTGTAAACTGGCGTGGATTCTTTGCGGCACCGGGCATTTCTGGCGAACAAAAAGCAGAATTTATCGATGCGTTAGAGAAAATGTACGAAACCGAAGAATGGGAAACCGTTCGTGCTCGTAATGGTTGGACAGAGATATTTAAGCCAGACGATCAGTTTATCGCTTTCCTAGAAGAGCAAGAAAAAGAAGTAGGTGATTTGATGCGTGAACTGGGTTTTCTTAAGTAACTCATTAGCCAAAAAATCATAAATTCGGCCATTCGGTACGCAGGTTTAACGCGACTGAATGGCGCTTTTTATAGAACAAGCATTAGGTTGATACCATATCAGGAGGATTCGATGACACTTAGTAAAGATCATATTGGAGGCTTAGTGTTTCTTGGGCTATCCGCTGCCTACGGATATTACGCGGGCGATATTCATCTTCTTCCCGGCGATGAATTTGAACCTTTTCATGCTCAGACGGTTCCCAAGTTTTTAGCCATGATGGGCGGGTTTCTGTCGCTTGTGCTGCTGATTACAGCAAAGCGCGATGGAAGTAACTCGCTCTCTCTAAAAGGTTATGACTTTGCTTTAGTCGGAAAATTACTAGTGCTGGTGGTGCTTTTTGCCTTAGCGCTAGAGTGGGTCGGGTTTCTTATTGCTACCGTAATCTTTTTAGTCGGTGGCTATTGGATACTCGGTGTACGAAGCGTCAAGTTACTCTTTGTATCCTCAGTGCCGTTCGCGGTCGCGATATGGTTTGCACTAACGCAGCTGCTCGATATCTATTTGGCACCGGGTAAGCTCATCGCCCAAGTATTCGGAGGATAATCATCATGTTAGATGGAATTATGACGGGGCTATCCACTGCGGTGATGCCTTTTAATTTAATGATGGTGGTATTAGGTTGTTTTGCCGGCACGTTTATTGGAATGTTACCCGGATTGGGGCCCATTTCGGCGGTGGCGTTGATGATACCGATCACATACGGCCTTGATCCTTCTTCAGGCATAATTTTGATGGCTGGGGTCTATTATGGCGCTGTGTTTGGTGGTTCGACGTCGTCGATTTTGATTAATGCGCCCGGTTGTGCGAGCACAGTGGTCACCTCTTTTGATGGTTATCCGTTATCACAACAAAAGCAAGCGGGGAAAGCACTCGCGCTCGCGGCATATTCGTCGTTCACTGGCGGTACTGTTGGTGCCATCGTTCTGTTGTTTGCCGCACCTGCGTTAGCCTCGGTATCACTGAGTTTTCAATCAAGCGATTACTTTGCATTGATGATTTTAGGTCTGACGGCCGTCGCGGCATTTTCTGGGAAAGGGCAGGTGATCAAGGCGTTGATCATGACCATATTTGGCTTGATGATCGCAACCGTGGGCACCGATGTTACTTCGGGTACGACGCGCTTCACTTTTGGCAGTGTTGACCTAATTGATGGAATTAGTTTCTTGTTACTCGCAATGGCAACCTTTGCCCTAACCGAAGTGGTGATGACTGTATTAAAAGGTCAGCATCGTGAGGAAGAAGAGCAAGTGGACATGAGCCAACTTGGTAGCATGAAGCTGAGTAAAGAAGAGATGAAACAAGTTGCGCCAACGATTGCACGCTCATCTGTCTTTGGGTTTATAGTCGGTGTGTTGCCCGGAGCAGGCGCTACGATAGCCTCTTTTCTTGCCTATGGGCTTGAACGAAATCTAGCGTCAGCTAAAGAGAAGCTTAAGTTTGGTAAAGGATCGCTAAAAGGGTTGGCGGCTCCAGAATCGGCAAATAATGCTGCCTCAACGGGGTCATTTGTACCATTGCTTACATTAGGGATTCCGGGCTCAGGTACTACGGCGATAATGTTGGGCGCTTTGATTGCTTACGGTATTCAACCTGGTCCACGTTTGTTTATCGACAATCCCGATGTGTTCTGGTCGGTGATTATATCAATGTACTTTGGCAACCTTGTACTTTTGGTTCTTAATTTGCCGTTGATACCGTACATTTCACGTTTGTTAGTGATTCCACGTCCGATCTTGATTCCACTGATCTTGTTCTTCTCGATCACTGGTGTGTATCTCGTGAGCTTTAACAGTTTTGATATTCATATGATGGCAATTATCACCGTGATAGCGATTTTCTTGAAGCTGCTTGAGTTTCCGATGGCCCCGATGCTATTAGGTTTCATTTTAGGCGGGCTAATGGAGAATAATCTCAGCCGTGCACTGACAATTTCCGATGGCAGTTTCTCATTCCTGTGGGAGCGACCATTGAGTCTAAGCATCGTAATCACCGCGGTTGTGGTTTTGATTGTGCCACCACTAGTCGAACTGTGGAAAAGTAAAAGAGCGAACTCACAAGAAACCAAAGGCCCTGAATCGACAATATCTGAAGGGGAAGGATAGAATAGATATGAAAAAAATGAGGTGATGTTGTAGCATGCAGCGCATAACGCTGTGTCCTAAAATGTCACCTCATTTTTGATTTGGCACTAATGATAGTGTAATGAACCTACATACCCAAAGCGCAATACACCCAATAGTTACGTTTTCTTATCGCACGGAGTTACGTTGTGACTTATTAGTGGCGATTAAATACGACTAAGTAGATCTGACTTCTTAAGGTTATACTCATCTTCGGTTAATGCGCCAAGATCGCGAAGTTGAGCAAGTTTTTCAATGATTTGCAGTGTTTCATTAGTAGAATACTGTTGTGACGAATTCTGTGAATTTGATTGATTGTAATCGTTCATGATCACCGGCTCAGACATTGGTTGCGGGCTCGGTTGAGTTATTTGAGGTTCGGCAAAATTTTGTTGAGGAGCTTCGACATGCTGGCCGCTTAATAACGGTAAGCTAGCCACACTGATCGTTCCCCATTGACTACTGAAGGTAAGTGACGTATTTCCACCTTGCTGTTGGCTTACACCGCCAATGTTATGATCAAGGGTATCATAAATCGAAACTTGTCCATTCAATTCAACCGCTAAACGATTAGGGAACACGGCATAACGAATGTCATTTTGTCCGCCACTGCTAAAAGGCGCACCTAAGTCCGCAGGCCACCATTGGTTACTTCCCGGTGTCCCCGCTGGAATAACCGGAAATACTTGGTTGTTGAGTAAGATACCGGCTAATTCGCTGCATAAGTTGTCCACGGTATTTTTTAAACCGTTATTAAACATATCACCAACCATGGTCATGCCGCCTTGCATCCATTGTCCCGAACCACCGAGTTCAGGGCAGTTAAATTGTGCCATAGATCCGCCGCCATTGTTTACGGCAACGAGCATGTGGACGACGGCATCGTGACTCAAACCATAACGAGCCGCGACGTTGTTCACCAAATTTTCGCCAATATCAGTTAGCTTTTGCATATAAATATCCTAATAGTAAGAGTTCGATTTATCGTATTGATGCTGTAGGTGAGTACATGAATTACGTCGTCGACTTGAGGGTGAGTAAGCTAATGGAAATAACCATAAACCGCTAGGTTGAATTATTTTAAGAACATTATGCGGTCAAATTTTGTGCTAGTGTAGCACCGTTACGGGGTGCTGTTCTGCTTTTATTGTGAACTATTTGTGATTGTCGCTACGTCCGTGATTGAACCGATTTTTATATGGGCGATTACTCAAAAGTTTGATGGGCAATATGGATATGCGATATCCGTGGATAAATGGTTGCAAATGATAACTATTCCCATTAGTATTTGTCGCGACATTTCATCGCCTACAGTGCTCTATAAGTTCGAAATCAGAGAATTAAACGCTCAAGTTTAGGTCACTCATTACTTGTTCCGTTAATGTGGTTATTATCCTTAAATAAAGTAAGTGATTTGAGGGCGATTTAAATTGTCGGTAAACTGACGTTGTCATTCTTAGTTGAACGATATTGTCTTTTCTATTTTTGTTCCATCGTAAGCAAGCGAGTTAATTTCCACCATGAATAACATCGTAAAACCCATGCGACTTTCTTTATTAATCGCCACTATTGCGGTAGTCGGTCATTCGTACGCGACCTCCATAGATTCGTCTTCAAAGGTAGAGCAAACGATCCTCGCCAATGCTCAGAAAAGTCAAACAACGATTTCAAATAGTTCGGATCGTAGTTTTGAACTGCAAAACGATATTAAAGCGCTTAGCTCTGAAGTGAACAACTTAGAAGTGTACAAACAACATTTAGAAACGCTCATCGAAAACCAGAACCAAGAATTGCTCAATCTCGAAGTACAGCGAAATGAGATTATAGAAACTCGGCAAAGTATCGTGCCGCTAATGTACAACATGCTCGATGGTTTAGAAGCGTACATCGCACAAGATATGCCCATTCGTAAAGACGCTCGTGAACAGCGAGTGGCAACACTCAAATCTTTGATGAGCGAAGCAAACATCAGTGATTCCGAAAAGTATCGTCGTATCTTAGAGGCGTATCAAATAGAACTTGATTACGTTAATAAGATGGGCATCTACACCAGCGCGATAAACATTGATGGTGAAACACGTGAAATTGAACAGTTGTACTTAGGTCATATCTCGCTCATCGCAAGAAGCCTAGATCAGCAACAATATTGGTATTGGAATAACGATTCAAACAGTTGGCAGGGGCTAGACGTGTCACTGAATATGGATCTTGAGAAGGCCTTTATGGTAGCGAATAAAGAAGTTACTCCGACTTTGCTTATGTTGCCACTTTCTGTCAATGAGGCATCTGCTGGGGAGGCTTCCCAATGAGTTTACGTAAGCACGCTACATTAACGCTGTCCGTTTTATCTCTCTTCACTTCTTCTCTGTTTGCATCATTTGTATTGGCAGATACGTCTGCGTTACTTGCAACGACTGAGAAAGCGAAAGTTGAAGAACAGGCATTGAACAAACATCGTGAAGCAGAGTTTTTAGGGCAAGAGCAAAACTTAACATCGCAGAAAAACGCTCTGACATCACGTAAGAATCAACTTCAACAAGAGATTGATGCGCTAAGTGAAGAGTTCAGTCTCAATGAAGAAGCACTCTCTGAAAAAGAGAAAGAGCTTCATTTAGAATCAGGAAGTCTCGGTGAGTTATTTGGCGTGGTTCGTCAAGTCGCGAAAGAACTGCAACTAGAGCAAAAAGATCTTGTTACGTCGATTGGTAGCGATAGCTTAAAACAGGTTGATGTGATCGTCGAAGCGAAGACGTTACCATCAACACCGCAGTTGATGGCGTTATGGCAAGCATTTGATCAACAGATCGAAATGGGTTCTTCATTAAGCCAAATTTCGGTTCCGTACGTCGAACAAGACGGCGTTATGAAACAAAAAGACGTTGTGCGAATTGGTGCGTTTGGGTTGGTGGATGAAAACGGATATCTGCAATGGAATCCACAACAAGGTGGGGCAAAATCGTATTCTGTTCAGCCCCAAGGAAATCCGGTTAGCTCGGGGTCGGGAGCTTCATTGGCTCTTAGCAAGCATCCGCTTATCGCACTTGATCCTTCCAAAGGTGAACTGTTAGAACAATTGGCACAGCAACCGACGCTAGGCGAACGTTTAGCGCAGGGTGGCGTGGTTGGTCGCGTAATTCTCGCGATACTGTTTATTGGTTTAGTCATAGGTGTGGCTCAAGGTGGTTTCTTATTCATAAGCCGAAGTAAAATTCGCGCACAGTTAAAAAACAGAGAAGAGATAGGCAACAATCCACTTGGACGAGTATTGAGCGTATACAAATACGACCAATCTCCTAACGTTGAAGCCCTTGAGTTGCGCTTGTATGAAGCGATTCTAGATGAACAACACAAATTTGAGCGCGGACTGTCCATGCTGAAACTCCTTGCGGCTCTATCACCAATGCTTGGTTTATTAGGAACCGTGACAGGGATGATCGAAACCTTCCAAGTGATTACTCAATATGGTAATGCCGATCCAAGAATTATGGCTGGTGGTATTTCAACGGCTTTGGTAACCACGGTGCTTGGTTTAGTTTCTGCGATGCCACTGCTGTTTATTCACAATGTCCTTAGCTCGCAATCAGAACACATTCGTACGCTGTTAGAAAAACAAGGCGTTGGTATGGTAGCGCAGCGAGCTGAACAGGATATGGGAGCGGCATAGTTGTGGATGGGATTAGCATCACATCGATATTCAGTGTGCTCCGAGAGATCGGTTTTTCACAGGGCATAGAACAGTTTATGTCACGTGGAGGGCCGGTTATCTGGTGGCTAGCCGTGTTGGTTCTCATGTTTTGGTTGATTGCATTTGAACGTATTATCTACCTTGCCTTCACTTATCCTAAGCAGAAGCAGCAATGGCTCGATGCATGGAAAGAGAGGCAAGATCATCAATCGTGGTTCGCACGTAAGCAGCGCAATGCATGGTTGAGTCAGGCTCATTTGCAACTGTTTAAAAACGTTAATTTATTAAAGTTACTAATTGGTTTATTTCCGATGTTAGGTCTGTTGGGAACGGTAACTGGAATGATTTCGGTGTTTGATGTTTTAGAAGCAGAAGGCACAGCACAACCACGTTTGATGGCGGCCGGAATCTCGATGGCTACATTGCCGACAATGGCAGGAATGGTTGCTGCATTAGCCGGATTCTTTTGTTATTCACGTTTGATGGCGGCCATAGAGAAGCGGGAAATTCATTTGGAAAAATTAATGAGGAGCCGAGCGTGAGATTAGGCAATCGTTCAAAACAACAAGAAGAAGCGCAAATCGACATGACGTCGATGCTCGATATTGTGTTCATCATGCTGATATTTTTCATTGTGACCAGCTCATTTGTTCGTGAATCTGGTGTGGAAGTAAACCGTCCCCAAGCGAGTAACTCAACCAGCCAAAAAGACGCCAGCGTGTTTATTGCGGTGACGGCCGATAACGAAATTTATATTGATAAACGAGTGGTGGATAAAGAACGCGTTCAACCTACGCTTGAGCACATTATTATCGAACAACCCAATGCTGCTTTGGTTATTCAGGCGGACGAATTTGCCTTCAATGGTACGGTGGTTGCGGTGATGGATGCAGCGAAAAGCGCTGGCATCAGTAATATAGCGTTAGCAACGGAACAGAAATAAATGACTCGTTTGTTGATTGCATTTCCTCTGGCGTTAGTGGTGTGTTATAGCCTAATTGGGGTCATGGCTTGGTTGGTGGATTTAAACAGTAAGCCGGTTGAAAAACAGGATGAACCGTTGGCGTTCAATATCTTTGCTGCTGACAAGGAACAAAGCAGTGAACGTCGCAGTCGCATATTACCTGATAAGCCTGAAATTAAACCCCAAGCACCAGAGCCAGAAGTTGCACCTCAAAAGGTAACGCCGACTTCGATGGCAACGCCAACGTTGGAGAATATTCCTGATGTTAAAATGGATTTCTCTGTTTCTGGTTTATCGGTGACAGCACCGAGCTTACCCGTGAGCGAGCCTGTACCTACGGCTGATCCTGTTGCCTCCGTGCCGGTCACTCAGCCAGCTAACATTGGGCAAAATCAGCAAATTATGCCTTTACACAGAGCAGAGCCGGTCTACCCATCTAAAGCGATTCAGCGCAGAATTGAAGGCTATGTCATTGTAAGCTTTGATATCAGTGAAAGCGGGCGACCAATCAATATCAAGGTTGTTGAAGAGCAGCCCAAACGGATTTTTAATCGCGAAGCAATTAAAGCTCTGAAAAGGTGGAAGTATCAGCCAAAGATGGTCAATGGCAATCCTATTGCGCAGCACGACCAGAAGGTAAAGCTGGAGTTTAAACTAAACAAATGAGAATAATGCTCAATTTACAGGCTCTAAAGTGTCGTTTTCACTTGGTCAAATCCGCGCTCGCTTTCGGTGTGGTGACGATACTTGCCACAACTACAGCGAACGCTGCGAACCTTACTGAATATACTGTTCGCCATGTCCAGAAAGCGTATGCGTTGCAGCAAGAAGAACGTTTATCCGATGCCGTTGCGACGTTGCTCAGTATTGAATCGAATAAGCCTTACGACAATGCGTATGTTAATCGCATGCTTGGTTCACTATATTGGCAGTTATCGAAGCCGAAGTCGGCGACGAAACATCTGGTGCTGTCGGTAGATTCAGGCGCGTTATCCGAACAAGAGCAGCGTGAGTCGGTGAGGATGTTGGCCGATCTTCGAATGATGGAGCCGAGTTTTCCTAAAGCGGAAAAACGTTATAAACAGTTACTTGCGTTAATGAGTGAAAATTCGTCGACGACATCGAAGAGCTATGAAATGGTGTGGCTGCATATAGCACAGGCACAGTATCAACAAGAGAAGTGGTCATCGGTTGAAGCATCGGTGGATAAACAGCAGCATTATCAACGTAAAGCTAAGCTTAGAGCCAAAGCTGAACCGTTAAAAATGAAGTTGGGTGCTCAACTTGCCAAAGAAAAATGGAAATCGGCTATTAGCACCACAAGGTCACTTCGCTCGATAGAACCAAATGAAGCGCTTTGGTGGCGTCAACTTACAGCGTTATACATGCAAACAGAGCAACACTCTCAAGCTCTCGTCACCTTGCAGCAAGCCGATCGCGCAGGCTTTGATATGAGCCAAGAACAACTTACCTTGATGGCGCAATTGTATGGCCGATTAAACGCACCGTATAAAGCCGCGGAAATATACGGGCGTTTAGCTGAGTTGGACTCATCGGCAAAACTGTTGTCGCAGCAAGCATCATATTGGCAGTTATCTAAGGAATGGGACAAGGCACTCGTGAGTTGGAAGAAAGCCGCAAACCTTGATTCTAAATTCAACCGTCAATACGCGTTATTGCAAATGCAGCAGCAAAACTACGCAAGTGCTCTTCAAGCGATTAACCGTTTGAAGAAACCTGATACGACTACCTTATTGACTAAGGTACGTGCGCTAAATGAGTTAGGGCAACCTGAAGAAGCGTTACGCATTGCGACCGCAATACATAAACATTCCCCTTCAGATAGTACGCTCAGTTGGATTAAGTTTTTATCTGAGGGGCAGTAGTGTGAAGTGAGCTAACAGTGAAACGCTGGTGGAATGTTCGATGTTTTTCAGTATTAACTACCATAATGATAACGCAGTTGTGCAATTAAAATTACGTCATCTTGGCTTTTGTAGACGATTCTGTGTTCGTCGTTTATGCGACGTGACCAGTATCCTGATAATCCGTGCTTAAGAGGTTCTGGTTTCCCGATTCCTTCTGTAGGGCTACGCTGGATGTCCTTGATCAATAAATTAATACGTTTGAGTATCTTTTTGTCGGTCGTTTGCCAGTACAGATATTGTTCCCAAGATTTAGTAGAAAAGACCAGCTTCATTCTATTAGCTTCTGTTCAATCCCATTTCCAGATTCGAGTTCGGCAATCGACTCCAACAGTTCACGAGCATTTTTGGGTGATCTGAGTAAATAGGTTGTTTCTTGCATTGCGTTGTAATCTTCTAAAGAAATCATCACTACAGGGGCTTCGCTTTTACGGGTAATAATAATAGGAGCGTGGTCATTACAAACACTCGCCATTGTACTTGCTAAATTTGCTCTAGCGGATGTATAGCTTATTGCATCCATGTTAACTCCAAACTGTTTATGTACGTTTATCTGTACATAATAATATTGAAGAGCACAGAAGGCAATAGAGTTTGTATGAACAGCGGCTTTCTTCGTTTACAGGTTCGTAGCGTAAAGTAACGCAGCGTTACGTGCTTAACTTCGTAATGCGAATTTCGTAAACGAATCATGATGGAATATACAGTACGTGAAATTCAAATCGTGAAAGTTTGGTAAAAGTGTGTAATCAATAGCTTGGTGATCACCGTTGACAAACCCGATAAAAAGAACAATTCTGAGCCCTTTTTTAAACCGGACATAATTAATGATTCAAGAATACTTTCGCTTTACCAAACAGAGCTGGCCAATACTCACCTTTGGAATTATTACTGTGTTTATGGGCAACTTCGGACAATCATTTTTTGTCAGTTGGTTTGGGGACAGTTTTCAAGAAAGCCTCGGTCTCTCGGCAACCAGTTATGGTACGGCTTATTCAACCGCGACTTTTGTAAGTGGTTTGTTGTTGATGTGGATCGGTGGTGCGATTGATAGGGTGTCATTGGTTAAATTTATTCTATTTTGCACTGTTGGCCTTTCAATCGCCGCTCTTACGCTTTGGCAAACCACTAGTTTAACGATGTTAATTGTTGGCTTATTTTTGCTGCGTTTTTTTGGCCAAGGATTATTTCCTCATACTGGGGTAACAACCATGATGAAGAACTTTTCCTTGAACCGTGGGAAAAGTATTAGCATTGCCACAAGTGGGGTGCCGTTGGGTGAAATCTTACTACCTTCATTTGCGGTTTTATTGATTACGCAATTAGGTTGGCAACAAAGTTGGCTAGTGATTGCTGTGCTGATCCCACTGCTGTATTTGCCTTTAGCTCTGTTTCTTATTAAAAAAGGTAAAAATGAAAAATATCTAGAGCAAGCACCTGCGGTTGAAAATAACGCTGAGCAGCCGGTAAAAGGTGATATTAACAAGCAGCAACCACAAGATGGAACACGCAGAACATTGTTGTCTGATTACCGTTTTTGGTTAGCTTTGCCGACCGTGCTATCTGCGCCGTTTATTATTACGGGCATCTTTATTCACCAAGGATTCTTTATCTCACAAATGGGGTGGACGGCTGCATTGTTTGCGAGTTGTTTTGCCTTATATGGCATTGCGCATTGGTTATCGTCGATGTATGCGGGAGTCTGGGTCGACAGATTCAGTGGTCGGCAGTTGTTAAAATACTATCCGATTCCGATGTTTATCGCGCTTTTGATTGCATCACAATTTAGCGGAAATTGGATTGTCTATGTGCTGCTTTTTGCGCTTGGATCGGCAATTGGCTCAAGTAGCACGATCATTAATGCATTGTGGGCTGAAGTCTACGGGACGAAATACCTGGGTAGAATACGCGCATTAATGGGCTCCCTTGGCGTGATCTCTTCGTCGCTCTCACCGATTTTATTTGGGTTTTTGATTGACCACGATATTACTGGCGCGCAACTGTTCTTTTGGCTCGCTTTGTATGTCTTTGTAGCCATGATATTGACGTTATTTTCGTATTCGAAAGAGAATTAACCTTGTTGATAGAGAAGAGCTTTGCGGGTTCTAAAAATAAACAGCGCCAAGAATGAGATCGACTTGGCGCTGCTTGGGGTGAGTTAAAGGTAATTACTCGATATTAAATTGCAGCATTTGCTTCTTCGAGTCTTTCTTTTTCTTCTTTCTCTTTGTGGAATTTTCTTTCGCCAAAGTAAGCGTAGAAAAGACATAGAATCGAAATACCACAAGACGCGGTTAATAGAATGAAACCGCCATCCCAACCAAAGTGGTCAACGGTATAACCAAGTACAGCATTCGCAGCGACTGCGCCACCCAGATAACCAAATAGACCTGTTAAGCCCGCTGCGGTACCCGCGGCCTTTTTAGGCGCCAGTTCAAGAGCATATAAACCAATTAGCATCACAGGCCCATAGATAAGGAATCCGATAGCGATCAGTGCGGCCATATCGATACCTGGGTTTCCTGCTGGGTTAAACCAGTACACCAATACGGCAATGGTCACCAATACCATAAATAGGATACCGGCTGGAGCACGGCGACCTTTAAATAATTTATCTGAAATCCAACCACATAATAATGTTCCAGGAATACCTGCCCACTCATACAGGAAGTAAGCCCAAGATGATTTATCGACTGAGAAATCTTTTGCTTCAGATAGGTATGTTGGCGCCCAATCAAGTACACCATAACGAATCATGTAAACGAACGCGTTAGCAATAGCGATTGACCAAAGTAATTTGTTGTTGAATACATACTTAAAGAAAATCTCTTTTGCGGTCATTTCCTTTTCGTTTGACTCATCGTAGTTATCTGGGTAATCGTCTTTATATTCTTCAATCGCTGGTAATCCGCACGATTGAGGGGTATCGCGCAGCGTAATCCAGATAAAGATAGAGACTACGGTTGCGAAAAATGCTGGTACGTAAAAGGCGGTATGCCAATCATCGTTGAACAGCCACAGACCTAAAATAAACATAGGGCCGATCAAACCACCACCGACGTTGTGGGCAACGTTCCATACCGAGACTAACTTTCCGCGCTCTTTACGAGACCACCAGTGAACCATGGTTCGGCCACAGGCTGGCCAGCCCATACCTTGGAACCATCCATTTAAAAATAAAAGAACAAACATAGCGGTAACACTGCCAGTTGCCCATGGCATAAAGCCGAAACAGAACATCACGGCGGCCGACATTAAGAGGCCAAAGCTTAAGAAATACCTTGGATTTGAACGGTCAGAAACACTTCCCATTAAAAACTTCGATAAGCCATACGCAATTGAAACAGCAGACAATGCCACGCCGAGTTCACCTCGAGTAAAACCTTGCTCAATAAGAAATGGCATCGCAAGACTAAAGTTTTTACGTACAAGATAATATCCTGCATAGCCAAAAAATATTCCCATGAACAATTGCCAACGAAGACGGGTATATGTGGGTTCTATCTGATTTTCAGATAATCGCTCTATATGCGATTTAGGTTTAAATATTCCAAACATAGCTGTTACCTATATGTTCCATTGTAATTTTAATTTGTGAGTTAAAACGAACTTAAATGCTCGAACGAGCGGATTATGACGATTTTGATAATTAAAAGTGAGACATATGTTCGTTTTATTTAATTTGTGATAAGAATTAAATTAAATCTAATAAATTCAATATATTTGAAATTAATGATTGTGATTATGATGCATTTAAAACTGATCGGTGGCAGATCAATGTTTGGTTAGATAAGTGTTGCAATGCTCGTTTTGGTTTCGATAAAATCTAAAAACGAAAATAAACGTTCGTTTGTTTGCTTTTCTTATTTTCTTTGAGTGTATTATGAAAACGTATATTCGGCTCGAAACTGATGTAGTCATCATCGGCGGTGGTGCAACGGGAACTGGTATCATGCGTGATTGTGCTCTCAGGGGCATACCATGTATCTTACTCGAACAAGGGGATATTGCTTCTGGCACTACTGGGCGCAACCATGGCTTACTTCATTCTGGAGCTCGATATGCAGTAACAGATCTGCATTCAGCCAAAGAGTGTATTCAAGAGAATAAGATTCTTAAAAATATAGCTCGTCACTGTGTCGAAGAAACCAGTGGTTTGTTTATTACCCTTCCTGAAGATGACATCAACTTTCAACAACAGTTTATACAGTCTTGTTCTGCAGCAGGCATAGAGTCGAAACAACTGAGTGCGAAAGAAGCACTGCGCCTTGAGCCAAATGCCAATCCTGCCATGCTCGGTGCCGTTCAAGTTCCAGATGGCTCGTTAGATCCTTTCCGTCTTTGCACTTCAAATATTATTGATGCCAAGCAGCATGGAGCTCGGTTATATACTCACACCACAGTGACGTCATTAATTATTCAAGCTGATCGTGTAGTTGGGGTTCGATGTTTTAATACTCAGCTAAACCAAGGCTATGAAGTCTATGCCAAAGAAGTCATCAACGCTGCGGGTATATGGGGGCAAACCATTTGTGAATATGCTGACTTAAGCATCAAGATGTTTCCTGCAAAAGGGTCGTTACTGATTCTCGACTACCGAATTAATAATCTGGTGATAAATCGATGTCGCAAGCCTGCCGATGCCGACATTTTGGTTCCCGGCGATACTATTTCGTTAATCGGAACTACATCCGAACAAATTGAGTATGACCAGATCAACGACTTAAAAATAAGCTCCGACGAAGTCGATATATTACTCCGCGAGGGCAGCAAGTTAGCGCCTGTAATGCAAAATACAAGAGTACTGCGAGCTTATGCTGGTGTTCGTCCACTCGTAGCCGTCGACGGAGACACCACTGGTCGAAATATCAGCCGTGGAATTGTTTTGCTCGACCATGGAGAAAAAGATGGTCTACAAGGACTGACGACGATTACTGGCGGTAAGCTAATGACCTATCGTTTAATGGCTGAGCAGGCAACAGATATTGTGGCTAAGAAACTCGGTAATACGCAAACTTGTACTACCGCAACACGTTCACTACCGGGCTCTGTTGAGCAACCCAAACCCTCGTTACGTAGCGCCAGTATTGCTAAGCCGGTTTACGAGTCCGCCCTATACCGCCATGGTGAACGCGCACTTTCATTTTTAAGTGATGAACCAAAGCGGAGTGCGATTATATGTGAATGTGAAATGGTGACAGCGGGTGAAATTGAATATGCTCTGAATCATCTAGATGTGGAAAATATTGAAGACTTGCGCCGTCGTACTCGTGTTGGAATGGGGCCATGTCAGGGGGAAACATGTACCTATCGCGCAGCCGGGCTATTTAATGAGTTCAGCGATAAAAGTGGAGTCGAATGCAGTGGCTTACTAGTTGAATTTATGGAAGAAAGATGGAAAGGAGCTAAGCCAGTATTATGGGGAGATGCGTTGCGAGAAGCGGAATTTAGTTACTGGATTTATGAAGGCCTACTTGGTACTTCCCAGTTAGAAACGCCAACGCGAGACACAGCAAACCAATATGTGAATCATGCGCAAACATCGGGAGAAGCGGAATGAAGTACGATGTGATTGTTATTGGTGGTGGCATGGCGGGGTATTGCGCGGCCATTCGAGCGTTAGAGCTAGGTCAGAAAACGGCTTTGATTAACAATGGTCGCAGTGCACTGCATTTTGCTTCTGGATCGATAGATGTCTTGTCGACATTGCCTTGTGGTGACGCGGTTCAGTTTCCTTATCAAGCGATTGAGCAATTTCCGACGCAATTTCCGACTCATCCTTATGCTAAGTTAGGCGCAAACAATGTGGAGTCAGCCATAGAGTGGTTTACCAAGATGATTAATCTCGCGGGCGTTCCATTGCATCAGTCTCAGCACAATGAGAATCATTGGAGAATCACCACTCTCGGTGCCTTAAGTACCACTTTTTTATCTCAACCGTTTGTTGAAAAAATTGAGTATCAAGAGACACAACCAAAATTCGAACGCGTTGTTGTGCTTTCACTTGAAGACTTTCGCGATTTTCAAGCGAATGTTGCTGTCGACAATTTGAAATCTAATCCAAGGTTTAATGACACACCCATACTCAGCTTATCGGTGTCTTTGAATAATTTAAACCACGGTTCTATAGATGTTGCCAACTATCGTTCGTCCGATTTTATTCGGTTGCTGAAGAGTGATGACACGTTGGCGGAGTTTGCTAATCAAATCTCGCTTGGAGCGAATAAAAATGACCTTGTGATAGTACCTGCTATTTTTGGTACCGCTGAAGGGCTAGAAATATTGACGCGTTTAAAGGCGATGACGGGCATAAGCTTCAATGAAATACCAACCATGCCACCATCATTGATGGGAGTTAGACTTGAAGAAGCGCTAGAGCGTCAATTTATTACTGCAGGCGGTGTATTGTTGAAAGGGGACTGCGTTACAGGAGGCGAATTTGTAGAGCGAAGCAATGGCTTGGTTCTTAATAAAATTTGGACGCGAAAACTACGAGACTATGCACTTTCGGCGGACACATTCGTGTTGGCCAGTGGCAGCT
Source organism: Vibrio phycocola (assembly GCF_054404255.1). NCBI lineage: Bacteria > Pseudomonadati > Pseudomonadota > Gammaproteobacteria > Vibrionales > Vibrionaceae > Vibrio > Vibrio phycocola. Next base: position 572,368 of record NZ_JBTAMQ010000001.1, read on the forward strand.
TTTTTAGTAACGGCTTACGCGCAGAATACGATCGTATAATTGAGCCTGTATTTGGTTTTGATGTGTGTACCACAGGCTCTCGTGATAAGTGGTATCAGGAGACGTTTTTCTCACCAAAACCCCATGCATTTATGTCGTTTGGGTTAGAAACTAATGAGCACTTTAATCCGTCACTCAATGGCGCTACGGTGAGTAACGTTCACTGTTGTGGCTCAGTATTGGCACACTATAACCCCATCGCAGAAGGTTCTGGAGGAGGTGTTGCTATATCAACTGCGTATTATATTTCAGATAACTTCACTGTTAAGCAGACAGAGCAATTGAATGTGGAGAGTGAACAATGTTAGACGTAACCAGCGACACCAGTTTTGACCAATGTATCAAGTGCACTGTGTGTACGGTTTATTGTCCCGTCGCAAAAGCCAATCCCGACTTTCCGGGCCCGAAGCAATGTGGTCCTGATGGCGAACGGTTGCGTATCAAAGATCCTCAATACTACGATGACATTCTGAAGTATTGTACCAATTGTAAGCGTTGCGAAACCGCCTGTCCTTCGAACGTTAGAATCGGTGATATCATCGCGATAGCCAGGGGAAAATATGGCAAGTTGTCTGCGAGCCCTAAGACAGTTAGGGACTTTATTCTTAGTCATACGGACTTATTTGGATCGCTTGCAACACCAGTAGCACCCATCGTTAATGCTGCGACCAGTACGCCATTGGTTAAGAAAATTATGCATAAAACGGTGGGGGTACATGACCATAAATCGCTGCCGAAATATTCTCACGGGACGTTTCGTAAGTGGTATAAAAAGTCTTGCCCAGATCAAACGCAATTTGCACGTGGTGTTAGCTTCTTTCACGGCTGTTATGTCAATTACAATCACCCGCAGCTAGGAAAAGATTTGGTTACAGTACTCAACGCGATGGGAATAGGGCTTCATCTTCTAGAAAATGAAAAGTGTTGCGGTGTTCCTCTGATTGCTAATGGATTTCATAAAAAGGCGCAAAAAAATGCTAAGTTCAATGTGCGCCAACTCGAAAATTCTGTCGAAATTCATAAGCGGGAAATTGTCGCGACATCGTCAACGTGTGCGTTTACCTTACAAGATGAATATCCGCATGTTCTTGGTATTGATAATGAAAGTGTAGCCGACCGTATCCACTTTATTACCCGTTATTTACTCAAAGAGTTTATGAATGGTAACTCGCCAGCAATGAAACCGATCAATAAAAAGGTGGTATATCATACACCTTGTCACTTAGAGCGCAGTGGCAATACTATGTTTACGATTGAGTTATTACGATCGATTCCTGGCTTAGATCTTCAAGTTTTGAATAGTGAATGCTGTGGCTCGGCAGGCACTTACGGCTTTAAGGAAGAAAACTACGCCGCATCAATGACTATTGGTTCTGGTTTATTTGCTCAGATTGCTGCGGCAAATGCAGATTTGGCGATTACCGATTGCGAAACCTGTAAATGGCAGATAGAAGAAAATACCGACTTGGAATGTATCCACCCAGTGTCGTTAATTGCAGAAGCGATTCGCGACTAATCAGCGTCTATTGGTAACTCCAAATAGCGAAACAGCCCGCCTGGTTATTAGGCGGGCTGTTTCGTTATTTTTGGAAAGAAAAAAGCAAATTTAATACAGGAAAAATAAGCAGGAAAGCGTGTGTTATACAATTTGTACCGGCTCAAGTTTCACTATTTGAGAGTGGGAAACTTTGACTCGATAACGCATGATTTTATTATTGTTTAAGCGAAAGATTAAATTGATGTCATGCAACATGGAAAACCGATTACTGACCAATTGGCCCTTGTCATAGGCAATATGCTTTAGTGCAGTTTCTGGCAGTAATTCAAGTAAGCTGTGCAGGTTGATATCCATGGTATCGCGCAATTGGGTAAACCCATTCATAAACCGGTTAGTCATTGAGTACTTTTTCTTATAACAAATTACCACTTCATCCGCGTCTTTTTTGGTGTATTTACCGCGCCCACGTACGTTGAGAATATTTTCATCTAAGTTGGCATATTCAGCCAGCTCATAGCAACTACCAACGACAACTTCGTCACTGTCGTAGAGCGTCGTCTTAAAGCTAAATTTTCCTTTACTGAGTTTTTTGGCGATATAGATCCGAAACAACTCTTTAAAACGATCTTTGAAAATATAACTGACACAAAGTGCCATCAGAAGCGCAAAAGAGAGGTTGCCGTAACCTAATTGAACATAGAAGACGATAAGAGTGGTGATTAACATAGATAAGAAAGCAGCGAGGCTAAAGGCTGCTTGTTCTCGAACCACACCGAGAGTGGTGTTTTTTTGGCGAATATTGATCGACTTACAAAAGAAATTTTCTTTGCGGCGTATGTATTGCGCTTCCTTAGACTTTAAGCCATAAGTATCGCGTCTGTACATTCGTTCTTCACAGGCTAAATTAATCAAGTCATCGTAAACTGTGTTGATATCGTTCTCGGATTCCTTTGTGTTTTGATAGCAAAAAGACAAGGTAATCTGCTCAGCATAATACGAGCAAAGCTCATCGGCAGTCCGAAAATCTTTGATGTTACCTTCATTGGTTGGCGTGTTTCTAAGGTCGCTCAGTAGCGATTTAACGGTTGCCAAGTAATCATCAATCGAGGTTTTTGCGTGATCACTGTCTTGGGTTAGCCGCGATAGCTTTAACTTAAATGTCTTTAGGAAAAGTGGGAAATCAAGACCACTGTCGGACCGATCTGATTGTTGTTTTAGCAATGGGAATTTGGCTTTCGAAACGGAATAATGATATCGAGAGGCTTTTAAATCTAATAATACATTTGCGCAGATATCGCGCTCTTTCACGCCCATATCACTCGGTAAAAACATATACATTTCGAGAATTGAATCTTTGTCTTTGCTGACAGTCGTTCTGACTTCCATCGATGTATCTGATATTTCAAGATCCAAGTTCATTGATTCGACTTGTCCTAATTGAGATTGGTAAATGTAGTGACGATTTTGAACAAAGAGAAAACAATCAATGCACTAAAAGCTCGGAGTGTTTGTGATTGAAATGTTTAACCTTTTCCTTTTAATTGTAGTAGGTTATCCGTGAATTCTGCAAACCCATATCCACCTGAATTTTGCGTAATAACCGTCGGAAAAGCAGTCAACTGTTCCCAATAGCGTGTTAAATTCGCCACACCAACACTTTTGGATAAGGTCGCGAACATTTGCTCGTCATTGAGAGAATCGCCGACGTAGCAACATTGTTCTTGAATGTCGCTGTCTGATAACCCTTTTGCCTTAAGAAAGTGAAGGGATGTGGTAATTTTAGAGTGGTTGCCATACCACGCATTTATATGGATCGAACTGGCGGTCGCATGAGCTCCGAGTGCCTGAATTTTCTCGACTACGGTGCCAACGGTAATACTGTCGACTTTGGGTCGATTTTGGCCAATATCAATCGCCACTTCGCACAAGCGGTAAGATTGATCGAGCGTTAGGTTTAAATTGGGATAGGCCTTCAGTATATCCAGTACTTGAGCCTCTAATTTTATTTGCTGTTGCTTAAGTACTTCACGGCTAAAATCCGCTTTTAGCGTCAAAAAGCCGTTTTCTTTTTCAAGGACAAAAGCCCCATTTTCACCAATAACCGCATCAACAGGCCAAAGCTGTGCGATGTGGTCGCACCAACCCGCACAGGCTCCCGTTACCGCAATAACTTTGATTCCATTTTGTTGTAGTTGGTTTAACGCGATAAGAGTTTCGGGCGGAAGTTTCCCTTGCCACGTTAGCGTATCATCAACATCGGTTAGCACCCACGAAATAGATTCCCATTCGGAAGGGAGCTGCTGTGATGGTAGTTTCTTCATCTGTATTCTCTAGAAATGTAATAATCTTGGTAAGAACAACACGATATCTTCGGAATAAGTCAGAATCATTAAGACCGTTAATAAAGCAAGCAACAATGGCGCGACTTCGCGTACAAAATCCATAACTCTTACGTTGAGAATGGTACATACGGTAAACATCATGGAACCAAACGGCGGGGTTACACCACCAATCATGATGTTAACGATGACGACGATACCAAAGTGAACTGGGTCGACACCTAAGTTAAGCACAGCAGGTAGCAGTAGTGGGGTCAATATAATCATTGCAGCGCCGCCTTCAATAAACATTCCGATGACGAGCAGTAGAACGTTAATTAAAAGCAGTAAAACCAATTTATTATCGGTTACGCCAATCAGGGCAGAAGCAACTTGTTGTGGAATTTGCTCTAACGTCATGTAGTAACCAAATACCATGGCTCCGATGATGATAAACATCACGCTACTGGTACCTTGAATCGTTTCCTTCAATATAACCGGAACATGCTTTAGTTTTAGATCACGATAGACAAATGCACCGATAATAACGCAGAGCAAGATAGCAATAGCGCCAGCTTCTGTTGGTGTAAACAGGCCAAAGCGCATACCAAGGATAATGCCGAATGGAATAAGAAGCGCAGGGATTGCGCGACCAAAGTGCCCAAGCCTTTCTTTTGCTGATGCCGGTTCCGATCGTGATGGCTTGTAATTACGTTTGCGAGCAATAATCGCGATGGCAATCATCAATGATCCGGCCATCATAAGTGCAGGGATATAACCCGCAACAAACATGGAATGTACAGATACATTTGCGAGTAGGGCAAAGATAATCAGGTTAATTCCGGGTGGAATTATCGGGCTAATACTCGATGAGGCCGCCGTTATTGCTGCGGTAAAAGGGAGGTCATAACCACGCTTTGTCATTTCAGGGCCAAGGATTTTAGACTGCATCGCTGCATCGGCGTTGGCAGAGCCGGAAATTCCACCCATTAATGTACTTAATAGCACATTTACATGAGCGAGTCCGCCAATTTTGTGGCCGATTAATGAATCTGCAAACTTTAGCAGGCTTCTACTTATGCCTGCATAATTCATAATGGAACCGACCATTATGAAAAAAGGAATGGCTAATAAAGGGAAAGAAGACGCTGACGATATAAACCGTTGCATGACGAGACTTACAGGAAGAGAGGTGTTGAAAAATAGGAAGTAAGTCATCGCCGAAGCAATAAGTGAAAATGCAATCGGAATATTCAACAAGAACAGAACAAATAAGAGAATAATGGGTAAGTAAATTTCCACTGGGGTTACCTAATAGTTAATTTAGTGGTGAATCTTCGTCTGAATTTATTAAATCAATTTTGATAAATTTCAGAGTATGAATGGCCATTAATGAGAAACAAACGACTAATACACTATTAATCGTGAAATACGACATGCCCATAACTGGAGTGACTTTGGTTGATAGCATGGTGTAGTCGTAACTTAAGTACGCCATTAGTAGATTTAGTCCCAACAGGAACGTTGAAACCATTAAACGAAAAGGTCGTTTTGCTTTTTCAGGTATCATGCTAACGATGATATCGACACCCATATGTAACCTGTGCTTATAACAAGAGCTAATGCCGAAATAAACCGACCAAATAAAACAGATAACAGAAAGTTCTTCGCTCCAAGGAACGACAAAACCGAAGCCATAACGCAGAAAAACATTCACAATGACGGTTAATACCGTCACCGAAATGGCGAGAGAGGCTAGGATTTCTTCAAAGTTAATTAAAAAGCGCATTGCTGCTCCATACAGTTGACGCAAGCTAGTTGATATACGCCCTTACAAAATCATAAGGGCGTCAGATTGAAGCTATTATTTGGCAGCGCGGATAATATCGAGTTCAGAGTTGATTTTCGCGTGTACACCTTCGCTCCACTCTGGGAACTGAGTATAAACTTCAGCCGTTAGCTTACCGAATTCAGCATTATCAACTTCGTTGAACTTAACGCCTTCATCTTTAAGTTTTTGCATATATTCAGTATCAAGCTTAACCAGTTGTTCAGTGTTAGACTCAGCACCTTTTGCAAGTTCTTCCATTACGATTGCTTGTTGTTCTGCGTCTAATTTAGCCCAAACTTTTGGAGCAATATACAAACCAACAGTACCTAAGAAGTGCTTAGTGAGTGACATGTTTTTTGCCACTTCATAAATTTTGGTTGAGTACATAGTTAGGATTGAACCTTCAAGTCCATCAACTACACCCTGCTGTACACCGGCATAAGTTTCAGTAAATGGTAATGCTGCTGGAGATGCTCCCATCGCTGATAGTGTGCTGATAAACAGTTGGCTACCAGGTACTCGAATACGCATACCCTTCATATCAGCTGAGTTTTTAATTTCTTTATTTGTGATCATATGTCTAAAGCCGAACATATAATCTGCTGTTAAAATCTTGATGCCTTTCTCTTCTGCTTGTGCGGTCAAATCGGCAACAAAATCGGTTTTCATCATCGCAAGATATTCGTCATAAGAGTTATATAAGCTTGGTCCTGCAAGTGCAGCGAAATCTGGTACGAAATCACCTAAGTAACTAAGGTCTTCAACGGCGATCCAATCTGCACCGTTTACGACTTGCTCAAGGTTGTCTTTATAGGTTGGTAACTGACCACCTGGGAAAACTTTTATATTTACGCTACCGTCGGTCCGTTCACGAATACTGTCAGAAACTTTAATGAGTTCCTGCGTTAGCAATTCATTTTGGCTGAATATTAGGCTCATATTAATGTTGAGTGGATCTTTATCAGCTGCTATCGCCGCGGTACTTCCTGCAATGCCCATTCCAAATAATGTGGCTGCGGATAATACGGTTCCTAGAAGTAGCTTTTTCATTGTTGTAACCCTCGAATAAGTAGGTAGGTGTTTATGTTCCATCATCGCCCAGAAATGGGCCCGTAGTATGCGTATTGCATGTAATGATATGTAGTTTTTATTGTAATACGGAGACACAATATAGCGTTTATATTGATATTCATATGAACATTGAAACTTTCATTAGAATGTTGTGATCGTGTTAACAGCTTGAGCGTTGATATGCCTTTTTCATATGTAATTGCTGGTATAACCGAAGCATATTCTAGATCAATCGTAGTTTTACTTAATGTTCACTTGAACAAAATGAACATGCTTGTTACAAATGTTTGACGATAAACTTTCAGGAGCCTATGCACATGCTGACCGAACGCCAGCAACAAATTTTAGATTACTTAAAGCAACGTAATGATGTTCAAATCGATGAGTTGGCCGTTATCTTCTCGATGACGACACAAACAATTCGTCGTGATGCGAAGCTGTTATGTGAACAAGGTTTGGCGAGACGGGTGCACGGTGGATTGAGTTTACCAACGACACTGACCAATACGACCTATCAATTTCGCCGTGAGGTTGAATCGACGATTAAACAACGAATGGGAAAAGAGGTCGCGCAGCAAATTCCAGAAGGTTCCACAGTTATGATGGGGATTGGTACCTCCGTTACCTATGTTGCGCAGTTCTTGACTGATATATCGTCACTTCGTGTGATAACAAATAACCTTCAAGTCTCGAAAATTCTGGAGTCTAATCCCAATGTAGAAGTTTACCTATGTGGGGGCGTCGTTCGAAGTGAGCATCAAGATCTTGTTGGTCATAGTACGTTACAATTTTTAGGTAATTTTGAAGCGGATATTGGCATTGTCGGTTGCGCCACTATTACGCCGTCTTTATTGGCGATGGAGCATGAAGTGCAAGAGTCGGAAATATCAAAAACGATTATGATGCAATCACGCCAAAGCTGGTTATTGGCCGATGCGAGTAAGTGGGAACGTCTTGCTTCAGTTAAAGTCGCGAGCTTAACCGATTTCGCAAGAGTGTATACCAATAAAAAAGAGTTATCCGATGAATGCTCTTTGTATTTTGTTGAGTAATAAGCAGTCGTGTTATTAATCAGAAATTAAGCCAATGTTACCTGCCATAGATCTTCTTGTCTTAGATAGATTAATGTCACTCTCATTTGAGTAGCTTTTATGTTCGTAAAAGCGCTGTTTTACTTGTATTGAGAGTTCGTCAACAACCCAAAACCAAATTCATATAGCCCTACACGATAATGTGATTTCCTCACATTGGTTAAATGATATGTGAACTAATCAAACATGTACTAATATTCATTATATCAACTTAATTTATTGATTATATGTAAATTTCATAAAGGAAGTAATTATCGTGTCATTACAACTTAGAGTTATTCGTGATAACCAAACCTCTTACTGGCCACTAGATGTATCTTTAAGCTATGGAGTCGAATCTGGTGCGATTTATACGCTGGTAGATGAATTAGGAGTGGCAGTCACTGATGGTATAGAGTTAATTCGTAAAGACGATGATTTAGAGCTGGTTAGAGATGGCGATATTGCCGCTGAAATTGTTGGTTTTTATAGTGATACAGATATCGCTGCCTTTTATTGGGTTGAAGGTGGCGAACTGCCTGTCGATCCTTCTTCTGAGGTTGCGGGAACGTTTATTTCAAATCATGACTTTGACATTGAGCAAGGCTTAGTTTGGTCGTTCGAAGCAGGCAACACGAGCGGTAACTCTAATTTCGTCACAATGAGCGTAGTTGCATTATTGGGAGGCGCTGTAGCCAGTGGTTCAAGTAGCTCGAGTAGTTCAGGTACAACTAACCTAGAAACAGCAGGGTACGATATCAATTTAACCGCTGCTGCGGGTACATTTATCTCAACAGTGGGCGTTAAAGTGTATGACGAGAGCGGCAGTCTTCTTTATAGCGATAACTGTGATCTGTCAGCCAGCACAGCATCATTGACGATTGACTCAAATTATGTCGGGCCAATACTGGTTGTGATATCCGATAATAATGGAGCGAGCGGTGACTATATCGATGAAACTACGAATACAAGTACCAGTCTGGAGACTTCTTTAAGTGCAATGACAGTGGCCGATGGTAATGATGTGCGTGTGAGCGTTACCCCACTTACAGAGTTGGCCGTGCGTAAGGCTGGGATAGAGAGTAGTAATGTCAGCAGCTTATCTTTGACCACAGCGGATGTCGCCATCAATGATCAAATAGGAGAACTCTTTGGGATTGATGACATTACCGGTGAGGTCGTTACTGTACTCGATGATGACTATAACACTGGTGATGGTACCAGTAATGCTGAAATTTATGGAGAGGTATTGGCAGCACTTTCCGGGGCGGATTCCCTCACCATCAACGGTATTGGAGATACACTCGATTCGCTTGAAGCTAAAATTACAACTGACTCAAGCGGTGTAACCATGAGTGCTGATGGGGTCTCTGTGGTTACTCAAGGTGTTGATGCTTATGAAACAGCAATTTCGGAAGTGTTAAGCAGTACAGTGCTTGCAGTGCCAATTATTGAAGCAGCTTCTGGTGGTGTTAGTGCATCTGAAGCAAGTGCTGGTGTCGAGGTGATAGCTGCATGGGCCGTGATTGGGGACAGTGTAACTATAAGATGGGGAAGTGAGCAATATATTGGTATTGCCAACTTGAATAGCAATGGTGATGTTGTAGTCACGGTACCGGAGAGTGCGATCATTGCAGCCGGAGAAGGTGAAATATCGGTAACCTCACAAATTAGTGGGGCAGATGAAAGCCCAGCGATCATGATTGAGGTTGATATCACTGCACCGACTGTTGGTTCAATCAGCGCTACAGATGATGTAGGTTTGCAAGTCGGGGCATTAGTAAGTAGCGACACTACTGATGATTCAGGCTTAGTGCTAAGTGGGACAGGTGAAAGTGGCAATACAATCACGCTATACAACTCTCTTAGCCAGTTGACGATGGTCACGGTTGCTGACAATGGCACTTGGAACTATACGGCGGCAGTTGCTGATGCCACCAACTACAGCTTTACGTACACTGAAACGGATACCGTGGGTAACATCAGTGCAGCAAGTGGACCTTTTGAGGTGACTGGCGATATGACAGCACCAGTTAGCCCAACGATCGATACAACCCAAGGAACCGTGGATTACCTTGAAGGAACAGCAGAGCCAGACTCAGTCGTCACTGTGAGTTTTACAAAAGACAGCACCAATTACAGTTACACGACCACCGCGGATGGAAGTGGGGACTGGTCACTAGATGTTACTAGTGCAGATAATAATGGTGCTACACCCGAATTGGTTTCGGGGAATGGTTTGTCTGTCATGCTGAACAGCATCGATTCGGCAGGGAATACAACGACATCGACCGCGAATACCACGGTAAGTATCACTGACACGAGCGTGGTAGTGTTCGACCTTACTACTGGACTGTCATCGGATCATAGTACCCGAACGTTCGATGCGGCGACATCGTATACGATATACATAATGGTGTCGTCAGAGAGTGAAGTTGTGAATTTAAACGGATCAGAGAAGTGGCAGCAAGCAGGTAATTTATCCAGTGATGATACATTTGTGATTGTGGGGGATGGCAGTGCCATATTGGGTGATGAAGGTTTGCCAGCGACTGGTTGGTCCATGAGCTCATGGACGACGTCGAGTACATTATTTTGGTATTTGGGATCAGGTGGAGGTATGGCGCTGGCTTTGTTTTCCGCCGGTAATGTGTCTCGTGACTACAACTACCAAACTGAAAGTGTGGACTTATGGACAGGAACTATCTCTTTTCCTGGCTTTTCTAATATCAACAAATCATATGTTACAACACTTCCATCGTCAGTATCGGTGCCCGTGTAACGTACTACCATACATTGCAGCCGTATATTTTTTGAGTTGGTTATTTTTGAATAGGATATTGAGAATGTCCGTTGATTATTTTTACACTTCAATGAACCCTACCCAAGAATAATGAGAATAACTTGGGTAGGGTTCAGTATTTACTTCTCATTAATCACATCACGATAATGACGTTGCTGCTTTATCACCAAATGCAAAACGTCTCGCTTCAACAATGACATCAACGATTGAATATATCAGCATAATCATTGAAGAAATTGGGATACATGAATAGAGAATCCACTGTTTGATTTGAAATACCGTGGTAACTTGATTCGTTCTCATGGTGAGTTTTAGCGAATACCAAAATAGTATCGCCATAAAGACAGCCGAAATAATCACAATAACCAATTTATAAAAATGCTTTAAGCGCACATTTTTAATGCGTGGACTGATCCAATCTCCGACTGAAAAGTGAAGCTTGGAACACCATAATCCGGCTGCCCCATAAAATACCAATGCTGCAAAGCTGAGTTCGATGATTTCGTCAAACCAATGGAATGAGCTAATCGTGACAACGCTTTGAATCACGCCAGCAATGCCATCGAATCCATTGTTGAGCAAAAATTGAACGAAGTCATTAATCAATCTCAACATGATATTCGCAAACAAAAGAGTTCCAAGCACGGTAAACATGGTCATCGCGATATAACGCAAAATTCTCTGAACCCAAATGTCGGCTGTTTTCAATAAACTAATCATTACATTTCTCCCATAATTAGGTTAGGTAAGAACAGCGATATGCTAGGGACAAAAGCAATCAGTACCGTTATTAAGAAGATCATAAGTAGGTAAGGCCATACTCGCTTGGCCAGCGCGGGCATTCCGACTTTGGCAAAACTGTCGACTGCGAAGAGACACATTCCCACCGGAGGCGTTAGGTTACCAATCATGATCAGCAATACCATTACGACACCAAAGTTGACGAGATCGATATCGAACATCTGGGCAATCGGCATAAACAATGGCAGCGTAATTAAGAAGATTGCGTTACCTTCCAAAAATAGCCCCATGGTTAAAACGATACCGATAACGATCCACATAACGGTTGATTGAGTAGCACCGAATCCCACCAAGGTTTCGATAATGCTGTCTGGTAGTTTCTGATGAATGATCAACCAACCAAAGAAGTTCGCTGCTGAAATGATAAACAGTAAGCTGACCGATTGCGTGATCGATTTATAGATGATTCCAGGAACTTCTTTGAGCTTGAGATCTTTATAATAGAAACCAAGAAGAGCCGCATAAACACACACTACTACTGACGCTTCGGTTGGCGTAAAGAAACCACTCATAATGCCGCCAATGATAATCACTGGAGCCATTAAGGGCCAAAATGCACCGTTGAAAGCAGAAAAGCGTTCTCTGATTGTTGCTTTATTTGGATCGCATGGGTAGTTCTTTCGCTTGGCTAATATGCTTAATGCAATCATCATCCCAATCGCCATCATGGCTCCGGGAATAAAACCTGCGAGGAACAAACGAGCTACCGAAACGCTGGTGATGGACCCATAAAGTACAAAGGGAATACTAGGTGGTATGACAGGGCCAATGACAGAAGATGCGGCAACAAGTGTTGCAGAATCTGCTGGGTCGTAGCCTTGATCGACCATGGCCTTGTGTTCGATTTGTCCTAAGCCTGCAGCGTCAGCCACTGCAGAACCAGACATACCAGAGAAGATAACACTCGCAACGATGTTAACTTGTCCAATGCCGCCAGAGATATGTCCGACCATCGATTTTGCAAATCGGAATATACGGTCGGTAATTCCGCCGGTATTCATTAAATTACCCGCCAGGATAAAAAATGGGATCGCTAAAAGAGTAAAACCTGTCGTACCGTAATACATACGGTGAGGTAACATGGCTAAAAGGCGAGCATCGCCCAAGCCAACAAAAAACATTACTGATGTTAAGCCAATCGCGACCACAACGGGCACGTTAATCAGTAGTAGGAAAATAAGAACGCCGAATATAGCTAAGGTCAACATGCTGAGTGCAAACTCCCTGTTTTTAAAACAGATTTCGCCTCAAAAGAGGCGAAATCGAACAACATAAAATGTCTAAATTGTTGAGTTATTTAACCGATTTAGTCATCTCAATCCATTTATCAAAGTTTTCAGCGCCTACTTTCGCTTTGATTTGGTCATATGCAGGACCCATCATCGCTTGGAAAGGTGCAAGATCGGGTTCATCAATTTGGATGCCTTGGGCACGCATCGCTTCGATTTGTTCTAATTCTTCAGCGCGTGATAGTTTACGCATCAATAAACGAGCAGAGTCAGACTCTTCACGAACAATTTGTTGCTGTTCTGCGTTCAAATTAGACCAAGCATCTTGCGATACAACGTGAACCATAGAGCTGTACAAGTAGTTGATGATCGAGATGTATTTCTGAGACTCATAGAGTTTCAAGTTGTAAATCACGCCGATAGGGTTTTCTTGTCCATCAACAACGCCTTGACGCATTGCCATGACAAGTTCGCTGAACGAAATGGTTTGAACGTTAGCACCGATCGCGCCCATTGCTGCTTGATAGGTCATTGCAGGTGGAGTTCGAATTTTTAAACCTTTAATATCTTCAGGCGTTAAAATTGGACGTACAGAGTTGGTTAACTGACGGAATCCCCAATCCCAACTAGAAAGATAAACAAGGCCAACTTTCTCAAGTTCTGGTGCAGCCCACTCTTTGAATGGTCCATCCAAAACGCGGTCAGCATGTTCAGCATTACTTAGCGAAAATGGGATGCTAACAGTGTCAAATAATGGAACATGTTTTGCTAATTGGTCTTGTCCAGAGAGGCTCATATCAACCACACCTAACATTACTTGCTCTAGTACTTCTGGAGGACTTCCCAATGCATTATTAGGGTAGAGCTCGACTTCAACTTCGCCGTTAGTACGTGCTTCTACGTTTTTAGCAAATTGCATTGCAGCAATATGGGAAGGGTGCTCTTCAGATCCAAAGTGGCCAAGCTTGAGTTCAACAGCAGAAAACGCTGTTGATGCCCATGCTAAACACATAGCCGACACTAAACCTTTTTTTAATTTTGAACGCATAGTTAACCTCTAATTTATTATAAGTTTTCTTGCTTTGGTTCTAATGTTTATATGAATAAACACATTAACTCTGCACGATTTTATCTAACTCTTAAACGTACAAATATTTATTCTTATTCAACTGAATTAATAACGCTATATTTGAAAACACATCTATATGTTTAATACTTAAAAGTGGTCTCAAAACACAACTAGTAATACAATTCACTACTTAAATCATTTAAATAGATTGCATATGAAATAAATAAAAATATTTATATGCAATTAAACTACACCATCATTCTTAATGAATGCCTAGTGTTGCAATTTTGTAGTGTTTGATAATATAAATCCTTTAAAAACAGATTGTTAACCTATATATGATCTAAATTTATAATCATCTTGTATTACAATTACTATAACAATATTTTATGAGAGAAAACTAAGTTATAGATCTCATTTCTAGTTTAAATTCAATCTGAAATATATTAAAAACATGATGTACAATATATGAGAATCATCAATATATGAGAGAGTGTGAATAACAATTAAATTAGATTTTGTTGATATTATGAGTGTTGTGTTTCGTATGTCACAATAAATAAAAAATAAAGCTTTTGTTAAATTAACTTTCAGTGTGTTCTTAGCGACAGCGTAAAGAATAATAAGTGTGACTGGTATCTCTAATTAGTGCGATTATATTAACTTATTTAATTATTAGGCGAGTTTTCATGTAATGGCTAATTATTTCATCACTTCTTAATTGTATTGAGAGGTCGGGTGGTGGAAGTCAAAATGGGTGAGTTAATACTAGCTAGCAGTGTTCAATGTTCTTTGTGAATGGAGATTCATGAGCCACTAAGGGAGCCGAGTTAGCCAGATTTTGGTTTCACGTTTCTTGATGTGTCGTTGTTATAAATTACCAGAGCAACTTCGTTACGTCGTTTCGCTAGAGGCTTATAGCGGTTCTGGTTTAGAAAAGTAATGACCTTGTGCATAATCAACGCCTAACATAGTTAAGGCTTCGACTATATTTGGATCTTCAACAAGTTCAGCAATAACTTCTTGCCCAGAGGCCTTTGCTATATCACAAATCGACTTAACGGCTGTAAAGTACATTGGGTTTTCCATCATGTTGCCAGTAAAAGCACCGTCAATTTTGATCTTATCGGTCGGAAATTCTTTTATATGGGTATAGGACGAATGTTCACTCCCTAAATCCTCTAAAGTAAACTTACAACCAAGTACCTTTATGTTCGCCATAAAAGAACGGACACGTTTTGTATTGTTAATTGCAGTCGTTTCAGTAATCTCAAAACAGATCTTTTCAGGAGGTATTATATTTGATTCAACTTTATCTTTAATGAAGTTTTCTAAACTATCGTCTATCAATGAATGATCTGAAATATTAATAGCAATAGTCTCTATATTATTTAATTCTTGGCTGGAATTTTCATAGTGTTTATAGACAGAGTTAATTACCCACTGATCTATTTTGCTACTTAATTGATACCGCTCTGCAGTTGGGAAAAAGCAATCGGGGCTGACGATATTACCACTGCTATCTTGCATCCTTAATAGAACTTCGAAATGTTTACCAGACTGATGATTTTGTAATGAAACAATATCTTGTTTATACAAAATAAATAGATTATTACTTATGGCATTATTAATCTGATGAACCGATAATATGTTTTTTCGCTTGTCAGAAGACTCTTCGCTACTGATATCAAATAATTGTACGGAATTTCTGCCTGATTCTTTAGCTGAACTACATGCGATATCAGCAGAATTTAATATACTTGTTGTGGTACTACCATTAATTTTAGGAGCCAAACCTATGCTTGCACTTAATTTAAAGGTTTCTTCCTCCCAGTGGTAAGTTAAACTTTGAATATTATCTTTTATAGTATTTGCGACAAGTAAAGCACTGTTTTCTGAATAGTCTTTAAGTAAAATTGCAAACTCGTCGCCACCCAACCTAGCAACTGTATCAGAATTGCTTACGTTATCTTTGAGTATACGGGCAACGCTTACTAGTATTTCATCTCCAGCGGCATGTCCGCAGGTATCATTGATCGTTTTAAAATAATCTAAATCAATAAAACATAAGAAGTAACTATGCTCGTCATCTTTGATAATGTCATTTAAGTTGCGTTCAAATGCTCTTCTGTTATGCAATTCTGTGAGAGGGTCATGCGAAGCTTGATGACACAGAGATTGGGTTAATAACTTAAAATCATTACTTAACTCGATAATTTCAGAAGGAGCATTATTGGTCGATTGAAAATCGCTACCTATTATTGCTTTATTCGCTGAATTAATTAATTCGTTTAATGGCTTACAAATTCTTCTATTTGCCCACCACCACAATGCAATTATTAATATAAAAAACAAGATGCGTGAGAATAAACTAACATCTTGCATAAAGTCTTTTTCTTGTTCGAGAAGAATAGAATCTTGTTCTATGTTATTTTTAGTTTGTTCTATAATAAATGAGATATCCTGAAACAAAGCGAAGCTGACAGGGTCATACTCTGATAATAACTCACGTAAACGATTAGTAAGATTTTCTTCAGTTGTATTTCCTATAATGTCTAAATAACCATTTATCGTATTAATATGAGTTATGACATTTTCTATTTTTATATTTAGATGGTTGAAAGGGTTTTCTTTTTGTATTATTGATAGCTCATCTGTTATGTAATGACCCATATTTTGTGCACCAAAAATCAGGTAGGTATTACCAGAGGCTATAACAAGATCGGTTGAGACAAGGAATTGAGAAACACTATTATCTATTCTTTCTAAATCTTTTTCCCATAAAAGACTTTTGGTGTGTTTATCAACAGAAGCTTGGACATGTTCAAAATGATAATTTAATACCTTCTCCAGCATATATGCGCCGAGTAAACAACTCAAAACGAGGACCGCTAAATAGCTTCTTATTCTCATAGGAGTCTTTTAATCAACTTTATTCGAAGTAAGTAAAAGATTTTTGTCCCAACTTATTTCGGTAATTGCTAACGTTTTAAATGCCGATCGAAGCGCTAAAAGCACGATAGGTTGAGCATTTGGAAAGGTTTCCTTGCCTAACTCTGACAATGATTCACCATCTTGACTTAAAAAGGTTTTTAATTGTTCAAATGTTTTGTTTTGTACGTGTTTAGTAATATTCTGTACCACATTGTCGTTACATTCAGGACTACGACAACGCTGAAAATAAAAGCCTTTTAGTGTTTTATCGACATTAATTGCCCATGCGATTTCAATCAATCCCCACTTTGCCCACTCCGATCGCGCTTGTAGGAAACCAGTGTGTTTTTTATCTTTATAAAGTAAGTATAAAGTATGCTTACCGACTTCATTTTGGTGAATGGTAAAAGAGAGTTTATCTTTAACTGATTTTCTGTCTTCATTTGTAATGGGGGTCACTAATGACCGAAATTCGTAACCTTGACCATAAAGTATTTGGATCGCTGAAACAGGATCTCTTAGTGAACAAAAAGCCGCATTTGCATAAGGTACGGTTATTGTTTGTATTAAGGTTAATACAAGTAAAGTTTTGAGCTTAGTGAACATACGTTAACACCGATGTGTACTGGTTATCATAATCTAAACCTGATTTGTAAATTAAAAACTGGGTCTATATCTATTGTAGTTGTATCTTTTAGTTTATGTTTGTATTGAGCGCTGATATCAAAACAATTGTGGCTTAACCACTGCACACCTGCCAACCAATAACTGGTCGATTGAGTATCGCTACCGACTTGATGATCAACTTCTGTACTTTGATATCCTAGTTGAATATAGCTTGAGAGACTTTCTTTGGGGCTCATCCATAGCGTTTCTGCTAGGGCATTAACCGTGTCATTATTTGCCGTTGAGCCGATAGATGATTCAGCTCTGAACTGCCACTGATAATAATAGTATGAAGCATCTAACCCTATTTTTTTCCTTTGAGTTGTACCATTTCTTCCTAATACATCACCGGAAAACCAAGACATGCCTAAAATAGTATTTTTATTGCTGAGAGTGCCTATTCTTCCAGAAAAAATGTGAGGGTTATCTCTAGATGTGATCTCATTCCCAGAACCTCGGGTTAGGGCCACCTCGTATTCTAACTGAGGCAGTATGCCATTAATTGAAACTCCCCAATCGGCCTTGATCCCTCTATCACTGTAGGTAAATTGACGTAAAGTACCATTGGTATCTAGCTGATATTCTAAACCGTATGGAATTTCTAAATGACCCAATTTTATATTGAATTGACCTTGACTTAATGCCGTATAATTGAAATTAGCAATTCGCCACGTAAGTTCGGTATCGTCACCATCTTCAAAGGTAAATCCAGGATTGCTTACATTATCTAACTTAACAACATAGGGTTGAAAAGTTAGCGTACCTATATCAGATGTTTGGTTACTAAATACTTTGTGGATATCTAGACCAATAGATGTCATTAAACTGTTGTGGTTTTTATCTATATTACGTGTTGCTCTAGACGCAATATCGATTGCCCACCGGCTATTTTCACCTAAGATTTGAAACCCATTCGTTTCAGCATAGGAGAGGTGCGGTATAAAACCGATAATAGGCATAAATAAAGCTGTAAGTGTTTTTCGCATAGGTAACAGTTTTCTCGGAATAATCTGGCTTAACCTAACTTTGATGTTAACTGTCGACAATAATCAAAAATAGATGAAAAAGTTTAACCTAACCTGAGTGTAGTCTAAGTTTCGAAAAACACACTTAGTGCTCAGTCTTAATGTTTCAGAAATTCGTTGATTAACTCTATATTGATCAGTAATTTATTTGATGTGAATAGTGAGCTTCTGTTTTATGAAAAACCAGTAGAACTTGTTTTTATAAAAGGAGCTAAAGCTGTGCTGGTTGTTTCTGATTAACAATTGTTCGAAAACTATTGAGGAACTAGAGTTCGGTTGCCCATAGTCAATAATCCCTCAATATGTGCCTTTTTATGGTTACTTAATCATGTGGCTTTTTCGTTTAAGTTAGTATTTCCGACCTTAGTGCTGGTTGGTTTCACGATGACACCAATCCCGACCAGAAAAAAAACAGATGCGATAAGTTGGGCTGGTGACAATGCTTCTCCATGCATGAAGTACCCACTGATTAAAGAAAATATGGGTACCAACAAAGTAAGTGGTGCAGTGGTACTTAAAGGGTATTTAATTAGCAGTAAATTCCATATCCAATAGCCTAATAAGGTGGTTGGATAAGCTTGAAAAACAACCGCTATTGTTGTGTTCCAGTCCCACAGCTCTACTGCTTGCCATAGTATTTGCTCGCCATGTAAAAGAGTTGCAAATAACACTAATGGTATTGGGGCGAAGAGCATTCCCCACACATTAAATGCGAATGCTTGTGTGGTTTGTGAGGCTTTAACAATAACGCTCATCAATGTCCAACTGCACGCAGCAATCAGAATTAAAATTACGCCCTCTAAGGTGACATTTCCAGAGGCATCTAGAAGTAAAACTACCAAAGCACATAAGGCAAGCAACGCACCGATCAATTTTCTCTGAGAGGGACTTTCCTTTAATACCCAAATGCCAACAGCCATACCTATTAACACATTGGTGGAAAGCAATATAGATGAAATTCCTGATGATAATCCCGCGGTAATTGACCAAGATGCCATTCCCCAAATCCCTACACCAAAAACAACGCCATATCCGATTAAATAGCGCCATTGAACATTGGGTTTGGCGATAAAAAAGATCGCTGGAATAACCGCAAGTGTAAAACGTACCGCCGTTGCGATAAGCGGGTTTACATTGGTTACCCCTAATTTGATCATCGAAAAATTAAAGCCCCAAATTGCCATCAGTGCAATCGCAAGTAATAAATCACGTCGTTTCACTCTTATCTTGCTCCATTTAGTTGTTTATTGAGCTGAGTATCGCTTGTGTACTGGTTAGGGTACAGATACAATTTTTAAAACAAATACCAGTACAGTTGGGTGTGTATTCGATGAGTATTTATAAGCAACTCGCCAATCTCTTCATCGAAGAGATCATCAATGGCAAGCGAAAAGAAGGCAGCAGAATGCCGTCACTTCGTGCCCTTGCGCGTCAAGAGGCCATTAGCATGTCGACAGTGGTGAGCTGTTATCAAGAGCTCGAATCTCAGGGTTGGATCCACTCACGGCCACAAGCTGGGTATTTTATTTCTCCAAGTTCACGAGCTCATGCCACACCAGACCTTGTGCAGTTTGTTAGCCAAGTTTCCACCGTTAAACCTAGTCCAATTCTCTATGCGACGAAAAATGGGCCATTAGGAGAGTCGAATACCCCTAATGATGAACAAACGGTTCTTGAATTAGAGC
The DNA here is from genome assembly GCF_054404255.1 of Vibrio phycocola. Taxonomy (NCBI): domain Bacteria; kingdom Pseudomonadati; phylum Pseudomonadota; class Gammaproteobacteria; order Vibrionales; family Vibrionaceae; genus Vibrio; species Vibrio phycocola. The sequence goes on from NZ_JBTAMQ010000001.1 coordinate 592,407, forward strand.
GATCGTTTCGCCGTACGTTGAAACGCTTAGGCAGCAAGGTCGATCAATATCCAGATAAGCAGGGCGAACCTATTTTCCGGCAAGCGTTATCGTCACATTTTTCCAAGCTTGACCTGCACTTCGATTCATCTGAACTGGTGATAACAGCCGGGTGCATGTCGGCGGTAAAAGTTGCACTAGAGTCTTGTACACGTGAAGGCGATATCATTGCGATCAGCTCTCCTTGCTTTAATGGCATCATCGAACTTCTCGGTAGTATGTCACGCAAGATTGTTGAAATTCCTTGTCTAGAAGAGGGTATTGACCTTGAACAGTTCGAAGCACACCTTAAGGAGAACAGTATTGATGCGGCGGTGTTTTGTACATCACACATGAATCCGCAGGGCATTACGATGTCATCGCAACAAAAGCAAAAGTTAGCTCGGTTAGCAAACCATTATCAAGTGCCAATCATTGAAGATGACGTTTATCTTGAACTTTCATATTCGTCTCAAATTCCGTTGCCGGCAAAGTACTACGACAAAGGCGGATATATATTATGGTGTGGGTCAGTTTCAAAGAGTCTTTCCCCTAGTTATCGTTTGGGTTGGTGCTTACCGGGTAAGTTTCAAAAGACCTATCAAAATATCATCGCTGTCACTGGCTTTGGTGTTACGATGCTCACACAACTCGCTATCGCCGATTTCATTAGTTCGAGCCAATATAACAAGCACCTTAGGCGAAGACGCGCTCAACTATTGGTATTGCGTCAACAATATTTGAGTTACTTAATTACTCACCTATCGCCAGACGTAAAAATCAGTAACCCACAGGGTGGAATGGTTTTATGGCTACAAATTCCCTCTTTAAATCGACAGGCATTTACTAAGGAAATATCGGAGTGTAACTTAGATATTCGCGCAGGAACTCTGTTTAGCACACGAGCACTCTATGACGAGTGTGTTCGAATTAATATTGGTCATCCATTAGCAGGGCATGCAAAAGAGGAACTCGATAAGATGATAGCAATAGTTGGTCGATGCTCGTGATATTGATATTTTTTCCATCAGCATTTAATGACTCTATTGTTACTGTCTAATTGTTCGGTTTTTTTAGGTTAATTGTGCTTATCTGTTGGAAAGATAATTATGATGGAAAATGATCGTTTTAAAGTGAGGTAAAAAGTGACTCTGTATCAGAGCATTGGATTAATATTGTCGATACAAACCATTGCACTGCTCATTCCGGGGCAAAATCATATGTTATTGATGACAACCGTTTCCTATTCGAAATGGTATCGGGCGTTTACCCTTTTTGGAATTGCGAGTGCAGGGACGACGTTTGCAGTACTAGTTGCAATGTCAATTTCAATTGCGGAGAATCAATTCAGTGAAACACTTTTCTTAGCGTTAAGTGCATTAGGTTGTTGTTATTTAATATATTTAGGCTTTACGCTTTTTAGGGCTTCACTGATTTCTAGAGCAAATGCGTCTTCTCGCGTTTTTTCTCAAAAGTTGCTGTCGAAACATCCCTTTGCAGTTGGATACTTGATCAATATTTCTAATCCTAAAACTATGTTGTTTTTTAGCAGTATTTTTATGACAACGTTGCCGGTCACAACGACATCGTTGTTTGAGTTTGCTTTTGTAATAATACTTATATTTCTCAATTCTTTGCTAATGCACGGTATAATCGCGACGGTTTTTTCATTACCGCTGATAAAACCTTGGATATTGAGGAACCAAACTAAAATTGGTTTAGGTGCCGCGTTAATCTTTACATGTTTCGGGTTCATGAATGCATGGCGAATTATTCATCTTTTATAAGTTGAAGGGGCTAAGGTGTATAAGTGGGAATTCTATATAATCGTGAATTTCTGGAGCGAAACTTGATGATAAATGAAACACGATGACAAAACTATTTGCGCTAATTCTCGCCTACTTTTTTCTGTTCTTAGCCTTTATCGGAGTGTTTCTTCCTGGCTTGCCAACAGTGCCATTTCTGCTTCTCGCGGCTTGGCTTTCAGCGAAGGGTTCCGAACGCCTACATAAGTGGATCTATGCTCACGCGATTCTTGGGCCATTGTTGATTAACTGGGAGCGGTACGGCGCTATTTCGCGAAAAAGTAAAATTATCGCCGTGTTGATGTTAATTGTTAGCTTGTTCTTTATGTATCAACGGGTAGAGGTCGTATGGTTATTGGTCGGGGTTACTGTCTTATTTATTTGTGTTGCGACGTTTTTAATTACAAGGCCTGAGCCCAGCGAATAAAATACTAGAATCCGAGTGTTAACCTAGTGCTAATCCGTATTCGGTACAACCAACTCAAAACACGCGCCATCAAAACGTGACGTTGTAATGTTAAGTTCACCACCGTAGCTACTCAAAATGTCTGTCACTACCGCCAGTCCTAATCCTTGTCCTAAGCTTGCCGTATCTGAGCGAGCACCACGCTTAAGAATTGAAGTGCGCAGGTGAGGAGCAATACCAGGGCCATCATCTTCAACAGTCATTTTTAACCCTTTTGCGGAAATTTCCACCGAAACCACAAGTTTACTTTTTCCGTACTTACATCCGTTTTCGATGACGTTACCCATCATTTCCATTAAATCGCTATCATCACCATGAAAATGGACATTGTCAGCGATGTTCAGTTGAATATCGATATGGGAATAGATATCGAGCTTGCGCAAAGCATCGGTGAGACGCTGAATTAATGGCAATACCGCTACGTTTCCAGTAAGAGGTTGATGGCCTAAATGGGCCCGACTGAGATGGTGATTAATGATATTGCTCATACGCGACACCTGCTCTTCAACAAGCTCGTTCTTTTTTGTCGGTTCACTGCCGTGATGACTCGATTGAATGATGGCGAGGGGGGTCTTAAGGCTGTGAGCAAGCTCGGATAAGGTGTTTTTAAAGCGCTGGCGTTGAGACTGTTGAGCATTAAGCACTCGATTTAAATTATTGATCACTGGCTTTAACTCTTTTGGATATTTTCCATCAAGACGCTGAATCTCACCTGACTCCAAACGCGAAAGTTCATCGGCGACATTATCGAGTGGTCGCAGGCCCCAACGAGTGATCAAATATTGGATAACGAGAAGGGCAAGTGTCAGCCCTAAAATCCAAAGAATAATTTGGCGACTGAAACTGCTTAACTCCGCTGAGAGAGTTTCGGGGGTGTGTGTGACGACAAATCTCAGCAAGGCTTCATCATTCTCAGATTGCCAGCTCGTATCATAAGTTAATTGGTAGTAGGGAAAGTCATTTGATGGTATCTGAAACTGTACTTTTCCGGGAATAATTGGCGAGTGTGTATGAAGCATAGGCTGATTTAAAACAAGACTCGACTTTGAACGCCACAATGGTTTCGATTGGCCGGTAATCCACGCATACTGACCACTACTAGGTTGTGTAAAGCTAGGCTCAGCCATAACGTCTGGCATAAACAACCCATCTTCTTCCAGCTCTGCATCGCTCATTAAGGTGTAAGCCTGACTCTGCATCTGGTTTTGTAATGACGTTTCTAAGCTGGTCTTAAACGCGCTATACAGCATTAGCGAACCTACAATCATAAACGCAGGTAAGACGAGTAGAGAGGTAAGCAACAGTCGATTGACTAGCGAATAGTTACCGGTGAGATGCAATTTGGATTTCGAGGGGGTTGTTTTAGTCATTGATGACAAACTTATATCCTTGCCCACGAACGGTTGCGATGGGCATTAACTGATTAGTGGGATCGAGTTTTTTTCTCAATCGACCTATAAACACTTCAATCACATTGGAATCTCGGTCGAAATCTTGATCGTATAGATGTTCGGTTAATTCAGTTTTTGACACAACCTGCTGCGGCTTTAACATTAGGTATTCCAGCGTGCGATATTCGTAACTGGTGAGCTCGATAGGTTGATTATCAAGTTCGACAGTTTTGGCTGATAGATCGAGACGAATCGGCCCTTTTTTTAGCTCTTTAGTTGCACTGCCATTGGCTCGTCTTAACAAAGCATCGACTCTTGCTTTGAGTTCTTCAAAATGAAACGGTTTGGTTAGATAATCATCGGCTCCAGCTTCTAGCCCTTCGACTTTTTCATGCCACAAGCCACGCGCCGTAAGGATTAGAATAGGAAAATCAACTCCGTGACCACGTAACTTATTCGTAAGTTGAATTCCATCTAGTTTGGGTAAACCGACATCGATAATCGCGAGATCATAGTTGATCTCTGACCCCAAAAACCAACCCTGTTCGCCATCTTGCGCAGAATCCACCGCATAGTTTTGTTCTGAGAAGAAGGTAGTAAGATGGTCAAGCATTAAAGGCTCATCTTCAACAATCAGAATTCGCATACTTACTTACCTTTCCGTTTACGCGAGTTCGATTTAATAGTCACGATTTTTACTGAGCCTTTATCAGTCAAGAGTTTCACTCTATATTCTGCTGGTTGTTTTTTCGTGAGGCGTTCAACCTTTAGAACCTTGCCGCCATAGTTTCTTTGTGCGATTTGTACAGCTTCAGACTGATTCGATGCGGTTAGAGGCCGATCTTTCGCATTAGCCATGGAAAAGCATGAAAGCGTAATCGAAATCAACAAAACGTGGAAAATGGTTCGCATAAGTGGCCTCAAAATTGTGTTCTTAGGTTCGTACTAGATTAATCTTATGCGAACTCACTAAAGTTGACAGCTTAAATTTTCGTTCCGAACACGAAATTGCCATTATCTAGCTCGATGCTGATCGTGTTTTTGTTTAAAGACCAACTCACTTGAGTGTCTTCGCATTTGCTTGTGATGGCGCTTTTGAAATGGTACCTGAATACGTTTTCCAGGATGGTGTTTGGTATGGGTATGGTAGCGATGTCCATTGTATCGATACGTCACATCATACCCAACTAATACGCGTTCATGGTTGACTTGAAATGAAGTTGAACAATGGCGGCTTGGGCTATGGTGCCCATTGCCGTGACTTATGTTCGCGCCAATGGTCGCGCCGATGATCGAGCCTGCAATTAGGCCAACTTGTTTATTTGCTCGGTTTGAACCAATTGCATGACCCACGGTGCCACCAATGACGCCTCCAACAATCGCTGGACCAACTGACGTATGTTTTGGGTTTGAAAGATGGCGAGAGCCTCCATTTTTACGACACGTTTCAACCGGTACACGATGACGAATATGCTCGTATACAGGTGTTGCTTTAACCACTCGCGCGTAATCATAATGGGATGAGCGCTTAGCCATAACAGTTGGACTTAAGCAAATGGTTATGAGTGCTGTTGTTACAGTAAAAGCTGTGGTTAATGTTTTCATCTCTGTTCTCCAAATGAGTATCGACCTTGAAATTCATAATAAGGAGTTGAAGCTGAACATAACCTGAATGAAAAATATTTTATGAAGGATTAACCATCAATGTTGATTATTAGTGATCTAAGGTTAACTATTTCTATTGGTTTATTTGCTTTTCAAAGCGTTACTCAGTCAGTAAAGTTATATTAAACAGCTGCGAGACATTAATTTAAGCCTCATGGAGAGAGCATGATCATTCGAGAAGTCACCGTATTGGATGTTGAGCGAATCGCCGAGATCTATAATTATTACATCGCCTCAACCACTATTTCCTTTGAAGAAGCGCCGATAACTGCTACAGATATGGTGCAACGTATCGAGACTATTACGGCATCAGGCTTTCCTTGGATCGTTGCGTTAGTTGACGATGAGCTCGTTGGATATGCGTATGCGAATCACTGGAAAATGCGCTCAGCGTACCGGTATTCTGTCGAGTCTTCGGTCTATCTAGCCCATGAATCGACGGGTAATGGAGTTGGGCGAGCACTCTATGGTGAGCTTCTAACACAATTACGAACTCGTGGTTTCTCGACAGCGATTGGCGGAATTGCTTTACCAAATCCAGCGAGTATTGGATTACATGAGAGTCTAGGTTTTAAAAAGGTCGGTGAATTTTCGAATGTCGGTGTTAAGTTTGGTGAGAAAAAATCGGTCGGTTACTGGCAGTTAGAACTCTAACACCAATAGTGCGATTTATAATTCTGGGTCACTAATATCAAAGGTAAATTTTATGATCGATTGCAATGAGTACGATTATATTGAACTAAGCTGCTTATATCGTTTTCCAGTGCGGTTAACGATGAAAGAGGGTGACTGTATAGAAGGAATTGCACGTGATACAGTTCGTAATGCAAGCCGTCACGAATGCATCAAGCTTAGTTCGAATAACGATGATATTCTGATTGAATTAGAGTCGATATTAAAGTTAGAAGTGTTGATTGATAATCCACATTTTTCACAAGTTACTTTTAAATAAGCTCAAGGAATTGATATGAAAATACTTAATGTACTTTTACTCGCTATGTCTTTGGTGGCTTGTGCTGGAATTCCAGAAACTATTGAGCCTGTAACCGATTTTGATGTAAATAAATATTCTGGAAAATGGTATGAAATTGCCAGGTTAGATCATCACTTTGAAAGGGGGCTAGAGAAAGTCACTGCGACTTACTCAATAAATGATGATGGCGGTGTGCGGGTTGTAAATAGAGGATTTTCAACCGAAGCTAACGAGTGGAAAGAGGCGATAGGTAAGGCTAAATTCGCTGGAGATGAAAATATCGGTCACTTAAAAGTGTCATTTTTTGGTCCGTTTTATGGCTCTTATGTGATTTTCGATCTAGATAAAGAGAGTTATCAATACGCTTTTATCACCGGTAGCGACGATTCACTTTGGTTTTTATCAAGAACTCCAGTTGTAAGTGACGAGCTGAAAGAAAAGTTCGTTACTATGGTCAAAGAAGCTGGGTATAACGTTGATGAACTGATTTTCGTTAATCAGGAATGATGTTACTTTTCAGGACATTTCGTAGGGACGACCCTATGAGATCTTTAATCAAACGGGGACGACCCCATTTCAAGGTGTCGTAATGTGCTGGTTAGTTCTTATATTTGCTGGGTTACTTGAGGTTGCTTGGGCGGTTGGACTCAAGTACACAGATGGTTTCACTAAGCCTTTCCCTTCTATTGCAACCGTCACAGCGATGGTCGCAAGTTTTTATTGCCTTAGCATTGCAATGCGTACACTGCCGTTAAGTATTGCGTATACCGTATGGGTTGGAATAGGTATGGTTGGCGCAGTTATCTTTGGTACTGTCTTTCTTAAAGAACCTTTGAGCACGTTAAAAATGATCAGCTTACTGCTCATTATTATCGGTATATTAGGACTGAAAATATCGTCGGCCGGATGACCTGTAAACATTAATTTCACACAATTACTGTCTTAAATATGTATAGTGTTTTATTCGATGTACCCATTGGTGGTCAGCACGTCACAAAAAAGCTTTTTAGGAGAAGATATGGATATCGCGATACTCACTTTTGATGGATTTAATGAATTGGATTCCTTTATTGCAGCGGGTATTCTGAACCGAATGAAAGATGCCGGTTGGAACGTACAAATTACAAGTCCGTCAGAATACGTCACATCGATGAATGGCGTTACCATTCAGTCTCAACAAACTCTAGAATTTGCGAACCAAGCAGACGCCGTATTGTTTGGGAGTGGTATGCTAACCCGAGACATTGCCCAAGACAGTAATTTACTATCAAAGTTAAAGCTTGATCCTCAAACTCAAATAATTGGTGCACAATGTTCAGGTACGTTGCTGATGTCTGTACTTGGTTTATTGCATGATGTGCCAGCCTGCACAGATTTAACAACGAAGCCTTGGGTTGTCGAATCAGGAATTAATGTTTTGGACCAGCCTTTTTACGCGAAAGGGAATATTGCGACAGCAGGGGGATGTATGGCGTCACAGTATTTAGCTGCGTGGGTGATTTGTAAACTATCCGGGAAGGCAGACGCAGAATCGGCCATTCATTATGTTGCGCCAGTCGGTGAAAAAGAAACCACAGTCGAACACAGTATGTCAGTTGTCGGAGCGTATTTATAAATCCGTTCATCAAGCCGATCTACGTGTCATCTAAAGTTGGGTTCACACCAAAGGAGTTCAATCTTGTCTAAGGTTATATTGCAAGGGTATATCGTGGTACCAGACTCGGATCTTGCGGTGGTGAAAACGGAATTAGTCAATCACAAAAGGCTGACGTTAGAAGAGGCAGGGTGTTTAACCTTTACTGTTACACAAGATGTTGCCGATGTGCATCAATTTCATGTGTACGAAGAGTTCGTCGACCAAACCGCGTTTGATCATCACCAAGCCAGAGTAAAGTCCTCTACATGGGGAAAAGTGACCAAAAATGTTGAAAGGCATTACCAAATAAGTCGCACTGAATAAGCGTATTCTAAATAAGAATGGCGCGTGCCGACGCCATCTTATATTAGTGTTCAACGATGTTTAGCATTGCCCCATTGCTTTTCTGGTCGTCATTTGAAGCACGCCGAAAAGTCCTACCAGAGCAGCAACAGCACTGGCAACTACAATGCCGCTTGTGGTTGTGATCCAACATCCTGAGATGATTAGCACTAATGATGCAATAACCCAAATATAGTCACCACCAGAAAAATACAATACCAGTGTCTTTTTGGGTACTGGGATTCTTGACGCCCAAATTAGGTGAAGACCATTCACTATCAGTAGAACGCCTAAAGTGAATATTGCGAGTGTTGGAGCGGGGAAGTCACCACCTAAGAAGGTCGCTACCGAACTCGGTTGCAGCGCAAATAACGCTCCGAAACCTAAACAGCTCGTCGCGTTTGCGCGCATGATATTTTTTAAACTTAACATAATCACTTTCTCTATGTACACTTGGTTTACATGCAGCATAATAAATGAGTATTAGTGTGTCAACTAGGTTTACAAATAAAGGCATTCCATTGGTGGAGTCTCAGTCATTACAGCTGATCCAAAGCGCATCAATGCTAAACACTGTAATTACAAAATATCTTTCTCAGCGTTTGGTGGAAAAGGGGTATGTCTCACTTACTCCTGCACTACTTTCATTTCTTGGAGTTCTTGAGTGTGGTGTGAACTACGGTTCTGAAATAGCGAGAAATTTAGACGTCACAAGGCAGATGGTCGCGAAAACCGTGAAACATTTGTGCCAGCTAGGGTATCTTGAGCAGAAAGATGGCGTTGGGAAACAGAAGGAAATTCATTTTACAGAGACCGGTGAATGCCTAATGGCAGACGCAAGGCAATTGCTAGCCGAAATGGATAACATCTTATTTGACGATAAAGGTGCGGAAAAACCGCAGACGATAATTAGCGATCTCAATACTATGATTTGTGCCGTTAAGGAAAGCGAACATAAATAATCAATTACAAATTGGTAGACTCGTCATAACGTTCCCAACTTTTTGGTAAGTCAGGTGTAAGGCGTTTTTTATAGTTAAATTCAACCTCATTTTGTTTATATGGGAGTTATTCATTTATGGAGTGTGCGATGAAGAAAATAGCAATAGTAACGGGTGGTGGTCGAGGGATAGGAGCGGCAACTTCGATGTTACTGGCCTCTCAGGGATACTCAGTGTGTGTTAACTACCGTACGAATAAGGCGCAAGCTCAAGCGGTTGTTGACGCAATTTCAAGTGCTGGAGGGACTGCATTTAGTGTTCAGGCCGATGTGTCCAAAGAGGCAGATGTACAGAACTTATTTGCAGAAGTGAATGATACGGTTGGGATAGTCACTCATTTGGTGAACAATGCCGGCGTACTCTTTTCCCAATCCACATTATCAGATATTAGCTTCGAACGTTTTAATCAAGTTATGGCCGTGAATGTTGGTAGCTGCTTTTTATGCTCAAAGGCATTTGTGAAACAGTCGACAGGGCCTGGAGCGATTGTCAATGTATCTTCGACTGCGGCTAGAAGCGGTGCCCCATTTGAATATATTGATTATGCCGCATCTAAGGGCGCAATGGATTCATTAACAAAAGGGCTCTCATTGGAACTCGCGCCTAAGGGAATTAGAGTTAATGCCGTTAAACCAGGTTTTATTTATACGGATATACACGCTGATGGTGGTGAACCCAACCGAGTTGAGCGGCTGTCATCACAAATTCCTCTCCAACGTGGTGGTACGGCAGACGAGGTTGCGAATGCCATCGCTTGGCTACTCTCAGATGAAGCGTCCTATATCACTGGTTCGTTTGTTGATGTAACGGGTGGAAAATAGCACACGTTAGATTCCGCTGCTTTCACATTCGATTGGAGGTTTATTTGATTCAATATAGAGAAATTCCTAATGCTCGTGTACCGATAAGTTTGTTGCTTATTGCCGATCCTCAAGAATCTAAAATTCGAGACTATTTACATCAGGCGACTTGCTTTGGTGCTTTTGTAAAAGATGAGTTGGTATGTGTCTGCGTTTTAAATTCAAATCCTCATGGTGAAATAGAACTGTTTAATATTGCTTGTTTGGAAGCAAAGCAGGGCCAAGGCATCGGCACTACGTTGCTTGGGTTTGTTATTACACACCATGTTTTTAAACGAATAAAAATCCTTAAATATCAACCATAAAATTCATATGCTTTTTAGAGTTATGATCTCTGCCACTTTTTTAACGTAATGGCATCCAGTGGATCTTTATTTTCGTGCTACTCGAACCTACGCTCAACGTACGGAATCGAATTGACAACAATACGATGTACCAGTGTCGCTGAATGTCAGTGCCAATAAGCCGATAAACAGCATAGTTAGTTAAAAATTTTGTTAGGTAGTTAGTCAATGTCAAACTCTAAAATATTAGTTGAATCCGGGACCAATGAGCTTGAAATAGCCGAATTTCAAATAATTAAAGAACTGCCAGACGGATCAACAAAGCATAATAGTTACGGTATCAACGTCGCTAAAGTACGTGAGATCATCAGAATTCCTGAAATGACTGATTACCCAAAAGGGGACGATAATGTTGTCGGGGTATTTAAATCTAGAGATACAGTAACCCCCTTGATTCATCTTGGTAAATGGTTAGGGCTATCTAAAAAACCGCCCACAGACAACCAATACGTTATCGTTACTGATTTCAATGGCGTAACGAACGGCTTTTTAATTGACTCTATTAATCGTATCCATCGAGTTTCTTGGAACGATTTAGCGGCGGCGGGGGAAATATCACTCGCGGGTGAAGACAACTGTATCGTCGCGTCGGTCACCATCGAAGACAGATTAGTTTTTATACTCGACTTTGAAATGATCATTGCTGAGATGAACTCTGATATCAACATGAGTCAATATAATCTTTCGGCAGACAGTAGTGTCGATTTGTCGGTCGAGAAAAAGAGAGTGCGAGCACAACATACTGTGTTAATTGCCGATGACTCTAAATTTATACTAGAGCAACTGAGTAACGTTGTCTCTCAGGCAGGATATCGTGTTGAAACAGTGACCGATGGTGCTCAGGCTCTAGAGTATTTTGAATCAAACCGTAAAGACATCAGTGCGATTGTGTCTGATGTAGAGATGCCTAAAGTTGACGGATTATTCTTATGTAAAACGGTCACTGGTCAGCCGAACCCACCGCCAGTACTTATTTTCTCCTCGACAATGACAACAGAAAATAAGGTCAAAGCAATGGATGTTGGCGCGTCAGAAACACTCACCAAGCCAGAAATCCACCGATTGGTTCCTTGGCTCGACGAAACATTACTTTAGGTCTTAACTTAAATGCTAATTTAGACCACCGAAATCCATAGTTATATAAAGCAATTGAGGTTATTTTATATGGCTATGGAAGTAATCAATTCATTATCTATGTCCAATATCTAAACACCAATCACTGCTGCCTTATTTTGCTCCCACATGTCCAAGTTTCAAGTTCTTCGTAATCTTTGATACATATAACCTTTGATACATATAACAAAGATGGTTTCTTTACTATTAATGTGTGTATTATCTCGTACCAAGTTTATAAACACTCGCGAGGACCATATTGATATGGGAAACAAATTTGAACCAACTAACAGCGATCAATTCTCAAGCGGACTTCAAATTGTAGAGCCAGACGACATTAACCGTCGTATCGCCTCGGGTGATACTTTCGTCGTCAATGTTGTTACGGCATGGTGTCCTGATTGCACAGAGAGACAAGCGTTACATATAGGTCGTTTTACTCAGGAAATGCATTCTCACGACATTGATGTGTTGCAGGTGACAGTGCAATTATCTAAAGGCAACTTTATTAGCGTTGCACATGAAAAATTAACTGAGTTATTTGGTGGCCACGGGTATCCAAGAACGGTGTTGATTAAGCATGGAAAAATAGCGGATCAAGATAACGTTGAGGTAATCACCGAAGCAACGTTGTTAGAGTTAGCGAAGAAATTTGTTCAAATCACTGCGCAGTCTTAATTCTGTAATTGGGAGAACGTGAGTGTTAAAAGGAAAGTTTATGTCAAACCTGTTGATTCAATCTGTCATTGCCTTCGTATGCTAATGAATAACCTTAATCATTTTGTATTGATGGCAGAGTATAACCATCGTATGAATAATCAGATCATAAATGTGATATCGGATTTATCAGATGAAAAGCTTAATGAGGACTTAGGGGCTTATTTCTCTTCGATATTGGGGACGTTAAATCATATTTTGGTTGGTGATATTATATGGTTATCGAGGTTTTGTTCCCACTCAGGTGAATACGTGACGCTTAGAAAAATTTTAGATCTTCCAAAACCGAGTGGATTAAATGATGTACTCTGTTCCGATCTTGTTTCTTTCAAGCAGTTACGAAACAACGTTGATATTTTAATTTCCGACTGGCTCAAGAATGAGGTCAATGTGAATGATTTCTTGAAAAACGTAAAATACTCAAATACAAAGGGTGTTGTTAGCGTTCGAAATTTTGGTGAACTGCTATCCCATTTGTTTAATCACCAAACGCATCACCGTGGTCAATTGTCGACCTTGTTATATCAACAAGGGATAGATGTTGGCGTGACTGATTTTTTGTTAGAGATTCCAGAAGCGTCGGTGTGACAGCTGGGTTTATTATTTAGATAAGAGATTATGCGTAAAACAGATAAGAAAATTGAAAATCAACTTCGAGAGAGTTTAACGGACATTTGTGATTCTGCGACAAATGACTTCACGGGGTTCCAATGGATAACACATACCGTTAATTATTCTAACTTTCCGCAAAGTCTGCAGGTGATATGTGTTTTCGATACTAATGATAATCTCGACGATTATTTACAATCGGATAAAAGTTCAACATTGGCATCGCTTGTTCAGGCCCAATTCAACAACCTCAGCATCAAAGTTAAGAATATTAATAACCATATCTCTTACGACACAGAAGAGAATTGCGACAACCAGAACAACGGAAATTGGGCGAATAGGCTCGGGTAACTGATAACCAACGCGCTAATTAAACGTTTTAATGTAATTTTATTTGCGGTGTATTTCTGTTGCGCGGTTTTAATTATCGTCATGTCACTAGGAAAAAGTATGAAACCTTTGATCGTTACATTATGTGGAAGTATTAAATTTGAGCAGGCGTTTATAGATGCCAATTTGAATGAAACGATGGCTGGCCGCATTGTTTTGAGCGTGGGCGGTTTAGGTTCAGCGAAAGCGGCGACACTTACTGAACAAGAAAAGCTAATGCTAGGTGAACTTCATAAACGTAAGATAGAAATATCAGATGAAATTCTCGTCATTAATGTTGGTGGTTATATTGGAAAGAGTACCCAATCTGAAATTGAATTTGCGACTCAATTAGGTAAAACGGTTCGATATCTAGAAGCACATTAGAACCATGAAATTGTATCGTAAGAATGAGCCTTAGATTGAATACTACACTATAAAATAGATATACCGGAGCAATAATGATAACGGTTGAAAAACTTGATAATTCGCACTTGGAGCAAGTACGCTCAATTCGGCTAGCGGATGAACAAGTAAAGTTTGCATGTACAGCAGACGAGTTTCTACGAGATGATTGTAAAACGATTCACTTACACGTCATTAAATCTGACGATGCTGTTGTGGGTTTCTTTAAACTCGATATTGCCTATTCGTCTCACTACGAGTTTTGTTCAGAAAACAGTATCGGTCTTAGGTCATTTGCATTGGATAAAAACCAGCAAGGTAAAGGGTTAGGGGCTGGTTCTGTAAAAGCGTTATTTGCTTATCTAAAATCTTTCTATTCGGACTACAACTCAATTTATCTTACCGTAAACTGCAAAAATCCGATTGCATTTAGTTGCTATCAAAAAGGTGGTTTCGAATACACCAATGAAAAATATCTTGGTGGAGCCGCTGGGCCTCAGTTCATAATGTGTCGGAAGATTTAACCCCAAACTCTTGTTTTTATCTAAAGCGAAAACGTTACTTCTGTCTTGCAATTAAAGGAGCAATGAGTGGAAAAGGTTTTAGTCAGTTCATGTTTAGTTGGAAACAACGTTCGATATAACGGCAGTTGTTTGAATATATCAGAATTAGATCTTAACTGGCTCCGTACTCATGTTGATATGGTTGTTTTCTGTCCAGAAGTATCATCTGGTTTGCCGATTCCGAGGCCGCCCGCAGAAATAATCGATGGTCAAGGTAGCGATGTTATCTTTGGTGCCGCTCGTGTTGTCGCAAATGATGGCGTAGACGTAACGGAACCGTTTCTCGCAGGCGCTAAAAATGCATTGAAAGCATGCCAAGATAACGATATTAAATATGCGATACTCGCCGAAGCAAGTCCGTCGTGTGGTAGTTCAAAAATCTATGACGGTACGTTTGGTGGAGTTAAAATCGACGGTATCGGAGTGACGACTGCGCTATTAGAACGCGAAGGGATAAAAGTATTCAGCCAGCATACTATTGCTATGCTTAGAGCTCAATTGGAGTCAGATAAGTAAACCAGCTAAAGGAAGTCTATCGATGATCAAAATAGTCGGAGCAACACAAATACAAGAACAGCACATCGCAACATGCCATTGTGGTGCTGTAGAGTTAGAGTTGTATTTACCAAACGGAATTGAAAAGCCTCGACGTTGTGATTGTTCTATCTGTCGAAGAAAGGGCGCAATGGTTGCTTCTGTCGCTTTGGATGGGATAAAGATTCTAAAAGGGAAAGACGTTCTAAAGCTCTATCAATTTAATACCAATACCGCGAAGCACTATTTCTGCTCAAATTGCGGCATCTATACTCACCATCAACGCCGTTCGAGTCCGAATGAATATGGGTACAATATTGGGTGCTTAGAAGGGGTTAACCCTTTTGATTTAGGTGACGTGGTCACTAATGATGGAGTCAATCACCCAGCAGATAGATAACGCTACAAATATCTGATCATCAAAAATTTCAATCGATGGAGATTTTAATGTTAATTCGATTTATGAAAAGTTCCGACCTTGAACAAACCGCTCAAGTACACAGTGAAGTATTCACGAGACAGACAAAGTCACGTGAATGGCTACAGTGTAACTTTAATGCAAGCCCCCGGTTCTTAAGCTTTGTCGCGGTGATTAGTGACGAAGTAGTCGGCTATATTATTTGGGCGCAGAAAAGTGGTTTTAGGCCCGAAGCGGTTGTTGAATTGGAGCAATTGGCTGTGGCACCTTCGTTTCAAGGACAAGGGATTGGGCGTCAGTTGATTGTAAAATCGTTGCCATTGGTGAAGCAAACGCTAGCCGAAAACGGATCGACGTTAAAACATATTATGGTAACCACACGTGCGGATAACTTTGCCCAGCAACTCTACAAAGAGACATTAGGCGCAGAAGTTGAAACGACGATCTCAAATCTCTATTCTGCCGATGAAGTATTAATGATTGCACGTAACGTAAACTAACTAACCGAACTAACCAATCGAGCTAGCCAGAGTAACAATTCAATGACTCCGACTCACCCGTATTGAAAAGTCTAACGTTTTACTTCGCTAACTCATTTCTCACAATCTCAGCTCCGGCTTGTAACGCGTGCAACTTTGCAGTGGCCACGTCACGAGGCAGGGGAGCCATTCCACAGTTAGTACACGGGTAAAGCTTATCGGCATCGACGAACTCAAGGGCCTTGCGCAGTGTGCTTGCGATTTCTTCCGGTGTCTCTATCATGTTGGTCGCTACGTCAATTGCGCCAACCATGACTTTTTTACCTCGAACTAACTCCAATAGATCAATTGGGACATTAGAGTTGTGGCACTCAAGTGAGATAATATCGATATTAGATTGCTGCAACTTTGGAAACGCTTGCTCGTATTGTCGCCATTCCGAACCAAGCGTTTCTTTCCAATCGGTATTAGCTTTGATGCCGTAACCGTAACAAATGTGCACTGCGGTTTCGCACTTTAAGCCTTCAATTGCCCGCTCCAAGGTTTTAATGCCCCAATCGTTAACCTCATCAAAAAACACATTAAACGCCGGCTCATCAAATTGAATAATGTCGACACCTGCCGCTTCTAGTTCTTTGGCTTCTTGGTTGAGGATCTTGGCAAATTCCCATGCTAGTTTTTCTCGACTTTGATAATGCGCATCGTACAGCGTATCAATCATTGTCATTGGCCCAGGTAGCGCCCATTTAATCGGTTGTTTGGTTTGTTGGCGTAAAAACTTAGCATCGTCGACAAACACGGGTTTTTGTCGAGACACTGGGCCAACGACCGTAGGCACACTTGCATCATAACGGTCGCGGATTTTCACGGTTTTACGTTGCTCGAAATCGACGCCATTGAGGTGTTCAATAAAGGTGGTTACGAAATGCTGACGTGTTTGTTCGCCGTCACTAATGATGTCTATTCCGGCATGTTGTTGTTCTTGAAGTGACAGACGCAATGCATCTTTTTTGCCATCGATCAGCTCTTGATCCTGTAACTTCCACGGTGACCAAAGTGTTTCTGGTTGAGCTAACCAAGTCGGCTTCGGCAAACTGCCTGCGGTTGATGTTGGCAGCAATATTTTAGTAGGTGACGATGTGTTCTTAGGTTGCAATGCGTTATTAGGTGGAAATGTTTTCATAATAAATTCTCTGCGGTCTCGTTCGTTAAATTAAAGCGCGTGACTAGCAGACCACTGCTCAAGCACATGTTGGTAAGGTTTGATAAAGTTTTCTTCGGCAAATTTACCTTGTTCGATGGCTAACTGACTGCGTTCTTCACGGTCATAGACAATTTGAGTTAGCGAATGATCGTTGTTCTTTAAGTTTGGCTGGTAGCATTTCCCAGCAACGGCATTGGAGTTGTATATTTCAGGGCGGTAGATTTTCTGGAACGTCCCCATTGTGCTAATGGTGCTGATTAACTCAAGATTGGTGTAATCATTCAGCAAGTCACCAAAGAAGTAGAAAGCAAGTGGGGCAGCGCTGTTTGGCGGCATGAAATAGCGAACCTCGAGTCCCATCTTCTTAAAGTATTGCTCCGTTAAAGATGACTCATTCGGGTGGTATTCCGAGCCTAAGACTGGATGCTCGTTTTCAGTACGGTAATAGGTTTTGTTGTCCGAAACCGAAAGGCAGATAACTGGAGGCTTTTTAAAGTGCTGTTTATATGCGTCTGAATTGACAAAGCATTTGAAGATGTTGCCATGAAGCTCACCAAAGTTATCGGGAATACTGAAGTTGGATTGGCCTCTGTTATGCTCAAGCAGCAAAACACTGAAATCGTAATCGCGTACGTAGGAGGAAAAGTTATTGCCAACAATGCCTTCAATACGTTGATTGGTCTTGTGATCAACAATGTTGGTTTTTAATACTTCAATCGAGGGAAAGCGACGATTATCACTTTCAATGTCGATATCGACGGATACGATTTCAAGCTCGATTGAGTAGCGATCGCCAGTCGCGTTATCCCAGTTAGCCAAGGCATTAAAGCTGTTATCGATCATCTTGAGTGCATTACGTAAATTCTCTTGGCGTCGTTCGCCCCTAGCCAAATTTGCAAAGTTAGTGGTAACTCGAGTGTTGTCTGACGGTTGATAGTTTTCATCGAGACAAATGCTATTAATGTTAAATGTGAAGTCGTTTTTCATTGTTATTTAGTCTCCGATTTGTCCCAATTGAGTATTAATTACTGTTTAAATGAGAAAGTAATGTAAACGAGTTGTGAATGCTGAGAGTATTTTATACGTGCTTCTAATTATGAATAAAAACGCAACTTACTCACGGTTACTATGAAAATAATTCATGATCGGATTTCGTTCAATTATTTACCAATTATGAGAGGGTTGGATATGTTTGAATCAGCCTTGAAAAACATCGCATAAATATGTGCAAAAGTTACACAGGAATGGGTAAGATGAAAATATGGGATTCGTGTCCCTGTTTTGTTGGTTTAATCTGCCAGCCATTAAACAGCTTTTATTGGGTAACAGTATGATTGATCAAGCAACACTCATTACGTATTTAGCAGTTTTACTCGGCTTTGTATTCATTCCGGGGCCAGCGGTACTTCTTACCTTAGCAAAGGCGACGAGCTCTGGATCTCGAGCTGGAATCGCCACTGGGTTAGGTATCGCGTTAGGTGATTTAGTTCATACATTTATGGCCGTGGTTGGGATTTCTGCGGTGATCATGACGTCAGCGCTTTTGTTCAATATCGTTAAATTTATCGGTGTTGCTTACTTAGTGTATTTGGGTGTGCGTGAAATATTCTCTAAGTCAGAGGGGTCATTGGTTCGAACCACAAGCAAAACGACCTCGAAGCAAGCGTTCAAACAAGCGGTGATTCTAGAGGTATTCAACCCCAAATCGGCGATGTTCTTTCTCGCGTTTCTGCCTCAATTCGTCAATCCAGCAAACGGGTCGGTGTCATCACAGGTTTTCATTCTCGGCGTGCTATTTATCTTGATGGGGCTGTTGAGTACGATCACGGTGTCTATTAGCGCAGGCAAGGTGAGTGCTTATCTGAAAAGTAAGCCGACCATTTTGAAGTGGCAAAATAAGGTGATTGGTTCGATTTATTGTTCTCTTGGTTTACGTTTGGCACTGCAAGACCGAACGTGATATTGGTGGCGTTCTTTCTTGTTGATGGAGCATTGAATATCAGGGCGTGCGATTGTGCGCCTTGATAAGTTTGTCTGCAAAAGTACCGAATTAACCAAAATCGAAGCGATTCAGCGTATCCACAGTGGTGACTTGAGTGTTAACGGTGACATACTCACAGACGAAGCGACTCAAGTACACGAAAATAATACCGTTCAGCTCAATGGCGTGAAGTTAACCGCGCGCCCGTTTCGTTATATCCTGATGCACAAACCCGCAGGCACTGTCTGTTCCAATATCGATGAAGTCTACCCATCGGTATTCAATTGCTTGAAAACAAACATTTCAGACATAGAAAACAAATCAGAATTACACATCGCCGGTCGTTTGGACGCTGATACCACAGGCATGGTGTTAATCACAGATGATGGTCGCTGGTCTTTTGCTATCACCAATCCCAAGCACAAATGCAGCAAGGTCTACCGTGTTGGGTTGTCCCGTGCAATCTCCGATGATGTTGCCGCTCTGTTTCAGGCTGGCATCTTATTGCAAGGCGAACAACAAATCACTCGCCCCGCAACGTTAGAAGTAATTAGTACAAAAGAGGTGCTGTTAACCATCACTGAAGGCAAGTTCCATCAGGTAAAACGCATGTTCGCGGCGGTCGGCAATCGTGTGACATCACTTCACCGTGAAGCGATTGGCAGTGTTCATCTTGATGTGGAAGTCGGTCAATGGCGCTATTTAACCGATGATGAAGTTCGGTCATTATCGACGTAGATCAACGCACAAATAGGCGATTATGAAGCAAGCGATTGTTGGCTATCACAAAGACGAAGAAGATGATTGGGTTGCAGAACTGCAATGCGGTCATTTTCAGCACGTTCGGCATAATCCACCGTTCGTATGCCGTCCTTGGGTCGTTACCAAAATTGGTCGAGACTCTAAGTTGGGCTTTGAGTTAAATTGTAAAAAATGCGATCGGGATGAACCCATCGATACTATTGGATGAAATAAACGTGTTTAGCTTTTTGTTTCTTGTATTTGCGAGTGTGGCGGTTCTTTTATTGAATCGGCCAACGTATCTTATATTTCTGTATTTAGGCACGTCTGTTGTTACTTACACGATGTTTGCCAAGGATAAAAGGGCAGCTCAAAACGGGCGTTGGCGTACACCGGAAAATACGTTGTTAGTTCTGTCACTGATTGGCGGCTGGCCGGGTGCCTTGTTTGCTCAACGTCGGTTACGTCATAAGACCAAAAAGCAGCCCTTTAAAATGTTGTTGTGGTTAATGGTCATCATCAACATTGGTGCATTTTTCTGGACATTCACGCCAAAGGGCAATGCATTTTTTCACTATTGTTTAGATGTATTCAAAAGCCTTGTCGGTCATTTTGGTGTTTTTTAAGGAGTGGTATTAATGAAATTCATTTGGTTAAAAATAGCGATAACCGTTTTAGTTTTCGCAGGGTTGTTTGGTGTTGTGTATTACAAAGTCGCGAGTGGGAGTATGTGATTATGAATGTCTCTTTATTAATTATGACTTAACTGGTTTACGCCACATTGTGTGTTAATTCGCACATCACTCAAATTAACACACGTCAATAAATATGCATTAAGTCTAGTATTTTGATGCACAGTTAATCGAAATAGAATACGATTCTTACTTATAACGACATTGTCGTCATTTTTCGGCTTTCAGACTCACTAAGTTGTTGTGATACTGAACTTTAGTGGTTCTGCTTTCTAATTATATGGAGATTGTCACGTGTACAATGTCCATATAACACCGGTTAGAAGTTGGAGAAAAAAATGAGTATTTGCGCATATTGTGGAGAGGACAGGAAAGCAACTAGAGAGCATATCATCCCTGACTTCATATATAGTTTTCAGAAAAATAAAGGGGGTAACGTTGGTTGGAACGAACGAGCACAGAAGTTAGTTCCTAGTGAAGGTAAGATAAAAGATGTTTGCGCTATTTGTAATAACGAAAGGCTCGGTGGTTTAGATGGTGCAGTAAAAACTATGTTCGAAGATGCGGGCATTATGACGCAAAACTATCTCAAGGATCATGTTGAGTTTAAGTACGATTATAACGTTCTCAAACGTTGGTTGTTGAAAGTCTCTTACAATTCAGCAAGGGCTGCCTCGAACAATGCACATCGCTTTAAGAGGTTTATTCCATTTATAATGGGTGATGAGCTAGAGGAAAGTGATGTTGAAATATTAGTTGGTCTATACAAGCCTGAAATTCTGTCAAAAGAAGAGATGAAAAAATTTGATGGGGATTTAGAGTTTGGTGCTAATGGAGAGTTTAATCCTTTTCACTCTCGCATAGCGTGGACGCCTGAACTTGCCCCTGAATTCAAAGTTCGCATGATCGTTATGGGGGCACTCCTGTTCCATATCATAATTTTCAACAAAGGGCAGAAAGTAGGGCATAAAAAAGCCAAGTTACGGCAATGGTTAAAGCGGAACCCTAAAATGTCACAGTTCTTACCTAGCAAGAACTTAATAACAGTCAAACAGTTAAGCCTAACGTTTGTTGACACTCAAGAAGCTCAGTTTGCACGAATGGAAGCTTTGGGTGCGCTGAAAAACTTCTAACAAGCTGTTAAAATTGACTGCAGACCTGTGGCATTTTTGGTTTGGTTGAGTCTAGTGGTTACGGTGATCTAGTTAGGTTTTGTGGTAGTTTTCAGCCAGTTAACAGAGCGTTAAAGGGCTTCAGTAGGCTTCGAATAAGGATGTTCAAATGAGATTACATGAGCTACACGTAAACAACTTCAGAAAACTAAAAAATTGTTGTATCAAATTCAGAGATACAACATTCCTCATAGGTCCAAATAATGCAGGTAAATCGAGTGTATTCGCAGCGTTAAACCATCTTCATAAAAACTCAAACCTTGATAGAGAAGACTATTCTAAAGAGTACAATGAAGAAGAAGAAAGTTACTCCTATGAAAGCGAAGTAGAAGTTATAGCTGAATACCAGAATGTACCAGCTGAAGCTAACAATTGGCTTGGTTTTAAAGGTCGTATTATTACATCAGCAGAACAGCTTGAAGGAGAAATAGGCAACTCAATTATATATAAGAAGGTTTGGTCTTTAACTGAAAGTAAACCCAAAATATTCATGAAGGAACACCCTAGAACAAGAAGTCCTCGATACGCAGAATGTAGAAAGGTCTCAGATTTAGTTGGTGAAGATTATTCTGAGGACTTTTTAAAAGAATATTTTGGTGAAAATAACTATGAAAAAACACTTGCTGTTGCAGCAACTAAATCAAAATTTTTTGACTTGGCTGCATGCTGGGATATACAAATCAATGAAGAGGCTTCTTGGGTAGAAAATCCTGGTGGGATTCCTGGAAATGTTTTATCTAAGTTACCAAGAATTGTTGTGATTCCAGCCGAATCCTGTATCTCAGAATTGACTAGCTCAGGTGGCGCATTATTTTCCTTATTAGGTGATCTTTTTGAGCAAGTAAGAACGGGCTCTGAAAATTATACGCAAGCTCAACACTTTCTTAATAACCTTGCTTCTGAATTAAACCCAAATGATGCCACAACTGATTTTGGTCAATTAATTACCGACCTCAATGGTATGGTTGATAACCTCTTTCCAGATTCCTCTGTACATGTAAACGCAACACTTGATGTTCCAGATAAATCTATAAAACCACAATTTAATGTTGAATTGAAAAGCAATGTAAAAACTGCGGTTAACTATCAAGGTCACGGAATGATCAGAGCAACAGCTTTTCAACTCTTGAGGTTTGTTCAAGGTTTTATAAATCGGGCAACTGAAAATCCGCGAGCTACAATATTTTGCTTTGAAGAGCCTGAGATCTTTTTACACCCAGCTGCGGCAAATCAAATGAGGGACTCCTTATATGACCTTGCTGGTCCTAGGTGTCAAATTGTAGCGACGACGCATTCACCTTATATGGTAAACCTTGGTTCTGAAAAGAGCGTTAGCCTAACAAAATTCAGTTTAACTGATACTAATTTTTCTACCTCAAATTCCTTTAATCTAGAAGAGGCTTTTCTAACTCTTCAAGGTGATGAGAAGCAAAACTTAAAAATGCTTTTGAAAGTAGATGATTATATATCGCGAATGTTCTTTACTAAAAAGTGTATTTTTGTAGAAGGTGACACAGAAGAGGTTGTTGTTAGAGAAACAATAAAAAGATTATCTGCTGAGGATAAGGCTAAAGTGGTTGGGAATTGTGAGTTTTTACGCGCTAGAGGTAAGGCAGTATTAATTTCTATTGCGAAGTATTTAAATGCTTTAGATGTAGACTACATCTTTATGCATGACCGTGACGCTGGTACAGAAAGAGCTGCTGCAATGAATGCTCCTATCCTAGCTCAAACTGGAGAAGAACGAAGAGTAATGATTGAGGAATGCATAGAAGATTTATTAGGGTATGCAGCTCCAAGTAATGAGAAACCGTACAAAGCTCATCTTCATATTGAAGAAAATTGGGGGGACGAATTTGATGATTTACCAAATGATTGGAAATCTACGTTTATTACTCTTTGTAGCCCATATTTGGATCACCTAAGATAGCCCTTTAACAAAGCGTTAGAGCTCGGGGGATAATTTGAATATTGCACTGTTTGATTTCGATGGGACGATCACCAATGCAGATATGTACACTAAGTTTCTGCACTTTTCTGGAACAAGACGGCGAGCACTACTGGCCAAGATAGTGTTGCCGCCATTTTTCATACTTTATAAAGCGGGTATTATTCCGGCTCCTAGAATGAGAACCATTGCTAGCTTTGTGGCGTTCTCTGGCCGAAAGGTTGATGAAGTTGCAGCCGCTGGGAAAAAATATGCTGAGGATGTTGTGCCTAACTACCTTAGAGAAGTGGCCTTAAATAAGCTGAACTGGCACAAAAATAATGGTGATCAAATCGTTATTGTTTCAGCATCTCTCGACGTTTATTTAAAGCCTTGGTGTACTCATAACGGGTTTGCCCTCGTTTGTAGTGAACTTGAAGTTGAGAGTGGTAAATTATCTGGGCGTTATGTTAATGGTGATTGCAGTTGTGCTAATAAGTCGAAATTTCTCTGCTCTAAGTTTGAATTAGAGCAATACGAACGAGTTTATGCTTATGGTGACACAGCAGAAGATTTGGCAATGTTGAGTGTAGCAGATGAAGCCTATCTAAACTGGGAGCCATATCCTGAGCGCTAGAGCTCTAACAAACGGATCAAATCTGACTCCGAAAGCTGTCCGATTTTTTGCATAAAACAAGCACAAAAAAAGCGCCCAACTTACTCCACAGTTCATGCGGACGTTAATTGCACAGGAGGAATTCGTGCACGAAGAATATATGGAGTACTACACAAATTATAATGAAGAGATACGCCTTCTTTCGCAAAATATTACGCGTATTGAATTTGATACTACATTGAGTATTTTGAAACCTTATATCGATTCAGCAAGTAAATTAACTGAGCTTGGTGCTGCGACTGGTCGCTACTCACTTTATTATGCCCAACAAGGCATCAATGTAATAGCTGTCGAGTTGGTTCCTGAGTTAGTCGAACAACTCAATAATAATGCAAAACGCCAGTCTTTGAGCTTATCTGTCTATGAAGCAAATGCAACAGACGTTAGCTTTATAGAAAATGACACTCAAGATATCGTATTGATTTTAGGCCCACTTTATCACATACAATCAAAGCCAGATCGAGAAGCTGTTTTGAAAGAAGCTAATCGAGTTTTAAAACCAAATGGGATTGTTGCGATAGCTTATATCAGCCGTTTCTTTATTGCAGGTTTACTCGTAAAAATGTCCAACGGTTTAGTTTTGCCTACTGTTTTAAGTGAGTTAAATGAATGTGGCTCAGTTACTTCACTTGACGTAGACCCATTTTTTAGAACTGGTTACTTTGCCAAACCATCCGAAATTGAATCTCTAGCAATTCAAACGGGTTTTAGTATCGAAAATCATATTGCAACAGATGGTTATGTTCGCTTTATTGGTCAGGAGGTTAACCAACTTAGCGAGCAACAATATGAAGCTTGGTTGAGCTATCATCTTTCTACATGCGCTGAGCCATCGTTGCTTGGTAGTAGTAATCATGGTCTAGTTATTGCGAAAAAGTGCAGTTAACATTTAGTATATGGTGATTTAAATGGAAGAGTTATGGGAGTCTGAAAACATTGGGATTGTAAATGGCAATCCTGTTTTTAGAAGGATAATGCAAAACTTCACTACAAATTTTCATACTCATAATGATTCTGATGAAATGTTCATTGTAGAGTCGGGAGAGTTGCAGATTGATTTTGAAGCTGAGTCACTTAAGTTAACGAAAGGAAACTCATTTGTCGTTAAGGCTGGAATTCAGCATCGAGCAATAGCAAAAAGAAAAGTCACTTTAATCGTTATCGGTGGTCATAATTAATAACAAGAGCGCAAGGACATGCTCACCCACTAAACAAAGCATGCCCCAGACTAAACAACTCTTACCAATCCAATCCTTTCTGCGCTTTAACCCCAATTTGAAATGCATGCTTTGTCGGTTGCACTTCTGATACGGTATCCGCTAACTCTACGATGCGGCGATGACACGCACGACCTGTGATTAATACATGCTGCATCGGTGGGCGGTTAGTTAACGCTTCAACAATCTCATCGAGATCGATATAACCATACTTGATCATGTACGTCATTTCATCCAGAAGAACGATACCCAATTCTGGGTTGGCGAGCATCTCTTTGGTTCTTTCCCACGCTTTTTGCGCTGCGGCGATGTCGGTGGCTTTACTCTGTGTTTCCCACGTAAAACCGGTACCCATTACGTAGTGCTCGATTGGGAACTGCTTCAAAATATTAAGCTCGCCGCACTCCCATTTAGTACCCTTGATAAATTGCACGATGCCCGGCTTTATACCATGACCTAGCGCTCTTAAAACCGTTCCAAAACCTGACGTGCTTTTTCCTTTACCGTTACCTGTTATTACGACCAATACACCGCGTTCTTCCGTTGCGTTGGCAATACGCTTATCGACGTTCTCTTTAATTTTTTGCTGTCTGGCTTGGTGCTTACGCTCTTCTTCGTCTGATATTTGGACTTTATCTTTGTTGGTGTTGTTGTCAGTCATATTGGTTCTCACAGAGTTATTGAAAAATACCGAGTGTCGATTACTCGTTACTAATCAGAATTAATTTACCGGTTTCAGGGTCACGATAGACTTGACCCATCGACTCATAACCGGATTGGCTTTTGAGCTGTGGCCCAAGAGGTTCTTGTTCTTCAGAGTCGAACTGACTGCTTCGCCATGAACTACTCATGCTTGGACGACCGTTTCTATTGGATTAAATAGTCAAACGGTGGTGTAGAAATCAAAGTGAATCAGCAACGAGAGGATTGATGAGAAGGCCGTTTTGATAAGAGTAGTGAAAATATCCAGTTGTCTAAATACGTAATAAACAAAGGTATTCAGAGCGAACGATATTCAATTTATCATGGTCCATCATGCGTTACTTATTTCCCTCTGAATCACCGCCCACCGCAGTTGTCGAGTAGAGTTAGGCCGGTCTCCGGACTTCTGATCAACGCGTTTGCAACCCCTTCCCATATCGTACGCTGGTGCGCGTTACGTAATACAGTGGTTTGGTTGCCGCTCACAGTTACCGCTGCGGGGGCAGTACTGGATTTTAACCAGTTTCTCGTTTCACCATCATAGACAAAGAGAGTCTTGATAAGGCACCTAAATCGCGCTCGATATTACGTGAAATAGTTATTATTTACAATGTCAGAATAACAATGAACGTCACTAATGACTGGGTATTTCTAAACGTTTTTCGAGCATTCTTACCCCTTGAGAAACAATCAGAATAAGCAGTAAGTATTCCAGTACCAGAAAGGTGTAAATCTCAAGTGGCAAATATTCATTAACCACGAGTTCATTAGCTTTGCGCGTTAAATCACTCAAACCAATCACACTAACGAGAGATGACATTTTTAGAATATAGACAAACTGATTACCTAATGGAGGAAGGATTTGACGAATGGCGAGTGGCAATATGATTAATCTCATTTTCTGCCAATAACTCAGCCCTAGGGATTCAGCCGCTTCATGTTGCCCTGAAGAGATTGATTGAATACCGCCACGGAATACTTCTGCAAGAAAGGCGCTCTCGGCAATGGATAGAGCTATCACACCCGCCCAAAAGTGATTTAGGCTAATATCTAAGAGAGTAGGCAGGCCGTAATAGACCCAAAGCAGTAAAACCAAGACGGGGATTGAACGAATGATTTCGACATAAACCCGATTGGTTACTCGTAGCGTCTTCGAATTAGACAGCGCAAGAAAGGCAATAAATAAGCCAATTATCATTGCAAAGGCCATACTGATTAACGAGATATTAATGGTGTCGTAAAACCCAGAAACCAAAAATCCCAAGTTCGCGGAGCCTTGTGGCGTATTGGGGTTCAAGACGTACCAGCCCCATTGATAATCGCTGCACCCAGTTAACAAAAACAGAGATAGGAAAAGAATTAACGATGTTTTATAAGTGAACTGCATGATTAGTCTCTAGATTTTTAGAGTGTAAATGATATGTTAACTACTACTGGGCGTAAATCTATTAAATACTCTTTACCAAAAAGGAATTACCATGAAAAAGTGGATCATACTGTTTTTCGCTGCAATGTTAAGTATAGGTAATGCTGCTGCCGAAACCAGCCGTTTACAAGAAATTCTAAATTCAGGTGTATTAAGAGTCGGCACTACTGGCGATTGGAACCCGATGACCGTGAAAGATCCTGTGACCAACAGCTACAATGGGTTTGATATCGACATCACCACGGAACTCGCCAAAGATTTGGGCGTAGAGGTCGAGTATGTTGCGGCCGATTGGAAAACCTTGGTCAACGGTATCACCGCGAATAAATACGACATGACCGGAAGTGCGTCGTTAAATATGTCTCGTGCTAAAGTTGCTGGTTACAGCCAACCATATTTTTACTTAGCATTTGTACCTGTTGTACAAAAGAATTCGTTGGATAAATTTTCCGATTGGAGCGATATCGACAAAGCTGATGTAAAAGTCGCGGCTACGTTAGGAACGGTTCAAGAGAAAATGGTGAAAGACTTTTTCCCAAATGCAGAGCATATCGTTATTGAAGCGCCAGCCCGTGATTTCCAAGAACTGTTAGCTCGTCGTGCAGATGTCTCTGTTACGTCTAATGTTGAAGCAGCAACCTTGATTGAACGCTTTAAGCAGTTGGCTATTGTACCGGTGAAAGAAGCACGTAAACCAACGCCTATTTCGATGCTTTTGCCGCAAAGTGACCAAGTTTGGATTAACTACATCAATCATTGGATTGAGTTAAAAACCACCCAAGGCTTCTTTGATGAGACAGCAGCGAAGTGGGGACTGAAGAGTCTTTAGGCGTTATTTAGACCAACATTAATCAAGACAGATTAAACCTTCGATAAACAAAAAATTCCGATACCAAGTTATTGATATCGGAATTTTATTATTTGAGTATTAGAGTTCTAACACATCAATAGACATTGGTGAGAGCAGCAACTTACGAATTGGAGTCTGCTAACTCTTGTTTTACTTCCATAGTGTCTTCTTTTTTGTCATCAATTCTAGTAATTGTCCATCCCATGACACCAAATAGAATCGTGACAAGCGGAGATAACCAACAGAAGAATGCGAACGGAAGGTAAGCAATCGTTGCTACACCAAGAGTCGCTGCTTGGTACGCACCGCCTGAGTTCCAAGGAATCAGGTTCGCCGTTACCGTCGCTGAATCTTCAACCGCTCGTGATAGGTTTTCGGGAGCCAATCCACGTTCTTCATAAGCGGATGCATAGGTACGCGCGCCCATAACAATCGACATATATTGATCACACAGAATCATGTTTGACACAACGCCCGTCGCGACTGTTGATGTGATCAATCCACCATCTGAACTTACTGAGGAAAGAACTTTATCGGCAATCACTTTCAATTGTCCAGTTCGTTCCATAACACCACCAAACATCATCGCTGATATCACGAGGCTTATGGTGTACATCATTGAATCCATACCGCCACGAGTTAGTAGCGAATCGACATCTTCGTTACCTGTTGCGCCTTCAAAACCATTAAATGCGGAATTCAAAAGAGACTCATAACTTGCATCTTGAAGACCAACGCCAATGATTGCAGCAGACAAAACACCTAGTGTGATACCTGGGATTGCAGGCATTTGCTTGTAAGAAACAAAACAAACCAATAAAGCAGGCAAAATCATCACGATGTTTATAGTGAAATTTTCGTCTAATAAAGTTAATACTGTGTTGATGCGTTCAATATTGCCTTCAGTGCTGCTGTAGTGCATCCCCAAGAATATTTCGATAATTAACGTTAACCCAATCGAAACGCCGGTGGTGTACGACATGTGCTTGATATGGGTGAAAAGATCCGTGCCCGCAAGTGCTGGCGCCATATTCGTGGTGTCCGAAAGCGGTGACATTTTGTCTCCAAAATACGCACCGGATAACACGGCTCCTGCAACAATTGGAAGTGGAAAACCAAGACCAGAACCTATTCCCATCAACGCAACGCCGACGGTACCTGTTGTTCCCCAACTAGTACCCGTAGCAAGAGAAGTAATGGCACAAATGATCACTGCAGAAGGAAGAAAAATTGATGGCGATAAAATGTTGAGACCGTAGTAAATCAGGGTCGGCACAACGCCCGCTAAGATCCAGACACCAATCAGGATCCCAACGATAATTAGAATGATCGTAGCCGGAAGAGCATTAGTAATTCCTTTAACCATTCCGTCTTGGATGTGTTGCCAAGTAAAACCACAGCGCAAAGCTATGATTGACGCAACGATTACCCCCATCAACATAGGAATTTGTGGGTCGAGGCCATAAATAACGATTGAAACGACGATGCCGACGACAAGTGATAGTAACGACACTATTGCTTCCCAAAAATGGGGGGATCTCGCGCCAGTTGGAATATCAGTATTCATATTTAACTCCCTTTAGAGTAATAATTAGTATCCGTTCATGTATATATCTGTGGTACTGAGTCAGCGATTTCGCTGGATTGTATTGCTCCTTATCTAGTTGATCATTGTTCTAAGTGCGGGTTCTTTTTCCAACAATAATCCTGCCCGAAAGCCGACGTTGACATGGTTATTTGGAAAAAGAATATATCCGGTTTCAGGTTGTACTCGATACTCGGCCTCACCATCACTTGTAAGGACGAAACCTTTTGGAAAAGCAGTGAAGTTTTTGACGTCATCGTCAACATTGAGCTTGAATTGAGGGCTTGTTTTGGTCAGAACTTCGGCGACTCGGTAGACCTGTAGCTCGCTACTGACCGCGTCTCGAGGAAGCACATCGCTAATTACGTCAATCAAGCCTTGTTCAATACGGTTAAATTGGCGTAAATCGTTGGCCCCAAAAGGTTTCGCTTTTCCGAGTTCTAAGGTGCAACTTGCGGCACCAAATTCATTGCTGCTGAAATAGCTAAACGTAGCCGAAGGCGCATGATTAATGACGAGCGCTTCAAGCCCCATACTTTGTAATAAGCTCAAACTTTCAGCGCAGTAGTTCCCCTCACGTAGGTAGGGTAATACACCGAACCGTAGGTGATGAGAAGATCGAATTGCAGTATGCAGGTCAAAATGATGGCGAATATGTTGTCGTTCAGCTGAGTAAAAATCGGTCATTACTTGCTGAATCTCTTGCGCTCGTTGTGTTTCGTAGCAAGGCTTGTAACGTAAATAATGGTCGCTAAATAAGCGATTCATATCAATGTTTAGATAACGCTTCTCGCTGCGCATCGCCTCGAGGTTTCCAATAATAACCATCAATCGAACCTTGAGAGCTTGATGACCCGAAAGAAGGTTAGAGACGAGCGATGAAACAATTTCGATGGGAGCCGTTTCATTACCATGAATGCCCACGGAAATAACGACACTTTTACGGGTTGTTGCGTTTGGTTCTAAGCTTATCATTCCGGGTGCTGGACGTGACCAAGTTAGGTATTCCGTTTGTCCCGAAGTCGAACTCATTTTATCACCTGTAAGCGTCTCTGCTAGAAAATCAAACATGGTACGATTAACCTTTTTGGAATGAATAAATCGAACCCAATTTCATTATTTGGGTCAATTCGTCAAGTGCATTTCGGTTTTCCATCAATAGCTGCGGATCAGATAAATCGGACTCATGAAGTTGATCGCGATAATGTTTATTAACCCACGTGGTGAGAGTCTGATATAAATCATCGTTCATTAAAGCGTGCTGATTAACGGCTTGAAGTTCTTGGTTATTTAATGCGACCCGTAAGCGTAAACAGGCAGGCCCGCCGCCATTACACATGCTTTCACGCAGATCAAACACTCGCACTTCATCTATCGGTGAATTGCCTTGTACCAGTTCTTTGAGGTAAGCCCAAACTCTAGGGTTAGCACGTGACTCTTCGGGTACCACAATCATCATCTTGCCGCCTTTTTTACTCAGAAGTTGGCTGTTAAATAGATATGTAGTTACCGCGTCACTCACGCTGACTTTATCGCTAGGTACTTGTATTGGTTCGAAATGTGTACCGAGGCTTCTCATCTTTCGGTCAATTTCTGCGAAAGCAGAAGCAGTATTGAGAAACGCTTCTTGATGGTGGAACAAGACATTGCCATTGCTCACCGAAATAACGTCGTTATGAAATACCCCTTTATCAATCACATCGGGATTTTGCTGGACGAACACGGTTTTTTCGCCATCTAACTGGTGTAACCGTGCAACGGCTTCACTCGCTTCTCGGGTTTGACGAGCGGGGTACTTTTGGGGTTCAACTTGTCCACCAAAAGCTTGACGCCCGTAGACAAACACTTCGACACCGGCTTTACCATAATCTGCACACAGACGGTTGTGGTTTGCAGCGCCTTCGTCACCAAATAGGCTTTGTTGTGGCAAAGCTCGGTGATGAGCGAAATGTTGTTCGCTGGAAAAAATCGATCTTAGGGAATTGCTTGTTGTCTGCTCTTCAATCGCGCGGTGAAACTTACAATTGAGATTCGCGACGGTAAAATGAACCTTGCCGTCGCCTGTGTCTGCCGAAGGAGATACCGTGGCAGCGTTGGCTACCCACATGGACGATGCTGAACTTACGTTCGCCAGTAATTGTGGAGCATGTTGCGCGGCTTTTTGCAACACAACACTATCTTCACCAGTAAACCCAAGCTGACGCAGTGTTTCGATGCACGGGCGATCTTGTGGAGGGAGTACGCCTTGCTTAAACCCGAGATCAGTGAGGGCTTTCATTTTATCCAACCCTTGCAACGCCGCGAGCTTGGGATTCGCGACCGCACTTTTATTTGATGTTGACGCGACATTACCAAACGACAATCCAGCGTAGTTATGCGTCAGACCAACCAGTCCATCGAAATTTACTTCATATGCAGACATAAACGCCTCCTTATTAATTAGTTAAAGTTTAAACCTGGGAGGTTTGTTTCTGGGCGCTGGATACGTTCGCTTTCCATCGAAGCCATCGGCCATGCACAGTAATCAGCGGCGTAATAGGCACTTGCTCTGTGATTTCCAGATGCGCCGATTCCACCAAATGGAGCGTTACTCGAAGCTCCAGTAAGCGGCTTATTCCAATTAACAATGCCAGCACGAGCTTCAATTAATAACTGCTCATAGAGATCGCGTTGCGTTGATATAAGCCCCATGGAAAGTCCATAACGGGTTTGATTTGCGATCTTTATGGCTTGGTTAAATTCTTCGTAACGAATTACCGTCAATAATGGACCGAAGTATTCTTCGTCGGGTAGCTTATCCACGTTGGTTACATCGATAATCGCTGGAGACAACATCGCTGCGCCTTCTTCTACGCGATTCATCTTAAGTAATGACGTACCACCAAGAGCGCACAGAGAATCTTGAGCGGCCAGAAGCGTATCCGCTGCTTGATTAGAAATGACAGCGCCCATGAAAGGCGCTGGCGTTGCGTCCCATTTACCTACGGAAATATCGCCAGAGACTTCGACAAGGCGATCGATGAATTGATCTCCTTCTTCCCCCTTAGGAACAAGTAAACGGCGAGCACAAGTACAGCGTTGTCCGGCACTCATATAGGCGGATTGAATGGTGATGTTGACTGCGGCATCTAAGTCATCATAGCTATCGATGATCAGTGCGTTATTTCCACCCATTTCCAGAGCGAGAATTTTTTCCGGTTGTCCTGCGAGCTGACGATGAAGTTGGTAACCTGTCCCTGCGCTTCCTGTGAAAAGAAGCCCATCAATGTCACTATGATTAGAGAGTGCAATTCCAGTTTCCTTAGCGCCTTGGATTAAGTTGATTACGCCATTAGGTAATCCTGACTTTTGCCAAATCTCTAAGGTAACTTGGGCGGTCCAAGGAGTCAGTTCGCTGGCTTTGAACACGACACAGTTACCCGCAAGTAACGCTGGTACTATATGACCATTCGGAAGGTGGCCCGGGAAATTGTATGGACCAAATACTGCTAATACACCGTGTGGACGATGCCTCAATACCGCTTGACCATCTGGGGTTGGGGTTATTTTGATTCCAGTACGTTCGTGAAAAGCCTGAATAGAAATTTTAACCTTGTTTATCATGGCTTGAACTTCGGTTTTTGCTTCCCATTCCGGTTTACCGGTTTCTTGTGCGATTACTCGACTAACACGTTCCGCATCATTAGACAGGTTTTGCGAGAAGGTTTCCAAAACCTTGATTCGGTCTTCTAAATCTTGCTTAGCCCAACTAGGAAATGCGGCTCGTGCCGCTACTACCGCTAAGTCAACTTCTTGCTCAGACGCAGCATTACCAGACCAAAGAACGGCATTAGAACTAGGGTTAGTTTTGTCTAAGTGCTCGCCAGTACCTGAAAGCCAGCTTCCATTAATAAAGTGAGTGAGAGTGCTCATAATTCTTTTTCCTTTTCAAATAATGGGACGACGCGTATTGAGTCTTGATTACTTACATTGAGGACATCTGCTTGCTCTGAGGTCAGATAAATATATTCGTCATCGATAGCGGGCTCACCGATAATGGCGCGAAATGTTAGGTATTGTTCATTCCCGATTAATAGCGTTTGCTTACCTGCCGATTGTGTGTCGCTTGATTCATTTGCCACAATTGAGACGCGTCGTAATTCACTTTTTCTTACGATGCGTAGGTCATCGGTGTAGGCTTCGAGAGTTGGACCTCCATCAAAGATATCGACGTATCCTTCATGGCGCAGTCCTTCGCTCTCGAGAATCTTCCGAGCGGGAATCGTGTTGGTATGAACTTCACCTATCACTTGTTGCGCGGCTTCACTTAAGAAATCGATATAAATAGCGTGCTTTGGCATTAGCTCAGCAATAAAGGATTTATTTCCTATTCCGGTTTGATAGTCCACTTCGTCAAATGAAAGATTAAAGAAGTGTTTACCGAATCCTTCCCAAAGAGGGGAGTTACCTTGTTCATCGGTATATCCACGCATTTCAGCAAAAAGTTTGTTTGAGAACAGTTCTTTAAACGCAGCAATGAATAAAAAGCGGCATTTTGACAGCAGATGGCCATTTTTATTCTTACGATAGTCGGGGTTTAGAAACAGAGTACAAAGCTCGCTATGTCCCGTATGATCATTGCTTAGGCTTAGCTTTTTCATCTTTCGGTAGATCCCGAGATCTTTTGAAGCGTGTACTTGAGTCCCTATGTGGAAGGTGTACCACGGGTCACCAAGGCCTATTGCGACTTCTATGGCACTTACACCAACCATTTCTCCGGTTTCTGAATCTTCTAAAACAAATAAATACCCTTGGTCACAGAGTGGAGCTGTTCCTTGCTGAGTTGCCAGCATTCGATCGATCCGATTAGTGATGTGTTTTTCATCATGGGGTAACGAGGTAAAACCAGTGCCGGTCACTTCAGCCATCTGTAAAAGGGTTTGCGTATCTCGTTTCTCTATCGGGCGTATGAACATCATGATGTTAGTTCCTCACCTGATTGTGTGGAAAATCAGTAAGCGCAACGGCATGCACCATTGTTCCGACTGGAAGTTTAAGTTCGGTTAGATCATCAGAACAAATGTGAAGTTGGTCGCCTTCAAGCACGCCATTAATCAAATAGGATTTAAATCCATCTTCATCCTTGATACCGACCATAAATGTCTTTGGCGTGTCGGACTTTTCATTGCTTACTAACTGAACTAATTTCGTTTGTTGAGTTAATAAAATATCTTTACGGCGGGCAGTTAGAATTGCCCCCGCATCAAAAATTTCGACGTAGTTGTCTGGGCCAAACCCCTGTTCAGTCAGCAGCGTATTCTGTAGAGCAGCACGCTCATGGATTAACCCAATGACGTCTTGCGCTTCATTGTGCATTAGCGTCACATACAGCGGGTGGTAAGGCATCATTTCAACGATGAACGTCTTTTCACGCGTACTGTTGTAATATTCGACCTGACTGTAGTCAATATCACAGAATTTACGGCCAACATGTTCCCAAAATGGCGCAGCACCGTGCTCATCAAAAATACCGGGTAACACCGCCATCCATTGGTCAGAAAACCGCTGTGGAGCGACTGACATATAGAGTAAACGCCCTAAGGTAATTACCGATGGGTAAAGGCTTTCGGCGAATTCAGGATCGATATAAAATGAGCAGAGCTGAGAATGGTCGCTGAGATCATGAT
Organism: Vibrio phycocola; assembly: GCF_054404255.1. Taxonomy (NCBI): domain Bacteria; kingdom Pseudomonadati; phylum Pseudomonadota; class Gammaproteobacteria; order Vibrionales; family Vibrionaceae; genus Vibrio; species Vibrio phycocola. Next base: position 627,954 of record NZ_JBTAMQ010000001.1, read on the forward strand.
TAAGGATTAACGCTTTAACTCGATTGTTTACGTTGAGCTTTCGAGAAGCGTGAATTTTGAATTCTGTCCGATATGAATAAAATGGTGCCTGATTTCCAGCTAGGGCATTGATACCGCCCGTACCAAGAAGCCGCCCAGTGCTTGAATCTTCTAATACAAAAAGATACGACTCATTGCTTGGCGCGGTCACGGCTTTGGCAAAAGATTGCTTCGATTGCTCTACCTTGCCCAAAAGATGGGTATGACTTTCTGGAAGCGTAGAAACGAGTGGCCCACTAGCATTGGCGAACCGTTCTAGGTAACAGATATCACTTGGCTGTGCAGGTCGCAGAACGATCATTGTTGTGCGCTCCCTAGCCACAGGTCTAACGCTGTGGTGAATCGTGCTAATCCCGCTTCGATGTCAGATAAAGGAATGTTGAGTGCCGGAGCGAATCTCAGGATATCTGGTCCCGCAATTAGCATCATCACGCCTTGCTCAGCAACAAGGTTAGAAATTTCCTTAGACTTGCCCTTGTGTTCTTCAACGAGTTCGCAACCAATCAATAAGCCGACTCCACGTATATCTTTGAAGACATTTCGCGATTGATTAATTTCGTTGAGACGAGAGAAGAAGTAATCTTGGCGCTCGATGACTCCTTGTAGAAATCCAGGTTGATTGACTTCATCAATAACGGCATTAGCCACCGCAGAAGCAAGAGGGTTGCCTCCGTATGTTGTGCCATGAGTCCCAACCGATAAAGTGGACGCTAATTTGTCAGTTGTTAGAAGCGCTCCGATTGGAAAACCACCACCTAGTGCTTTAGCGGAAGACAAAACATCTGGTACGACACCATAGTGCATGTAGGCGTAAAGGTGTCCAGTACGACCGACACCAGTTTGTACTTCATCGAATATCAATAGCGCGTCATGCTGGTCGCATAACTCGCGTAGTCCTTGTAAGAATGTTGGGTCAGCAGGAACGACGCCGCCTTCACCTTGAACGGGCTCTACGATTACCGCACACGTATTCGAATTTATTGCGGTTTTAGCTGCTTCCAAATCGTTAAATGGAACGTGGTTAATCCCACCCGGTAATGGCGCGAAATCTTGTGAATATTTAGGCTGTCCGCCCGCACTGACGGTGAACAGGGTACGACCATGAAAACCACTCTTGAAGGCAACGATTTCATTTTTGGTTTCACCGTACTTATCATTGCCATATTTACGAGCTAATTTAAGTGCAGCTTCATTCGCTTCAGCACCGGAATTGCAGAAGAAAACTTTATCCGCAAAGGTGTTTTCAACTAACTTTTTAGCTAGGGTCAACACTGGTTCATTAGTGTAACCATTGCCAAGGTGCCAAATACTGTCGGCTTGAGAAATGAGGGCTTGTTTTAGTTTTGGATGGTTATGCCCTAGGACATTAACTGCAATACCCGCGGTAAAGTCGATGTACTCTTTTCCTTGTTGATCGGTAATGATTGATCCTTCACCTTTCACAGGAATGAATGGAGCAGGTGAATAAGTAGGGACCAAATATTGATCAAAATCGCTTCGAGTTACTTCCTGTACCATGACTGTGCCTCTTAAATTGGTATTAACAAATCATTTAAATTAGCGCTGATGAAAACCGTTTCTAATGGAATATCAACACTGATCTTTCCCTATGAGTTTGTAGTATGAATTCAAAATATTGGTATTGCTAGAGCAGGGACTGTGCCAAAAATAGTTGCTGATTCATTAAGTTAAAAAAACAATGCGTACAATTGAACTTTATGCGATGGAGAAGAAAATGCTGAAATTAAATTCGCGTTTAAACGATTTGATGAAATTAAATGCAAAAATAAATTTACATGATTTTGTGAAGTGAAACGGGATTGCGACTTATTCAAACTATTTTGAGTAGTGATGGTGCGCGTAAGCACTATTCTAGTGCGATCAATGTAGAGTTGTAATAAATAAAGAATGTGAAATGCTGTCATGTTCCTGCTTAAAGCTTGCATTTTACGGTCATGACAATGGCATTGTTAAAATAGCGAATCAAAGAAACTGGATTTAATTAATTTAGGATTGTAAGGTTAAAATAGGATAAACCACCGATGTAGTGATACGTCATTAATGAACGTAGAAAGATAACTTAATGAAAAAACTAGATAAAATAGATTATAAAATTATCGAAATACTACAAAAAAACGGTCGTGTCACCAATCAAGAGCTTGCGCGACAGGTCGATCTTGCTCCAAGTTCTTGTTTACTTCGGCTTAGGAGTCTCGAGGAAGAGGGGGTGATTAGTGGCTATCACGCAAAAATAAACCTTCACTCTGTATGCCGCTTTGTAACCTGTATTACCAGTGTCAACTTAAAGAACCATACCTATCAAGAGTTTCAATCATTTAAAGCGCTCGTTGAATCAATTCCCGAAGTGGTTGAATACTATACGGTAAGTGGGGAATCTGATCTCATACTGAAAATTATTTGTCGTGATATGGCGGCGTATTTGGCGATAAACGATAGGTTAATCAGCAGTAAGGACTATTCAGCGACAATTAATAGTTACGTTGTAATGGAAGAGAACAAAACCTTTTCTGGTGTCGACTTAGATACGTTGATCTAAATGTTACTAAAACTCCAATAAACCCACCATAAATGTCAAAAAATGTAGCCCGTTATACTTGCTGTGATCGCGAATGTTAGTCTCGGGTGAAGTGAATTCAAAATATTTTTCAATTTTATGTAATATTCTTGTTTTAAGCACGTCTAACTAAGTACATAAACAGAAACCTTGGTTTAAGGAAATCAACATGAAGCAATTATCTAAATGGCTGTTCTCTTTCGGAGCATTATTGCCAATACTGGTTTTAGCTGTTATGCCGGATCGATCAGCAAACGCGGAAAGTAGTAATGCTATGCCAAAAGATAGCCAAGTTGCGACAATCGCGGGCGGCTGTTTCTGGTGTACCGAGTCCGACTTTGAAAAGCTTGAAGGTGTTTCCACTGTTGTCTCAGGATATGCTGGAGGGAGCGAAGAAACCGCGACTTACAAGCAGGTATCATCAGGAAAGTCTGGACATATCGAAGTTATTCAAGTCACCTATGACGGTGATGTATTAAGTTATGAACAAGTTATTGATTACCTATTTAGACATATGAATCCTACTGATGGTGACGGTTCTTTTGTTGACCGTGGTCCTCAATATCGTCCTGCAATTTTCTATCATAACGCGGAACAAAAAGCGATTGCAGAGCAGTTCATTCAAGATGTCGATGCAGCTAAGATCTACCCAGATCCAATCGCCACTGAACTGATCGAATATACCGAGTTTTTCCCTGCTGAAGAGTACCATCAGGATTACTATAAGAAGAGCAGTATTCGTTATAAGTACTACCGTCATGCTTCAGGACGCGACCAATACCTAGATGATTTATTTGGCGAAGATCGCATTAAAAACCCAGTGACATTGCGTCAAATGATCGATCAAAAAAATCAATCATCAGCGGTAAAGCAATACACTAAACCAACCGACAACGAGATTCGTAAGTCGCTGACTTCTTTACAGTATGAGGTAACTCAAAATGACGCAACCGAGCGTCCGTTTGACAATCTTTATTGGGATAATAAAGAGGCGGGTATCTATGTTGATATCGTGACAGGTGAGCCGTTATTTTCTTCAACAGACAAGTACAAATCGGGAACCGGTTGGCCAAGTTTTACTAAGCCTCTTAATGAAGCGTATGTCGTCACGACAACCGATTACAAACTGTTTTATCCAAGAACTGAGGTGAGAAGTCGCTTTGGAGATTCTCACTTAGGACATGTGTTCGAGGATGGCCCAAAGCCGACGGGATTACGCTATTGCATGAACTCTGCTTCTCTGCGCTTTGTACCTGCTGATCAGTTAGAGAAAGAAGGCTACGGCGAATATCTAAATTTATTTCAAGCATAAAAATATCCGTGACATTGATTTAATTTAAGCCATCTTAAATAGGTATTTAAGATGGCTTTTTACTCAGTTTTTCAACCACAAAATCAAGAAATACTCGTACTCTCTTCGGTTGATAGTCTCCACCTCGGAACAGAGCATTTATGGGGAAATGCAATGGTTCAAAGCCAATATCTAACTTTTGTAGACGACCAGATTTAACATAGCGCGCCGCGATAATATCGGATTGATAGCTGACTCCCATCTCAGATAACGTCAATTGTCGGATCAGGCGTGGGTTATTACTCCGAAATACACTGCGTACAGCCATGGTTGTTATTTCAGAATGTTGATTTAAACAAGAGGTAATAGGCCACCGAGCGGTAGGGTGAAGGTTGTTATCGATAAGACATGGGAGTTGCGCTAGATCAAGGTCGCTTTGACACAACTGCGCCAGTTCAGGTGCGGCATATAATGAACTCTGAGTTGTCATAATCTTACGACAGTTAAGGCTAGAATCGTCGAGCTCACTGGCGCGAAATGCAATATCAATTGCGTTTTCCACCAAATCGAGTTTTTGATTGGTAACGATAATATCGATCTCTACGTCGGGATAACGATGATGAAATTCGGGAATTATTGGGCTTAGTAACTCCTCTGCAAAACCTTGAGAAGCCGTGACACGTAATGGCCCAGAAGCGATGTTATGACTTAAATCGAGTTGGCTATACAATTTATCGACTTGCAATAATACCTGCTGTGCTTGAAGGTAATATTGCTTACCCGCTTGTTCAATAGACAACTTACGAGTGGTTCGATTGAACAGTTTAGCCCCGATCTGTTTCTCGACTTGATTAACGTATTTAGACGTCAGCGATTTTGAAATACCTAAACGCTCCGCAGCAGCAGTGAATGAGCCGGTTTCAATTACCGCAACCATTGTTCTCATCCCATCAATAGTGTCCATAGATTATCAACAATTTGGAAATTATCATTCCATAGTAGCGGGGTTTTTATTCATGGCAAGTTGTACTTTAATAGTCACTAGATAATTAAACAGGAAAATACAATGATAAAACTGTATTGGCACCCGATGTCTGGGCATGCACACCGAGCCCATATGTTGTTGAGTATGCTCGAATTAGATTTTGAATTGATTGAGGTAGACTTACTCGCCGGCGAACAGCAACAACCTGAATTTTTGGCGCTGAATCCTTTTGGTCAGGTTCCAGTGTTAGTGGATGGCGAAGCGGTTATTTTTGATTCAAATGCGATATTGGTATATTTGGCCAGCGTTTATGACGAACAGCAGACGTGGCTTCCTCAGTCTCCAGTCGAGCGTGCGCATATTGAACAGTTTCTTTCATTAGCCGCGAATCGTTTAGCTGGTAATGTCGCTAAATTGCGCTGGGCAAATCTATTTGATCGTGACCTTGATAGAGAAACGTTAACTGAGCAAGCCAATAAACTGTTCACTGAACTGCAAGGGTATCTGAAGAACCGAGAATGGTTGGTGGGTGATGTTCCTACAATTGCGGATCTGGCATTTTATTCCTATACCAAGTTAGCTCCTGAAGGCGGAATTAATTTGGCGGATTTTCCACGAGTAGAAGAGTGGCTAGAACGAGTAGAAACCCTCTCAGGTTTTGTACCAATGAATCTTTCAAATGTCGGACTGCGGTAGGAAAAATAGTTTAGTGGTGTGGGTTTAGATAAATAGTGAGTAGAGAGGTAGCTGTTAACACGCTACCTTAATCGCTTATACTTGTACGGAAACTTTACAGAATAGGAGGGAGTGAACGACTTGTTAGATCTAATTACATGGAATCGCTTTACGATTGGTCATTAAAACTGTTGATGAAGTGGATTGTTTCATCAGCGTTCATTGGTTTAGCAAAATAATATCCTTGAAATAGGTCGCAATCGCATTGTTTTAGAATTTCGTATTGCTCCTTGGTTTCGACACCTTCCGCGACACTTTTCATATTAAGTTGTTTGGCGAGTTTCAAGATGGTTTGCACAAGTGATAACGACTTTTGTTCATTCGTCATGGTCATAACAAAAGAACGGTCAATTTTGAGCTCGCTAATCTCGAGCTTCTTAAGTACCGATAAAGAGGAATAACCGGTCCCAAAATCATCTAGTGACAGCCTTATCCCATAGAACTCAAGTTGCTTACAAACCGGTCTGATATGTTGATTGTCGTCGATAAAAATAGACTCTGTCACCTCAACAATGATGGATGAACCACTAATACCATACTTCGTCATACCATCAACAATGAAGCGCAGAAATCGTTTATCCGACAACTGCTGTATTGATACATTAAGTGACAACGATAATGGGCTAGATACATGCTCTTGAATATAGGAAAAGTCTCTAAATGACTTATCGATGATGAGGAAGCCTAAATCATTCATTTGCCCAGTGACTTCCGCTACATGGATAAACTTGTCCGGAGCAATCATTCCAAATTGTTCATCTTTCCATCTGGCAAGGGATTCTAACGATTGAACTTGTCCATGACGGTTAATCTGAGGTTGAAAAACCATAAAAGGAAGGTTTTCCTCAATGGCTCCACGTAATAGTTTTCCGATCTGAACTCGAGATTGATAACGCGCTAAAATACTTGAGGAGAGTGATGTTACGGAATTTCGAGACTTCTTGGCGTCCGATAAAGCGATGTCAGCCGACATCATCAAATCGTGATAGTCTTCGCCGTGTTCTGGGTAAGACACAATACCGACACTTGCCGTAATGGAAATGTGAGATGATTCGAGTAAATACGGTTCGGTGAGTATGGCTTGTAAGGAATCACCATAACTCACTGGCGAGTGTTCTCCAATATCAGGTGTGATTAGCAAAAATCTATTGGCATACTCCCGAACAACTAACGCATCTTTTCCCGCTTCAGACATGAGCCTCTGTGCAATTTTTATCAGAAGAGTGTCACCTACGGAGTAACCAAAGCCTTCATTTATATCTTTGAATTTATCCACATCGATATAATAAAGCGTTGCCACTTTATGGGTTGCTAACCAATCATTCAAATTGTTTTTCAAGTAGACTCGGTTAGGTAGATAGGTGATGTGATCGTGCTCGAGTTGATGTAATAGAGTGTCCTCATTTCTGGCTTCTATACGATTTATATATCGAGTCAAACCATAAAATATGATAAGCAAACCAATAATACCGAAGGTGAGTGGCAATTGTTTTTTAGCATAGGTTGCAACTAACTGTGAGGTTGGAATTGTAGAAACAAACCACAGGCGTAGTTCTGGCATAAAAAATATTACCGCTTGATACGATTTGCCGTCTTTCGTTACGGTTGTAATTTCCGTTTGGTGTCGATTGAATGAATTATGACTAGAAATTTGATTGAAATACGACTCAGGGACTTTTTTGGATAAATCAGAATAGATGGATCGTATAGAAAACTGTAAATATTGGTCTTCTCTAATTATTTCATAAGAGTGGTACGCTTCATTACCTATTTTTTCAAAAAATAGCGGCATATTTTCAAATACAATCCCTGATGTTACGGCTAATAGGGGAGTGTTACTGTCCTTGATTCGACCAACATATCGTCCAAAAGGGATGACGGACTCCGTAGCGCCTTCGACTAAACTTACGTGACTACGCTTCATGATCGTGCCGTTGGGTAATTTGCTTTGTCTAAATAATTGAAGCGGATTGTCTTTATTTCGGTCGGGATGATGAGGAGTGAAGTTTGAGCTCGCGGCGATAAATGTACCATCCATCGTCATTACGGAAAGCGCTTTGATCCAAGAGTGTTGTTGCACTAGTTTGTCAATCAAAGGGTAATGAAAGTCATCTTCTGTAAGTTCAATTGAAATGAGATGCTCGCCCAATAGATCGAAGCTTGAGGAAATCTGAGAGAAAAATGCTGATGTAGAATCGGTAAATAGGGTTAAATGAGAATGTTGGTATTTTGCCGATTCCTCTTTTACCTGCTGCCACTCTTCTACCGAGTAAAATAAAAATGCGACACTCGTCGTAAGAGAAACCAGAATGAAAATGAGCCCAAAATGTTTTCTTAAGTTCATCATACCCGACTCGTTAGTTCAAAAGCTACTTTATAAACATAGCACGTTAAATGCGCGATACCATCTTAGATTCATATAAATGCTAACTTAGTTAAAACACTATCCAGCAACCCACACCGTTACCCATGACTCGACGAAATATCCAAGTGATAAATTAATTACTCTAATGAATGTTTTTTGCTTAATTCAAAAGATGTTTGTTTGCCTGTAGTGAAGACATTTAATTAAAGTTAAATAGATTTTTTAGATTGTTAATTTAAATAATTCTTATTACGAATATATATAGCTTCTAAGGAAGCTGGATATACCTTTTATTTATCGTATTCATTTAGCAATTTTTTCATTTAATGAAATCCAGATCATATTTCACTTATATATTTTGTGGTTTTATCTAAACTAAACCGATCGTTAACCCTTGATGACTTAGCGTTTCTATGTAATCGGATAAGTGCGTTTTTACGCAACATTAAAAGCCGATATATAAAAAGGTCACTTAATCTAATCGGAATATTTATTCACTTTGACACATGGAAACAACAGATGAATACAGAAGCAATCTCTTTAGATACCTCTAAACCCAAGCCGAGTCGTTTTAAATTGCATATTAAGCATAAGAAGCTGCTTGCGTTATACGCTATTTTATTAGTCATTCCATTTCTTGTTACTTTATCTCTCGACATGGATGGAAAAGGTTTCTACTTAAGTGCGATCAGTATTTTTAATGTCATCTTCATGATGGCGTTTTTCGTACAGTTCCCTTTGGGTAGCCGTGTAAAACAAATCTCATTATTCGCAAATATTGATTGGAGCATGTCCAAGCATAAAAAAGTTGGTCAGTGGATTGGGATTTTCTTCTTTCTTCACCCTTTGTTTATTTTAGCCCCAAAATTCTTTCAGTCTGTCGATGATGGCATTCGAAGCGTTATTGAGATCGTTGTTGCACCGCAGATGCTAACAGGTCTTATTGCATGGGTTGCAATGATTTTATGGGTACTCACAGCTGTATTTAAGAATCGCCTTAGAATGAGCTACGAAACCTGGCGCCTGACTCACTTAGTCGGCTTTGTTGTCATTGCCGTTTTAGCTACTTTACACATCACCACCGTGGGCAGTCATGGTCAATTTAGCGGTGCGTTTAATGCGATTTGGTGGTTACTTTGTGTTTCTTCAGTGCTACTCGTGGCTTACAACCATATTACTAAGAAACGCATGATTCTGGCTAAGCCGTTTACCTTAGTCGACATAAAGAAAGTCAGTAGTAGAGATTGGAAGGTTGTATTAGAGAAAAATAGCAACGACGATTTCTCTTTTGAGGCAGGACAGTTCGTGTGGATTAATACTGAAAGTTCAGTGTTCAACTTGAATGACCACCCATTTTCAATCGCATCAAGCACCGATGAACTTCCTCGCTTTTCAATGGTGATCAGAGAACTAGGTGATTATACATCTCAGCTCAACACGCTATCTATTGGTCAAGAAGTGTTTGTTGATGGCCCATACGGAAGCATGGGTTTAAATGAAAGCAAAGATGCAGATTCCATCGTTCTTATCGCAGGAGGGGCGGGGATCGGACCAATGTTAAGTCTATTAAGCGAACTTGCCGCGAATAAAGATCCACGTCCGATACGTCTGATTTACGGTAATGGTGATTATCAACAGATGTCGCTACAGGATGAGGTTAAGAAACTGGAATCAGAGATGCCCGACTTTAGTCAACAACTGGTGTGTATGGAGGTCGGTGATGAACCCGATGTTCGCAAAGGTTTTGTTGATCAGGAATGTATCCAATCCGTCCTTCAAACGATAAATGGAACCAATCACAGTGTGTATCTATGTGGTCCTGAAGGCATGATTGCATCGGTACAGAAAAGTCTTGAAGCAAGCGGCATTCCTACCGCAGACATTCACTTCGAACAGATCTCATTTTAAATACAGGTTTTTGAGGAAACGATATGCCAATTAGTCAAATATCAGGTTGCATAGGGTGTAAGACCTGTGTTGAAAGTTGTCCAACAGATGTTATTCAGTTTGACGAGAACAAGAAAGTCGCCGTGATCACTTATCCGGAAGATTGTCAGATCTGTCATTTATGCAGACTGTATTGTCCAGTGGGGGCGATAACCATCACTCCTGAAAAAACATTACCCGTTATGGTTTCTTGGAGGTAGTAACATGAGTGATAAAACAAAAATATCTAGACGCCAGTTTATTGGTGTTGCCGGTGGCGTAATTGGTGCTTCAATGCTTGCATCTTCAGCTTTTGCAGCAGGTCGGCCAGTAGAAAATAAGCCCACAATCAAGGTAGAAGATTACACTCAAGAGAACCATGAAACTGACGTGCTCGTTATCGGTGGTGGCTTTGCAGGTCTGTTCGCCGCGGTCAAAGCACACGACGCCGGCGCCAAAGTTATGATGGTGTCGAAAGGGCGCTTAGGCAGTTCAGGTTTAACGCCATTTGCGAAAGGCTTTTTTACTTATGATAAGTCCAATGCCGAAATAAGCATTGATGAGTTTGTCGCGCAAGTGTCGGAATCATCGATTCAAACTAATAACCCGGTATTTACTCGTCAGTTAGCAGAGCATTCACAAGCCAGAGCTGAAGAGCTGAAATCGTGGGGCTATTTTGATTCTCCTTTGTATAATAAGTCGTTCTCTAAGCCAATAAACGAGCGCGATATCCCTCTTCAAGAACGCGTGATGATTACCCACTTAATGAAAGAGAAGGGTCGCGTCGTCGGCGCTGCTGGCTTCAGTATGGATGAGAACAAAGTCATATTCTTTAATGCGAAAACCGTAGTACTTTGCACCGGTTCTGGAGGCTTTAAACCAAATGGCTTCCCAATGTGCGACCTGACTCACGACGGCACCATTATGGCTTATGATATTGGCGCAGTTGTGACGGGTAAAGAATGGAATGATGGTCACCCAGGTTCATCAGAAAACTCAGGGTCTAGTTATGATAACTGGCATGGATTGTTTGAAGATAAACCTCAGCTTAATGGTGTTGTGGTTAAACATCACCTAGGTGTTGATTCGAACTATGAAGCGTATACAAAAGGGGCTCCAATTGTTATGGGACCACCGCCTAAGCCAGGGGAGGCGGCGCAGGCGGTAGCGGCTCCAAGTGAAGGACCATATACCCCAGAAGCATTCGCTGATAAGAGTTTGCCAGGCATGGGGGGACCACCTCCGGGTATTGCTAGCTTGTTAGCTATGTTTGGAGAACCGCCTCAAGAGGGGCCTCCAGGCATGGGTGGTGAGCAAGTTGGGGGATCGACTGCAGGTATGGCGATTCACAAAGCAGAAGGTATCGTCCCTATTGATGAAACCGGCTTAAGTTCTATTCCGGGACTTTATGCGGCAGGTGATGCCTTAGGCTCATATATGTCAGGTGGTATTTATACTCAGATAGGAGGCTCGTCAGCGGGTTCTTGTGTTCAAGGTGCTATGGCTGGAGAAGCGGCTGCGAAGGCAAGTAAAGCCATCGAACAAATGGTCGCTAGTGATGCAAATAAAACCAAGATCAATGACGAAATTCTTGCTCCACTCAAAAGGGAGAGAGGGTACAGCCCAGCTTGGGTAACACAAGTATTACAAGGCGTGATGATTCCGAACTTTGTGCTCTATATTAAGAAAGAACGCATGATGCAAGGCGCGCTTGCTTATATTGAAGAATTGAAAGAGCATCATGCACCAATGTTGTTGGCAGAAGATCGTCACCAACTAAGATTGGCTCATGAAACCAAGAATATGATTCATACCGCTGAAATGAAACTAAGAGCGTCGATGATGAGAACTGAAAGCCGTTGTAGTCACTACCGCTTAGATTATCCAGAGGTGGATTATGAAAATTGGCAAGCTTGGATCAACATCCAAAAAGGTGAAAATGGCGAAATGGTATTAACCAAACAGCCATTCGACAAGTGGCCTGAGCTGGCTTAATGCTACATTAAAAAATGGATAAACCGGATAAAAGAATGCTCTCTTTTGTTCGGTTTATTGTTACAGATACTTCTTATCGTCACTATGTCACGTCATTTCATTAAATTTCTATCGTCTGTCCCGCGCTGAGAAGCGATCAAAAAGAGAAAGTTAATTACCAATATTAGGCGTTGTCGTGTTGTTTGCGTTGCTTTCTAATTAGGTATTCGAATACCTAAATACCTAAATACCTAAATACATAGAGGTAGGTGTGAATAGTTTAGTTAACATCTCTGAAGGCACATCTTTGGCAATTCATGGACTGGGATTGCTCGCGGAAATGGCTCCGAAACGCGTCAGTGTAAAGTACGCCGCAATGCGACTTTCTGCTTCTGAAGCGCACCTAGCAAAAGTGTTTGGAACATTACATAAAGCTGGTTGGGTAAGTTCGACGCGGGGTCCATCTGGTGGTTTTGCGCTGACCGTATCACCTAGCGATGTAAGTTTTCTCGATGTCTATGAGGTATTTCAAACAAAAATAAAAATGAACAGTTGTCCGTTAGGGCGGACGAGTTGTCCATTTAATAATTGTATGTTTGATGACCGTATTCACAAGCTAAACCTGCAAGTCTATAACACATTGAAAAAGACAACGATTACTGAATTGAACTCAGCTGCTGACATACGGACATAAGCCAAATGATAGATAAACAAAGTACCTTATTCGAGATTACCGATCGTTACCCAGAAACCATTGCTGTGTTTGTGTCGAATGGTTTTCCGCAAATGAATGATCAAGTGATGCGTACCAGTATGGGCAAGAGTATTTCTTTAGCCAACGCGGTGATGATGAAGAAAATGGACCTCGATGCGTTTACGGGTTTATTGGAAGAAGCCATCTCAAGTAATTCAAATGAAAGCGATGTTACGTTGATTGAGAATAAAACCAGTGCGGCAGGTGCAAGTTCGTTGAACGTAGTCGGTATCTTACCTTGTCCGATAAGAATTCAATTGATGGAAAAATGGAATTCGTTTTTAAAACAACGCCAAGAATCAGGCCAGCCAGAGATAAAACACGAACTCAAAGCGGCATCTATGGGGCTAGATTGGGTTCAGAAGAATATCGATGGCGTTAATGATCCCGACTTACTGCCGGATTTGTTTCTGTCGGCGGGGTTTGACATGTTTTTCGACCAGCAACGTTTCGGTCGCTATCGACAGCAAGGCATGTTTGCAGACTTGACTGGGATTGATGACTACAATTCTGACTTTTCGGGATTAAATATTAAAGATCCCAAAAAACACTATTCCATACTTGCAGTTGTACCAGCGCTGTTTCTAATCAACACCGCAGAGCTTGGTGACAGACCAATGCCTTCTTCATGGGCTGACCTTCTAGACCCACAGTTTGAAAACAGCGTCTCTCTTCCGGTATCCGATTTCGACCTGTTTAATGCGATTTTATTAAATATTCACAAAATGTATGGCGATGATGGTGTACGTGCGTTAGGTCGCAGTTTACTTGAGTCAATGCACCCTGCAGAAATGGTAAGAAGTGAACGGCGTAAACAGCGCAAGCCGGCAATTACTATCATGCCTTATTTCTTTTCAAAAATGGTGAAAGGCGACGGACCACTGCAAGCGGTATGGCCACAGGATGGTGCAATCATCAGTCCTATTTTTATGCTGGCGAAGTCTGAGAAAGCCGAGCAGCTTAAAGATATTGTCGAATTATTTGCTTCAGAAGATGTGGGTGACTTGCTCGCCGGCCAAGGGTTGTTTCCGAGTACTCATCCGAAGGTTACGAATGTGCTGCCGGAAGCGCATCCATTTATGTGGCTGGGGTGGGATTATATCGAACAAAACGATCTCTCGTCACTTATCAGGCACTGTGAAACGTTATTTACAGCGGAAAGTGGTGCAAGTGGGCAGAAGAATTGTAATAGCGGAGGGTGTTGTAAGTGAATTTAGTCACTGTATCGGGTCCACCGTCCTCGGGCAAAACCGCAGTCATTGTTAAAACCGCAAACGCATTGAAAGCGAAAGGTTTAAACATTGGTGTGGTTAAATTTGACTGCCTCTATACCGATGATGATTTGGTGTATAAAAAAGCTGGGATTCCAGTCAAAAAAGGGCTGTCCGGGTCTATGTGTCCCGACCATTACTTTGTCAGCAATATTGAAGAAATCGTCAAATGGGGATTATCACAAGAGATGGATTTACTGATCAGTGAATCTGCTGGCCTATGTAATCGGTGCTCTCCTTATGTCAAAGAAATCAAAGCGGTATGCGTGATCGACAACCTAAGTGGAATCAACACACCCAAAAAAATTGGGCCAATGCTGAAATCAGCCGACATTGTTGTGATTACTAAGGGCGATATTGTGAGTCAGGCTGAACGGGAGGTGTTTGCGTCCAAAGTAAACTTGGTGAACCCAGCCGCGACAATCATGAATATTAATGGCTTAACCGGTCAAGGTTGTTTTGAGCTAAGCACGTTACTCCATAGCGAACAAAGTGTAACAACGGTTGTAGGTAGTGAGCTTCGATTTACTATGCCGTCGGCACTTTGTTCATATTGCCTTGGTGAAACTCGCATTGGTGACAGTTATCAGATGGGTAATGTGCGTAAAATTGATATGGAAGACAACTCATGATTGAACGTACTCAAGTAGAACATCGAAGTGTTGCGTCGTTGTTATTCGATTACCCATTTCTGACCACGTTTTTCAGTGATAACCAGCTAAAACTAAATGACGATGAACAACGCACAGTGTTGGAGTATTTGAATCAATTTGACGAGATTGAGCAGGAGGATAGAGCAATCGATCCAAATGTTTTGATTGACCAGATGACGGGCTTTATCAATCAAATGCTTCAGTTTTTAGGTCAAGATGATGACGTGCGCTCAATTACCTTACTGGCTGGAACCGATAAATCTGGTACCGATGAAGGCTTTACCTCGCTAACCATTAAAAGCGGCGAAATCGTCTCTATTGTGGGCCCAACGGGTTCTGGTAAGAGCCGGTTATTGGGGGATATTGAATGGGTCGCTCAGGCGGATACCCCGACGGGAAGAAGAATACTCATCAACGGCGATATTCCTGATCACTCTTGGCGATTCTCCACAACTAAGAAATTGGTCGCTCAACTATCGCAAAATATGAATTTTGTTATGGATTTAGAAGTCCGAGAATTTGTGTCGCTTCATGCTGCAAGCCGTTTAGTGCAAGACGCGGATGAAATAGTCGACCGCATCATAGCAGAAGCAAACGATCTCGCGGGTGAACCGTTCACGCCGGAAACTCCAATTACCAGTTTATCGGGCGGACAATCTCGGGCACTGATGATTGCAGATACCGCGATTTTAAGCCGGACACCGATTGTGTTGATTGATGAAATTGAAAACGCTGGAATCGATCGTAAGCGAGCGTTAAAACTGCTGCTGGCTGAAGACAAAATTGTGCTGATGGCAACCCATGATCCTATTTTGGCGCTTATGGCTGACCGTCGATTGGTGATAAAAAATGGTGGTATCGCGCGTGTACTCGATACTTCGGACCAAGAGCGTCAACTACTCGGAACACTTGAGAAGCTTGATCAAACACTAATGGGATATCGCAACCAATTACGATTTGGTGAGTCGCTGACCCTAATAGATAACAATGATAACTAGAGGAAATTAAGATGCACGATGGATGTTCTGCAGAATTTGAAGACGGCAAAGCAGTTGTAGATAAAGTTAGAATGATGGGGTTTTCTGAACAATCGATGCCAATAGCGATGACCTTGGATTGCAAAGGCTGCCGTACTCAGTTTGAGATGGAGACATTTGAAGCGCAATGTCCGGAGTGCGGCGCAGTACATGCAGTAACACCTTGTCACGCTTTCGATCCTGACAATGTACAATCGGCAGGAGTCGGTTATTAAACGCTAGACTCTCTGATACCCGTTGATACAGGATAAGGAAATATCTTTATCCTGTTTTATCGAGCGAATTCCTCACCTCTGCCTACCTTACGTTTCTTTTGACGTCGTTCGCCTAATACACTCTAACAATATAAATACGAAAGAAATGCTCAACCCAAAAGACCAAGGCATTGCCTAGTTCGTCACCTCGGACAAGATATTTGCATTCAATCACGAAAAACTGTTTTGATTGTTGAGGAGTCGCGATATTCTGGAGGGTCGAAAAGGATTTTAGTTTGTTGGAACTTCACTATAGTTCCTTATTGGTAGGGAGAGTAATCAATGAAAAACACTACAATTCTAAAGGGAAACATTCTCTATACCGCAATCGCAGATAAGTTTGATGTCTATCCAGAAAGCTATATTGTTGCGATCGATGGCGTCATTAAAGGAATTTATCGCGAGCTTCCACAAGAGCATAACGATGATGTGGTGATAGATTATGGTAATCGGTTGATTATCCCAGGTTTTGTCGACTTACATTTACATGCAGCTCAATTTCCGCAATGCGGTATTGGAATGACTCACCAGTTACTGCAATGGTTAAATGATTATACGTTTAAGCTAGAGAAGGAATATCAGGATCCCGAATTTGCACGAAAAATTTATGCTCGCTTTGCTGATAAGCTAGTCGCGAGTGGGACATTAAGGTCGTGTATATTTGCTTCTTCTTCAACTGAAGGTACGGAGATTCTATTTGACGCGTTAAGGGACCGGGGTGTCGGAGCCTTGGTCGGGAAAGTCAATATGGATACCAACGCGCCAGAATTTATCATTGAGACAATTGAGGACTCGATAACAGGAACAGAGTACTTAATCGAGAAGTACAAAGACGAGGCGTTAGTGAAGCCGATTATCACGCCACGCTTTGCGCCAACGTCGACACCAGAGTTACTTAAACGGTTAGGTGAACTGGCGTTAAAACATAATTTACCAGTGCAATCTCATTTGAGTGAGAATCTAGATGAAGTCAACTGGGTTAAAGAACTATTCGAAGATGCAGAAAGCTACTCCGATGTTTATCATAAGCACCAGTTATTTGGACAAACACCGACGCTGATGGCCCATGCCATTTATCTCGACGATAAAGAGATCGAACTTGCTAAGAAAAACAAGGTGTTCTTAGTCCATTGCCCTGATTCAAATATCAATGTGCGCAGTGGCATCATGCCGGTTAGACAATATCTAGAAATGGGGATGAAACTCGGTTTGGGCAGCGATATAGCGGGTGGACACAAACTGGGTATGAACGAAGCCATTACTCGAGCTATTCAATTATCGAAATTGTACAGTCTAGAGCATCCTGAAGATCGCCCGCTTTCTATAGCTGAAGGGTTTTATTTAGGAACGAAAGGTGGTGGTGAGTTCTTCGGCAAAACTGGGAGTTTTGAACAAGGTTATGCACTTGATGCTTTGGTGATTGAAGATGATGATTTTACCGCTGAATGGTATTCGTTAGAAGATAGGCTAGAGCGGTTTATTTATACCGGAGATGATCGCAACATTGTTGCTCGTTATGTTGAAGGAAATTCAATTTAAGTGTGGCTATCTTATTTAATGCTTAATTCATAACATCTTAGTATTTTTAATGTTGATGGATGAGAATAATAATATATCTCATCCATTTTTTACATTGTCTTCTATTTTATAGATATTCTTAGCCCTTCTTATAATTTTAATGTTATAAAAACTTATTTTTTAATAACGTAATTACATTTCACTTATATAAAATGTTTTAATGTTATTGTTGAAAATATATATTTGGTTATATCAAAATCTATTTTGAAACTATTATTTAATAATTTTTCGACTCTTAACGACCATGTTGATAATCGTTATCATAATCATTACTTATTATCTTTTAATTAATATTAAGCAATGAATAATTAGTTCATATCGTGATTATTATTAGCGTCTTATATAAGGGAAATAGATTTTGATATGTGCATTGAATTACTAATTAATAATATGACCATGACCACTTTATATTATTTATAAATAACCATACTAATGCCCCTGTTGAAAAGCATTTCTCAATACTTGTCTGTAAATCACTAAAACTATTTAATTTAATTACGTACAGGAGCATCAGTTATGGATGGCTACGATACCCTTGAGAGTAACGGAATAACGCGTCGCTCGTTTATGAAATTTTGTGCTGGTCTCGCGGCTACTATGGGAATTCATAATGCGTCTGCGGCTCAAAAAGTTGCTGATGCTCTCGTGAGTAATAAAAGACCTCCAGTAATTTGGATTGGTGCTCAAGAGTGTACGGGATGTACTGAGTCCTTGCTTCGCTCTACTCACCCGACGGTTGAAAACCTAATACTCGATATGATTTCACTGGAATATCACGAGGTACTTTCGGCGGCAGCTGGTCATCAGGTTGAAGAGAATAAACACCGCGCAATAGAACAATACAAAGGCGAATATGTGTTGGTGGTCGATGGTTCGATTCCGACAAAAGATGACGGTGTCTATTGCATGGTTGCAGGTAAACCAATCCTTAAACATATCGAAGAAGCAGCGGAACACGCCGCTGCGATTATTGCGATAGGGTCTTGTTCTGCTTGGGGTGGAGTGCCGTCAATTGGTGTAAATCCAACCGACGCGCGTTCACTTCAAGATATTTTACCCGGCAAAACCGTTGTTAATATTCCAGGGTGCCCACCGAATCCACATAACTTCTTAGCGACTGTCGCACACCTAATTACCTTTAATCGCCTGCCAGGGTTGGATAATAAAAATCGACCAGAGTTTGCTTATGGCCGACTTATACACGAAAACTGTGAACGCCGACCTCATTTTGATGCTGGCCGTTTTGCCAAAGAGTTCGGTGATGAAGGACATCGTCAGGGCTATTGCTTGTATAAGTTAGGCTGTAAAGGGCCAGAGACTTATGGAAACTGCCCATCGCTTGAGTTTTGTGACATTGGCGGTGGAATCTGGCCGGTTGGAATCGGACATCCATGTATTGGTTGTAACGAAGAAAATGTCGGCTTTAGTAAAGGCATTCATGAACTGGCGAATGTGACATTGGCTACGCCTCCAGAAGCGCTTCCTGAGGTTGATGTGGTGGTTGGAACAGGACCGACCCCGACTGCAACCGCTATTTTAGGTGGTATTGCCGGCCTTGCAGCTGGTGTTAGCTTGGTTACCGCAAGAGAAATGACTCGCCAACAGAGGAAGCGAGCATATTCATCTTCTGCTCCTGCTGCTCCGAAAGAAGAGGAGTTCTAATGGAACGAAGAGACTTTCTAAAGCTCGCTGCGAGTGGCGCGGTGATTGCTACCAGCGCACCGACAAGTGCTCGTGAATCCCATCCTCCTTTGCCTAATGCAGTCGGAATGCTGTATGACTCGACGCTGTGCATTGGCTGTCAGGCGTGTGTTGTTAAATGTAAAGACGTCAATCATATGCAGCCTAGCCCTGATGGTGGTGCAGAGCAGTGGGAGATGAATGCCAACCTGTCGCCTTATGCGTTAAACGTTATTCGTCGCTATGACTGTGGAGATGGCTCGGTCAAAGACGATCCAACCAATGGTTATTCTTATATTAAACGTCAATGCATGCACTGCGTCGATCCAAACTGTGTATCGGTTTGCCCAGTGTCGGCGATGACTAAAGATCCCGTTACTGGCATTGTTTCGAATGATCCCGATATCTGTACTGGCTGTCGCTATTGCATGGTTGCCTGTCCATATAATGTTCCCAAATATGAATATCACGACCCCTTTGGTCAAATCCAGAAATGCGAACTGTGTAATCAACCGGGCGTAGAGCGTATCGACAATGGATTACTGCCTGGGTGCGTTGAAGTGTGTCCGACTGGAGCCATTATTTATGGAACGCGTGAAGAGCTTTTATCAGAGGCAAAAAGACGCTTGATGATGAAACCCGGCGATATTTATGAGTATCCACGCGAGACACTTTCCGCGGGTCTAGAACATAAAAAAGCGATCCCGAGCTACTACGATAACGTTTATGGTGAATTTGAAGGTGGTGGCACTCAGGTATTGGCATTAACCGCGAGAAAACCCGATGCGTTAGATTTACCAGATTTGCCTAAACAAGCTTACGGTGCGCGTTCCGAAACAATTCAACATACTCTCTATCAAGGAATGATGTTGCCGTTTACTGCGTTAATGGGGCTTATGTATCTAACCCGGAAGAATATGTATAAAGAGCCGGGAGAAGATAAGACGCTAGATAACGGTAACAAGGAGGATCATCATGAGTGATCATCATAAAATAAATCCGTTAGGTGGACGTTTGCTCACTCGCCCCGTCATCTTTTTTGGATTTTTCGCCTTCGTATGTTTTCTGATCATTATTAAACGAATGGTGCTCGGGTTAGAAGACGTGACCAACTTAAATGGGGGCTATCCTTGGGGAATCTGGATCGGCTTTGATTTGTTGGTAGGAACCGGCTTTGCCTGCGGTGGTTGGGCTCTTGCGTGGATCGTTTATGTGTTTAACAAGGGTGAATATCATGCGTTAGTTCGCCCGGCGTTATTGGCGAGTTTATTTGGATATGCGTTGGGTGGTTTATCGATTCTGATGGACATGGGACGCTGGTGGAACCTGCCTTATTTCTACCATCCCGGTTATTTCAATGTGAACTCAGTGCTGTTTGAAACGGCAGCGTGTATGACGGTTTATATCTTAGTGCTTGGATTAGAATTTGCTCCCGCGTTACTCGAAAAACTTGGGCTTAAGATTCCGTTACGCGTATTGAATAAATTCTTATTTGCAGTGATTGCGCTAGGGGCTTTGCTGCCAATGATGCACCAGTCTTCAATGGGATCTCTCTTCGTTTCCGCAGGCCATAAAATTCATCCTTTGTGGCAAAGTTATGAGTTCTTGCCGATCTTCTCATTGCTTGGCGCTCTGATTATGGGCTGTTCCATTGTGATATTCGAAGGTGCACTCGTTGCCGCTGGGCTCAAAGATCGTATGCCTGATGAACGTCCATTGATGAATAAGTTAATCTCATTTATTCAAGTATTGGTCGGGATGTTTATCATTTTACGTCTTCATTCCACCAATATCGCTCATAAGTGGGATTATGTTTTTGAAGGCGATATCTACAGTTGGCTATATATTGCAGAACTTGTATTGATCGCTTGGCCAGTCATCTTGGTAAAACGGATTAGAGATAACGGCGGGCTGTTATTTTTAGCTGCATTGAGTCTTTTAGTCGGTGCTGCTATGTACCGAATTGACTTGGCCATCGTTGCTTATCATCCGGGGCAAGGTTATCAGTACTTCCCATCTTTAGAAGAAATACTGCTTTCTTTCGGACTTGTTGCTATTGAAATTGTGGGGTACATCCTGCTGATCAAATTGCTGCCAATACTACCGGGTGCAGCAACAACCAACCGAATTAATCAAATTAAACAAACGAATAAAGCCTAGATGGCCTCAATCGATTTAAAGAATTTTAAAGGAACTATTCATGAGTCAACGAATTACTATTGATCCAATTACTCGTATTGAAGGCCATTTGCGTATTGACTGTGAAATCGACAACGGTGTTGTGACCAATGCTTGGTCTTCGGGCACGATGTGGCGTGGCATGGAAGAGATCTTAAAAGGACGTGATCCTGTCGATGCATGGATGATTACGCAACGCATATGCGGAGTTTGTACTACTGTACACGCTCTGGCTTCAGTTCGAGCCGTTGAAAGTGCACTCGAGCTCAAAATTCCCGTTAACGCACATCATATTCGCAACATCATTTCTGCGGCGCATAGTATTCATGATCACGTGGTTCATTTTTATCAACTCTCTGCTCTAGACTGGGTCGATGTCGTTTCTGCACTTTCTGCTGATCCGAAACAGTGTGCTGAAATTATGGAACCACTTTCTACTTGGTCGTTAAATTCAGTACAAGAATTTACCAAGGTGAAGGCGAAGCTACAGGGGCTAGTCGATAGCGGTCAACTTGGTATTTTTGCTAATGGCTACTGGGGACATAAAGAGATGAAGCTTTCCCCTGAAGTTAACTTAATCGCTGTCGCGCACTACTTACAAGCTTTAGAACATCAGCGCAATGCTAACCGTATTGTTGCCGTCTTAGGTGGGAAAACGCCCCACATTCAGAATCTGGCCGTGGGCGGAGTAGCAAACCCAATCAATTTAGACTCCGAAAGCGTTCTTAATATGGAACGTTTGATGCTGATTAAGTCATTTATCGACCAACTTGATGAGTTTATTGAGCAAGTTTATAAGGTCGATGTGGCTATCGTCGCGGCGAATTACCCTGAATGGTTATCGATTGGCAAAGGGGTAACGAACTATTTAGCTATGCCAGAGATCCCAACCAATGCAGAGGGGACTGGGTTTAGAATGCCAGGCGGTTATTTCGAAAATGCTGATTTGTCTACATTCAAATCCATCGATAGCCATCAAGATCAGTATTTAATCGATGGCATCGCCGAAGGTAGCAAACACGCTTGGTACAAAGAAGATGGGCCATTTCACCCTTGGGAAGGTAAAACCAACCCGGATTACACCGGTTTCGAAGATGACGGTAAATACTCTTGGGTGAAAGCTCCAACTTTCTACGGTAAGCCGGTGCAGGTTGGTCCTTTAGCGCAAGTGTTCTGTGCGGTTGTTGCGAAAGATGAAATGACGATTACCCATTTGAATGATGTTCTTGGTGCGTATGAAAAACTCACTGGTGTAAAACCAGAGCTAAGTCAGTTGCATTCTACATTAGGTCGCCATGCTGCGCGCGCGGTTCGCTGCGGAGTATTGAAAGACGTATTACACCAAGAATGGAAAGCTCTGATCGACAATATCGCTACTGGTGATACCGAGACCTATATCAAACCAGAATTCCCAGAAGGTACGATTAAGGGCGTTGGCTTCCTAGAAGCACCTCGTGGTCTGTTGTCCCATTGGATTGTGATTGAAGATGGCAAAATTGAAAACTATCAGGCGGTTGTCCCTTCAACTTGGAATTCCGGCCCGCGTAATAACGATGGACAACTTGGGCCTTACGAGCATTCACTAATCGGGACGCCCGTTGCAGATCCTGACAGGCCGCTAGAGGTGATACGCACTATCCACTCATTTGATCCTTGTATGTCATGTGCAGTGCATATTGTTGATACGCGCGGGAAGGGCATTATGGAAATTAAAGTGGTATAGAATGAAAGACTGCAAACCAAATATCTTAGTGTTAGGGGTGGGTAATATATTACTAAGTGATGAATCTGTAGGTGTCCATATTGTTGAACAGCTTGAAGATACCTTTGATTTTCCGAGTGGTGTTGAAGTCGTCGATGGCGGCACCGCGGGAATGGAGTTGCTTGATTACATTGCCAGTCGTGACCACGTTATTATTATTGATGCGGTGTTAACCGGAGCCGATCCCGGCACGGTTGTTGTTTTAAAAGATGACGATGTTCCAGCACTGTTTAACAATAAAGTGTCACCACATCAGCTCGGACTTTCCGATTTACTCGGCTCATTAAAACTCACTGATGAATCTCCAAACCACATCTATCTTGTTGGGGTGGTACCGGAGTCGGTTGAACCCGGCTTGGACATGACCCAAACAGTGATTAACTCTATGCCAACGATGAAAAAGTGCGTACTCGATTACCTCACTGAAATAGGCGTTTACCCAAGAACGAAAACGAGCACCACATGTGTATAGGGTATCCAGCAAAAGTAGTTACATTGTCACATGATGGTGTGGCAGCAGTAGTGGAAACGCGGGAAGAGCAGCAAACCGTTAACCTGATGATGCTTGAAGAAGTTGTCGAAGTCGGAGATTACTTGATCATTCAAGTTGGTGGATTTGCCGTAGAAAAAATGGAACAAGATGAAGCTCTCAATGCGATTGCTTTAATTACTGCCATTGAAGAGGGAGATATTGAACGTGCCAATGAACTCTATTGAAAACCCTAGTGTGGTAGTGACCCAGGTATTCAACAATATTTATCACACTGAAATGAAAGCTCTTCCTTTTGTTAATACGAACTTATCGGTCGAATGTATTGGCTTTGCTCTGCACGAAGAGAATTGGCTTGGAGTGCTGTTAACCCCATGGTGTATGGACTTGCTGCTATTTCCTGGGCCTGGTCGAGAATGGTCGCAGTCACTTAATGTCGGCGACAAAATGGGGCTGACGCTGGGTGAAAACCAATATACTTTTTTCGCCAGTTATCATGAAGAGTTGGGGCAATACTTGTCGTGCTCGTTGTGCTCTCCGGTAAAACACTTAACCACTCATTCGGCAGCTAAGCAGCTGGCGATCGATATTCGCCGCCTGATTGTCGCGCTTCCGCTTGATACTGTGGATGATAAGTCACGGCGTCAGTTGTTTACTAAGTTGGTCAATCCAACGCCAGCGTTATAGTCGAGGCGAAGTGACGTGGACGAGTTAACCAAACCCGAAATGCCAAACAGTGCTATTGCCTCTACAGGTAAGATAGAGATTGAGCTGCATTTAATCGCTAAGGGCTTATCTGAACTAAGACTGGTTGAGCGGTTAACTATACAAAATAGCCGACCTCAAAATCTCGGTAAACTACTTGTTGGATTGACACCCGAACAAGCATTACAAAAGATTCCTGTATTGTTTTCTTTGTGTTCACAAGCACAACAGGCAGCGGCTTATAGCGCGTTGGCCGGAGCAAAAAATATTGCGCTCGAGCCAAATCAACAATCGATCTTGGTCGAACGTTGTAGCTTGGAATGGGTCAAGGAGCACAGTTGGCAACTATGGATGATGATGCGTGCATTATTTGGCGACGATTACGCTAAAAGCGAGAGTATCGCGATTACCCAACCGTTGCTTAAGCAATTACAGCAACAGCCGAATTTGTCATTAAGCTCACCATTACCAACGTCAAGTGACATCGATTGGGAGGCGATTAAAGGTTCAATGACAGCTATGTTTGGCGTAATGCCGAGAGAGTTCTTAACCCTTTCTTGGTCTGAGCTCATGCGCTGGGTGAAAACCAACGCACCTTATGCGACCTTATGGTCGTCAATGCTAGATTTAGGAAGCGTGCGGTTGGGGTCATTTGAGCATTGGGATCCTCTACTTGAAAGTGGCCCATTGAATAGAGCACACCCACGCCATCCGCTTGTGGAACAATCATTGACACTCTGGGGGCCAAGTGTTGTTACCCGCGTATTGGCGAAATTGATCGAATTGGCGCAAGCCTGTGTAAACCCACAGATTGCATCACCGATTGTTCAGGGACACGCTCAATCGTCGCGCGGTGAGTTAATACATACCGTATCGCTAGACCAAAATGGAGTGATTGAAAGCTATGACATAAATGCACCAACTGACCGACATTTTGGCCGAAATGGGCTAATGGCAAAATCGCTACTTGGCCAGACTATTTCGGAGAATCAACTTAACATGGTGAAACAACTAATTTGGGCAGTCGACCCTTGTGTTGACTTCAACGTGACGTTTCTATTCGGAAATAAAAAAATTCAGAGCTAATTATTTTATCGGGACTCAACCTATGAGCGAGCATCACTATGCATGAAATGTCACTTTGCGAAAGCATCATCCAATTGATTGAAGACCAAGCCCTTGCTCAGCAATTTAATCGTGTGACTAAGGTCTTTATTGAAGTTGGAGCGTTTGCTGGTGTCGAAGTCGACGCAATGCATTTTTGTTTCGATGTTGTTAGCCGTAATACGCTGGCTGAAGATGCCAGCTTAATTATCACAGAATTAGCAGCACAAGCTTGGTGCTTTGATTGCTCGACTCAAGTGAGTGTAACCAGTCGATTAGATTTATGCCCTCTTTGTAGCGGTGTGAGTTTGAAGTGTGAAAGCGGTGATGAAATGAGAATTAAAGAATTGGAGGTGCACTAGTGTGTACAACTTGTGGCTGTGGAGCTGGAAATACGAGAATTGAAAACATCGATAGGCACGACCATTCACATAGTCATGATCACGACCATCATCACGGCGAACACCATTCGCACCACCATGCGGAAGAGCATCAACATGATCATTCACACAATCAAGCGGGTGGCATCAATCAAGTGATTCATCACCATTACTATTATAATCAGGTTCATGTTCATCATTATCCATCGGCACCGAACTCTGTTGCGCCACACGGACATCATCGTTCTCATGCACATCACCATCCAGAAGCACATTCACACTGTGATCATGTAGACCACGAACACCACGAAGAAGAGCGGTTTGAGCCCGAATTGAGCGGCGAAGATCTTCATTATGGAGAGGGAGCGGCGCACTCGCACGCACCTGGTATGACTCAAAGTCGTATGGTTCAGATTGAACAAGACATACTGGCAAAAAACGATGCAATAGCGGAAAGGAATCGAGCATTTTTACAGTCTCGAAACATTAAGGCTCTCAATTTAGTTTCGAGCCCGGGCTCAGGTAAAACCACGCTGTTAACTGAAACCTTAAAGCGGCTCGACACCGATCAGTGTATCGTGATAGAAGGCGATCAACAAACCACCAATGATGCTGACCGAATTCGTGAAACCGGTGCTCAAGCGATCCAAATTAATACCGGTAAAGGGTGTCACCTTGATGCGCAGATGGTCGCCGACGCGATTGCGCGGCTATTACCAGAGCAAGATACAACTCTGTTTATTGAAAATGTCGGCAACTTAGTTTGTCCTGCCGCGTTTGATCTTGGTGAGAGTCATAAAGTGGCGATTCTTTCTGTCACAGAAGGAGAAGACAAACCATTAAAATATCCAGATATATTCGCTGATGCAGACTTAATGTTAATCAATAAAATCGACTTGATTCCATATCTGAATTTTGATCTTGATGCTTGTACGGCCAATGCAAAACGAGTCAACCCAGATCTGGAAATATTGCTGGTCTCGGCAAGTAGCGGAGAAGGTATGCAAGTGTGGCTTGACTGGTTAGGAGAGCGTTAAGTCATGTGCTTAGGAATTCCCGGAAAAATTATTGAGATCACCGATCCGGTTGAAATGCTTGGTCATGTCGAAGTGAGTGGGATTAAACGTGAGGTAAACCTTGCTTGTGTGGTTGAAGATTTACCAGAAAATTTAATCAATCACTGGGTACTCGTTCATGTTGGTTTTGCGATGTGTGTTATCGATGAAGCTCAAGCTAAAGAGACGTTAGAAGCGTTGGAAGCAATGAGCGCCTTGGATCACGAACTCGATGATTTTAGTCAACGTCAACAGAGTGAGAACGGCTAATGGAATATGTTGATGAGTACCGAGATCCAAAGCTCGCCAAAGCCATAATTAAGCAGATTGAACAAGCTGTTGCGGATATTCCAGATGCGAAGAAACCGTTACAAATTATGGAGGTTTGTGGCGGACACACTCATACCTTGTTTAAGTATGGCATCCTTCAGTTGCTCCCGAGCAGTATTGAATTTGTTCACGGTCCCGGTTGCCCGGTATGTGTGTTACCTAAATCTAGACTTGATCAATGTATCGCGATTGCCGAACAACCCAATACAATTCTATGTACGTTTGGCGACGCGATGCGTGTGCCGGGTTCGAATGGCTCGCTGTTTGATGCCCGTGCTCGTGGCTGTGACATTCGCATGGTGTATTCGCCTTTGGATGCATTGCAGCTAGCTGAAAAGCACCTCGATAAACAGGTGGTGTTCTTTGGGTTAGGGTTTGAGACTACGATGCCAGCGACAGCGATGACACTACGTCAAGCTAAACAACGTGGGATTCAAAATTTTAAACTGTTCTGCCAACATATTACAATCATGCCGACATTGAATGCTCTACTGACCCAAGATGATGTGCGTATTGATGGCTTTTTGTTACCAGGTCACCTTTCTATGATCATTGGCACCAAACCTTATCAACCACTAGTTGATGAATTTTCAAAGCCGTGTGTTGTTACCGGATTCGAACCGCTCGATATGCTCCAAGCCCTGTTAATGTTAATTAAACAATTCCGCGATAAGCGTTGTTGTATCGAAAATCAGTACGGCAGAGTCGTTAAAAATGGTGGAAACAGTAACGCACTTAAGGCGATGGAAGAGGTTTATCAGGTTAAAGCGCGGAGTGAATGGCGTGGACTTGGCTTTATTGAAAATTCCGGTATTGAACTTACCACTGAGTATCAACAGTTTGATGCTGAATTGTTCTTTAAACCAAAATCAAAATGCAGCAGTGATCCACAAGGAAGTCGCTGTGGTGATGTATTGTCTGGACGATGCAAACCGACAGGTTGTTCGTTATTTGGTCGAGAATGCGTACCAGAAAAAGCGATCGGAGCACTGATGGTTTCCTCCGAAGGGGCGTGCGCTGCCTATTACCATTATCACCGCCAATCGACTATGAACCAGACAAGTACCAAAGAGGTTACAAATGGATAGAATCACACTTGCTCATGGTAGCGGTGGTAAAGCTATGCAGAAATTGATTGATGATGTGTTTATGCGCCATTTTTCTAACCCGACTCTTTGCCAGCAAGAAGATCAAGCGCGGCTTTCGTTGCCTGAATTGGTGAGCTCGGGTGGGCAGTTAGCTTTTTCCACCGACTCATTTGTTGTTGACCCATTGGTTTTTCCCGGTGGTGATATCGGTAAACTCGCCATTTATGGAACTGCGAATGATGTTGCGATGAGTGGCGCGAAACCCGTGTATATGTCGAGTGCATTTATCCTTGAAGAAGGACTACTGATATCAGAGCTTGAAGCCATTGTTTGTTCTATGGCTGAGGCAGCTAAAGACGCTGGAATAAAGATCGTAACCGGTGACACAAAAGTCGTTCCGAAAGGCGCTGCGGATAAACTGTTTATTAATACTAGCGGGCTTGGGGTTATTCCTAATGAGATTGATTGGGGAACATCCAATATTCAATCTGGCGATCGCATTATTGTATCGGGTTGTATTGGTGACCATGGCGCCACTATTTTAAATCTTAGAGAAAATTTAGGTCTAGATGGTTTGTTGCAAAGTGATTGCCAGAACCTGTATCCATTGGTTGAAGCACTTCTTCCTATATCTGGCATTCGTTGTTTACGAGATGCAACTCGTGGTGGTGTAAATGCGGTATTACATGAGTTTGCATCAAGCTCAGGTTGTGGCTTTGAGCTCGATGAATCAGCGTTACCTATTAGTACCGAAGTTCGTGGAATATGTGAACTCCTTGGGTTGGAAGCGATTAATTTTGCTAATGAAGGAAAGCTTATCGTGATTGTTTCAGAGCGCGATGCCGACCATGCGTTAGCTAAATTACGAGCACTTTCTGGAGGTCAACAGGCCGCAATTATTGGCGAAGTGAACGACTCAAAGCAGATAACCATGCGCAATTTATTTGGTGGCAGCCGGTGGATTGATCTTCCGTCAACAGAGCCAATGCCTCGGATTTGTTGAGTTGATTTTATGAGTAACGGCATTGCGATTCGAGTTAAAGGTAAAGTGCAAGGCGTCGGGTTTCGTCCCTACGTATGGCAGCTTGCTAACGCGATGAATTTACATGGCGACGTTATCAATGATGGAGAAGGGGTTCTCATTCGGTTATCGAATTCGCAGTATTCAACGACCTCGTCTTCAATAAAATGGCGCGAATTCGAAAGGGCATTGATCTCTAAGCTGCCGCCTCTTGCGCGAATCGAGTCCCTAACATCAAGTTCGTTTGATTGGCCGACGTTACCCTGTCGCTTTGTTATTTCAACATCCCATTCTACAGTTATGGATACGCAGATTGTACCGGATGCGGCGACTTGTCCCGCGTGTGTCGAGGAACTGCTCAAACATCAAGATCGTCGTAGTTACTATCCGTTAATAAATTGCACTCATTGTGGTCCTCGTTTTACCATCGTGAAGGCATTCCCTTACGATAGAGCAAACACTGTGATGTCGAAGTTTCCACTGTGCTCAGATTGCTCGACGGAATACACCAACCCAACTGACCGACGTTACCACGCTCAGCCGATAGCGTGTCATCAATGTGGACCACAAGTTGCGGTTTATAATTCCAAAAAGGAGTTGCTTGATATTAATTGGTTGGATATTGCTATCGAGGCATTAACCAACGGTCAGATTATTGCGCTCAAATCGGTAGGCGGTTTTCATCTTTGTTGTGATGCGACCAACTCAAATGCGGTTCAACTATTACGTCAACGCAAGCATCGACCAGCAAAACCCTTTGCGGTGATGGTGTCTAAGATTAGCGCTATTACAAAGTTGGCAAATTGTAGCAGTCATGAACTTGAGATGCTGGCAAGTCCGGTCGCACCGATCGTCTTGGTTAGCAAGAAAACCAACACAGATTTAGCGCAAAACATCGCCCCAAATCTAGCCGAAATTGGCTTAATGTTGCCGTCAAACCCAATACAGCATCTGTTAGCTCATCATTTCAATAGACCTTTGGTGATGACGTCGGCAAATGGAAGTGGGCTTCCTCCGGCGATCGATAATCAGGATGCGTTAAGAGACTTATCACCGTTTGTTGATTATTTTGTGCTGCATGACCGCGATATCATTCAGCGTTGCGATGATTCGGTCGTTCGAGTAAAACCTGACTCAACAGTCGAAGTATTACGTCGCTCACGTGGCTTGGTTCCAGACGTGATTAACCTTCCTCACGGCTTCCCAGATGCCGATGGATATCTTGCCTATGGTGGTGACCTTAAGAGTGCGTTCGCGGTTGGCAAGGGGCGTCAAATCGTCGTGAGTCAGTATTTAGGTGACCTCGCCAATATTGAAACCCAGCAACAGTACAAAAAGACCATCGCCGACTACCTCTCGCTGTATCAATTACGTATTAAAGCCCATGTTATTGATCAGCATCCTGGATATTTCACTCACCAACTGGCTCAAGCTAAGGCTTCAGACTCTAACGTTATTCAGGTTCAGCACCACCACGCACATATTGCGAGTTGTCTGATAGAAAACCAGTGGCGACCAAATCAAGGAAAAGTAATTGCTCTTGCACTAGATGGCCTAGGGATGGGGGAAAACGGAGAATGGTGGGGCGGCGAGTTATTTATCGCAGACTATAGCAGCTGCAAACGATTAGGTGGGCTGCCACCGATCGCTTTGGTTGGTGGTGATAACGCGGCTAAGCAACCTTGGCGTTCATATTTTGCTCACCTAAAAGCCTTTTCGCCCCGGACTAGTTTTAACCAATTGAAGAGTCTTTTTCCTAACAAACCACTAGACCTGCTTGAACGAGCAATGCATAACCAAATTAATACACATATGGTGTCATCAACTGGACGTTTATTTGATGCTGTCTCCGCATCACTAGGTATTTGTTTTGATGAGATTGAATATGAAGGGCAGGCCGCTTGTCAGCTAGAAGCGCTGGCACTTCAAGAGCAAACGTTGTGTGACGATGAATTTGCAATTCCGATCAACGATCATCATTTGGATTTGTCGACATTTTGGACGAACTGGTTGTTAGTCGAAGCAACAACAGCACAAAAAGCTTTTCTGTTTCACCACGCTCTTGCTGATGCATTTGCGACACTAGTGCTCGAAGCCCAACAAGAGCATAAAGTTAATCACGTGGTATTAACCGGTGGTGTTTTTCATAATGCATTGCTTACAAAACTGCTTACTCAACGACTGAAGAATCATATCCAAATTCTACAACATCAATATTATTCATGTGGCGATGGCGGATTAGCCTTAGGACAACTCGCCGTCTCACTGTGTAAACCAACACTTTGATTTAAACAATAAAGGAAATCACTTACGATGAAAAAACGACTATTAGCATTACTTATTACTTTGCCAGAATTCGCATTGGCTCATACGGGTCATGGTGCTCATTCTCATCCAGAAGAAGTATATGGAGGCTTTATGCTAGTTGCTGCTGTAGTGGGAGCCTACTATATATGGAAGCGTTTTCGTTGATAAGATGATTGTGGGGTTGAACGGTGTTAGTGATTCGTTTGTATCAGCGCCGTTCATACTCTGGCTGTATCGTACTCAGTTTGTGTCTAGTATGGGTAAGTAAATCGGTAAGTGAATCACTGCTTTATATATCTATGATATAGTGAAGTTTAACAATTCTTATCTACTTCATTAGACAAACAGTACCATGAACGCGATTAAACAGTGGTGTTTAACGAATATCGAAGGCGTTGATGTTTGGTTATTCAGCCCCGACGAAATATTAGACTTCAGGTTATTTAAAAGCCAATTTTTTCACCTCCTTTCTGCCGATGAGCAACGAAAGTTCGAGGCTATCAAACGAGAACAAAAACGTCGTGAATATCTCTTCACGCGGGTATTTGTGCGTCACGTACTGTCTCGTTATTGCTCACTTTCGGGAGGACAACTGGTCTTTAGCAAAGAGAGTAATGGAAAACCTTATCTATCCACTCCTGAGCGCACCCCACATTTTAATCTCAGCCATACAAAAGGTTTGCTTGTATGCGCGGTTAGTGATCGCTTAGACGTCGGGATCGATGTTGAGAATATTACCCGTACGACTGACTTTGAAAGTATAGCATCGCAATATTTCTCCAATGATGAAAATAACCGTTTAAACATCAAAAAACTTCATGCTCGAAAAGCGTATTTTTATGAACTTTGGACATTAAAAGAAGCGTATCTCAAAGCGTTAGGGATTGGCATCTCAGTTCCATTGAAGAGTATAAATTTCTATGAAAATCAATCAAATGGAAATAAGAGATTTATGATTGATGACAAGGGCAATACTCTGTTTGAAGTGATGAAGTATGGTGAAGAGCACCTAATCTCAGTATGCGCTAGGCAAAATTCATCATTTGAAAAGGGTGTTTAACTAAAACTTAAAACCAAATGCAAGCGTAAACGGCACATCGATACCATCATTCGGTTGCTTTAGATTGGCGTTGCTAAAGTGGCGATATTGAAAACGAACCTGATATTTTCGCTGCGAGTCAAGATAAACTCCGCCACCCACCTGAGCCTGAAAAGCAAAATGAGAAGCTTGTTTTCGTTCGCCGAATTGTTTTGTACTTAAGTAGCTCGGTCCTAATGCTCGAACATGAAAGAAGGCTTCTTTTCCCGCAAGCGTTTTAAATAGCTTGAGCTCTGGAAAAATAGAAAACGCGACTAACGACTCTTCACCCTCCTGACTATCAGTGCCCATGTAAGTAATACTGGAACCTAAGCTTAAAATTTGTCTCTCACTTCGAATGTGATCGTACAGTATTGCATCGAGATAAAGTGTTTTATTCCAATCATTGGTGCCGAATTGAGGCCCGAGACCGCCACCGAGCATTAATTCTGATGCGTAGCTATAAGCAGACGACATACCCGTCAGTGTCAATAGTAGTATCTTCGGGGTAGACAGTCTCATCGGTTGATCTCACGCGTTAGTTATTGTTTACGACAATGAATTAACGAATGGCCTAGGCCAATGTTATCGGTGACTGAAATGATTTGTAGTCCTGC
Organism: Vibrio phycocola; assembly: GCF_054404255.1. Taxonomy (NCBI): domain Bacteria; kingdom Pseudomonadati; phylum Pseudomonadota; class Gammaproteobacteria; order Vibrionales; family Vibrionaceae; genus Vibrio; species Vibrio phycocola. Next base: position 661,186 of record NZ_JBTAMQ010000001.1, read on the forward strand.
TTTTTCGATGAGTGGTAAAAAGTCGTCACTCATGTAAAAGCGACTATTACCATTGGCTAGAGCGGTAAAATAAAGACTTGTGCCATTTAGGGAGTAGCTAGCGGATTCAAATTCTTGTCGGTCTGGAAACAGCTCCATAATATAGACGTCAGATTCTTGATTCATTGCTTCAACAACCCGACTTAAAATACTGACAATTTCGGGTTGGCTGAAGCAATCAAGAAACTGGCTCATCCAATAAATATCTTTATTTTTGGGTAGAGTGGTATCGATGTTGAGTAAATTGCAAGGATGAGCGGTGACACGCTCAGAAAAGCCATGTTGCTCTACATTTTTCCGTGCGACGGCAATTTGCTGTGGTAAATCAACCATGGTAACAGTAACGTTAGGATTGAATTCGCAGCATTTAAGCGTCCATTTCCCAGTATTTGCGCCGATGTCACAAATGGTTTGTCCGTTACCACTAAAAACGGTATTCAAAATCGTAGGAAAGCTTCGGTCAGAATAATAGTGGTCAAAATCAAACCAACTGCGTTTCTCCTGATCGCTTAAGCTCGATAAGCCTTCATAGATGGTCGACCATTCACCTAACGCTTCGAGGCCAGCAGGGCGGTTTTCTAATATGGACTCAGTAAGCTGCGCCATTCCTTGATAACACACGTCAGACACAAAGTTCATGTTTACCTTGGTCATCTCATCATGATTCACAAAATGCCCAAGCTTAGTAATGATATAACGATCCTGATTTTTGGTGACTAACTTGACCGATAGCCCCATGTCCAATAACACAGCAACCCCATAGCGACTGATTGTCAGTTGTTCAGATAACTCATCAACCGTTGCACCTTGTGATTTGAACTTAGATAAAATATTCAAGATACCTAAGTCTCGCAGTGATTTGGAAGCTTGGAATGCGATCGGAGCAAAAGCGAGCCTTTGAGCTTCTTCTTTTGCTTCAACGGCAGATAGGGTGTCGGTGCTATAAAATTTCATCGAATTATTATTCAGTTAATCAAAGTGTTGCTAGCCTATTTAAATTTATAATGAAGTGCAAGCCTCAAAATATAGGTTTTAATTATTCATATAAAAAGCAATGAGAATTATCCGGATATCGCTATGGTATCGTGAAAATTAGACTCTATAGAATGAGCTATACTTTTACTTTGCCATATTAAATATAGTGTTATAGGATTCACTCAATTGTTTGTAAAACAGCATGTACTACGTAAATAATGAAAATAGATATTAAAATATGCGTTAGTGGAAATCTCGATTCGTTTGATTCGCTTAGTGAGAATATTTCTTTATGTAATTCGTCTCCAAACGTACCTAAGTCGATTCTTCGCCGCAGCAGTACACTAACAAAGAAAGTCCTTTCGTTTTCAGATTTTATTGTGTCTAGTAATACTAATTTCATGGTGTTTGCAACGCGACACGGCGAATTGAGCCGAACTTATAAGCTTTTACATTCAATCGCTTCAAGGCAGGAATTATCTCCAACTCAATTTGCTCAGTCGGTTCACAGTACCGCTCCCGGTTTGTTAACAATCTCCAATAAGAAAAATATCCCATTTACAACAATTTCAGCAGAACAAAATACATTTGTAATGGCATTAGTCGAAGCGATAACACATCTCAAAATTAATCCTACAGATGAAGTATGTGTCATTTATGCTGATGAATGTGTCCCTGACGAGATAGCTCCCTATATTAGTGATGATTGTGAGCTATCATTAGCAATTAAATTAAGAGTAGGAAATCAGTATATTGTTGATGTGGACACTGAAAATACGAGAGTATCTTCCACTGAATGTGATAATAGAGCTAACATTTTTAATATGATTAACCGATTATCCACATCGAATGAGTTTCAATTAACATCAACGTCACTAAATTTAATATGGACACGAACTGACAGTGATCGCAAAGCGTCTTAGACAAATAGGGTTTGGATTTTCATTTTTAATGTTCGGCATTGGTGGGCTGATGTTGTCGTACTTGGTCTTTCCGCTAATATTTATCTGTTATCGCGATAAATTAAAAAGACAAGATATATGTCAGTTTATGATTTCATGTTGCTTTGAACTGTTTGTTTTGATGTTGTCTTCGCTTCGAATCGTGTCGGTCGAAATATTCGACAAACATCGCCTAAACCCAAAGCAAGGTGCGCTCGTTGTTGCAAATCACCCAACATTAATTGATGTTGTGATTATCATTTCGCAACTGCGTCAATGTGATTGCATTGTTAAGTCATCATTGTGGGAAAACCCGTTTATGCGCCATGTAATTCAAATGGCGGGTTATATTCCCAATGAATCCCCTGATATTTTAGATATTTGTCATGAGAAATTATCCTCTGGACGGAAGTTGCTTGTTTTTCCTGAAGGCACTAGGACCGTTCCCGGCGAGCAGATTCGGTGTCAGCGTGGTGCGGCGCAATTAGCGGTTAGATGTGAAGCAGATATTCAACGTATTCTAATTCATACTCATCCAGCAATTCTTTATAAAGGAATATCTTGGTACAATGTGCCTTCCGAACAACCAGAAGTAAAAGTTCAAGTTATGGACGTGGAGTCGGTAACGACACTAATTGAGAGTTCTAGGTCAACCCCAATCGCAGCGAGGCGTCTTACTCGTTACTTTGAAGCGGCACTAGAACCGAGCAGTATTCACGAGTCATTAAATATTGAGGAATTCACAGTTGGAATCTCTAGAAAACAAAATTAAACAACTTATTATAACAACGCTAAACCTTGAAGATTTGTCCCTCGATGATATTGATTCAAACGAACCTTTATTTGGCGATGACGACGGATTAAATTTAGATTCAATTGATGCATTGGAACTTGGACTTGCAATAAAGCAGGAATTTGGCGTGGTCATCAACGCTGATGATACCAAAGCTCGAGAATACTTCCGTTCGGTAGCCTCACTATGTGAATTGATCGAACAACAAGCATCAATAGTGGAGTAATCGAGCATGGAAGAGTTAAAAGTATTCGAATTGATTAAAGACGCAATGGTTGAGTTATTTGAATTAGAACCTAACAGCATTACGCGAGATGCTCATATCGTTGATGATTTGGATCTTGATAGTATTGATGCTGTTGATTTAATCGTTCATTTGCAAAGACAGACTGATATTAAGATTAAGCCAGAAGAGTTTAAATCTGTTCGAACAGTGGATGATATCGTTAATGTCGTAATGAAACTCATCGATAAATCGGAAGCATAATTTTTGGTCCGACTTCTCACAATACTGATAGTCATCGTTACAGTTTGCTATCCGGTACTCATTTATTGGGGAGTCACTTCAGGCAACGTGATTGGCGTTGCTTGGATGATGATATCTTTATTGTGTGTAAAACTTACCATTCAGGTTTACAAGAAATCGACACGTGCAAATGAAATTTTGCCTCCAATCATCGGGATATTGGTTTTAGCGTTTACGTTGATTAGTGAAGATGTTAGAGGGACGCTTTATTATCCTGTCGGAATAAATATCTCCCTGTTGATTACGTTTTTTCTTTCACTGTTTTATGGACAGCCCATAATTACAAAAGTGGCACAAATAACGACGACTTTGGATGAGGCGGGTCTTATATATACACGAAACCTGACTAAACTATGGGTGGTTTTTTTCGCAGTAAATGGGTGCATTGCTCTTATCACGACTCAATTAAGTTTTGAAATATGGGCTCTGTACAATGGCGGGATTAGTTATGTTCTTATTGGTAGTTTTATTTCGGGCGAATGGATATATAGAAAACGGGTTTTAGAGAAGTAATTATGCTGTCTAATTTACACCAACTGCTTTTTTCTGATCGAGATACGACAATCTTAGCGCACGATTCAAACGGTAATAAGTGCATTGCAGATTTGAAAAATGAAGTTAACTGTGTTGTCCAATTATGCCGGGACTTTACTGATCAATATTTTGTTATTGCTTGTCGCGAACCATGGTCACACCTCGTTGCTATGCTCGCAGCACAGCAATTAGGCAAAACCGCTATTTTTCCTCATAACCAAGCGACGCTCACTCTGAAGCAGTATCAAAGAGATGCGATTCTTATTTCTGACGACGCCTCTGTCTCCCCAGATATCTTAGTAGACTCCAGAATGCTTAGTAATATCACTGAGTCAAGGCGCCCAATACAAGTTGATGCGGCAGCATGTAAGGTCGATCTCTATACCTCGGGGTCTACCGGATTCCCAAAGAAAATAACCAAGTCACTTGCAGTACTTGAACGAGAAGCTGGAGTCTTAGATGACCTGTTTGGAACGATAACTGATGTCACTCATGTAGTCGGCAGCGTTTCACATTTTCACATCTATGGCTTTCTATTTCGAATTGTGTGGCCATTGCTATCGGGAAGAATCTTTCAACGTCAACTTATCACCAATGCAGATGTTCTTTCTAGATTAACCTCACCAACTACTGCATTAATTGCGAGCCCAGTAATGCTAGAGCACTTGGTTTCGGAAGGGGCAGAGTTTTCCGCAGGAATTGTGTTTAGCTCAGGCGGCCCGCTGCAATATAAAACGAGCCAAGAGACTCGAGCTCTATCGGGATTATTGCCCATTGAAATATTTGGCAGCTCTGAAACAGGAGGGGTTGCTTGGCGCCGTCAAGCCTCACTTGAGCAAGATTGGGAGCTTCTGCCAGGAATCAGCTATCGACAGGACTCTGAACGGCTCAAAATCGTATCCCCATTTATTGATGAGCCAGGCGAGTACGTTACAGATGATTCAGTTTCTTCGATAGATGAAACTCACTTTCGCTTACTTGGTCGCCAGGATAGGGTGGTCAAACTTGCGGAAAAACGCGTCTCTCTTACCGCGATTGAACGTTCTGTTGAAATGCTACCCGAAATCGAATCAGCGGTGGTGATTACAATGCAAAATAGACACCGCCAAACCGTCAATCTTGTTATAACCTTGTCAAACGTTGGCAAGAAAATTGATGATATGTCAAATAGCGACTGGTGGAAAAAAATTAGGCGTCATCTATCACAAGATACAGAATCGGTAGCATTGCCTCGACGTATTCGGATAATTGATAGCATCCCTCGTAATACTCAGGGTAAAATAGATAATCAACAACTTTTGGAACTATTTCAGTCACATGGTTAGGCAGTTACCGTTTATACAAAATGTCGAAATAACACACGATAGAGTGGTGTTATCGATGACGATTCAACCTGAACTTGAATATTTTTCAGGTCATTTTGATGGTTTCCCAATTTTACCGGGGGTCGCTCAACTTGATTGGGCATTGTATTTTGCAGCACACTATTTTGAAGCTCCCTTTGAGTTCTCTGGTATGGAGGTCGTGAAATATCAAAAACCAATCTCACCTTCAACCGCATTACAGCTAGAGCTTAAATGGGAACGAGAGAAGAATAAATTACAGTTCAGTTATTTTGATCTCGATAGCATTTATTCCAAGGGCAAGGTAAAGCTAAGATGAAGTATGCGATTCTCATCCCTTGCTACAATCACGGCCAAGCGTTAATAGAAGTAATTAATTCGCTGCAAGAGACCGCGTTGCCAATTTTGATTGTTAATGATGGAAGTGACGCAAATACATCAAACATCATCGATGATTTAGCTTCGAAATTTGAGTCTGTTTCCCCACTGCATTTACCGGAGAACTCTGGCAAAGGTGGGGCCGTTATGGCTGGCATTAAGCACTTGCAAACTCTTGGTTTTAGTCATGCGATACAAGTGGATGCCGATGGACAGCATGATTTAAAAGCCATTCCTGAATTATTGAAAATCTCACAGCGCTCACCAGATAAATTGGTCTCTGGTGCTCCAATATATGGTGATTCCGTTCCTAAAGCTCGATTATATGGTCGCTACGCAACTCATGTTTCAGTTTGGATATCGACACTTTCGTTTGAGATTAAGGATTCGATGATTGGTTTTCGAGCTTATCCTATCGAAATGTGTTGCGCATTATTCTCGCGTAAACAACTCGGTACTCGGATGGATTTTGATACGGAAATTCTCGTCCGACTTTATTGGCAAGGTGTTGATATTGAATACCTCCCTGTAAACGTACATTATCCAGAAAATGGGATCAGTCATTTCTCAGGGCTTAAAGATAATTTGCGAATCAGTTGGCTTCATACGCGGCTCATAACTGAAATGTTCTTTCGCTCACCACAATTGCTTAAACGTAATTGGAAGCGCAATGTTCATTGGTCTCGTAAAAAGGAAAATGGCTCCATATTAGGGATGAAAGTCTTACTCTGGAGTTACAAGGTCTTTGGTCGTTCATTGTTTAAAAGTCTACTCTATCCGGTGATCTTGTATTACTACTTAACCGATCATAAATCACGTAACGCGTCAAAACAGTTTCAATTAGAAGTGGCGAAACGCAATAACGCACCCATCGCCAGTAGCTACCGACATCTTTTTAACTTCGGTGAAGCGATGCTAGATAAGCTCGCAGCGTGGATGGGGCAATACAGTGTCGATGATGTTGTCGTACACAACGAAGGCTGTTTTGAAGAAGCGATTAAAAGTGATACCGGTTGCCTTATCTTGGGAAGTCATTTAGGCAACTTAGAAGCTTGTCGCGCACTCAGCGAACGTTATACCGGCCTAAAAATGAACGCGATTGTATTTACCCAACACGCTGAGAAATTCAATGCGGTGATGGAATCAGTAAACAAAGACAGCAGCTTAAACTTGATTCAAGTGACCGACTTAGGGCCTGATACTGCCATTCTACTTGAGCAAAAACTTAATGCGGGAGAGTGGGTTGTTATCGTTGGTGACCGCACGCCTGTTACCAAAAATAAGCGAGTGGTTTGGAGTGATTTTATGGGTAAACAAGCTCCATTCCCATTAGGGCCCTTTATACTGGCCTCTATTTTAAAGCATCCAACATACGCTATGTTTGGGTTCTGTTTTAGCGGCAAAATTGAAGTACACCTAGAGCCACTACCATTCCAGCCTCTAGTAAGAGGTGAACGAGAGCAGGGATTGCAAACGAATGTCGCGATGTATGCGTCTATCTTAGAGCGCTATGCGCTACGTTATCCCTTACAGTGGTTTAATTTTTATGATTTTTGGAAGTTAGATAATGAGTAATATAGAGTCAGTGGTTTTCGGTTCTCAGTTCATAACAATCGAAGCGATTAATGCCATCGCTCATGGCAAAGCAAATGTTGCTCTTAACAATGAATCATCTTATTTGGGAATGATCGATAATTCTGTCGCGTTTTTAGAACGTTTGCTATCCGAAGATGGCGATATATACGGTGTCACGACAGGGTACGGTGATAGTTGTACCGTCCAAATTCCACAGCATTTAGTTCAATCGTTACCTTTGCAATTAACTCGTTTTCACGGTTGTGGCTTAGGTGATTACTTTAATGCCGAAGAGACAAGAGCAATTGTTGCTGCGCGTCTAGCATCACTAGCGATTGGTAAGTCTGGTGTCTCTCGAGAGTTGCTCTCAGGACTGACTCATTTACTGACTCACGATATATTACCTCAAATCCCTGAAGAAGGTTCAGTGGGAGCTTCTGGAGATTTAACACCTTTATCGTACGTTGCGGCTGCACTTATTGGTGAGCGTGAAGTGACGTATAACGGAAGTGTTATCGATGCAAAAGACGCGCTCGAGAAGACAGGAATGGACGCAATAACGCTTCGCCCTAAAGAAGGGCTTGCGCTTATGAATGGCACAGCGGTAATGACCGCAATTGCTTGTTTAAATTGGCAACGTGCGAGTTACGTGTCGGAAATGGCGACGCGAATTACTGCAATGACTACACTTGCTATGCAGGGAAATGCCTTTCATTATGATGAGCGTCTTCACGCTGTAAAACCTCACCCAGGACAAGTTAAGTGCGCCAGTCGATTACGTGAAGATCTTGCATCAGAGCTGCCACCTCGTAATTCCGATCGTCTTCAGGACCGTTATTCGTTACGTTGTGCTCCTCATGTGATCGGTGTTCTAGAAGACACGTTAACGTGGACTCGGCAGTTAATCGAAACCGAATTAAACTCGGCTAATGACAATCCAATCATCGACGGCGAGAATGAAACCGTACTCCATGGTGGCCATTTTTATGGTGGTCATATTGCTATGGCAATGGACAGTTTAAAAACGGCGATTGCCAATGTCGCTGATCTCTTGGATAGACAATTGGCACAACTGTGCGACTATAAATTTAACAATGGATTACCTTATAACTTAACCGGTGCTGCAGATGATATTTTACCGATAAGCCATGGTTTTAAAGCGGTACAGATCGGTGTATCTGCGTGGACGGCTGAAGCTCTGAAAAATACGATGCCAGCGTCGGTTTTCTCTCGTTCGACCGAGAGCCACAATCAAGACAAAGTGAGCATGGGAACCATCGCATCGCGAGATTGCCGTCGAGTGTTAGAATTAACCGAGCAAGTGGTCTCAGCGTGTTTGTTTGCTTCGGTTCAAGGGGTTGAATTAAGAGTGAAGGCACAGCAACTCAGCGATACAGAACTCAGCAGCGCAGTTACGACAACAATGAAAGAAGTACGAGAAATATCGCCACTGCTCGAAGGCGATCGTCCTTTGGAGGCGGAACTTCGCGAGTGTCTCTCGGTCATCGCTAAACGAGAATTTACTGGGTATTTAAATGATTAGTGCAAATGCGTATGTGACGGTGGCCTTTCAAGATTGCGACCCAATGCAGGTGGTGTGGCACGGTAACTATTACCATTATTTGGAAGAAGCTCGTCGAGCATTATTGGAGAAACTCCAGTTCACCTACGAATATATGGAGAGTAACGGCTTATCGTATCCCGTTGTCGACACGAGGATGAAGTTTACTTCTCCCGCGCGCCACGCCGACAAGCTCGAAGTTACTGCCACGTTATCGGAATGGGAAAATAGGTTAAAAATTAATTTTGTTGTGTTTAATCACACGACTCAAAAAACCTGTGTAAAAGCCCATACCATTCAATGCGCAGTCAATATGACCACCAATGAAATGCTCTATGCATCACCTCAGTGTTTATTAGATAAGGTCGCTGCATGTCTCGATTGATACCGTACTTATTGGTCTCTCTATTTGCTTTTTCGTCATTTGAATCCTTAGCAGACAAAGATGAGGAGATGCCCCCCGAGCTAACGAGTATCATTTCGATGGTAAGCAGTCAGCCTCAACAAATGGGCACGTTTTTGCAAGAAAAGAACATCTCTGGTCTAAGTCAGAAATTACTCTCCTCTGGTGAGTACTTTATCGAAGCAGGCGAATTAGAAACAAATAACGGAATTGTGTGGCAGCAAAATCAACCTTTTGATGATCTCTTAGTGGTCAAAAATCAGCAGCTGTATACCAAATCTGGTGATGGGCTCAAGCTTCAAAATGTCCCAACAAATGTTGTTAGCTTGATGACGGATATTTTCTCGGGCCTAATGACGGGGAATGTGACAAATCTGCAGAATCAATTCGATGTTGCGGTTAATGATAGCGACATACTTACAACTGACGATGCTGAATGGTCACTTACCCTAAAACCAAAGCGTACTCCACTGGACAGTATTTTTGAATTAATCACGCTATCAGGTAAAGACAGCGAGCTAAATAGTGTTAGATTACTAGAGGTTTCAGGTGACTCAACCAATATTGAATTGACCTCTTCATCGGAAGTCTCTGATATAGCAAAATGGTTGCGGAGCATAGAGTAATGCGTGACGTTGTAGCGCGTAGAAGTTGGTTCATTATTCTTATCGTTGCGCTTCTATTTTGTGCTATTAAGCTGCAAGGTAGTAATACAGTTCAAACCAGCGTGTTTGATATGTTTCCCAGTGAGACCAAAACACCCGCTTTGGATATCGCACTTAACCATGCTACTAAAGTGTTTGAACGTGATTTGATAGTGGTTGTTGAAGCGAACAGCGATAGTGAAGCTCGGCAAACCTCCCAAGCGCTAATCACAAAAATTGAAACATTTCCCACGATTGAGTTTATCGATAGCACTCAACGCGTAAGTTACCTCTCTGAACTGTTCTCACACCGCCAGCAACTTATCACAGAGCAAGATAGGGCGATAATTGCTCAAGGTCAGTCTGATCAACTTAGCCAAAATGCATTACGGCGCCTTTATTCACCCGCAGCGATTAATGGCCAGAGTTTTCTTAGTGACCCGTGGCAGACCTTTGAACGCTATCTTTTAGAACTGGTCGGTGAATCCTCATTTGAATATCAAGATGGGATGTTGATTGCGCATCTGAATAATAAAACACAAATAATGCTTCAACTTTCCTTGGTGGAGAGTGCTTACAGTAGCGAGGCGATAGAAGACATATCTCAGTTGAATCAATTTATCTTGGAACTTAAAACAGCTAAACACCAAACTTTTAGTACTGAGATTAGCTTAGAGGGTTCTGAAGGTGTTATTGAGAACCAAGAATTCAACATCTACCGAACGGGAGCAGGGTTTTATTCGGTTAGTGCCATGACATCGGCTCAAGCTGAAATTTCAATAATAGGCGGCGGTGCATTGTTGTTGATCATCGCCGTAGTGTTGTGGTTATTTGCTCAGTTTAAACCGTTGGGTATGACTATCTTGTCTCTGGGCAGTGGTGTTTTATTGGGACTTGCGGCGACATTAGCCTGCTTTGGTCAAGTTCATGCCTTCGCCTTGGTGATGGGAAGTAGTTTGATTGGTCTGGCGTTCGATTACGCGTTTCACTATCTTAGCTATCAGGTATGTTGTTCCGATCATACCCATAGCGCCGAGGTAGGAAGAAAACTTAGGCCTGCTTTAATTGTCGGAATGGTGAGTTCGATAATTGCATATGGCTGTTTGTTTTTTGCCAATCTTCCGATATTGAATCAATTGGCTGTATTTTCCGCATTTGGTTTGATGGGGGCTCTTGCCACTGTTTTGCTATTTTATCCGGCGTTTGGCCAAGTTAAACACTCTAACCGTGCAATTATCGTTGCTCATCAATTAACGCGTTTCGTTACACAGTATTTTAAACCGAAATATATCGGGGCTGTTGTCGCGTTATGTGCCGTGATTGCCGTGGTTGCCATGTTCCGTGGTTATTCGAATGATGATGTTCGAATTTTGCAGTCTCCAGAGCAACAGCTTGTTCAAGAGGAAGCCTATATCAAACAATTGTTTGGTTCGAAAAGCGGTTCAGATTGGATCATAACGATTGGTGACGACTTGCAACAAATCGCACAAGATGAAGAACGTTTAACTGCGAATTTGAATATTCTTATCGATCAAGGAACACTGACTGGGTACACGTCATCAACACAATGGGTTCCTTCAATAAAACGTCAAACTGAAAATTGGAACCTTTATAAGGCGCTGCTTGATCAACAAGGAGCTTACTTAGCTACGCGAGCGGGAATGAATCAAGTTCCACAATTGATGCCGTTTGTTCCGCTCGATAAGCTTAATGACCAAGCAGGTATGCCTCGGTTGAACGGTGAATTACCAGAAGGTGGATTCTTTTCATTAACTATGCTCGACGGGCTCAAAGCGAATATTGATTCTGATGTATTGAGCGAGAATCAGTTCTACCTTAATTATGTTGATGATATCGGGAATCTATTGGGTGAATATCGTGAGCACGTAACCAAATTGTTGGGCGTTGCCATTGGTTTGGTGATCATTTTTATTTTTGGATATTTTGGGCGTAAAAACCTATTAAGGCTTATCCTTCCTCCCATATTAGCCGTCGTACTCGCCGCGACGTTGCCGGCTGCGTTAGGGTTACCAATTACGCTTTTTAATGTACTCGGCCTTTTTTTGATTTTTGGTATTGGGATCGATTACTGTGTATTTTTGCTTTGTCATGGCGAAGCAGAACATACTATTTTGGCGGTATTTATTGCGGGGGTTAGCTCGTTACTCTCTTTTGGTTTAATGGCGTTGTCGAGCAACTATGCGATCTCCAGTTTTGGTATGACGATTGGGATTGGAATTCTATCTTGCTGGCTGGTTGCACCCACGGTTCTTGTCACTAGGAGTTCCAATGAAGAATAGAATAGTTAGCAGTATATTGGTTGGTCTTTTGTTAGGTCTTGCCGGATGTTCTTCATCTCAATCGACCTTTAATCAGACACTGTCATCGGATACCACAACTGAAGACAAGCTAGTACTGCTGAGTCCTGAGTCATATCATGGAGAGCTAATAACTCAGCAACTAATGGACGTCGAATATGACGGTCAACAACATCGCTTGCGAATGATTCTAGAAGTGAATCCTAGCGGTGTTACATTGGTAGCATTGACCGGATTTTCGCTGCCAGCTTTTACGCTTTCTTGGAATGGTGAAGTGTTAGACCTTGACTCTAAGCTGCCGATTGAAGCGAAAGGAATCGATGCGCAACGAATCATGCAAGATATTATGCTCGCCTTATGGCCTTCGTCGTCTCTTGACCCATTACTTTCCTCTAAAGGGTGGACATTGATTCTTAACGAAGACGTACGCCAATTTGTAGACGGCGACCAAAACCAAACCATGACGATAGAATATAAAGACCACCGTAATCAAAATGGAATCATTGATGTCTACCATCATGGTGCAAATATTGGCTACCAATTGACAACACTGCAGTGGGAATCTAGGTATGAGTAAACATGTCTATATTGAAGATATGGCTGTGAGTTGTGCCATCGGCTACGAAAGCAAGACTATTTTACATAACATGCGTGCTGGTCTCGCCCCAGGTCTAAAGCCTTGGAAAGAAGTGTTGTATTCAGGAAGAGAAGCCTATGTTGCGACGATTACTCACGAACTCGATGATGTTAATGAGGCATCAATTGTTAACAATCGCAATAACCAGTTAGCGAGTTTTTTATGCAGTGAACTCGAACCGAGTTTGACAAAACTTCGCCAGCGTTATGCGTCACATCGAATTGGCGTGGTCATCGGTTCGAGTACATCAGGTATCGAGAAAACAGAACAACAGATTGCAGAAAAAGTTAGAACTGGGGAGTTTCCACAAGATTATACTTATCAGCATCAAGAGATGGGCGATATTTCTCAAGTTGTCGCCTCATTAGCAGGAGCAACGGGCCCGATTTATTCGGTATCTACCGCATGCACTTCATCTTCGAGAGCGTTCATTAGTGCTGCGAAATTGATTCAAAGTGGAATATGCGACGCTGTTATCTGTGGTGGTGTTGATACTTTGTGCCATCTTACCGTAAATGGCTTTGATTCTATTGAACAAGTTTCTAGCGAGCCTTGCAGGCCATTTGACCCAGATCGAAAAGGGATCAATGTTGGTGAGGGCGGCGCATTATTTATTTTAACCGCTGATAAGAGTGACATTGAACTTGCTGGTTATGGAGAATCGTCTGACGCTCATCACCTTTCGAGCCCACTACCTTGTGGATCTGGTGCGTACGATTCAATGCAACAAGCACTAGCTAATGCGCAATGTTCGACAGAGCAGGTGGACTATATCAATGCCCATGGCACTTCAACTCAACAAAATGATGCGATGGAAAGTAAAGCAATCTCAGATCTATTTTCAACGTCTATCCCCGTTAGTTCTACTAAAGCATTAACAGGACACTGTTTAGGCGCCGCTGGTGCGGTGGAGATCGCGATTGGTTGTTTAATTCTTAGACATCCCAACGAACCGTTACCCAAACAATGGCCCTCGCAACGAAAGCTGGATACAAATATTCCACAAATTCAACTTGTTGAAGAAGAACTCATCGTTGAGCCAAAAGTGGTATTATCAAATTCCTTTGCGTTTGGTGGCAATAACGTCTCACTTATTATAAAGAAAACACTGTAGTATCATGAATTCAAAATTATACCCTGCGATCGAACAACTTCTTCCTCATAGTGCCCCGATGGTTCTATTGGATCGGGTCGTTGAACACACAAATACATCGATAACATGTGAGGTCATCATTAATGAAAGCAGTTTTCTTTTTGATGATGAACTCAACGGCGTCCCTGGCCAAGTTGGAATAGAATACATGGCTCAGTCGGTGGCGGCATTAGGCGGAATCGAAGCGTCTGCAGACGGTGAAAAACCACCAATAGGCTTTTTGTTAGGGGCGAGGCGTTATCAGCATAATTCTGGGTGTTTTACTAAAGGCAAACGATATCGGATTTGTGCGACTGAATTAATACGAGATGAAAACATGGCGGTGTACCAATGTGTTATTTGTGATGAAGCCGAAGAAACGATTGCATCTGGTCAGGTCAATACCGTTATCGCTTCCGATAGCATGTTAAGCGCAATGAATAATAATGAGTAATAGGCTGTTAGAGAATATGAAAAATGTGTTGGTTACTGGTGCAAGTAAAGGTATCGGTCGAGCTATTGCGATGAGATTAGCAGAAGATGATTTCATTGTTACCATTCACTATGGTCGCGATCAGCAAGGCGCTCAAGAGACCGCGGAGCTAATTCAAGCCAAAGGTGGTCAATGTCGTATTGTACAATTTGACATCGCTGATCAAGCAGAGTGTAAAGCGATTATCGAAGACCAAATTGAACAATATGGCGGCTATTATGGCGTGGTCAATAACGCGGGTATGTCTAACGACAATGCATTTCCATCTATGACAAGTGATGAGTGGCGTGGTGTTGTCCATACAAATTTAGACAGCTTTTATAACGTCATACACCCACTGATTATGCCTATGATTGGACTAAAGCAGGGTAGAATCATTACGTTGTCATCATTAAGCGGTCAAATCGGAAATCGTGGGCAAGTCAATTATTCTGCCGCCAAGGCTGGAATTATTGGGGCAACCAAAGCACTAGCATTAGAATTGAGTAACAAACGTAGGCAAATTACGGTTAACTGTATTTCACCAGGTTTAATCGACACAGGAATGGTAGAGCAGCATGTTGTCGATAGAGTCATGCCTCAGATCCCAGTTCAGCGAATGGGTAAACCAGAAGAGGTTGCAGAGTTAGCCGCATTTTTGATGTCTGAGAATGCGAGTTATATTAACCGTCAGGTAATTGGTATCAATGGAGGTTTGTATTAATGACGAATAGAGTTGTCGTCACCGGAATGGCGGGTGTTACAGCACTAGGCGAAGACCTTTCAACGGTATGGAATGGTTTACGTCAGTATAAAAATGCTGTCGTCACGATGGATGAATGGGATAAGTACGATGGGCTGCAAACTCGTCTTGCTGCCCCAATACAAAATTTTGAACTGCCAAAGCATTATACACGTAAACGTATTCGCTCCATGGGGCGAGTTTCTTTGTTATCAACAAGAGCTACCGAATATGCGCTTGAGCAGGCGGGGTTGATTGGTGAAGATGTTTTAACTGATGGATCAACAGGGATAGCATTTGGCTCATCGACTGGTAGTACCGGACCGGTATCTGCGTTTGCGACAATGCTCTTAGATCACAGCACTCGTAACATAAATGCAAACACTTATGTGGCAATGATGTCGCATACTACTGTTGTTAACACTGGGCTCTTTTTTGGGCTGCGTGGCCGGGTTATTCCAACCTCATCGGCATGTACATCGGGCTCTCAAGCCATTGGCTATTCCTACGAAGCAATCAAGTTTGGAATTCAAAAAGCAATGGTTGCTGGTGGAGCAGAGGAGCTATGTCCAACCGAAGCCGCGGTATTTGATACGTTATTTGCTACTAGCCAATACAATGATCAGCCTCACCTAAGTCCTAGGCCTTACGACCAAGATCGCGATGGCTTAGTTATTGGTGAAGGTGCTGGCTCCCTTATTTTAGAAGATTATGAACATGCCATGGCGCGTGGAGCGAAGCCTATTGCGGAACTCGTTGGGTTTGCGACAAACTGTGATGCGGCCCATGTTACCCAACCAAGAGCGGAGACCATGCAACGTTGTATGGAAATGGCGCTTAAGGACGCAAACCTAAAACCTGAACAAATTGGTTATGTGAATGGTCATGGAACGGCAACGGAATTAGGGGATATTGCAGAAACTAACGCGACATTTAATGTCTTCGGTAGCCGTATGCCAATTTCAAGTTTGAAAAGCTATTTTGGTCATACATTAGGTGCATGTGGTGCTGTCGAAGCATGGTTGACCATCAACATGATGAATCAAGATTGGTTTGCGCCAACGTTAAACCTTAATTCGGTGGATAGTCGTTGTGGCGACTTAGACTACATTAAGTCTGAGGGCCGAAGTATGTCTTGTGAATATGTTATGACCAATAACTTTGCGTTTGGTGGTATCAATACATCACTGATTTTTAAACGACTATAACCGTGAAATTCGGCGTAAAGGGGAAAGTGAAATCTATACGAACAAACTAGATGAAGGCATTCATATTATTTCGTTCCCCAATTGTGAACCGTGTGCGCTTGGGGATCTTTTTCCTTCTGAAATAGCGGGTAGTGAAATTGAAATCCTCGACCAGCAAGGTAACTGGGTTAACAAAGATACCATCGAGCTAGAAGATGATAAACTCGTGGTTCCGGTCGCTTATAATATCATTCCTCCATTTCCTACTTTTAAAATTATTCTAAAAAATTCGATCCAATTAGCGTGGAAAGTTAAGTTAGAGCGTAACGGATTGCCCACTAAGATGGCGGTCTCTTTTGATAATAAGTTTAATTTTTTAGGCGCACTTCCTCTCGCCAAGCTTGCGTGTTTAATGTATTCACAAGAAGAAATGGTGAAAACAACGCTCGCACGTCATTACGATTTTGATACGTATTACTACCATTCAACAGCCAGTCATAAAGGGATGTTGAGTCGGGGATTTTTGCATCAACTCTATGTTTATTTTAAAGGTAAGAAAAGTGTCGTCGACCTTCAGTTTTTGTATTTAAGTAAGATCGATAAACAAACCAATAAGCGTTTAATCGTTGTGGTGTTCCAAGGTTCAAATAAACCACAAGACTGGATGACAAATGCGACTTTTCAAGGGGTCGATTTCTTAAGTCGAGGACGGGTGCATCAAGGGTTTTACGGTGCTTTTAAACTGTTTTTTCGTTCTTTAAAAAGTAAAAAAGCGCGTTCAAACAACTTAATGTTAAGCCAACTTTTAAAAGATGTAAAAACCTTAAATGAAACGACAAACATTGTTTTTGTTGGTCACAGTTTGGGTGGGGCGTTAGCGACACTTGCAAGCTGTTATTTACATGAGTTAGGCGTGAATCCTGATATTATGAAGGTATATTCGTTTGGTGCACCACCAATTGGAACTAAAGAGTTTTCCGACTATTTTTCCGATAAGATCGCGATCAATCGTGTGGTAAATGACTTAGATGTTGTTCCAAAGTTTGACTCTATCATCAATCTCTATCACGTCGGTGAACCTATTGTTATGCCGTCTAACGAGAACGAAATCCATTCATGCGATGGGTACGTTGATAACATCATTGATGCTATTCAAGCACAGCAAGATGAAGGCTTAAGTCGTTAAGTGTTAAAGAACCTTAGTTTACTTAAGCCCCTTTAATGAACGTTAAGATGCCTCAAAACTTGGGCATTGAGTCACTATAGCCGGTTCTCGTTTTAGGATTACGTCACCGTTTCTCACTGACCATAATACTTCAGACTGCTCTCGTATCACTTCGACGTCGTTAGCGCCTTGTAAGATGATAAAGTTAGCGGGCTTTCCAACTTCAATACCGTAGCTTTGGTCGATGTTCATCACCTTTGCGCCATTGTCGGTAATAAAGTCGAGGCCTGTTTTAAAATCATCGTAGCCCATCATATGACAAGCGTGTAGAGCAAAGTCAACTTGTCGCAACAGTTTTCCATTCCCCAAACTATACCAAGGGTCTTGAATTGAATCTTGCGCAAGTGCAACGTTAATACCTGCATTGCGTAACTCTTTGACTCTTGTGATCCCACGGCGCTTAGGAAAGGTATCGAACCTTCCTTGAAGGTGAATATTCTCGGTCGGGCAAGACACAAAGTTAATGCCCGACATCTTCAATAAACGGAATAATTTGGAGCAATAAGCATTGTTGTAGGAATGCATGGCAACCGTATGACTCGCGGTGACTTTTGATGTCATGCCTGTTTCTAATGCGGCTGTGGCTAATACCTCAAGGAAACGAGAGTTACCGTCGTCAATTTCGTCGCAATGGACATCAACGAGCTTGTTGTGTTTCTTAGCTAAATCAACCACCCAGCGCATCGAGTCGACACCATACTCTCTGGTGAATTCAAAATGAGGAATGCCTCCAACGACATCAGCACCAATTTCCAGAGCTTGTTCCATTAACTCTTTACCATTGGGAAAGGACAAAATGCCTTCTTGAGGAAATGCGACGATTTGAAGATCGAGAAACGGCGCAAGTTTATCTTTGAGAGGAACAATCGCTTTTAATGCGGTGAGACTCGGATCAGTGACATCGACATGAGTTCTAACGTGCTGAACACCATTTGATATGAGTAGTTCTGCTGCTTTAAGAACACGTGACTGTACATCCGCTTCGTCCAACATCTGTTTGCGCTCTGCCCAACACTCAATCCCCTCAAATAGAGTTCCACTTTTGTTCCAACGCGGTTCCCCAGCGGTGAGTACCGCATCGAGATGAATATGAGGTTCGACAAATGGCGGACACATTAATTGTTGCTTAGCATCGATATCACATTCGTCATTGATGGTTGCAGATTGCGGTATGATGTTAGTGAAGCGTCCTTGTTCGCATTCTATTGTATGGAGTCCATCGGAATGACGTAAGCGAGCGTTAATTATTTTCATTATTATCCTTAGGAATCTATTGGAGTTGGAAACATCGCCCGTTCTATTAACAGCGCATTTTGAATGCCGAGGCGATGAGTTGCATCAGTCATAGAAAGCCCTGTTATAGCTTCAAAACGATGCAGACGAGATGTTACCGTGTTTCTATGAACATTGAGTACTGAAGCTGTCTGACGTAGAGCTCCGAGTTGTTCGAAGTAACATCGCAATGTTGTTTTTAGAGTAACACTGTCGATATCTTGATTTCTATAAAGAGAACCTAGATAACGAGCGCAAAAGTCATGTTTGAGTTGAACATCATCCACCGCGGCAAAAAGTTGCTGTAAACCAAAAGAGCGATGGTGGTAGACGCCATTTTGATTTGAATTGTTTGCTACATCTGCACACTGTCGAGCCTGATAAGTCACTCGATTGATATCGACGAGTGTACCTCCATCATTTAATCCTATAGAGACAATGAGTTGATGTTGCGATAAATCGTGCTTTAGAGCATGCCAAATTTCTAAGCCTTTTTCACTATAACTGGGCTGGTCAAAGGATTGAGTTGGCACAATCAAAACCCAACCGTTATGGATCTCTGTGATAGGGAATGGGCTTTGGTAACGGAGTAAAAATTCCTGCATAACGAAAACACTGCTTTCGTTGACTGTGTCATTTGGTAACTCCGTGCGCAAAACAGCCACCGTTAACTCAACATCACAATCTAAGCCGAGCGTGCGTGCTTGAGTTAATGCAATCGGAGGGACGTGTGTAGAGCTGTGTATCAGTTGTTGGATAAACCACTGTTTAGAACGCTGAGAGAATGTATCTTGAATGATCGCGTTAGACAGTCGCTCCGTTACGGTTACCATGGGCAAAGAGTAGGGTTGTTCAATTAGAGCAATTCCCGCTTGCTCGCAGATGTGACACCATGTTTTATTGAGTATTGGTATGTGAATTGAACCAGTAAGTACAACAATGGCCGGTGCGTGGCAGCGTAACGCAGTGTCTACTAATTGGCTAAATTGATGGTCTGTCCATTGTCGATTAATCCCAGTGACAAAAATGACTTCACCTCCCTTTAACCAAGGGCTTAAATTATGGTCTTCAGCGATATAGGGCCAGCGGATGGCCCTATTAACATTCTCGGATTTTGTCTGAATGACCATTGAATTTAATCCCTCAATTTGAGGGATATCTCGTACAGTTAGCATGAATTAGCTAGCGCTGACGGGTTGAGTAGAACGTGCAAAAATTTGAGTGAGTACAATATAGCTTATACTTGCCACAATCATTCCAATAATAGGAGGCATCCACGCAGAAAAATAAGCCGCGCCGGAACCGAGTGCGTATGCAAGCAAACCTGCATAATCAAAACGAGGTAATGTAGTTTGCGACAGTGTTGGAGGGCTTGCTTTATGGACTACCCAAAAGTTGGTCATAATAATCGCGCCAATTGGGGGAATAAAAGTGCCCAGTAGAATTAAGAACGGAATCAGATAATTATACATACCAAATATCGCCAATATTGTGCCAATGGCGGCGCCCACAATCGTAATTAAAACGCGTCGTTCTGTCCTAAATAAGTTGCATCCAGCAGCAGCGAAGTTATAAATTGTATTGTCTTGCGTGGTCCAGATATTGGCAAAGAGCATTAAGACGGCAGTAATCAAAAAGCCTTGTGCGACAAGCACGTCTACAATATCTGATTGTTGGTATATCATTGCTCCAAATGCTCCAATGAACACCATTAATCCATTGCCGATAAAGAATGCGGCGAGCGTTGATATAACCGCGATCTTGCCAGTTTTGGAGAACCGACTCCAGTTGGTCGCTTGCGTGCCACCGCTAATAAAGGTTCCTATAACAACGGTAATCGCAGCGCTAAACGCCATATTATCACTTGGCGTAATTCCAAAAAGCTCTACCATTCCGCCAATATCGATCACACCTTGGTAAATGCTTAATGCGATAAATATAAGCATTACTGGAACAGAAACTTTGGATAACAATTCCAGTGCGCGATAGCCAATCGAAGCGGAAACGCAAAAGCCAAAACCGAAGATAATCATCAATGGCATTTGCCAACTTTCGCTCAGCCCTAGAAGTGTGGTAAGTACAATTGCGATGGTGGCGACACCCCATGCATACCAACCGATTTGGGTGAAGCCGAGAACAAAGTCCGACAGTTTGCTCCCGATCTCCCCAAAACAATATCGACTCAGTAATACAGTATTGAGTCCTGTCTTGTAAGCAATATAGCTGAGTGCTGCAGCGTACGCGCCAAGTATGAGGTTACCAATAATAATTATGGTTAAGAGCTCACTCATTGAAAATGCGCTGCCGAGGCGACCACCAGCCCACATTGTGGAGGTGAAAAAAGTAAACCCGAGTAGCACAGCCATCATTGAGAACATGCCTTTTCTACTGCTATCTGGCACCTCGCTGAGAGGGTAATCATTGTTTCCTTGCATGATGTCATTCCTTTGTAGTGGTAGTAGTCAGGAACTAACAATCTTTATGCCATGTTTCCATGGGATGAAAATGGGATATTGGTACACTTCAGGTTGCGATGGTTGTGCATAATGCTCGGATGAGTGAAGTTAGAACGCGAATGCTGCACTTAAATAACTCAGCTTGAGCCAATATGATGCATCCAAATTAAATAAACTCGTGATGTAACGCATATAATAACCATATTAAATGTGCGTGATATTGGCGAGAATACTATTTTTAAATACAGGTAGGTAAATAGTGTTCGTAATTCGCTCGTCTAAAAATCAACGGCGGACTAATGAATATTCGTCAATCAGTATACGAGAAGAACAGAAATGCGTAAAAACTTGAGTATTGTCTTACGGTTATGGATGTTGGTTTTTATTCCCATATTAGTGATTTTATTTGCAGATCTGGTTGGGATTGAAGCCGCAGTAACGCAGCCATTAACCTTGGCCATCATAGCCCTGATAGCATTGCTAGCTTGGCCTATTATCCAGAGTATCGTTATCCCTATTAAAGAAATTAATACAACACTAATTACACTCGGACATGAAAGTGGTGTTATTTCATTACGATTAAACGCTGAAGGACGCCATGAATTGTCTCAATTAAGCCAAGGTATTAATCGATTAATTGAAAACAGTGAAACGTATCGTTCTAATGTGGAAAATTGCAGTAACCAAGTAACAAGTTATGTACAGACTTTGTGTGATATCTCGCAACAGGGCAGCGTTAGAGTCGGACAGCAAAAAGATCAAGCAAATCAGGTATCTGAAGCCCTGCATCAAATGAGTTCGTCAGTTGAAGAAATCACTGGCAATACCTCACAAACTGTGTCTGTTATTGAAGAGGTTCGAGTCAATTCGCTTTCTGGTTACTCAGCCGTTGAACAAAATCTCTCAGCAACCAAGCAATTAGCAAACTCTATCGAGCTTGCAAGTGGCGCATTGGGTGAACTGGGTGGTGATGTTGATGCTATTGGGGATATATTAGAAATCATCCGTTCGATCGCTGATCAAACCAATTTACTTGCGTTAAATGCAGCAATCGAAGCAGCAAGGGCAGGTGATCAGGGCCGCGGATTTGCCGTTGTAGCCGACGAGGTAAGAACCTTGGCACAAAGAACTCAACAGTCAACAGACGAAATTCAAAAAATGACTGAGAAGTTACAAACTCAAACGGCGCGTGTGATTCAAGGAGTGCAGGGAGATAAAATACAAGCTGCGAAAGGGGTTGAGCAGGCGACGATTGTTGAAGATATTTTAAAAAGCATTACCAATGATGTGAATAATGTGACGAAATTGACTGAGCTCATCGAGGCGGCAAGTGAAGAACAAGGTGCCAATGTACTCGCACTGACAGAAAATCTAAATAATATTAATCAACTGTTGGAACAAAGTGCCGATCAAACTGAACAATTTGCTAACTCAGGGCGTGAATTAAACACTATGGTATCAAATTTCAGAATCGCTTAAGTCAACTATTGAACTCATTAGCACGGGGAGAAACTTGCGCCCCGTTTCTAATTTTAAGCGATTAACTTCTTTTAACTTTGTATTTATAGTCAATTTATCAATAGGTTAAATTGACTTCCTTTCTTTAAACAACTTCTCTAAAGACAATCACGTTTGATGTAACCCTCTAGACTACGACAGCGCGCTGAATTAGTGATCATGTTAACAAATCACTAACAATTCGTGATATGAAGAACATCGAGTTGTAGAAATGTACAAAAATCTAGCACAAATGAGGGTGAATTTTTTGACAAATTACTAATGTCATACAAATTCTCTTGGTGCAATATCTATTGTAGACATTAAAAGAACTCATAATTGAATATATCTATGTTCATTTCTGAATTCATTAATCTAACCATTTTTATTTATTTCTAATCTTATTGATTGGGAAGGGGTTTAATCAACTTTAATAAATATCATTCTTACTGAAATATATTTTTATTTAGTAAGTTAATTTAAATGAATAAGAAGTAATAACGTTGAGTTAATTAAAGAGGATTTATGTTTTCCTATATTCTTAGACGATTTTTAATATCCATTCCTACTCTCATAATTATATCGATAGTATCGTTTGTTATTATTCAAATCCCACCAGGAGATTTTGTTGATGCTTACATATCTGAGCGATTGGTTATCGATGGGTCCATTAACGATGTTGATGCGCTAAGGGCGAGTATTCAGGCAGAACTCGGGATTAGTGATAGCATGTTTGTTAATTATTTTAAGTGGATAAGTGGGTTTCCACATGGTGATTTTGGCTATTCATTTCAACATCAGAAGCCTGTACAAGATCTTATTTGGGGTAAGTTGGGGTTAACATTTTTAATCACATTTATCACGCTGATCTTCACACTACTCACGGCATTTGTAACGGGTATCTTGACCTCATTAAAACCTTACACAATGTTTGATTATGTGGTGAGCTTCTTTGGCTTTTTAGGTTTGGCAATTCCTAACTTCTTGCTCGCATTATTGCTTATGTATTTGTCTCTTAGTTGGTTTGGTTCACCTTTCTCCGGGCTATTTTCTCCTGAATATCTCAATGCACCATGGAGTATGGATAAGTTTTTTGATGCGATGAAACATATCTGGATTCCAGTAATAGTGGTCGGAACGGCCGGAACCGCAAGTAAAATTCGAATCATGCGCGCCACAATGATGGATGAGCTACATAAGCCATACGTTGATACCGCTCGTTCAAAAGGACTTCCAGCCTACAAAGTCGTTCTAAAATATCCTGTCCGTCATGCGGTTAACCCACTTGCGTCAACCATTGGGTGGATGCTACCAGAACTAGTCTCAGGCAGTGCCATCGTTGCAATTGTTCTTAGTTTACCGACAACAGGTCCATATCTACTAGAAGCGTTACGCAGCCAAGATATGTATCTGGCGGGGACATTCTTAATGATGTTAGCGGTACTCACGATTATCGGTACGCTGATCTCTGACATTCTCATTGCATTATTAGATCCACGTATTCGTCTCGCTTAGGAGTTACCATGACGTCCCAATCTCATTTAGATCCTAGCTCGGATATCGAACTAGATAATAGCTTAGCCGCACAAGTCGATGACCACGCAAGTGACATAGCTTATGCCTCTAAAACCAAGCTAATGTGGTTGCGTTTTAAGCAACACAAGATGGCGTTATTTAGTGCAATTATGATTATCGTGTTTTATAGCGTTGCCATATTTGCAGATGTTATTGCCGTCGCGGATATCAATAAATACGCAGCAAAATATAAATATGCACCACCGAGTGAAATTCATTTTATAAATAGTGAAGGTAGCTTTACTCGACCATTTATTCACAACTTAGAACGTGAATTAAATATGGAAACGTTAGAGTTTGAATATACTCAAGGTAGTGAGGAATACCCCATTCGTATATTTCACCGAGGTTATGAATATTCAGTGTTTGGGCTATTTAAAACCGACATTCATTTACTCGGGGTTGATGATGGTGCGGCACTATTTCTGATGGGCTCGGATAAGCTTGGCCGAGATATATTCAGTAAGATTGTGCACGGAGCGCGAATTTCACTCTCAATTGGTTTGATTGGCGTACTGCTGAGTCTTGTTTTTGGCGTTGTTCTTGGTGGTATATCGGGATTTTATGGCGGAAAAATCGACACCTTCATTCAGCGTTTGATTGAAGTATTGATGTCGTTTCCCTCAATTCCTCTTTGGATGGCATTGGCTGCGTCGCTCCCCCCACAATGGTCGCCCATATTCGTGTACTTCATGATTACCTTAATTTTATCGGTAATTGGTTGGACAGGTATTGCACGGGTAGTCCGTGGAATCGTGATGCGCTTAAAGGAAGAGAAATATACCGAAGCCGCGTTATTATCCGGCGCTGGAAATTTCTACATCATCCGCAAGCACTTGTTACCGGGAGCGACAAGCTTTGTTATCGCTCAAGCTACGTTAAGTATTCCAGCGATGATAATTGCGGAAACATCACTTAGCTTTTTAGGGATAGGCCTACGTCCACCAGTTGTTAGTTGGGGTGTTTTACTGCAAGAAGCGCAAAGTATTGAAGTTATCGCTAACTACCCTTGGATACTTTACCCATCGATCTTCGTCATTGTCACTGTACTGTTTTTTAACTTCCTGGGTGATGGCTTGCGTGATGCTGCTGACCCATATATGAATAGAGCCTAAATTATGCGAAACAAATTACTCGAATATAAGAACGTAGCAGCTCAGTTTCATACTATTGAGGGCGTTACTAATACTCTGAACGATATTGACCTAACCATTTACGAAGGCATGAGTCTCGGCATTGTTGGTGAGTCAGGCTGTGGTAAAAGCGTGACCTCTCGTATGGCAATTCGTTTATTACCTGAACCGTCATTTAGAGTGACCAAAGGAGAGGTAACTTATCACCGAAATGGCACGCCTGTTAATGTGCTTAAGACTAAGAAAAATGGCAAAGAGATCAACAGCATTCGAGGCAAGGAAATCTCAATGATTTTCCAAGAGCCGATGAGTAGCTTAAGCCCAATACATACCATTGGTAGTCAAATGCGTGAGTTAATCATGCAACATACTGATATGACGAAAGATCAGGCAAAAGCACATGCCATTCATATGCTTGAAAGGGCGCGAGTGCCCAGAGCAAATGAAGTCTACGACGACTATACTTTCCAGCTCTCTGGCGGTATGCGTCAGCGTGTCATGATCGCGATGGCGATCAGTTGCCATCCTCGATTACTGTTTGCTGATGAACCGACAACTGCGCTAGACGTTACGGTTCAAGCGCAAATTTTAAGCCTGATAAAAGATGTACAGCGTGAACAGAATATGGCGCTTGTCTTGATCACTCATGATCTTGCGGTCGTCGCAAACATGGTGGAAGAAATTGCCGTGTTTTATCTTGGTTACATTGTTGAGTATGGAACCACAGACCAGATCCTAAAAGCGCCTAAGCATCCTTATACCAAGGCTCTCATTGAATCAATTCCGACACTTCATACCGAAGATGCATTGAAGCCAATACGAGGCAGTGTGCCCGATCCATACAGTAAAATTACGGGCTGCCCATTCTGGATGCGCTGTGATAAAGCGACCGAGCAATGCCGTAAAGAAGTTCCTCCTGTTGTTTCACAAGAAAATGGCCATAAGGTCAGATGTTTCGAGGCGTAAATCATGAATTCTGAAGCAACTCCATTAGTTAAAGTGGACGGATTAAAAATGCATTTCAGTATGAAAGGTGGTGCATTTAGTCGACGCAAAGGTGTAATTAAAGCGGTTGATGATATTAATTTCGAAATTTATCCGAATGAAACATTTGGATTAGTGGGCGAGTCTGGTTGTGGAAAAACAACCGTTGGACGAGCAATCTTAAAAGCTATGGAGCCCACTGGCGGTAAAGTTATTTATCATAGTAAAACCGGAGAGCAGGTTGACCTTGTACCAATGACTCAAAAAGAACTTCGCCCTATTCGTCAAGAAGTTCAGATGATTTTCCAAGACCCATACTCTTCGTTGTCTCCTCGTATGACGGTGCAAGAGATATTGGAAGAGCCTTTACGTCTTGCAGGTGTAAAAGACAAAGACTACCTCTATGAACAAGCGAAAGATATGATTCAGCAGGTTGGGTTGCGAGCCTCTCATCTCATGCGTTACCCACATGCTTTCTCAGGTGGACAGCGCCAGCGAATTGGCATAGCCAGAGCACTGATCACTCGCCCTCGCTTTATCGTTGCTGATGAGGCGGTAAGTGCTTTAGATGTTTCGGTTCAAGCTCAAATCCTAGAGATTTTAGGAGAGCTTAAGAACAAATTTAATCTTTCATACTTGTTCATTTCTCATGATTTAAGCGTTGTTAAGTATTTGTGCGATCGCGTTGGTGTCATGTACTTAGGCAAAATAGTCGAAGTGGCTTCAACAGACGTGTTATTCAAAAAGCCTTTACACCCATACACCGAAGCATTAATGCATGCTATTCCCGATATCGAAGAGCGACAGATTCGCAGCGATATTTTAGGAGGGGAAATTCCCGATGCAGCGAATCCTCCATCGGGATGTGCTTTCCATAACCGGTGCAAATATGCGACTGAAATATGTAAAACAACGTCGCCAGAATTACGACAATTTGCTGACACCCATAACGGCAAAGAAATCTTCCGTCAAAGTGCTTGTCACTTAGTCGAAGAGATATACCTAAAACAATAACAGGAGATAAACGTGAAACATAAACTCGCAGCACTTTCCTTAATGCTAGGAGCATTAAATGCCTGGGCATATCAGGAAGCGCCTATGTTGACCGATATGGTTAACTCAGGTGCGATCCCTGCAGTCGAAGAACGCATGCCTGAAAACCCTTTAGTTGTTAAACCAATAAATAATGTTGGGAAATACGGTGGCGAATGGCGTCGTGTTGAACCCAATTATCAGTTCCATGAGTGGAGTGCAGAGCCGCTGGTTGATCTTGACGACAACCAACAACGCGTACCAAACCTTGCAGAGTCATATTCCATTTCTGACGATTCTCGCGTTTATACTTTTACACTCCGCAAAGGCATGAAATGGTCAGATGGTTCGCCATTTACAACAGAAGACGTTGATTTTTGGTACAACGATCTGGAAATGAACTCTGACCTTGAGCCGAGTGTTAAGTCATTGTTTTTATCAGGTGGTGAACCTGCAACGCT
Organism: Vibrio phycocola; assembly: GCF_054404255.1. Lineage (NCBI taxonomy): Bacteria > Pseudomonadati > Pseudomonadota > Gammaproteobacteria > Vibrionales > Vibrionaceae > Vibrio > Vibrio phycocola. The sequence goes on from NZ_JBTAMQ010000001.1 coordinate 689,021, forward strand.
AAAAATCATTGATGAGCAAACGTTTGAGCTTCATTATAAAGAGCCGAATCCTAACTTCATTGAAAAGCACCTTCGCTCAACAATGGAGTTTCGTTTACCGCAGTCACCTAAACATTACCTCAAAGAATACTTACCTAAGTATACTTCTGAAGCGGATCTACAAAAGAAGATCTCAGATGCAGGTATGACAGACTGGCGTCAGCTGTTCCAGAATCGTTGGAATACACGCTCGAATACCAACCCTGATCTTCCGGTTCTTTACACATGGGTCTATAACACTGACCCTCAAGAGCTAAAACAGAGTGCTGTACGTAACCCTTATTACTGGAAAGTGGATACTGAAGGTAATCAATTACCGTACATTGATTCGATGACCTGGCCGCAAGCAGCAGAACCTCAAGTGCGTATATTGAAAGCTCTTGCTGGTGAAGTGGATATCGACCGTATCTCTAAACTAACCAGTGACTTTACTGCACTGAAAAAAGGCGAGAAAGCAGGAAATTATAAAACTCGCCTTATGGATCTGAGTGACCACGCTAACATGTTGGTGCTAATTCCAAACCAGGATTACACCGGCGACGACATGGAAGTGAAACGTTTGATGCAAGATAAATCCTTCCGTCAGGCAATCTCGCTAGGTATTGATCGTGATACACAAAACCAGATCTTAGGGGTTGGGCTATCTGCTCCTGCTCAATCAGTAATTCTTCCGGAATCACCGGGTGGTAGTGAAGCAACGTCAACTAAATACACCAAGCTCGATGTTAAAAAAGCGAATATGATGCTTGATAGTTTAGGCTTAGACAAGTTAGACAAAGAAGGATACCGTTTAGGTTCAGATGGGAAACCACTCAGCTTCTTGGTTCACTTCCAAGCGGGGCGTAAAATTAGTGAAGAAGGTGCCATTCTGTTTAAAGCAGACATGGATAACTTAAAACTTCGCTTTATTATGCGTTCGGATGAAAAGAGTTACTTTAACCAAATACGTCGTGGTAGCGAATATCAGATGGTCTTACACAATAATACATCTGGTTTGAACCCACTATTTGGTGCAAATAACTACTTCCCAGTGATGTCTAATACCAACTTTGCACCGCTTCAAGCAGCATACTATCAGTCGAATGGTGCTAACGGTAAAGCGCCTACACCGGAAATGCAGGTTCTTGTTGATTTGTACGAGAAACTGACTCAGGAGACAGATAAAGCGAAATTTGCCGAAATGGTTAACGAAGTTATGGAGATTCACTCTGAGAACCTTTATGCCATTGGTATTTTACGTTACACCGGGTCACCCGCGGTTGTTCATAACCGAATGAAAAATGTGCCAGAGAAATTCTTCTCTGTGTATAAGAGCCCATTCTTCCATTATAAAGAGCAATACTATATAGAAGAGTAAAGCGTTCGGGACTTGCTTTACGGAGCAAGTCCCTATTTTAAACCTTAATGGATCTAGCCGATGTCAGTACAGAAAAAACATGGTGGTGAGTTAAGCGATGAAGAGTTTAGAAAGTTCACGCTTTATTGCCATAAGAGTAATAACTATCTAGACGATAATAAACGAGCTGAAATATTAGGGCATTTAGCAGAAGATGTCCGTATAGCACCTGGCGCAATTGTCCGCATTAAAGAAAATCAGATCGGTAAGAAAACGTATATTGGGTTATATAGCTATATTAATGGCAATGTGCAGATTGGGGAAAATGTGTTAGTTGGTCCTCATGTTAGTATTGTTGCAGGGAACCATCTCTACGACCCACAGGACGATTATTTTAGTGCTAGAACCGATGAAGGCAAAGTAACGATAGAAGACGGTGTTTGGTTAACCTCTGGTGTGGTTGTGACACCAGGTTGTCATATTGGTAAATGCTCCCTCATATGCGCCAATTCAGTGGTGACAAGTGATATTCCACCCTACGGTATTGCAGCAGGGACTCCCGCGAAAATCATTGGCAACATTGATCCTTTAACAGGTGAATATCAGTGGTTTCATAAGGAAAATAGTAATGCTTGATCTAGCAAGAACCCATGATTTTCAGATAAATTTATCTCCTAGTCCCGTATCGCCAGCGGCAGTTAACCCGCCTAGTTTTAACTGGCCAGATAGCGGAGAAAATACGCTATACAACCTAGAGTTAGAGAACTCTACAACCGGTGAAAAATGGAATTGGCAACAAGTCCAATCGCCTTTGCAGCTTGATTTTCTGCTACCGTTTGGAATTTATAAGTGGCGCTTAACGATAGACGCTAACAATGTCTCGGATTGGATTGAATTTGAAATTAACGACTCGCTTTCGAATTACATAGCGCCCACCGCGAGTGAGCTATTTGAGCAATGTAGTGGTCGTGAACAGTGGTTGATGTACTTTAATGAAGATGTTTCTCCTATAAAAGAACAGTGTTTCGATATTTACCCTAAGTTGAAGCAAACTGCGCTTCAAGCTGTGTCAATGTCTGAAATTTATTATCCATCACATTATCAACGTGGGCTCGAAGAAGGAAAACGAGAAGCCATCGCCAATGTGAGAAAATGGATCGATCGGGACTTAGTGGTAAATGCATTATTGTACCGAATTTGGGGAGAGCAAAAGCACGGTAATGAAGCGTTAAGTCGATTATTGCAGCTTGCAGAATGGAGCCCAGAAGGCCCCGCGTCATTACTGCGTCCTTGTACGTGGGGAGATGAAGTAGGGTTATCGTTATCTCGTAATCTATTCCTTGTTTATCATTGGTTAGCCCCGTTACTCAATGAATCAGAAAAAGCGTTTATTCGCCCGATGTTAGTCAGAATTGGTAAACAACTTCGTCAGCGACTTGAACAAGATAATTTTGCACAATATCCTGGCCATTCACATACCTCAAGACTCTCTGGATATTTAGGCGTTGCGGCATTAGCTCTGCATCGTGAACATGACAAAGAAGAGTGCGAGGAGTGGTTAAATTACTCAATCATGATTTATCGAGGCATCTTACCATTTTATGGTGGAATCGATGGCAGTTGGGTTGAAGGACCATTCTATGCATCGTCGTATACGAAGTGGCATCATCCATTTTTCTTAAGCGTTGAACGGTTATCTGGGTTCTCTTTTTATGAACATCCGTTTTATAGAAACTTCCATAAATTCGCGCGTGATTTTATCACGCCTGAGCAAGCCATTTACCCATTTGGTGATGGATTCTGGTGTAAGCGTGATGGTAAAGAGTGGCCAGGGTTTTTTGCACAAAACCCGTTAAGAATCTATTCGGCGCGCTTTGGTGATTCGGTCGACTACCAGCACTCATTGCAATTAGAGCGACTTATCAATGATTATCAACTTCACTTGCTCGACGTTGTCCCTACAGCAACGCAATTGGAGTTTGAACTGAATGTAAAAAACAAGAAACCGACTGCGAAAAAAATAGAAGAACAACACACACTAAACCACTATTACTCATATGCAGGCCTGGGCAAACTAATGCGACGTAATATGTCTCTTTATTATCGAGCGAGCGCTTTCGGCAACAGTTCTCACCGCCATGGAGACCAAGGTAATATTGCATTTTTTGATCGTGATGTTGGAGTTTTAATCCCAACAGGTAGTTATGGATATCGCTTTGGTAGTCGCCATCATAGTGAGTGGACCCGACAAACCATCGCCCACAACTTACCCTTGGTTGGTAATTCCGGTCAAAAATTGGATGATCAAAAAGCGATTGGCGAAGTAGTAACGAGACGGAATGAACCGAGCTTCGAGATCGTCACATTGGACTTAAGTCATTCTTATGCCGAGCCAGTTAACCACTTTTATCGTACGCTGGTATTGGTTGAGGAATATGGGTTGGTTATCATCGATTCGATCTGTCTAGAGAGCGAACAGGTTTTAAACTGGCGTTTACATAGCCAACTTAACGCGACCTTGAGTTCTAGCAGCAGTACTATCTTGCTCACACATAATCGCCGTGATCTAGATTTATATAAGTGTAAGTTACTTAACCATTCCGATGCAGAATCGACTTTAGCTCATGGTTATTCAGAGGATATGGTTTTTCCAGCTCGGGAAATCGAAACTGATGCGAGCGAACGAGTCGTGCACCTAGATTGGCAGTTGCCTGCTCACAAAGCACACACTGTCGTTGCTTGTTGTATTCGTGAAGGCGTGGAGTTTCCTGAAGTTCGCATGACTACAAATCCGTCATCACAACGCGCTTCTATCGAACTCGAAATACAAGGGGAGAAAATAGTCATTCCACTTATTGAGGAAATTTTGAGTAATAGAGACGTGTAGTTGAAAAAACCTTCTCAATAAGCAAAATGCTTATTGAGAAGGTTTAGCGTTTAATAATTACAGAATTAGACTAAAATAAAGGCGACATTTATCTTTATAATCAGATAGATTTAAATGACAAATTTCTTCAGCTCGCTTAATACGATATCGTAATGTATTTGGGTGAATAAATAACTTCGAGGATGTTTTTTTAATATCACAATCGTGTTCATACCAACAAATTAATACGTCAATCAAACTTGGATCTGTCAATTCTAATAGTTCAACATAGTGATGAATTTTACTAAATTGCCACTCATTAAATACACCATCAAATAAAGCGGGTAATTCAAAGTCGGAATATTGATAAAAATGGTTATCAGGTTTTAAACGTTTACCAGATTTCAAAACAGCTAGCGCACTTTCAAATGCTTTTGGCAGATCGATAATATTGTGGTAAATGCTACCTAAAGCACAGATGATATTACTTGGGAATGACTCTTCAAAGTAATTCTTTAACCCCTGCCAATCAGCCATTATATCATTAGAAAAACGGTCGCTATTTGACATTGTCATCAAGATAATACTCATATTATTCGTGTACTCTGCCATGATATGTTTCGACGACCAAGACTTCAAAATGTCTATATTATCTTGAATATCATCACCTATTTGGCTTTCAACGATAACCAAGGCAAAGGGCTCATCTAAGGTAAGTTTAAGCATTGAAGCTCGGTTTAATATGTGATTGGGAGGGGTTTCTGAATCGATACACTCGAGTAAAAACTCTTCTCCTTGGCGTTCATTCCAGCGAGTGGCGTCCATCATTGACATATACTCAACAACGAGTTCGGCCGCCATCTTAACCATTTCACCTAGAGGACGAACATCTTCCAAAGGTCCAGCAATTCCAATAACACCAATGGGTTCTTTATTAAATAATATCGGTAAATTGATTCCTGGTGTGACGTTGGGAAATTCAGCAAGCATATGCGATGAAATTTCAATCGGTTTTTGTTCACTAATCGCCAATATTGCTCCGCCATGTTTTTGATATAAACGAGCAGGGTTTGTTGACGCAATAATATAACCATCTTTATCCATAACACTTATTGGATAGTTGGTGATTTTATTTGCGCCTTCAACAATACGTTGTGCCAAACTTTCCTTGAGTTGAATATTCATCGATTTCTATGAAAATTTAAATTTTATCAATATTAAATTATTATAATATTTTTACTGAGAGCCATATCGCAACATAACAACAATCATTTAAACTTTTGATATTAATTATTAAAACAGGTATAAGTTTATGAAAAATATTATTTTTATTAAATTAATATGAAAAGGAATAAATCGGGAACTAGGCCGTTAGGCAATAGTGTTATTTTTGCATCTAAAATAAACCCAATAGAAAGCAATAGTAATTTAGTTGAGTATGAAGGGTATGTTACTAGGTTAATATTGATGGGTAACAAGCTGCGTATACAATCAGCATGGTGCTAGTTATCAACGCTAATTTTGTCAATAAAATAAAGTGAATTAAATCGCTCAAGTTATTTAAAGCAATAGCCGATAGGAAATTAAATTCATCGGGATATTGTTATGAGTCTAGTGATTAAAAAAACTGCCATTCTGTGTTTAGTGATATCGTTTCAAAGTATCGCGAATGATGCTGATCTTAGTGAAGTCCCATTGGCTACCATAAAGCCTCAGAGCCCCGAGTTTACGCTCGCGATTAACGTAGACCACACGGTTAGATCACCATTAGACTCATGTGTCGAGTGTTCCGATTCGCCTAAATATGAGAGAAGTCCAAGGGTGAAAACGAGCAGAGGGAAACATGATTCTTCTTTCTATTTCATTGGAACCTCATATTCTCCTGATAGTCTCGCCCATTCAGAAGGTACATATAGTTCGTATCACTCTTTATCTTCAAGCACTGTCGGATTGAGTAGCAATACCCTCAGCGCGATGAATGTCATCCAATCGATGATCGACGACCCAAGTAACTGGAAGACAGAACTTGAGAATGTTAAAGATGATCTCTCTTTTAGCGACAAGATAGAAGTAGCATCTTATTTCGGTGATGTATTTGGCCAAGATTATAACTACGAACGTGCAGATAATGTCGGTGACTCTGGAGAAGGTGTCGTAACGATAGAAGAGATGCTGGCAAGTATTTCAACCGATGATCCTGGCGGCGTGTGTCGCGATGTTGTGTTAGCTCAGGCGCAAATCTTAACCGCACTTGGCGTTGATAAGGACTCAATTTATATGGTGGGCTACTCCAAAGTGACGGGGAGCCACGCAGTGTTGGTTGTTGAAGATGAAGAATCAGGCAACATAGCGAAATTAAACTACGGATACATAACACAAGAAGGCGATGTGAAAGGCGGAGCGGCGCTAACACAAGACAATTATTCGCCTGACTTTGGAATGTATTTTAGGGTTTACGATCATGAAGGTACTCCCGTAGCTCGTGTTCCTTCCGAGATTGGACAAGTGTTCAATGAGGTCACAAATGGTGATTACAGCAAAAGAGATATTTCAAAATCGTACGCCTTGCAACAAGCCATCGTTGATACCGCGTATGGACAAGGTTCACTATTCACAGCAGAAACTACCGCTGGCGACAGTGTCGTTGGTGTCGCGTTAAACCATACAATGAGATCAAAATATTCGTCAATGGAAATCGGTCTTTCAGGCATCACCCGAGAAGGCGAACGAACATTGGTCTCGATAGAGCAGAAAGCCCTGTATTTTAGACTCAAATCAATTCAAAAAACGCCACGCTTAAACATAACAGACAACATCACGGTGAATGGTATTGGCAGTGGCGAGATTGAATTGATGTACATGAACAATACGGTGATAAGCAGTGATAACAGTCGAACAGAAGGTACCAATGACGAAGTCACATCCACGCTTTCTCTGGGCTTACAAAGTGCATGGTATAGCCCAAACAAACATACTTCTCTGAGATCAGAAGTTATAGCGTCGGGATATATAGACTACGAAAACGAGGTGAATGTATCCGAGGGGTATACCTTAGCCTTTGATAATATGAGGTGGAGCACAAATCTCGGCTTTCGGATTGGCGAAGATCTACAGCTAACAACTGATGGTACCGTTGTTTTATATAATGTCGGCACGTCTGGTATTTTGTCAGCAGAGTTAAAGGATAGATCGAGTCTCTGGGCAATCAATACGGCTTATCAGGCGCCGATAGGTGATCTTCCGATCTTCATGCCAGGCTCGAGTGCGACGGTTCAAGTTGGGCTGGAGAAAACCTGGGCAAATTCTAATGGTAAAGGACCGACCATGAGTATTAAATATACCGAAGACTTAGACTACTCTACAGGGCAAGCTTATATTGGTGCCGGGTGGAAGTTTTAGCAGTAACTGCTGTGTATCGCAAGACACGGAATTAATCGATAATCACATGCATGCTACTAGAACTCGATCTGTGCTAGTTCCTTTCTATTAGGCCGTCGTTGGTTTTCCTACCATTTACACTTTTTTCATGATTAACCTTTCTCTTTTTGTTAAATTGTCGTTACATTTTTCATTTTGGCGTAACAATAATGCCACACCTATCGCTGAGATAAGCCCTGTAGGTACTGCATTATTAAGGGACGAAGTAAAAGCTTAGCCCGAATGAAGGTTATGGGATACAGAACATGTTTCATTAGTTGCCTTTTATATTGCTGAATGTACACTTACCGCCTGTTTAAGCTTACATGTGTAAGCCAAAGGTAGAAAATATGACCAATTTAGATTTTCATGTTGTTACAACTGTAAGAAAACAAGTTACCAAAGGCGGTGACCGGATAGCGCTTCGTCAAAAAGATGAAGGTGTTTGGAATGGCATTAGCTGGACTCAATTTGGTCAGCAACTTGATGCCGTGTCGCTTGCATTGTTAGCACATGGGATAGAGTCACAAGACAAGGTCGGTATTTATTCTAACAATATGATGAAGTGGACGATCGCTGACATTGGCGCATTACAGGTTCGCGCGATCACCGTTCCTATATATCCTACAAATACCGCTGAACAATCAGCGTATGTTCTCAACGATGCTGATGTGAAAATTCTCTTTGTCGGTGAGCAAGCTCAGTATGATTCAGCGGAATCCATTTTTGAATCCTGTGATGAACTCAAGTTGATCGTTGTTATGAGTGACGAGGTTATTCTACAGGAAAACACCCATAGCCTTTCTTGGGATGCATTTATAGAAACGGGTGGACCTGCATTTCAATCTCAATTCGAAGAGCGCCTAGACCAAGCCAATAACAATGATTTATTCACATTAATATACACTTCCGGTACGACTGGGCGACCTAAAGGGGTAATGCTCGATTATACCAATATGGGATCACAGTTAAACGGCCACGATCAACGAATGGTGGTGACTGATGAAGATATCTCACTCTGCTTCTTACCTTTATCACATGTCTATGAGCGCGCTTGGTGTTTCTATGTCTTGTATCGCGGTGCGACCGTTTGTTATTTGCAAGATACAATGCAAGTTCGTGACGCATTGAGTGACGTTCGTCCAACTGTGATGTGCGCGGTACCGAGGTTTTATGAAAAAATATTCTCAGCGATTCATGAAAAAGTGTCGCGAGCTCCGTTTCATCGTAAATTGGTATTTACGTGGGCGGTGAATATGGGCGCTCGTATTTCTGCATGTAAGCAGGAAGGACGAAAACCTTCGTTCCTATTGAAACAGAGTTACAAACTCGCTGACAAAGCAGTACTAGCCAAATTAAGAGCATTACTTGGTGGAAATATTAAGTTTATGCCATGTGGTGGTGCCAAACTTGATACAACGATAGGGCGTTTTTTTCACGCAATCGGAATTAATGTCAAACTGGGTTACGGAATGACAGAAACCACTGCAACGTTATCATGTTGGAACGACGATATATTTGATCCGGACTCAATTGGTAAGCCAATGCCTGGAACCGACATTAAAATTGGGCCTGAAAATGAAATATTAGTCCGTGGCCCAATGGTAATGCGCGGATATTACAAAATGCCGGAAGAAACTGCGGCGACATTCGATCAAGATGGCTACCTTAAAACAGGTGATGCAGGAGAGTTTGACGAGCAAGGTAACTTATTCATTACTGACCGAATTAAAGAGTTAATGAAAACCTCCGGTGGTAAGTATATTGCACCTCAAGTTGTTGAAGGAGCAATTGGCAAAGATCACTTTATTGAGCAAATTGCAATTATTGCAGACACTCGTAAGTTTGTATCTGCGTTAATTGTGCCAAGTTTCGAATCACTTGAAGAATATGCCAAAGAGCTCAACATTAAATATCAAGATCGAATTGAATTGTTAAAACACAGTCATATCGTTGAAATGCTAGAAAAGCGAGTAGCTGAACTGCAAAAAGATCTTGCTAAGTTTGAGCAAGTGAAAAAATTCACCTTGTTGCCAAAGGCATTTTCTATGGATAAGGGCGAACTGACTCCGACGCAAAAGCTTCGTCGTAAGGTGATCAACCAACGTTATGAAGTCGAAATTGAAGATATGTATTGTGAAAAACCTAAAAAGAAACAAGATGAGTAGCCTCTAACTTAATCTTGTATCATTCCATTTATTTTTAAACCCCTAAACCATCGTGTTTAGGGGTTTTTTGGTTTCTGGTACTCTGCAATCGCAGGCCTATAGAGTTCATGAATTTTGGATATTCGACGGATCTCGTTTGTTGCAGCGGTCAAGAGGCAAGGTTGAGAGTTAATGACTATAATAATAATTAAAATACTTAAGCGTAGGCCGATACGTCATGAACCCATTACAACAGCAACTGCTTAACACCATAATGATGAGTAAAGTTATCGATGGTGGGTTGTTAGACGAAGCGAGCGATTTAATCGTGACTAGTTTGATTGCTGGGCTCGAAATTCAGCGAGCTGGTATTTGGTTAGATGGTGATTCAGAACGTAGTTATCTTCATTCTCAGTTAGTGATAGATAAACAGCATCGAACTCGCGATACCGCGCTTCAACTCAACAGAGACAATTTTCCTCGTTATTTTTCGGCGCTTGATGACGAGATCGTGATATGTGCCAATGATGCGGTTAACGATCCTCTGACGTCAGAATTTTGTATTGGGTATTTAGACGTCCTGAATATCAAATCAATGCTGGACGCACCTATTCGCCGAAATGGGGTCACAGTGGGCGTTGTTTGTTGTGAACATATGAATGAGGTTAGGACGTGGACAGAAGGTGATATTGTCTTCACTAGTGTCTTGGCGGATCAGTTTGGGCGAGCGCTGGCCGCAGCCGATAAAATTGCCCAGTTTGAACAATTACGAACGACATCTCGTGAATTGGATGCCCAAACCAATCGGCTTACAGCACTGCACAAGAGCCTGAATCATTTTAGTCTTATATCGACGACTGATGCGCAAGGTGTCATCACAGAGATTAACGATAATTTTTTACATATCGCGAAGTTCACGCGAGAGGAAGTTATCGGACAGACCCATCGAATTTTTAAGAGTAAGCATCAATCACCTAAATTTTATGCTGACATGTGGCATCAGTTAATAAAGGGACAGGTATGGCAAGGCGATATATGTAATCGAACCAAAACTGGGGAACTATTTTGGCTTCATAGCACCATATCTCCGATTAAAAATGTACTTGGACAAACAGAAGGTTACATTGGGTTCGCATATGATATTACCAGGGAAATTGAAGCGAAAATTCAGTTAAATGAAGCTGAGAAAATATCGAAGCTGGGTAGCTTTCGTTGTCATCAAGCGGCAGGACAATGGGTATGTTCAACCAATTTCCATGAAATGCTAGACTTAACATTAAATCAATCAGTCACTTGGTCTTATCTAGCGAGTGTCATTACAACACAAGACTTTGAACCATTAAAATTGGCATTTGATAATCTTGGCAATGGAGATGAAATAAATACCGTCGTTTGTTTCGATGTAGATAAAAAGCGCTGGTTTAGTGTTACAGCTCTCTTACAAGGTGAATGGGTAATTGGGAGCTTTCAGGATATCTCAACAAGATATTTACAAGATAAACAACTAAATGAGATCATCGCACTTCAGAATACTATTCTCGATTCGGGTAACTTTACAATTATTGTAACTCGGCCTGATGGCACGATTACCCACTTTAATAAGACGGCCGAACGACTGCTTGAGTATCGTGCTGACGAATTGATTAACTGCGCAACCCCACATATATTTCATATTGAAGAAGAGCTCGTTCAATATACGAATGAGTTAAATCAAGAGCTAAACACAACGGTAACTCCTGGATTTGAAACACTTGTTTTAAAACCTAAAATGGGGATCGTTGATGAACGAGTATGGACTTATGTAACAAAAAACGGCCATCGGTTTCCGGTATCTGTATCAGTTACGTCGATTTTGAATAAGTCAGACGAAATTATTGGCTATATGGGGATAGGTAAAGATTTAACCAAACAAATGGAAGTGGAAAAATATTCTAATCAACTACAGCAGATTATGCATACTGCTGGTGACATTGCGCTCTTTTCTGGATTTTTATACGAAGTAGGGAACGCAGAGTTTTTTATCACAAATGATAGCTTTCGCAATACTATCGACGAGAGCAATTCAACTGGCTCTCTCACTTTAAATCAGATTCTTGATCTCTTTCCAAACGAGGAGAAACTTCGGCTAACGCAAGCGTTAGAAGCTGCAATTTTGTATCAAACTAAATTTGAAATTCAAGCTAAGGTGATTGAAGATACTACGCTCTCCACGACGTGGTTACAGGTTGTAGGTACACCGCAATTAAATGAATCAAATCAAGTCGGCTCTGTGATTGGGTTTATTCAAGATATAACCTCTCAAAAGGAATTAGAAGAAAAGTTATCGTCTTTGGCTTTGACTGATGAGTTGACCAAAATCCCAAATCGAAGGTCACTAATGGCGAATCTGACAGATGAGTGGAAACGACATAACCGTTATCAAACGATGGCATCGATATTGCTAATTGACGTCGATAAGTTTAAAAATGTGAATGATAAGTGGGGACATGATGCAGGGGATTTTGTCTTAAAATCAATAACATCAATCATTTCATCGCTGTTGCGTGAATCCGATATATTTGGCCGGTTTGGAGGAGAAGAGTTTTTGATCTTGGCTCCAAATTGTGATGAAACCGAAACATTTCTATTTGCAGAAAAGTTACGTAAAGCGATCGAACAACACACAATTCACTATCAAGCACCAATGCAACTTTCTCCGGTTGATATAGACATTACGGTCAGTATCGGAGTTTGTGCTCTAGATGGCAAAATACATTCTTTAAATGAATGGTTGGTTTCTGCAGACAAATCATTATACGTTGCCAAGAAAAACGGGCGGAATAGAACGGTTATCTATAGTCCATAACAAGTCGTGTTATTTCTCTTAATTCGTCCGATTCTCTTAATCTCCTTTGAACACTCGATTTAACACGTCTAATTCCGCTCAGGCTATTCTCTCACGGCCTTTTTTGAATCTAAGTGTTAACATCGATGACCGCCAGTTGGATCTTAAAAACTCCTTACAATATTGTGTGAACGGCCGTTCAATTTATTATTGAATCGTACATTTCTTTGAGTTACATTGGACGCTTATATTTGAACGATCATTCAAATATGTGGGTAAGTTGTGGTTTCATATACACAATCTTGTAAAAGGCTTAGTTTAATCAACGTCGAAATAGCTCAATATTTGGTTGAAGGAAATACTAATGCTCTACATAAATCGCTATTAAACGAGGAGATTAAATGATGAAAAATGTTAGTTTATTACTGTTGCGAGTTTCTTTAGGTTGGTTAATGGTCATTTGGGGGGCTGATAAGGTTTTCAATATTGAACATAGCCTTATAGTCGCCAATAAGTTCTATTTTGGATTGTTTACTTCAACCAGTATTGTACCGGTTCTTGGGGTTTTACAGATTCTCATAGGTTTGTGCATTGTCGTAGGATTTGCACGTAAATGGACTTTCCCTGTCCTTGCAGTATTAAATGCTGGTTCGTTAATGGCGGTATTTAAATCTGTACTTGACCCATGGGGATGGTTTCTCGCGGGTACAAACGCGTTGTTCTATCCATCAATTATAATTTTCGCTGCCAGTCTTTTATTGATTGCACTTCAGGAAGAAGACGCTTGGGTCTTAGATAAACAATAAAACGATAGTCTTGTCTCAATTCTATATAAATTAAAGAAGGTGATTTATGGCAAATTCAATAAAACTAACAACTGGTGATCGATTTCCTAGTGTTTCCGCTCAGTTACTCGATGGCACTGCGATTGAATTAGGAAAACCTTTAGGGTCAGCTGACTGGCAAATGGTTGTGGTTTATCGTGGCAAGCATTGTCCTTTATGTGTTCGATATTTGAATGCTCTTGAAGAACATAAAGAAGCTCTAGCATCGATTGGAGTAAGTGTGCTTGCAGTATCAGCAGATTCTAAAGAGCAACTCACTGAGATGATGGACAAACTGACGGTGAGTTTTCCGATCGCTTACGGTTTGACAGAAGATCAAATGAAATCTTTGGGTGTATATATTTCTCAGCCGAGAACAGAGCAGGAAACTGATCATAACTATTCTGAACCTGCTTTGTTTATCATAAACGAAAAAGGCAACCTTCAAGCAGTCGATATCTCAAATGTTCCATTTCTTCGACCTGAACTAGATGTGATTGTGAAAGGGGTAACATTTGTACGTAGTCAAGAGAATTACCCAATACGCGGCACAGTTGCTTATTAAGTGAGTGACAGATTGATAAAACAAAACTCGATTTAGGGTGATGTAAAAAAGCCAAGAAGGAATCTTCTTGGCTTTTATTTTATCTAGTGCGAACAGATTAAACGTTCATGTTGCGTTATTAAGATAGCGCTTCTTGAGGGTTCTCTGTTTTGTTATCAACTGCTTTAACCAATAGTACACCAACACCACCAACGATCAGGCCACAAAGTATAAATACTAAGCGTCCCCACATTGGGTTAGGTAGTAGTGCCATAAAGCAGATGAATACACCAGCTACTGCGATTAGCTTACCAAGCATTCCACGTTGTTTGTTGTCTAGTTGCTGTTGTTCTGCAGACTCAGACACAAGTGGAGTAGATAGATTTTCAAAGAACTTATCTACGTCAGCTTGACGCTTACCAGTTAACGGTTTGTAGAACAGTGTTGATAGGATGAAGAAACCACCTGTGAAAGTGATGTGACCCATCAGGCCAATTGCGACTTTAACGTCTGACCATTCACGTTTAGTTAACTCTTCAAGTCCTAGTACTGATGACACCATTTCTGCGTTAATAACGAAGCCAACGATGTAAGAAACAAGAGCACCAACAACCAGTGTACCCCAACCAGCCCAGTCTGGAGTCTTCTTAATAAAGAAGCCAAGGAATGCTGGAATAGTCATTGGGAAGCCGATAAGTGCACCAACATACATCATCGTATCAAACAGGCTCAACCCTTTAAGAGAGTTAATGAACTGTGCAATTAAGATGATAAAGATACCGAATACAGTTGATGTGATCTTAGAAACGGTAACCAACTCTTTTTCTGATGCTTGATTCTTACGAACGATGTTTTCGTAGAAGTTCTTAACAAAGATACCAGAGTTACGGTTAAGGCCTGAATCCATTGATGACATGGTTGCGGCAAACATAGCGGCTACAAGAAGACCAACCATACCTGCAGGCATGTATTCTTGCACGAAGTATAAGTATGCGAAATCGCCTGCTTTTTTACCTGCGTCTGGGTAAGCTGCTGCTAAATCAACACCTTGACCGGCAATGTACCAAGAAGGCATAAACCAAATAAATACACCACAAAGCATTAGCACACACGCTAGAAGCGCAGCTTTTTTCGCATTTTTAGAGTCTTTTGCCGCTAGGTAACGGTAAGAGTTAAGCATGTTGTTTGTGATAGAGAACTGCTTAACAAAGATGAAAAATGCCCAAATGCTGAAGATGCTTAAGTAGTTAAGGTTGTTGCCCGATACGAAAGTACCTGATTCGCCAACAGGGAAGTTGTTAACGATCTCGCCAATACCACCACCTTGAAAGTAAGCCACAACAGCACAGGTAACGGTCACAGCCATGATAATAACCATCTGCATAAAGTCAGATGCGATTACCGCCCATGAACCACCTGTTACAGACATTGCTAAAACAACCAGACCTGTAATCCAGATCGTCATTGTCATGTCGAATCCAAAAATACCTGATGCAATGATTGCAAGAGCATTAAGCCAAACACCAGCAGAGACAACACTGTTAGGCATTGAAGACCAAGTGAAGACCTGTTCGTTTGCAGAACCAAAACGCATGCGAATTGCTTCGATAACGGTAACTACACGTAGCTGACGGAACTTAGGAGCGAAATACGCGAAGTTCATAAAGTAGCCGAATGCGTTGGCAAGGAATATTACCGCAACCGCGAAGCCATCGTTATAGGCTTTACCAGCAGCACCGGTAAACGTCCAAGCACTGAACTGGGTCATAAATGCAGTAGCACCTACCATCCACCAGAGCATGTTACCGCCCCCACGAAAGTAGTCACTTGTGTTACTTGTAAAAGTTCGGAACATCCATCCTATAGCAATTAAGAAAAGGAAATAGACTCCGACAATGGTGGTATTTAGATCAAGTTCCATCGTTTTTTCCTATATTAAAAAGTAAATACAACGGTGCCATCATAACCATATTATAATCGTATTGTACTACAATAGCGCAATTGCGTGACCTAGGTCATCTTTCAGTGTGTTATTTGTATGACAAGTTGAGCGTTGTAAGAATAAATACTTCGTATGATGAAGGTATCGCTCAAAATACCGTACGTAAGACCATTTAATTCTATTGCTAAATCGCGTTGAAAACAGACATTGTTAGTCATGGGCTAAAATATTATTTTTATTGTCAATATAATAAAGTTTTAAATTTTAAAGATTAATTTGAAAGGTTTACTAAATGACTGTCTTTATTGAAATTGAAAATCATATCGATTCTATTTGTACAATTAAATTGTGATTTAGGTCATTAAAAATTATTAATGATACATTTGTTTTTAGTGTGGTTAAGAAGTATTCAATATGATCTAATTCAAATTTCTATCAGCAACTAGTTTGGTGCGTAACATTCATTATTTACGAGAGGCCATCGGGTTGTTACAAAATGATAGGCTGATGTTGTTCGATGTCTTTGTTGGTTGGCTGATAAAAGCCAAGATTAAGAACGATAATACCCTTTATAATTAATACTACAATAGCTATTTACGCTGAACTATTAGTGAGAGATGCATCACTCAAATGCTGTTCGATAGTAACTAAAAGTGATGTCGCATTTTTGTTTTCATACTTGAATAATTCAATCGTTGTATTATTAAACGACTAGATTGATGTTTAAATTTAATATTCTTGCCATTGGAGACAACGGCTTTAATCGCTTGAGAAAAGCCGTTGTTTTATTCAGTACTAATCACCTTGTGGAGACAAAGTAGCTGAAATCGTATCGGAAGAGGTCGATTCTTCGGGTTTATTTTTTGGTAACACTAATGTCATCACGATTGCAGCGATCCCACTTGTTGTAACGGCTGAGCCAAATACACTCTGGAGAACCTTAGGCAATAATTGGACTGTTTCTGGTACCATCATGACACCCAAACCAATGCCAAAAGATACGGCTAAGATCATTAAGTTACGTCGATCTAACTCTTCTCGTGCAATGATCTTGATTCCTGCCGCCGCAACGGTACCAAACATAACCAATGTCGCACCTCCAATTACTGGCTTCGGAATGGTTGTTAAAATAGCTCCTACTATTGGAAATAGACCAAGTACGACAAGAATCAAGGCGACAAAGTAGCCTACGTAGCGACTGGCAATTCCGGTTAATTGAATGACACTATTATTTTGGCTGAACGTGGTGTTGGGGAAGGTATTGAATGTAGCAGCGATGAGAGAATTAACGCCATCTGCCAGAACACCGGCTTTTATACGTTTTAAATACGATGACCCAGTTACTGGTTGCTTGGTAACCATGCAGTTTGCGGTAATATCGCCGGTAGATTCGATTGCGGTAATAGTATAAATAACCGCGATTGGGACAAATGCTACCCAATCAAATGAAAAACCATACTTAAATGGAAGAGGGACGCTAACCAGTGGCTGATTAAATATACCGGCTAAGTTAACTAGTCCCATTCCCGTCGCTACGATATAGCCTACTAGCATGCCTATCAGAATTGATGAAAGGCGAAGCATAATATTAGGTGAACGATTTAAGCCAATGATGGTGACTAATACAATCGAACCTAAGATTAAGTTTTGTAACGAGCCAAAATCTGGAGCGTTAGCACCACCTGCTAAATCTGTCATGCCTACTTTAATTAGTGAAATTCCAATTATCGTCACAACAGTGCCCGTAACTACCGGGGTAATGATGCGTTTAAGCTTACCAATAAACTGCGAGAGAGCAATTTCGATAAATGCACCAAAAAAACAGACACCAAAAATAAGTGCCAATATCTCTTCTGGCCCCCCACCTTTAGACTTAGCGATAAACCCCGCGGCTAATACTGAACTTAAAAATGCGAAGCTCGTTCCTTGAACACATATCATACCGGCACCTACAGGGCCAATACGTCTTGCTTGGATAAATGTACCAACGCCCGATACAATCAGAGCCATAGAAATCAAATAAGGGACGTTTTCACCTAGTCCAAGCACGCCGCCGATAATTAATGTTGGGGTAATAATACCGACAAAGCTTGCTAATACGTGCTGTAAACCTGCGTACATCGCCTTTCCTGTAGTAGGGCGATCTTCAAGCTCGTAGACCAATTCACTGTGTTTTGGTTTAGACATAATCACTTCCTTGTGTATGTTTGATTAATAATTAAGCAGCAACTCACATGCCACATTTTTCGTTGAACAATATGATATAAAATCAGAGTGTTAAGTTTTTGGGTCACCGAGTACAACTAGTTAAACGATCACTTTTAGTGCGAACATATGTAACTTTGGCTTTCAAATATCGTTAAAGTCCTAATTAGGCTGTATTTGATTGAAAGCCTTGAGCAACAACGCACGCTCTTCATCCGTCATGTCTGTTTTATTTAGGAAAGGCATGTCTCGAGTTTCAACGGTTCTCGCAATGATTCGAGCTTTCCATCGTTGTATGTCTTCCCAGTTATCGAATATTGCGCCACTTGGAGCGATCGTAAACACATCATCATTAGGGGTGGAACTATGACATTGTGTGCAACGAGCTCCGATAATATCGATCGCACTTTGCTTTGCAGTGATGTTAGATGGCGTATCAACTGAACGCTTATCATTGGTAGCCTCAATCGCCGTAGTGTCGTGAACTGAAATGCGTGTAGTTTGTTTAGGTATGCTCAATGCTATCGCGAGTACAAACATAGCGGTGATACCCGACACGAGCACGGCTGGCTTATTTTTTCCAGAATGTTTTAGGTTGAAATAGTGGCGAATATAGGCACTCAGTAACATCACGACTGAACCAACTAGCCAACTTTGAGCGTGCTGATAAATCATCGGATAGTGATTACTTATCATTAAGAAAATCACGGGCAAGGTGAAATAGTTATTATGAATAGAACGTTGTTTACCTTCTAAACCCGGTTTAGGATCAATGGCTTCACCTGCCTCGACCTGCGCCACCATTTTCCTTTGTCCAGGAATGATCTTATGGAAAACATTATTCACCATGATGGACCCAATTAGAGCGCCCATGTGAATAAAGGCACCGCGGCCACTAAATAACTCTGTGAACCCATAAAAGAATAGGGTGCCAAGTACGATGATACTGGTAACGAAAACCTGAGAGTTGTTGGCGAGCGGTGAACGCATTATGAGTTCGTATATTAGAACGCCTAACATAATACCGCCAATACCTAAACTTATCGCAGCGGGGGAAGAGAGCTCCATTACACGCGGATCAATTAGATAGGCTTGTGCATTGAAATAGTACATCCATACCATTAAGACAGAACCCGTGATCCAAGTGGTATAGGCTTCCCACTTAAACCAATGTAAGTGTTCGGGCATCTTCTCTGGGCCTGCTTGATATTTAGCAACTTCATAAAAGCCACCGCCATGAACAGCCCATAGATCGCCTTTTATTCCTTTTTTCTTCTTCCAATCTGGTGGCGTTTCTAAACTATTATCAAGCCAAGTAAAATAGAAACTTGCCCCAATCCACGCTATCCCACAAATGACATGAAACCATTTGATGAACAATGCAATCCATTCATAAAAGTGTGGCCACATAACTTTAAATCCTTTTAACGTATGTTGATGAATAATTGGGCCGTAATACTACGTAGCGCTTTTACGCTGTGTCTTCATTAACTGCCGCGATAACTCGAAAACGAGTAGGGCGACAGCAATAATGGAATGTGATAATTACGCTGACCGTCGACGACAAAGTGAATATCAATCATGGGAAAAAACGCCTCTCCAAAGTGAGTGGTGCAATAAGGAGCGACCATAAAGCGCAAAGTATATTGGCCGGGACACAAGTGGAGAGTGTCAAAGGATGTTCTTCCGTCATCGTTGGTTGTTTCTCGAGCTAAACATTGAGAGTCGTTCAATCGTAAAAGCTCAACATCAACCCCCATTGCAGGCATACCACTGGCTGTATCTAAAATGTGGCAACTCAACTGACTCATAGATATGCCTCCATACGAATTTTGCTAATTTTGCGTTGTTCAAATGCCGCTTGAATCAATTCCTCTTGTTTGGAACGTAGAAACCTAGCTTTTAAAATCATTAACATCTCCTCTGCACTCTTTCCGCTCGCACATACGATAAAAATAAACCCAAATTTGTCTAAGTAGGCGTGGTTGTATTGCAATAACGCTCTCAAGGTAGAATCCGATGCTTGCTCAACCAAGCCTTGCTCTTGTGCACTGAGCGCTTTGCTCGTTTTATATTTCTGATGCAAGGTCGAGAGGTCGCCAATCATTGGATGACCTGCAAAAGCTTGAAGCCAATCATCGTCACTTAATGAGTTGAATGTACTTTCCGCTAAAGCTTCAAAGTGAGCGAAGTTGTCAAAAGGCATGGACTCTTTCATTCGTGCAATCCATGTTGAACTGCTGCAAATATTCATTAACTCTGTTGTATCAAGTATTAACGGATAAGTGGTTGCCATCATTCTTAGTGCTCCTTGATGAACTTCCTAGTTTGATTACACGCTTCCCACCCCGATTGTTTACAAGTAGTAGGCTCTGCGGCCGCTGACTCCCATAAAGTAGACAATTGCGCAGCAACAGAAAGTGCCACTTGCATCGGAAGCTTTCCTTTTATCTCTGGGTGTCCTATAGGACATATTAATTGTGCCGCTAGGTTAGCGTTGCTTAGTTGCTCGTTCAGTCTAAAGCGAAATCGCTGGCTCTTTCCTTGAGAGCCAATCAATCCAATGTAATTGAAACGTTGTTGCTCTAAACACAAACGCGTGAGTTCGAAATCAAGTATGTGGTCTTGCGTCATGATTACGATGTAGGAATCGTCTGGGATGGTTGATATCGTTGCACATGGGTCTGCGTTAACTATTACGTTAATCCCACCTATGGCTTGAATCGACTCGCTCCAATTTGTGCGATTATCGATAACGGTTGTGTGACAGGGTAATGATTTTAAAATTGTGCATAACGCTTGACTTACATGGCCTGCGCCAAAAATTGTTACGTGGGGTACTTGAGTGAGAAAATACTCAAACATGATTTGCACAGCGCCTCCACAACATTGGCCAAGATCAGCGGATAGGGCAAATCGTTCAATTCGGACTGAACTTGCGTGTTGCTTTAAATCATGACGTGCAGACTTAATGACTTCATATTCAAGGTTTCCACCACCGATTGTGTCAAACTGTGCACTTTGAGTGATAACCATCTTAGAACCCATTTCTCGAGGTACTGAACCGACGCAAGCAACAACGGTTGCGATCACATAGGCCTCGCCTGACTGTTCTAACGAATGGCATGCTTCGAGCCAAGATAATTGCGTCATATGAGTTAGATGCGTCAGAGGTGTCATATTATTCCTCCTGATTGAGTTGGGATAGTTGGTGTTCACAAGCCGATAAGATCGCCTCACCTGTTGCTGGTGCGTGAAGCAATGGAGGGGTGGTGTGACCGCTTACCGAAGCCACAGCATCGTAGATTGCGCACCAAACACTAATTGCGTGCATAAACGGCGGTTCCCCGACTGCTTTGGACCGATATATATTGTATTCAGGATTTATTTCGTCAAATAAGTGAATATTAAGAGACTTCGGATAGTCGCCAATCGTTGGGATTTTGTAGTTCATAGGGCTATTGCTCATCAATTGCCCGTCATCTTTCCACACCAACTCTTCAGTGGTTAACCAACCCATTCCTTGAATAAATGCGCCTTCTATTTGTCCTTCGTCTATCGCTGGGTTTAAGCTTTGTCCGACATCGTGAATAATATCGACTCGTTCTACAGAAAGTTCTCCGGTAAGTGTATCTATTGTTACTTCAGAGCAGGATGCGCCGAGCGCAAAGTAATAAAATGGGCGTCCTTGTGCTTTATCTCGATCGTAATGAATTTTAGGTGTCTGATAAAAGCCGGTGGTGGATAACGATATACGGTTCATATACGCCTGCTGTATCAGCTCAGGCCAAGTTAAATCGATATCTAAACCAATCACTTTTTCGCCTTCAATCTGGAGTGGCTTGTCGGTATTGTGGAATGAAGAGATAAACTCCAATAAGCGAGTTTTTAGGGTGATTGCCGCATTGTGCGCAGCCATGCCATTGAGATCCGCACCGGATGAAGCGGCAGTCGGTGAGCTATTAGGAACTTTGTCTGTCCGTGTCGAAGTGACTAATACTCGTGAAAGATTAATACCAAGCGATTGCGCTACGATTTGTTGTATCTTGGTATGTAAACCTTGACCCATTTCGGTTCCACCGTGAGAAACTTGAACAGAACCATCGGTATAGATATGGAGCAGTGCTCCGGCTTGATTTAAATGTTTAGCGGTAAAAGAAATACCAAATTTTACTGGTGTTAAAGCGAGACCTTTCTTTAATATTGGGTTAGTTAAATTCCAGCGCTCGATTTCTTCACGACGTCTACGATAATCACTTTGCTGTTCCAGATCGCGCATGATTTTATACATTGTCTCGGTTTGAGTTACCTTCATCCCATACGGCGTGGTATTACTGTCGGCGTTGTACAAATTCAAATAACGTAAATCTAACGCATCTTTCGCAGTAGTTATGGAGAGTTGCTGCATGGCTTTTTCGATGATGATCATCCCTTGTGGACCACCAAACCCACGAAAAGCGGTGTGGGAAACGGTATCAGTTTTTAGTCGATGCCCTTCAATATGAGCATCGCCAAGGGAGTATGCGTTGTCGGTATGAAACATTGCGCGATCGACGATTGCATCGGAAAGGTCAGGCGAGTGACCACATAAGCCGTTAATCTCGATTTGCGAGGCTAAAATTTTGCCATGTTGATCGGTAGCGAGATGATAGCGTTGATAGAAAGGGTGCCGCTTTCCTGTAGAGGTCATATCGACACTTCTAGGCAAGCGAATTTTGACTGATTTTTTTGTGTGATAAGCCCCCAACGCTGCAAGGCACGCCCATTGACCTGCTTGACTCTCTTTTCCACCGAATCCACCACCCATTCGCCGCATATCAACGGTAACTTGATTAAAGTCTATTGCTAGCACTTCGGCGACAAGCTTTTGTATTTCAGCTGGGTGTTGAGTTGAGCAGCGTAGAAATATTCCTCGGTCTTCTGTCACCTCTGCAATGCTAATTTGGGTCTCTAAATAAAAATGCTCTTGTCCTCCGACCCATAAATCACCTTGGACTTGATGGTAAGCACCATCAAATATTGAGTTTGAAATCGGTGTTCCCATTTGATGCGGTGGCAATAAAACTTGGTTGTCATGAGCATTGCTTAGGTGATTGGTGGTGACGTTGTCACTAATATCGTACTCTACTTTGGCTAATTGAGCCGCTTTCCATGCGGTGTTGTGAGAAGTGGCTAAGACCACTGCAATAGGTTGTCCGAAATAATGCACGATATTATCTATGGCAAGTAATGGGTCACCTTTGTAGATCGCGCCAATATCTTTTAAGCCAGGTATATCCGATTCATCCAATATGCACACCACACCATCGCACGCCTCGACATCGCTTAGATCTATTGACGTAATGACGCCTTTTGCAATGTTACTTGTAATAACAGCCGCGTGAAGCAGTGCTTGTGAGTTAGGATAATCATCGATAAATAACGCCTCACCCGAAACTTGCTTGGTGGCACTTTCATGTTGAATAGGCTTCCCTACAGGTTTGTCCTCAAGCGTCATTTCCGAAGGAGTTAGTGAGGTCAATTTACGCATGATGCACCAACCTTGTTGAAATTCTCTGTGTCTCGTAGAAATATCGCTGGATTAAGTTTTCGACTAATTTAATCCTATATTGAGCACTGGCACGTACATCGCTCATGGGCTGGATTTCGTGACTGACATGACTTTTAGCGAGATCGATAAGCTCTTGATTGAGTGTTTTTCCTTCAAATATGTTTTCTAGCCTTGTTAAACGCAACGATTTCGCCGCAATACCACCTGCCGCTATCACGCATTTAGAAACACGACTATCTTCATCAACAACCATATTAATCGCGAGGACTACTGTCGCGATGTCATCTTCATAGCGTTTACTAATCTTATAAATGGCGTGATTATGACTTTTAGTTAGCTTCGGGATATGAATTGCGCTTATCCATTGGTCGGGATTTAAAGCGGTGGTTCGATAATCGAGGATATAGTCCTCTGGAGCACAAAGAACTTTTTCGATCCCGTTATCAAGCTCAATGGTTCCTCCTAGACTCATTAACAGAGGTGCAATATCGCCTATCGGTGACGCGTGACCAAGACTGCCACCTAACGTCGCTCTATTCCTAATGGTTAAACTACCAAGGCGTTGGATGATTTCTGTTGTTGACGGGTAGTGATCTTTCATAAAATCATGGACTTGATATAAAGGTACCGCAGCTCCGATTCGGCATCCGTGTTCGCAATTCTCTATGGTCAATAAGTCATTCACCTTTGAGACATCGATTAATTTCTCAAGCTTTCTGTAGTGCTGGGTAACTTCTAACGCGAGATCCGTTGCCCCTGAGATCAACTTGGCGTCGGGGTGCTGTAAACGTACTTCACGTAATGACGCTCGGTCGGAAGGTGTGAAATAGTTCGGGTGTTTAAGTGAATCAACAGAATCCATCCATTGAACAACGTCATCGCTAAATAGATCCAAAGGGTCGTTAATTGGCGTTTTTGCAATTGCATTCGCGCATTTGATTAACGGGCGATAGCCAGTACAGCGACATAGATTGCCTGCAAGGTACTCAGTTGGATCCAGATGCGAATTAGCCTGTTTTGATAGTGCATACAATGACATCACAATGCCTGGAGTACAAAAACCACACTGACTACCGTGGTTATCGACAATCATTTGCTGTATCGGGTGAAGGGAATCATTCTGTTTAAGGTGTTCGACGGTAATGATCTGTTTACCATGTAATGCGTGAAGTGGGGTAATACAAGCATTTATTTGCCGATATCTAAGCGAGCCTTTTGGCGTATCTTTATCTACCAACACAACGGTACAAGCGCCACAGTCGCCACTCGCACATCCTTCTTTTGTTCCCGTTAAAAATTTTTGTTCACGTAAATAAGGGAGAAGCATATCGTCTGCGTGATTGGAAGAGAGTTTGAGCACTTCCTTATTCACCATGAGTTCCAACATAATGACCTCCATCTATTACATATAAATATTATTTTTTAGTTCTTTAACTCTAATTAGCAAAAAGCTGACCAATTGGACAAAAAATATAAAATATATTATTTATTCTTATAAAACATGTGGTTATATTGCTTTAGGGTGATAGCTATATGAAACATGAATAACATGTTAAGGCAAGGTTGCGATGTGTTAGTGCTTTGTTGCACGCTTCAGGCGCAATAGAAGTGGCAAGGTTTTAAAGACCGAAAATATGCCTTTGCTATAGAGAGGATGAAACGCACTAGTAGCAAACTGTCACAGCATATTTATCGGTTCGATCAATTATTTTTCGGTATTGATTAGCAGTAACGTAGCTTCAACGTTTCAGCCATTCGTTGTACCGCTGTATTCAGTTCTTCGCTACTGGCATTTGTGTAGTTAAGCCTGATGGCTGGATCAGCGTTATAGTTATCAGGATAAAATACCGGGCTCGGAACAATCGCGATGTGTTGCTCGAGCATTGTTTGTGCGAATTCAAATGGATCACATGGTGGAAGCGTCACCCAAACAAACATACCGCCTTGGGGAGCGTATATTTCGCATTGCTCCGGTAAATGTTGCTCCAGAGCATTGACTAAGGCGTCACGCTTCTCTTTATATTGATGACGTATGCTCTCAAGGTGTAGCGAATAGTGAGGGTGTTGCAGCAAGCCTAACAACATCGCTTGTGGTGGAACGCTTGAATGTAGGTCGGCTCCTTGTTTTACTTTGATTATTGGTGCGAGGTACTCTTTGGTTGTGCTGATCGATCCCACTCTTAACCCTGGTGAAGCGATTTTTGAAAAAGAACGCAATACGATGGAAAGGAGTGGACATAAATCTGAAACCATTGGAAGCGTTTCGCCACTAAAGCGAAGTTCTCGATAGGGTGCATCTTCAATAAGCGTCACGTTATATTGCATACATAAATTTGCTACTGCATGACGTTTTTGTAACGACCAGCACACACCTGTTGGATTGTGAAAATCAGGTACACTATAAAACAGTTTAGGTTGTTCACTCCTAAAACACTCTTCTAACTGATTGATATTTGGCCCATCTTTTTCTTGTGAAACAGTCACCAAGTTTGCACATGCGAGATTAAATACTTGCATTGCACCAAGGTAACACGGGGCTTCCATCGCAATAGTATCGCCTGGGTTAATATAAGCTCTGGCGATTAAGTCCAACCCTTGTTGGGATCCCGTGGTGGTCATTACTGAGTGGGATTCGGGTAATTCGTAGCGTTGATGTAAGTGATCCAACAGTGGCGGATATCCCACCGTGCCGCCATATTGGAATACACTCGGTGTGCTCAACAGTGAGTCTATCGTTGGCTTCATTAATTCTAATGGAAAAGTTTGCTCATCTGGTAATCCCCCCGCAAGCGAAATGACATTGGTGTCACTGGCTGCTGCGAGTATTTCTCTAATGTACGATGGCTTGATCCCTTGAACTGATTGTGCAATTTCCATAGTAATTCCTGTGTCCGTGATTAGCGAAGTCAATTGTTCGCGTCGTAATAGAAATGGTGAGTTAATCGTAAAGGCACTTGGCAATAAATAATTGTCCATATATGCTTACTAATATGTCCATTTATGCTAATAGTAAAACGATGAATACACTGCACCAATCGAGAATTAATGATGTCCTGTTTTATATACACCAAGACATTACTCGAGACTTGTCCGCTCAAGCCTTGTCAAAAGTCGCGGCTTATTCAGAGCAACATTTTCATCGAACCTTTAAATTGGTGGTGGGTGAGTCGGTGCATCAATATGTTCGGAGAATTCGAATGGAATATGCCGCCAATCAGTTTATGTTTGATCCGCAAACGCCAGTCATAGATATTGTGACCAAAAGCGGGTTTAGTTCGGCGTCGTCATTTAATCGAGCGTTTAAAGCCACCTTTGGCCTTTCTCCGCGAGATTGGCGCAAACACGATCTAAATATTTCAGACAAACCGTATTTAAAAGATAAAGAAATAGCGTTGGGGTATCAACGAGTTGCTAAGCAGCAACTACCGACTCCCAAAATTCAGGAAGTTGAACCACGGAAAGCCGCGTATGTACGCCACACTGGTTACAATCGTTCGATTTCAAATGCATGGCGGTTATTAAACGCATGGGCGAATAAGGAAGGACGAGACTTTACCGTTCAATATGGATTGCATCACTCGAACCCTGCATGGGTTGAATTAGATGAATGTCGTTACGTCGCGTGTATTGAAATAGAAGAGCCGATAAAACTGCATGGCATCGTTAACCAGCTCGTCATTCCTGGAGGTTTGCACGCCGTATTTACGTTGAATGGCGTATATGGCGATTTACTTCCCCAACTAAGTAAAATCTTAGAACAGTGGCTACCAAGTTCCGGATTTAAACTGCGTTCAACGCCCGCTTACGTTCACTACCACAAAAACCATTTCTTGAACAAGCAAGAAGAGTTTGAATTAGAGTTTTACTTGCCTATAGGCTTCTTTTAACTCACGTTTCATTAATTTTAATTTGAAGAGGCATCTAGCTTGCTATGCCTGTTTGCAATCAACCGTTTCCCGAAGACATTAAATGTTAATCCAATGGCAATGACTGAGACACCAACGCCTTGTAACAGAGTTAAATGTTCATCCAAAATAATCATGGCACTAAACAAACCAAATACAGGGACAAGCAGAGATAATGGTGCGACTAATGAAGTTTCGTAGCGGCTCAACAAATAGCTCCACCCACCATACCCAACGATGGTTGCAAGGATCGAAAGGTATCCAATAGCAAAGATATTATGCCATTCAATGTGAATCAGAGAATCCATGATCAACGTCGGGCCTTCAAAGATAAATGAGCTGACGAAAAACGAAATAGCCGGAACGGGGGCGCTCCATATAATCAGAGCCATTGTTGGCACATTATAGTTTTTCATGATCACTTTGTTGGTGATGTTACCCATAGACCAAAAGGAAGCAGCACCAATAACTAACAGCAAAGTAAACCAAGTTAAGCTTGCTTTGGTTTCTCCTTGCGCCGAAGCAAGTATGTAGATTCCAATCGCAGCGATAAACATCGCGATGACGTTATGAGGCTTAATCGTTTCTTTTAGAAGAACAACCCCCATAAGCAGAGTAATAAAGGCTTGAGCTTGGAGTAATAATGACGCTAAGCCTGCCGCCATTCCGATCTTCATTGCCCAGAATAGCAACGCAAATTGCCCAAAACAGATGGTAATGCCGTATAAAAACAGCCAGCGATAAGGAATATCTGGGCGCTTGATAAAGAATATAGCGGGGAGGGCGACTATAACAAATCGCATACCTGCCAATAGCAACGGTGGAAAGCCTTGCAAGCCCACTTTAATAACGACGAAATTAATGCCCCAAAGCATTACGATTACGAGCGCTAAAATACGATCACGCAGAGTCACTTAATAATCCTTAATAAATCGAAATGCTGGGAATATCTTATCGATGTGCTCAATAAAATGATGACAATTAGAAATGATAGAATCACAATTGTGGAGAATGCCGTATTTATTAAAATCTGGCAATAATTACATTAAGTTTAGCGTTAACTTAGGATGTTATCGCTAAACAATAGTCAATCACTAGTCGATTATAATGCTAGCTGGCTAACGCCACAGTTAGTGCGTTCACTAAGCGTTGATTATCTGAATGTGACTTTATCGCGACGCGGTAATAGTGGTTGTCGAGCCCTGGATAGTTAGCACAACTGCGGATAAGAATACCGTGCTGCATCAGTAAGTCCTGCAAATCAAGCAAAGCATCGTGACATCGAAAAAAGAGATAGTTGGCGGTACTTGGCCAAACTTCTAACTGACTAAATGTAGTGAGCTGGCTATAAAGATAACGATATTCATCTTTTAACCAATGATGGGTGCGATGTTGGTAGTCGTGACAATCAAACACCGTTTCGCCTGCAATCACTGCAAAAGCGTTAATGCTCCAAGGCTCGCGCTGCGAGTGAATGGCTTCGATTAAAGCGGTGTTTGAGGAAACCATATATCCTAGGCGAATGCCCGGAATCGCATAGAATTTGGTTAACGATTGCAATACCGTTAAGTTTGGGTACTCATTTATCCAACCAATCGCAGATTGCATATCAGGCGAAAAGTCGATGAATGATTCGTCTAGCAACACCGCAACATTCAAGGATAAACATTTTTCGAGTATGCGTGTTAATAGGGATTGAGGAATTAAAGCACCGGTTGGATTATTAGGTGAACACAAGACTAACGCGTCTAAACCCTGATGCAATTCATTGAGAATCGACTCGTTAATGATGAATTTTTGATCGTAAGTAAGTTGGTAAGTTACTATTGATGCGTCATTTAACGTTAAGGCGCGTCGGTATTCAGCAAACGTCGGCTCTACGAGTAGCGCGCATTGAGGGTTAATGTGTTTTACCCAAAGATAGATAAGTTCCGTTGCTCCATTTCCTGCGAGAACCTGTTCTGGTGCACAATGGGTCGCAAGTGCGATGGTTTTGTGGAGGTTAACGTAATCTATGTCTGGATATAAATGAGCGTCATCGAGTTTATTAACAATTGCTTGCTTTAATTCAGCGGGCATCCCTAAAGGATTGATGTTGGCACTAAAATCTACGATATCTTGTGTCTCGAAGCCATATTGCTCGGCTTTTTCGCGTACATTTCCACCGTGTTGGCCACTTTTCATACTATGGTTCATATCAATCTAATTAATCTAAAAATCCGCGCCTGAGTTTAACAGAATGATGTTATAAAACGACAATGAGGTAACTTTTTTACTCACTATCTCGTTGTAATTTATCGAGAGTCGCACCAAAATACCCTGTTCTTCTTTGTAACCGGAATTATTGTAAGCAACATGATGACACTTGGGCTGATTATTTTTGCGTATTTATTAGATCGTTTTATTGGCGATCCACCAAGTTGGCCGCACCCAATTCGTTGGATTGGCTCGCTGATATCGAAACTCGAACGCTGGATTCGGAGCCGTTGCCACACCGAGCGTCATTTGTATATCGGTGGGTTTGTTCTTTGGTTTGTAACGGTTGGACTGACATGGTCAGCAACTTGGCTTTTGATAGTATTCAGTTATCAGGTAACGATTTGGTTTGGCGTTGTTGTTCAAATTTGGCTCGCACTCACAGTATTGGCGAGTCGAAGTCTTAATGACGCAGCGATTGAAGTCTATCAAGCTTTGAAATACGGGTCATTGGAGGAGAGTCGAACGAAATTATCGTATATCGTCGGCAGAGATACGACAAACTTGGATCGGAAGCAGATTCAGCGTGCAGTAGTGGAAACGGTTGCAGAGAACACCGTAGATGGTGTCATTGCGCCGCTGTTCTATTTATTTATTGGTGGCATTCCGCTTGCTATGGCTTATAAAGCGGTGAACACCCTAGACTCGATGGTAGGGTATAAAAACGATAAATACGCCCAGATGGGGTTTGTGTCGGCTAAAGTTGATGATGTCGCAAACTGGCTTCCCGCACGTTTAAGTTATTTCTTTCTTTCCTTAGCTGCCTATTCTATGAAACTTGATTACCGTGCCGCTTTGACGGTTGGGTATAGAGATAGAAATAACCATAAGAGCCCAAATTGTGCATGGTCTGAAGGCGCTGTCGCTGGAGCATTAGGAGTTCGTTTAGGTGGGCCAAATGTGTATTTTGGTCAAACGGTTGAAAAGCCATGGATTGGAGATGGGTGTCGCGACATCGATATTGAAGATATTAGAACGACAAATCAATTGATGTATCGTTCTTCGACAGTCGCGTTGGGTGCCTTTGCCCTAGTGTTTTTAATAGTGACTTATCTTTGCTCGTAAATTCATTATTTTAAATAATAGTTGGTAAGTTCACCGGTGAGATTAACAATTTTACGCTCGTAATAGAATTTAACCATTTGCATATCCAAATCAGGAGCGTACCAAATCGACAATGCTCGATTTTTAACTTGAGTTTGTTCTATACGAAAGGTTTTAAATTCCCCGAATTTGGTTTCTATTATCTCTTCATCTTTCACTTCAAAAAAGTGATGGTCAATCCCATCAGAGGTTTGCATGTAGAAGTCGAACGCTTTTTGGCCATTCATTAAACCAGCTCTAACTTGTAGAAACATCGCGTTGAGTTCAGTAATTGGACCTTTTTTGGTTTCATAAAACGAGGTCTTACCTTCGAACTCTACTGTTGAACTGAGAGAATCATCGCTGATTTTTGCCTTAACTCTTTTAGTGTCAAATCCTTTTGTTTTGCGATCTAAACTTATCGCCTTAAACCATTGCTTATCTTCTTGCCATAATGCCGTTGAGTTTTGGAAGCCGCTCAAGTTCAAAAATAAAAAGGAGAGGTCGGCCGATAAACTAAGGTAATACCGATTGTTATTATGTCGTTCATCACGATCGATCTTACCGATTTTGATACCACTATACGAGACTTCATAAACGAAATGCTTATGAGTGGACTTTGCGACATCTGTGGTTTCTTTAACAGTTTGCTCATCCGCATAGGATAAGTGGCTAAATGCGGCAATTAAGATTAGTAACTTAAAGATGAGTTTAATCATTCAGTTCTCAATATAAATTCGTGTTTCAATTTTTCGCAGTGGTAAGAGTATACCGTATTGAAATGTATTACGCATAAAAGTCGTATCAAGGTATTTTGAGGGTATAAAAAAACCATGTGAACAAAGTCCACATGGCTTAACGTGATAATAAACAGATTCTAGTTCGTGTCTGGTTTAAATCTTATAGCCAGGCTTTGAGACCGTAATCAGCCTCTAGCATACCAACGGCAAGCATCGCTAATAGACAAATCACTAATACACCACCAGGGATAATGACTTTATCAACGAAAGATAGACGCTCAGCACGAGATTTATCACCAATTAGTCCGTTGTTATCAAGGAACATAGTGATTGCCCAAGCAAGTACTGGATTAACTACCGCACTACCAAAGATACAGATACCTGCTGCTTGAGACGATGTTGATGACTTAATCATCTGCATACCTGCTTCAAGTAGAGGAAGGAATACACCAACTAAAAGTGCAATACGCATTACTGGAGGCCATACAGCAACATCCATTGGGAAGCCTAGGATCGCGATTGCGATTACAAGCACACCAAGAATGATGGCTCCGCCTGGAATTGGACGCTTAGCGATTGCCGCAGGAATCATGTAAGTACCCCAAGATGAGGTTATGTTACAACCACCAAGAGACGTACCTACCATTTGACGGATTGAACACATGGTCATGGTGTCATCAACATCCATAAGCACTTTTTCAGTCTTTTTAGGGTAGTTCAGTTCTTGGAAAATACGGTGACCAAGGAAATCTGGAGACCACATTGCAACAGCAAGAATTGCAAATGGGATCGATGCAATCATATGAGATAGGTTTGGTAAGCCAAGCATCCAACCTTGTTCAGTGCTTCCCCACCAGTAAACTGGGCTTAGGTGAGGTAGGCCGGTTTGAGTTTCAATCACTAGATCGAAACTTGCACCGCAAACCAATGCAATCGCAAGTCCAACCATGGCACAGATTGGTATTGCTAACCAACGCATGTTGATTTTCGCCAAATACGCGTAAAGTGCAATATTGGTAACCAAGACGATAAGTCCGATATAGCCCATGCTACCAGCAACGACATCTGCGCTTTCTAGGCCCATAGCCCAGTTTTGGATAGACGTTATTTGACTGATGGTGCCGGTAAAACCGAGATAGATTAACAAACCACCGGCGGTTCCTTCGGAGGTGAGGTTAACTAACTTGGATCCTCCTTTAAAATAACTAAGGATTAAACCAAATACCCCAAGAAGTATCGCGAGCGCGAGTGGGTGAGCGCCAGCAAGAGCAATCGAACCGATAAGTGGAATCATCGGGCCATGGTTACCCGCTAAGTTTGCTCTTGGGTTAATAAAACCAGATGCGAGAACACAGAATAAAAGCGCTGGAATTAACATTTCAACTC
The DNA here is from genome assembly GCF_054404255.1 of Vibrio phycocola. NCBI lineage: Bacteria > Pseudomonadati > Pseudomonadota > Gammaproteobacteria > Vibrionales > Vibrionaceae > Vibrio > Vibrio phycocola. The sequence continues at coordinate 722,086 of NZ_JBTAMQ010000001.1, forward strand.
GAGCGACTTCGATTGCAAACTCTTTACCAAGTTGAACATGATCCCATGCTTGAGTTAGCCCTTCAGCCCAAGACATCGAGACAGCCGAATACATTGCGATAATACCAATCGTACCCGCAACGGCTGGAACTAAATCTTCCAGTTCAAAACGAAAGTCACGTCCAGGAAGGTTCAGCCCGTAACGGCGTGGCTTCATTATTTGAAGTTCGTTGTTTAGATAGTCAGCGCGGGTTTCAAATTCAGATGAAGGACGGTGAAGCTCTTGATAGCTTTTAGTCTCAATATCTGATTGCCCTTGATTTAACTTACCTGGCATAGGTTCCTCGTTATAAAAAAGTTAATAATTCTGTTTGTCTATTGCTCACATTACGGAAAAATATCTTGAATAACACCCAACATTTCGCCGCAAAGAGCACAAATTTAGCTGACAGAAAGAAAACGTCAATAAGTGGCGAGTTTAACGTGCTTAAGACGATATATGATTGATCTTGATCAGTTAATTAATATTACTGTAATTTAACAACATTTACTATGAGCTTATGTGCGTAACGTGTCGACGTGGTAAGTAACATCAAATATGACCGGGTATTTGGTTGGTTGTTGATAAACCTAACAATTATGTTAAGTGTTGCCATGAGCAAGCATGATGACCCTTTTGATAGTCCAACGTAATAAAATAGGTATTTTAGTTACACCTTGCTCTTCGCTGTATTTTGTTATTGCCAATGCGAGATCAGGTTTAGCGAATTTTTTTAACACTTTCGCTACGACTTTTTTGGGGGGGATAGGGTGGTCAAGAGGAATTCGAATGATTGACTTAAAAAATTCTTCATAGCCGTGGTTATATAAATAGTGCTCAATATCTCTGTCGGGTAGCTCTGTAAGTCGGTGACGTTCTTGTTCAATACCGAGTTGACTTCGGGCTGTTGCAGAATATTTTTTACCAGCGGGGTCACCATCGGTAACGACATGCCAATCAATGCCAAAGGTTTTCGCGACTTTGATTAGTGACTTAAGACCCGACTGAGCAAACTCGATAATTTGTACTCCCTCGGCAGCAAGGTTATAACCACATTGGCGAGAAAGCTCGTTGAACAGCCAAACTTCTGTTTCACCTTCAACAAGCAACCAACAACGTGCAAATAGGGCACTTGGCCGATGAAAGCGTACATGAAAGCTTACACGGCGTAATTCGTCGTGTGAAAGAGCGTTTGTGGATAATGATAGCGCGTTGGTACGGTCTGAATTTCGAATCAAACGACGAATCGAATAAATAGGTACTGAAGCCAGTAAATCACCACTATTAGTGGTGAGGATTTTCTGCATCGGTAGCATCTGGATAAGATTCCATGCTCTCGCTAAATGGGTTGGATGTAGCCTGCCTTCTGGATCTTCTAAAATTAGGATAGGTCTAGCTGTGCGTCTTAATTCATTTGGCCCCATCGCCTGTAGATAGGCATTAAGTAAACCCATAAATAGCATTTTTGTCTGTTTACTGTGCGGCTTCGCTAAAAATTGAGCAAATGAGGTTTGTGTCGTCGAGCCGCTAGAGCCCAAGTTTGCCCGTTCATATCGCGGATTACGTCGGATATGATCTTTGTGTGAAAAGTAGTGCTCAACTAATGACGTCATCGAGTTGATGCTACTGCGTATCTCACCTTTATTTACATGCCCAGGCGTAGCTAAGAGTCGACGGTATGTATTGTTTATACGTCGTTCAATTTTTGCATTCTTACGATTGGTGTAGTTGCTATCAAACGTACGTTCAAAACGACGTGAATCTTTAAGGTGAATGACAGGATGAAGTGAGCATAATTCTAGAGCGAATTTTTCTATAGAATGAAAGTTAAGGGGCTGCCCACTAGAATCCAGAAAACCGTAGTTAGTGGTCACATTAAAGTCATCTCTTGACGCACTCACTCGATAAATAAGGCTAGCTTCTTCTCTTTTCGCATTATTTTGCCAAAGAGGTTTGAGTTTTCTATATCGCCCAGAATTACGTTCTTTCTGACTTGTTGATGAAAATCGAAGAATTATCTGAAGGTGCTGGGTCTGTGGAAGTGCAATAGCATAATCAACATGGAAATCTTGAACTGTAAATTGGTAAAGTGTTGAGTTCGACGGCAGGGCAATATTAAGTGCTTCTAACAATGAAGATTTACCCCAAGTATTCTCACCAATTAAAGTCGTTAATTGCTCGAAATCTAACGATAAACGACGAATTCCGCGAAAACCTGCGATCTCTATATGTTCAAGTTGCATATTCTCATCCTTTGTACTAAAAGATATTCATAGTCGTTAGTGACGATAATACAGTGACGATTGTTAAAAGTTGATATACCCTCACTATAAGCAAAAAATTCCGATTATCCAGCATGTTAGACATAGAAAGTGACAGGCGTTGATATATCAATATGTATGCAGTCTTGCTCCAGTTATTGGTTAGGCAAGTAACAATAAAATGACCTACTATTATATTTTTAAGGTAAAACAGATTTGATCTTATGACACCTCATTCCCCATGCAGCATTACTATCGCCCATATCAATGATACTCACTCTTATTTTGAACCAACCCAGGTTACTTATGAAGCACTCGTATCTGACGAAATAGTGAAGGCTCAACCACCACAGTTAAGTATTGGTGGGTATGCGCGAATCAAAACTAGAGTTGATCAATTAAAAGAAACCGCGGCTTTAGCCAAGCGCCAGTTTTTATTTCTTCACGCAGGCGATTGTTTTCAGGGGACTCTGTATTTTTCTCTGTTTCGAGGGCGAGCTAATGCTGACTTACTTAATCGCCTCAACATTGACGCTATGGTGGTGGGAAATCACGAATTAGATTTGGGCAATAGCGTATTAGCTGAATTTGCTAACAATATTGATTTTAAATTATTAGCGGGTAACTGGGATCTAACAGCAGAAGATAACAATAAGCCAGTACGTTTATCTAACAATCCAAAAGTCTTGAGTTATTGCCCAGTATTACAATGTGCCAATTATATGACCATCTTTTGCGATGGAGAGAAAATAGCAATATTTGGTCTTAGTCATAATTTAATGGGCGATATTTCCAATCCTGATTCCGATACTCCCTTTGTCGATGCTTATATTACAGCTCAAAATACCATTGATGAAATACAACGAAAAGGCATTAACAAAATTATTGTGTTGAGCCATTTAGGCTATGAAGGTGATAAAAAGCTGGCGAAACAATGTAATGGAATCAGTTTGATTATCGGAGGACATAATCATGTACTTCAAGGTGATTTTCAATGGCTAGGGCTGCCGTATCATGACGATTATGGTATTGAAATTAATGGAACGCGAATCGTTCAAAGCGGGTGTAACTCGATTGGTTTAGGGCATTGTCATATTGACTTTAATGCCGATGGTTCAATAGCTAATTTCAATGGCAAAAATGAATTATTGGTTGGTGAATGCAATTTAAATACTCCGACCCAAGAGACGTTAGTAAACCTTCCTGGTGTTTGTTATACAAAGAAAGATGACGATATACACCAACACCTTTTGGCAAAGTATACGAATCAAATTCGTGAGTTGGAAGCTAAGAGAATCGCGTATTTTCCAAAAAAAATGCGTCATGTACGAGTCCCCGACCAACAAGGTGACAGCGAAATAGCGCCATTGGTCGCGAAATCGTTTCGCCATACTTTGAACGAATTGGGCATGGCGACAGACTTCGCAATCCATAACTCTGGAGGTGTTCGCTGTTCAATCGAAAGTGGAGATATTACTTGTGCTGATATAAGCGGTAAGTTATTGCCATATACCATCCCAATTGGCCGATATCAGGTAAGCGGTAAAATATTGGCTCAGATATTGGAAGGTGCAATTAATAATGCGCTTAATAATAGTGTAACTGGTACGGGGGAAGGGAGTTATCCATATTGCGATGGACTTCGTTTCGACTATATCAAGGAAAATCCGATAAATGAACGCATCATAAATTTAGAATGCAATAGAAATAATAAATGGGAAAAAGTAATAGAAACAGAGTATTACTATGGTAGTTCCTCGCTTTATACAATGAGCGGGAAAGAAGGTTATCAAGCGATTCATAATACAGCAAAGCCGAATTTTATTTCGAACGTTAGTATGGCCGATGCATTTATAAGTTGGTTAAAAATATCTAATTATTCTGTGTGCAAATAGAATTAATCCTAACGTCTTTATATTGGTATGTACTTTGCATAATAAAATATGTGACAAGCTGTGAGGTACTTTAAATTATGAATCGTATATTAAACCGAGACTGGATTGATCTATTTGTTGTTATTGGATGGATAATGGTTTGGACATTATTAGCTTTCTTTTATCCATTAGCCGATATCGTGATTAATTAAGATCACGTTTATGTATAAACACCGATATAAATTTAGCAGAGTGATCATTCATAACATATAGTTTAAAGAGTTGTGGCGTCTATTAATAGAATGAGCTCTTTGGTTATGGATCAAGTTAACTTTAAAAAATACCAACACGTACTAACAGAAATAATGAGTGGCGAATTTCAATATGAGCCAGACAATTCTAACGAACACACCCAAGAACAACGTAATTTTGAAGCCGAATTAGCGAATTTGGCTCGGTGGGTTAAAAAAGAACTCGATCAGTCGAGGTTAATAAACAATACTCTCGCAGAAATTATTGGCGGTATGACGTTGGATGAAGTGTTGACCCTGACATTTGATAATTTCAAAACGATCATTCCTTTTGACCGCATTGGTTGCTCGCTGGTATCAAAAGATGGGACTAGCCTGAGCCAATATTGGGTCCGAACTAAGTACGAACCTTCATTTAAGGCAAGTGATAGCTTTTCGGTTCCTATTGAAGAAACAAGTCTGGGAGAATTAGCAAACCAAAAGCAACCCCGTATCATTAATGACTTAGCATTGTATGGGCTAGAAAACCCGAATTCAGTCATGACCAAAATGATGTTAAATGAAGGGGTCCAATCCAGCTTAACATGCCCTCTAAATGTAGATTCTAATTTGGTTGGCTTCTTGTTTTTCTCGAGTCGAACTCCTAATACTTACAAGAATGTACACCAAGAGTTTTTCGTTGCCGTTTCGAGAAGTATTGCACTGCTAGTGTGTAAAGGGCATATGTACGAAACAGTAAAGAACTTGAATGAACAACTCAATACAGCATTGGAACAAGTCAAATTACAATCGTGCTATGACTCACTAACCGAAGTATATCATCGTGGTGTTGTTATGGAGTTTCTCACCAAGATACTCCGTGCCACAGCAAGAAGTCATTCTCCCGTTTCCGTTATTATGCTCGATCTAGACTATTTTAAAGCGGTCAATGATATTCACGGTCACCAAACCGGCGATATAGTTCTTAAGAAAGTCGCTCAAACAGTAACGGAGTGTTTACGCGATTCTGACTGCTTTGGGCGTTATGGTGGAGAAGAGTTTTTAATTATTATTCCTGAAGCGGACCGTTCAGGTGCTTTTATCGTGGCAGAGCGTATTCGTCATCAGATATCTCATCTCAGTTTTGTGGGTTCCAAAGACAATTTTAGTGTCACGGTCAGTATGGGAATAGCAGTATCACAGGATAAAAAAGTCGTTAAGAGCGAAGCGGCATTGATCGAAGAAGCGGATAAAGCCTTGTACCAAGCGAAGCGCACAGGACGAAATCGAGTAGTATTATTTGATGAGATTCTTTCACAAAAATAAACTATATTTCAAAAGAATAACTTACTCACCAAAAGAGAAGGGAGCCATTATAAGGCTCCCTAATTGATTTCGATTTTTTATTTCTTATTTCTTACGGCAATATTCAGCAATTAAGTACATTGATTGTCCGTTAGCTTTGCCAGAAATAAGTTTTGGATCATCGCTGAGACTAATGCCACGAACGACAGTGCCTTGTTTGATAACTTGAGAAGAACCTTTGACCGGAAGGTCTTTTATAACTGTTACGTCGTCACCTTTTTTAAGTTCAACGCCGTTTACATCACGTGGTTTTTCTTCATCATCGTCCATGCCGATTTCAGCCCATTTCGCCACATCTTCTTCCATGTACATCATGTCGAGCAAATCGGTCGCCCAAGCTTCGCTTTGTGAAAGAAGCTTAAGTTGACGCCATGCCATAACCTGAACTGGCGGCACTTGACTCCACATGCTGTCATTCAGGCAGCGCCAGTGGTTTGCGTCAACCGGTGTAGTCTCTTCAATTTGGTCGCGACAGGTTTGACAAATCATCACCGCGTGATCGACAGTAACCGAAGAGTGAGGAGTGACAACAAAAGGCGTTAATGACGAATCAGCAGAACAGAGTTCGCAAGTGGATTGGCAGCGTTCAAGTAGAGTAGCTTCAGTAGACATATAACATTTGACCTTAAGAGTTAATTTAAGGGCGTATTATCCACTATACGCCCAGAAATTAAAGGGTTTTGATAAGGTAATCTTATATTTGAATTGTGCCACAGTTTGGCTTTGTCACTTGACTGGCCGGTAAGGTTTTTATCTTATCATTGAGATCATTAATTCGAGTCGAATGTGATGGGTGCGTCGAAAGAAGCTCGGGCTGCTGTTGACCATTCGATGCCGCGCTCATGTTTTTCCAAAGCTGAACACTGGCATTAGGATCGAATCCTGATTTTGTCATAAGCTCTAGTCCTATAATATCGGCTTCAGACTCTTGACTGCGTCCGTAAGGTAAGACAACTCCGACTTGAACACCAACGCCTAGTGCTGCCATCGCGACATTATGATATTGAGAATATTGACTTGTACCGATGACAAGTGAACTGATTTGAAGTCCGGTTGATGCCAGTGAGGTTTGAGACATACGTTCGTTGCCGTGAGAGGCGATAACGTGTGCAATTTCGTGCCCAATCACAGTTGCAAGCTGGTCGGCCGTTTTTGCTGTTTTCAATAACCCTGTATAGACACCAATTTTGCCGCCCGGTAACGCAAAGGCGTTAATTTGATCGCTATCAAAAACAACGATTTCCCATTCGCTGAAGCCAGTTTTGGTTACATTTTGTGTTACTGCATCCGAAACACATTGGACATATTTATTTATACGCGGATCGTTATTTACGGCTTGAGACTTTTTCATCTCCTCAAATGACTGCGCGCCGAGCGTGTTCATCTGGCTATCGGAAAATAAAAGTATCTGATTTCTTCCAGTAGGTGAGGCGCTACATCCTACTAACACGGATGCCAGTAGGATCGAGAGTGTCCGAGTTTTCCAATTCATCTAAATGTTCCTTTGAAGGTTAAAAACAAACAATGCTTTGCCTGCTGGAATCGAATCAATTAATGTAATGTCTAATTCTACTATATTTCTAAAAACGTTCTTTGTTACTAATAATATTTCTTATTGCTATGAGTGTCACTAATATGAAAATTTGGAAAAAAAATATCGATCTCGAAACCTTGAACGCTACTTCAGTGAATACGCTTATAGATCACCTTGGAATCGTATATAGCGAGTATAGTGAGAACAGTCTTACTGCAACCATGCCAGTTTGTTCTTTTACACATCAGCCATTTGGTTTGTTGCACGGCGGGGCATCGGTTGTTCTTGCTGAAACGCTGGGGTCTGTTGCGGCAAACTTTTGTGTTTCAGAGCAATATTACGGTGTCGGTTTGGATATTAATGCCAATCATATACGTGCTGTTCGAGAAGGGTACGTTACTGGTGTTGCTTCGCCAGTGCATTTAGGTGCGACAACGCAAGTTTGGCAAATAGCAATTTCAGATGAGCGTGATCGTTTAGTTTGTACCAGTCGACTCACAGTCGCCATCATGAAACAGCGAATTAAATAGCACGTAAATTTAGGATTATTTTATAAAACTACACAATATCTGTGGATGTGTTTAAAATGAGGAAATATTCGTTAATCAGTACATGAGAACTTTTCCTCTTTATGAGTAGTCAGCGTTTACGAGTCCAATTTGAAACCTTGTTTGAACACTTTCACGGAGTTGATGTGAATGTTCAAATAGAAGAAATTACTGACATTTTTTCTTGTACCCGCCGTAACGCTAGGATGGTTTTGAATAAACTTGAAGAGCAGGGGTGGATAGAATGGCACCCGTCTGCAGGCCGCGGTAAATCATCACAGTTAGTTTTCAAGCAAAGTCGAGATGAAATAAGTCATCATCTTGCTCGACGCTATTTAGAAGATGGCAACTATGCTTCAGCATTAGCCGTTTTAAAGTCTGATCCGTCAGAGCTGGATCAAGTTTTACTTGATTATTTTGGTGTTCATATTGATGACGAACTACCAATTGCACGTTTCCCCTATTTCAAACCTGTAGCAACGCTCGACCCTATCAAAGCGCGATCTCGAATGGAACAACAACTGATAGGGCAAGTATTTAATGGATTGGTAAAATATGACGTAAATTTGGGTGTTAAAGCAGATCTGGCATATAAGTGGGAAGCAATTTCAAATACACATTGGCGTTTCTATTTACGTACAGGGGTGTACTTTCACAACGGTCAACGCTTAGACAGTTCTCATGTTGCTCTCTGTATATTAGATTTACGTCGTTTTTCGTTTTACAGTCATATCGACGATGTCATTGTAGTTTCTGATAATATTGTAGATATATTGCTGACATCACCAGATATTCATCTAGATAGAACATTGGCAGAAACTTGGGCAAAAATTCGGTTGTTGCGACACGAAACGATCGATGAGTCAAAAGTCACCACATCACAGTTGATTGGTACAGGCCCGTTTAAGCTTGAAAAATATGACGACGATAAGTTGGATCTCGTTATTCATGATACCTATTTTGGCCAACGTCCTCTAATCGAGAAACTTGAAATACAAATACTTACCAATGCGCCATTCGCGTTGACTTACCCTTCGTTCGATTGCCCACGTCGTAAGAGGGAGTATAAAAATGAAGAAGCTTATTTAGACTTTGGATGCAGCTATCTAATGGTAAATCAACGTTCGGGGGTAGCTCAAGATAACGATTGGGCGCGCTATTTAGCTACGAAGTTAAATTCGTCTGCTATTTTCCGAGAGATTTCCGTATCCTTAATGGTTAATTACCACTTATTACCCGCTTATGGAATGAAGTCTGGATGGTATCATACGAACCAAACATCGGATGTGGTACGACCGAAATCGAACAACACAATTACCTTGGCTTACTGTGAAAGACACCCTTATTTTCATTACTACGTTGATGCGATTATCGCCATATTAGCAACGGATAATATTGACGTTGAAGTGGTTAGTATTCGTGATCATATCGAGGGTGGTCACGACGTCGATGTCATTTTAGATTCAATAGACCTAATTGATAACAATAACGATTCGTTAGTGAGTTGGTTATTTAACTCATCCCACTTAGAACAGTTTTGCACACCAGAGCAATTTACATATCCATATTCATTGGTTGAACAGTGGCGTATCGGTGACGTTATGGACTTCCCAGTCAAATCGTTAAGTAAATGGTTTATTCAACATCATCACATTATCCCACTATCACACCAGTGGCTAGGTTGTGAAGAAAATTGTTATCAGCATCATATACCGTTAAATGACGCACTTGTAGTGTAAATTACTTGTTTATCTCAAAATTGCCAATCAAAGAGGCCAACTAAATCGTCGAAAAATAGTGCCAATCGATCATGATCGCTATTTAGACGAATTAATCGCCACTTTGGTTGTACTATGACCTGTGTTAGTGCATTATTGCCGCGCTGGATGGTTGGTGAAGACTGATCTATAAACTTGAACGTCACTAAATGAGTAAAGGACAAATAATGGCACTAGCGTTAATCCTCTTTTTCCTAGCCGCTGCATTTTGGATGCTGCGTCAGGAACGTTAATATTTCGGTCTCCATTCTTTATAAAATTGAGTCGTAATGAATTAAGCCTCTCCAAATAGTAAATCAAGATCTATTATTTGAAGAGGCTTTTTATATGACCTAGTTTAGCTCCATACTCATATCAGCGGTACCATCTTCAAATTGAACATCAATGGAAAACCCCATTTTTTGTGCTAGTTGTAACATTCCTCGATTTGTTGGCATTGTCATACCTGACATTCGTTTGGTTTGTTTAACTTTGCAGTACTCGATAATTTTATCCATAAGTAGATATCCAAGTCCCATTCCCTTCATATCTGAACGAACTAAAATTGCAAACTCGGAGTCTTGATTGTCTGGAGAAACCAACGCTCTTGATACACCTATAATTGTGTCTTGATGGTTTACACTCATCACAGCAACAAATGCCATTTCACGATCAAAATCTATCTGGGTTAAATTCGCCAGAGCCTCATGATTAAATTCGCCCACTTCCGTAAAAAAACGGCGGTAAAGATCTTCTTTCGATACATGCTTAATAAAATCGGCGTGCAGCGGTTCATCTTCTGGAAGAATGGGGCGCAATAAGATTGTTCGTCCATCTTTTAGTTGAGCCTTGCTCTCTAATTCAGAAGGATAGGGGCGAATCGCTAGTCGTTTTTGGCGCGGACCACTGTAGGCTCTCAATGTTATGTCAGCATCCAACACGGTAAACTTATTGTTGTTCGCCAGTAATGGATGAAAATCGATTTCATGAATTTCTGGGCATTCGATGATCATTTGGGAAACCTTGACCATTAAGCCGGCTAATGCATCGATATCGATAGTACCCGGTAGTTGCTTAAGACGGAGCTTTCCATTTCTAATCGCTTTAGTTATCACGTAACGGGCTAGCGCATTATTGAGTGGCGGTAACGACGCTTCCGCATCGAGTGCAATGTTCCATTCAGAACCACCTTGCCCAATTAATATTACAGGCCCGAAAACCTGATCATTTTTAACTTTTAAGCGCAATTCTTCTCCGCCTGCTAATTGTGCCATCGCTTGTACGACAAGGCTTTCAATTCTTGCGTCAGGATAATTCTGTTTAACACGGTTAATGATGGATACAGCCGCATCCTCGACTTCACTTCGGTTGTGTAAGTTAAGCACAACACCATGTACATCTGACTTATGAGCAATGTCTGGTGACCGCAATTTAACCGCAACTGGATATCCAATTTTATCAGCCACATTCCCCGCTTCAATATGATCGGCAGCTAACCATGTTGCTAGAACATTAAAGTTAAATAACGAGAGTAGTTCACCAATTTGGTGTGTATCGAGATGATGAGCGTTCCGATCAAGTGAATGTTGGATCCAGGTTCTCGCTTGCTTGAGTTTGATCTCTGGAATTGATGACTCAGATGTTGGTGTTTGTATTAGTTGCTTTTGGTTTCGCTTGTACTCAACCATGTGCATTAATGCAATTACAGCACTTTCGGCAGTACGGTAGGTCGGAATCTTAGCTTTATTGAATAAAGCACGCGCATTTTTGGTCGTCGTCTCACCTGCCCAATTAGTTAATACGTTAAATTGTCGCGACTTTGGATGCGCTTGAAGGGTGTCAATAATTGCTTGAGCGGTTTGATCAGATTGTGCAACAGCAGAAGGGCAATGCATGACCAAGATAGCATCAGCGATATCGGAATCTAACAGTAGGTTCAAAACTTGCACATAGCGTTGGTCATCTGCGTCACCAACGAGATCAATTGGGTTACTGTGTGACCAACTTGAAGGTAATATGGCACTAAGTTTATCACGTATGTCATCATCCAATTGTGCCAGTTTCCCACCTCGATCTAACAAGGTGTCAACAGCCATGATTGCTGGTCCGCCACCGTTGGTAATGATGGCTAAGCGTTCACCGCGAAGTGGCACCGAATGAGTTAGAGTCTCTACCGCGGCAAACAATTCATGAGTATTTTGGACTCGAAGCATTCCACTACGACGAATTACCGAATCGTAAATGATATCCAGAGATTCTATACCACCGGTGTGTGCATAAGCGGCTGCAGATCCTTCAAGAGTTCTACCGCCTTTTAAGACGAGAATTCGTTTATTGCGTGATGCAGCACGAGATGCAGAAATAAAACGCCGCGCATCACGTATTGAATCGATATAGAGAAGGATGGAGTCGGTATGGGTGTCGGTCGAAAGAAAATCTAACAAGTCGGCGAAATCTATATCTGAGGCATTTCCTAATGAGATGAAAGCCGAGAACCCAATTTGCTTTTCATAAGCCCAGTCTAAAATGGTTGTACAGACCGCTGCTGATTGAGAAATGAACGCTATATTCCCCCGTAACGCAGATATAGGAGAAAATGATGCGTTGAAATTTTGCCATGGTAGCAACACGCCTAAACTATTTGGTCCTAGGATTTTAATCCCCGCTCTTGCTGCGATTTCTTCACATTGTTGCTGGATTGACTTTCCTTTTTCACTTTCTTTATTCATATCGGACGACAAGATAATGGCAACGGGAACTCTGCATTGTGCCAGTTGTTCGAATACCTCAATATTGTGTGAAGCATTGGTACATAAAATCGCGACGTCGGGAACCAATGGGAGAGCATTTACATCGGGGTAGGCTAGAACGCCACAAACCGCCTTATATCTCGGTGTGACCGGCATAATAGCACCATCAAATTTCGACTGTAAAAGGTTGTTCATGACGACATTTCCAGCACGAAGTGGGCGATTCGAGGCACCGATGACTGCTACAGATTTTGGTCTGAAAAATGGAGTTAATGTCGACATACTTATTTCCCTCTTCACATTTTTAGTTATCGTATGTCTAATACGAGACAAATGCTTGTTCTAGCGATAAAAACTCATATATAGTCTGGCCTTATCTAGTGTTTTTGTGTTATCTGTCACATCATTAACTAGGGTATGCACGACATGAACTTGATTATCACGAACTCTGTCGGCATAGTTAGAAAACCGTTTTCTCAGGATTTTATTGATTATGAATACTAAATTTTTGCTATGCGCATCCGTGTTTTTAACCGCCTGTTCATCAGGTACTTATGTTACGGACGTTAAAACGGAAGGTTCTATCCAAGACTACAATGTAGCCACAATAGAACCTGTTATAGCAATTGAAGAAGCAGCTGTACCATCTCTCCAAGATGCGAAAAACGAAACAAAAGAAAAGGCGACAAACTTATTTGGTACCGAGACCACAGCGGAACAATCGACAGCGACTATTGTCGATATCAAACCACCAACAGAGAAACAAATGAAGGCAGCCGCTAGATTTGGTTATTCAATACAAGTGGTTGCTGTCTCAAATGAAATGGAAGCAACCAAGTTTGCGTCACAATTACCTCAACAAGTCGAGCCAATTTGGCAAAACTACAAGCAAGTCAATGGCACCAATTGGTATACGGTCTTGTATGGAGATTATGCGACAAAATCTGATGCAAAACTTGCGATTAAAGACATGCCTAAAAATATCAGAGATTTGAAGCCGTTTGTTAAAAGCATCGATGAGATTAAGAATTCAGCATATCCAATGTTGAAAAAACTAAACTAATGTTCTTTTAAAATATGAATACGCTTGATAATTAGGCAATTAGAAAGCGTTTATTATAAATTTTTTGGATATAGTCGGGTTCTTAACTATGATAGAGCATCAAAAATACACAATACGGAACAAGTGATGGATCAAATTAATATACTGTTGTTGTGTGGTGGTACTTCCGCTGAGCATGAAGTTTCGGTTGTTTCCGCTGACTATCTCTATGATGAACTAAGAAAAAGTCGTCAGTTTAATGTTATACGTGTCGAAATAAAATCAGATGGTTGGTTTTTTGAAAATACCGAACTTGCGTATTTAGACACGAATAATGCAACGATTAATAGTAAATCGAGTAGCAACAAAATTGATTTTGTCGTTCCTTGTATCCACGGTTTTCCTGGGGAAACCGGCGATATCCAATCAATGCTTGAGTTAGCCGGTATTCCTTACTTAGGATGTGGTCCCGAAGCAAGCAACATCAGCTTTAATAAAATCACTTCAAAACTTTGGTACGATGCTCTTGATATACCTAACACACCTTATATGTTTTTATCCGAAAACTCACCACAAGCAATTGAAAAAGCGAAAGACTTTTTTAGTACTTGTCAAAATGGAGTGTTTATAAAAGCTGCTTGCCAAGGGTCATCCATAGGGTGTTACAAGGTCACAGATTCGAATTTACTAGGGGATGCAATTGATAAAGCATTTGGATATTCGAATCAAGTGTTGGTCGAACTCGCGGTTAAGCCTCGAGAATTGGAAGTTGCTGCTTATCAAATCAATGGTGAGCTGCACATAACCAAACCCGGTGAAGTGATCGCTCCCGATGGAGCATTTTATACTTATGAAGAAAAATATAGTTCATCAAGTCACTCACTGACTAAAATTGAAGCTAGTGATCTCACTTTGTCGCAGCGTGAAGAAATTGAGTGTTATGCTCGCAAAGTTTTTACACATACAAAACTGCGCGATCTATCGCGCATTGATTTTTTTCTGACTCCAGAAGGTGACGTATTCTTAAATGAAGTAAATACATTTCCTGGTATGACACCTATATCAATGTTTCCAAAAATGTTGGAAAACAATGGTCATAAAGTTTCAGAATTTCTTGCAAGTGCCATCCTATCTCGGATCAGTTAATTTTATTGAAAGATTTAAATATGAGTTTTCCTTGTTCTGCCAAATGAGTTTTTCCTAAATACAGATTTGGCATTACAGGGCTATTCCAACGTCCAAAACTTTGAATGTCCTTTATGTTATAACCTTGACTAAAGAGCTCTGTGACGGCACCAACCCGAGCTGATTGACCGGAAAAACTTAAATGTTCCGGGAGTCCAAGCATTGTTGAGGCTTTTTTAAGAATTCGATAAATAGATGAATCATTCAAAACAGCATTATTTATCTGCTGGTGACGATTGATTGAGCGGAATACGGGACCTTCTAACTTATCTAGTAACAAGAACCAACGATTAAGAGCCTGGCTTGTATCGCAGGATAGTTGATATGACTTTTCTGATATCTGAACGATTATATTGTCATCTTCAGATGAGCTATTTGTGAATTGGCTAAAATTAAGTTCTCTTACTTCACTTCTTTTCAATGCGCATTCAAACATAATCGAATAAATGGCTAAATCTCGGCACGCTACAGGAGTAGAATCAACAATCAGTAGATCGCGGATTCGTTCTAAATGATTTAGTGTAAATGAAGGGGTTTGCTTCTCATCGCCGAGCTTTTCAAGTTTCAATCGATTAAGTAGAAGGCTAACTTGAACTGATGATGTAGGGTCTTTATAGGATAAGATGTTATGAATATTTGATATTGTGATAACGTAACGTTTTAACGACGAGAACTTACGCTTATGACTCATCATCGTTATAAATTCTAAGACGGTATCCACGGAAGCTGGTAGAAAGGGACGCTGCTTTAACTTCGCATAATCGGTAAAACTCAACCAATCTCTGCGTATTGCCAATAGTGAGTTACGAGAATATTGTTTCTGAGTCATCATTTGTAATTGTTCGATCGAGATGTCCTGAGATAAATAACGACAATAGCGGTCTTTATCAAATTGACTTTTTACGATAACGTTTTTTTTCATTCTAATGCACTATAACTAAGTAACTATATAAATAATAATATCATAAATTTCACACGCTATAAGATAAAGCCAACATAACAAATTCAATAAGATGTGATAAAATCAAATATTATATTCGCTAGCATACATGAGTACCTCCCATGACATTAGTATACTCAACCGAAACTGGCCGTATTAAGCCAGAAGCCGAAAAAAAACAACGACCAATTGGTGATGGTATCGTCCGTATTCAACGGGTAACAAAGGGCCGTAAAGGCAAAGGCGTTTCTATCATTACTGGACTAGGCTTAGAAGATGCGCCACTAAAATTACTGGCTGCAGAATTAAAGAAGAAATGTGGCTGCGGTGGTGCAATCAAAGATGGTGATATCGAAATCCAAGGAGATGTACGAGATAAATTAAAGCAACTCCTTGAACAAAAAGGTTATAACGTTAAGCTTGCAGGCGGCTAATTCATAAAAAAATTAGTTTATTCGATATGATCACGAGCGATCTTTTTCGATCTCTTTTAATTTTAGTTATCCATTTACCGTAAGGTGCTTTTGCAATGGAAAAAATAGTTCTGCTCGTCGATGTACAAAACGTCTATTACACAACCAAACAAGCCTATAAACGTAACTTTGATTACAATGAATTTTGGCGTCAGGTGACAAAGGATCGTGAAGCCGTAAAGGCAATTGCTTATGCAATCGACCGTGGAGATGAAAAGCAACGTCAATTTCAAAATATTTTAAGGGCGATTGGATTCGAAGTTAAACTAAAGCCATTTATCCAACGTAGTGATGGAACCGCAAAAGGTGACTGGGACGTAGGCATCACATTAGATGCTATAGAATATGGGCAGCAAGCTGATACCGTCGTTTTAGTGTCTGGAGATGGCGACTTTGATCTACTGCTACTTAAACTTTACACAAATTATGGTGTAAAAAGTGAAGTTTATGGTGTTCCTCAACTTACCGCCTATTCTTTGATTAATTCGGCAAGTCAATATATTCCAATTGAAGGCAATCTCTTAATGTAGTGCAAGCCCATATGTTGCATATGTAAAATAAATAACTTTCTTGGAGCATTGATTTTTATTTTGAGGCTTTAACTCTTCAGAACAAAATTTTCGTTAGTAGGGATTAACACCGTTATCGTATTAGGGGAGTGACATGATTTCACAACCAAGCAATCTTAACCACTTCGTAGAAAATAAACTCGTTCATTTCCCAATATCATTGTTCGCGATAATCATGGGCCTAAGTGGGTTAACGATTACTTGGAGTGTCAATAGTTGGTCAATCGCATATCCAATAAGCTTACTGTTAGCCACATCCACATCATTAATTATGCTCATATTCTCAGCGTTTTATCTATTTAAAATCTTTAAGTTTAAACAAGCCGTATTGCATGAATTAAAACATCCAATACGAATGAATTTCTTCCCAGCTTTCTCAATTAGTTTATTGCTGATATCAGCTATTTGGAACGATTACGCTACATTGTCACTAATATTGTGGAGTGTGGGAACAATCGTGCAATTTACATTAACTTTGTATGTAATGACGAGCTGGATACATCATAGTCACTACACAATATCTCATGTAAACCCAAGTTGGTTCATTCCAGTCGTCGGCAACATCATCGTACCGATTTCAGGAGTAACGTTAGGATTTATTGAGTTAAGCTGGTTCTTTTTTAGCATCGGAATCGTTTTTTGGATAATTCTACTCACCGTATTGTTCTATCGCCTGTTTTTCCATGACCAACTTCCGCCAAAACTGTATCCAATGCTGTTTATCCTTTTAGCGCCGCCATCTATCGGTTTTATCTCTTATACACATATCATCGGTGGCATTGATAATTTCGCACGGATACTCTACTACACCGCCATATTTTTAAGCATTTTGCTTTCTATTAATATCATTAAATTTGCTCGTTTACCGTTCTACTTAACCTCTTGGGCGTATTCATTTCCAAGCGCGGCACTGGCTACGGCAACCGTTAAAATGGCGCATTTGATAAACAGCGATATATTAGCGATATTGGGTCAGTTGTTAACATTAGGCACAACGGTATTAATTACTTGGTTAGTAATCAACACGATAAAACTAGCCAAAACGGGCGGCATTTTCGTATCAGAATAAAAGTCTAAAAAAGGAATCAAAATTATGGCTAAAAGCTACAAAGAACTCAATCAATCGCTGCGCGAGCAGGGGATGGAATACAAAAATTCCAGTCCAGCGACACTCAATGCCTTTGTTGCATTACGCAAAGCGGTCATGGTCAAAGGCGAGGTGAGCATTAAGAATAAAGAATTGATCGCCACAGGCATCGCCATTGCCGCCCGTTGTGATGGTTGTATTGCTTCGCATGTGTCCGCAGCGTTAAAGGCAGGAGCTACACGTCAAGAATTAGTCGAAACCATTGATGTCGCTGTATTAATGGGAGGCGGCCCCTCAGTTACATACGGAATCCAGGCACTTGCGGCTGTTGATGAATTGTCAGCATAGCTTGAATCACAATAGCGACAAACGTTTAGGCAAAATTGATGATCAAAACTCAGCGTTGCTTTTTGATGATCGCCATCTAACGAAAGAAGGCTCTTATTACTTATATAACTTATTCTTAAAAGAAGAACTATATAAACTCATCGAAGAAAATCATTAGACAAAACTCTCACTCAATCGAATTTAATATCGTTAAGTGCGTATTGGATTCGATTGAGTAAAGACTTACAAATATAGGCATCGAAGTTGATAAAAAAGTTCTAATCATGATGAGTCTTCAGATAGGGGAAATATCTTAGTTTACATAAACATTATTTAACTATTATGGGTTCTAAACAAGTACATAAGTAAATAATCGACCTAATTTTAAGTAATGTATTGTTTATATTAAAAATAATATTTAAAAATATACAGCGGCACCTTCATGAACCGGATTTAGCTTCATGAACTTCAAATCTAAGGGGTGCGAATCACACAATAGTGTTTTCATAGGTTCATGAACTTAACATCTCGATTATTAGAACTTCATCACAAAACTATCCGCCTGAAGGCAATATTGCTCAATATATTTAATGAACAATAAAAATCCAACAATTAAGCCATCACCTGCACCATTGCACTAATACATTTTTGTCCAAAACCTTTCTAGTTAAAAATATTAATAGTTAGGTAATAACCCGCACGATGGTCAATTATTCCTACTCGTTAACCGTCTGCCTTTCAGTAGGCTTTACTGTATACAGACTGTATCCCGACATTCATATATGTCGCCAGATTTTTCCTAAAAATTTGCTTACCACCTCCAAACTCCTACATTTGTATATTTATACAGTCCATTGGGTTTTTAATCTCGTCTGACATCTAAAAATGGCTTGTTTTGTCGAGAGTACGGTGACGCTTTGTATATGTAAAATTTGATAAGTTATTATTAATCAGATAGTTGTCTTTGCCTTTGCTAAGAAAACGCGCATTGTTAAAAAGTGATAACTCGCAGGCTCGTTTTGAACTGATAACAAAGTGCGAAATATGACATATATGCTTTAATTTTTAGTGAGTTATGGTAACTTGGGTAAAAGTTAGGCGCGCAGAAAAACGAGACGGCCTGTTATTAAAAATGTTAGCTACAAAGTCAATATAGGGAATATATGTTCAAGTTTAGAAAGGAAATCGGCTGGTCTGAAATAATAGCTTTAGGTGCTCTTATTTTAAGTGGTTTGGCATATATTACATCTTTGAATGCAAACAAACCTTTCATAGTTCATGGCAGTGGGCTGATTAATTATGCCGCAATAAATAATGATCAATGTTCATATGCACTATCTGTCCCAATAACATTTCACAATTCAGGAAAGCAGTCGGTAACTTTAAAGCAACTCTTACCTGATGGCGATTTTCCACTTGTTAGTTTCGTTAACTTCTCGGAAAAAGATTTAGATATGAATTTGCCATATAAGGTTTATATGTCAAATACTTCTATCGGTCCAGTTCCATTAATGTGGCTGGAACAAATAAAAACTTTACCGGAGTTTAAGGCTTCTTATAAACATATTGGTGAACTTATTAGACCCTCAGACAGCCTGAGTTTTTATCTAAATATTGTAATTGAACCCAATAAAAATTTGACTAAATATAAAAATATATCTGCATTTTTGACCCTTAAAGCTAGTTTTAGTAATGATCAAATAATTCCTTTGAATGCTGCGGTTGAACTTGCTGGTATTGGTGAAAATTGTAGCTAATAAGGCGTTATAAGCTCTCTCGACTCTTACGGAGAATAAGTAATTGGAACTAATTTATCATTATACAAGCGTTGCAGGATTAAAAGGGATTTTAAGTCAAGACTCACCAACGATGCGAGTGACTGATTCTCGGTATCTAAACGATACGAATGAAATTCTTCGTGGTCTTGAACGAGCTGCTAATGAAATATCTCAGAACTTAAGCGCTAAGAAATATGAAGAACCAATACCTAATACAATTGAGTTTATGGAAAAGATTATCAGCTCTATTGGTAACTCTCTATTCTTCACTGCATCTTTCTGCAAAGAAGGGGATAAATTAGCGCAGTGGGTGTCATATTGTCCCCCTAGCGGAGGGTATTCAATTGGTTTTGATAGAGTGGCATTAGAAGAAAACGCTCGAAAACAAGACTTTGAAATTCATGATGTGAACTACAACGAAGAGCCTTATAAGTTTATAGCATCTGCCGCGAATGTAGAACAAGCAATTGATGCGGTCGAAAATCAAGTAGAGCGAGACATGGCTCTTTATAATCTTGTTCCAATTGCAGCTAGAGAGATAGCAATTACCAAGGATGCTAAATTTGAAACCGAGAATGAAGTAAGGCTTTTTTCAAAAAGACCCAGCGTTGATTTTGCGCTTACGGGTTTGGATTTTTTCGAAAAAACAAGCATTTTGGTCCCTTTTTTGCCATTTGACTTTCCCAAGCATATTGTAAAAAAGATTATAATTGGCCCAATGCAGCATAAAGAGCTGGCATTAAAATCTCTAGAAATGTTTAAAAAAATTTACGGTTATGACTTTTCTATCGAGTTTTCTCAAATTCCATTGAGGCAGTTTTAGTGCTTATAACAAGTCACTCAAAAGGACAAATAACAGTTGGTTTTTGCTCCTTCGTCGCTTATTTTAACCAACTATCATTTGCCTCTTAGTGGGGCGTTATGTTTTTTAAAGGTGTAATATTTTTGCAGGCTAATTAAGCAGAGGTTAGGAATGAAACTAAATAATTGTTGTAATACCAATACTCTCAAGCTGGTTAGACGAATTTACAAGTCAAATGCAGACAAATTTGATGTGAAACAGTGTCCCGATTGCCACATTTATTGGCTCTATCGTTACCGAGAAGAAAATTGGTGGAATAACCTCCAGCTTAAAGAAAACGAGCATGAAGAATGGTATGTTCCCCTAACTGAATGTGAGCTTGAAAAAGTATACAAAATGGATTTGTCTAATATTGGATATCGTTCTGGTTTTACTCATATAAGAACTACTGTTCCACTAGCTAGCAGTGCTGAATGGAAAAGACTAAAAACCCCTGTAGAAAAACCTAGCTAGGACTCTGTGTCCATTGGCACTTAGCATACGAATTTAGCAAACATAAAAAGTTAATCAACTGGGCGCATTACGGTTATCATCGTTTTTGAAAAAGAAAAAGACGTAAACCCAACACCAACCTATACGCCAGTTATTAAAGTGTTATATTCCACCCAGCTTCAGCCCCGCCTCTCGTCGACATGCTTGCAATAATTTTGCAACTGAATTCTCATCGCGTATAGTTCTTGCTATTGCTACCGAACCGATGAGCATTGCAGTTACTGACAAAATGTCATCCTCATTGCAATCGATATAGCTACTAGCATATTCCAAAATAGCTTTGTTCATACTACCGTAGACCTTTGCATAGGTTGCTTTTGTTTCTTCATCATGCATGACTATGTCCGTAGCCAAGAATGCAAGTGGGCACGGATATTCACCCCGCACGTGCTCCAAGCTAAGGTATCCATCAAGCAGTAGGCATAACCACACCTTATCGGTGGTGCCTGCTGGCTTGAGTTCGGCAAGCTTAGTGTCATTAGCTGCAAATTTTAAAGACTCACGATACAGTACCGCCTTACTGCTGAAATGTGCGTAAAATGCTCCCCTCGTGAGTCCGCAATCTTTCATTACTCCATTCACAGTAACACCATCAAAACCTTTGACAGTAAATAGCCTGAATGCACTTTCAAGAATCCTTCTACGGGTGGTTTCCTTGTGTTCTCTTGTGTAAGGCATGGGTTCTTATACGCTTAAAATTTAATATGATCTGTATCATATATTATTTCGGAATTAACATGTAGCCTTAATGTAAATTGGAAAAATGAATTTAATCAGCATTTATATTTCACGGAGACGGGAAATGAGTAAAATAAAAGGTAGTTGTCATTGTGATTCTGTAAACTGGGAGTTTGATCTCCCTATTAAGACAGTAGTGAAGTGTCATTGTTCTATGTGTAGGAAGTTTCACGGCTCAGATCACAGTACATATGTTGTTGTCCCAAAGGAGCAATTCTTGTTATCGAAAGGGAAAGGCTCGATTACTAGTTATCGAGGAACAAAGGTGTCACATAAGAATTTTTGCTCCAAGTGTGGTACTCCAACGCATTTAGTAAATGGCAAACACTTTCCAGATGATGTTGTTCTACCGCTTGGAGTAGTTGAAGATTACATAGATGAGCTGGCACCGCAGATTCAGGTATATACATCTGAAAAGGCGAGGTGGTCATGTATACATGATGATGTGCCAGTATTTAGCTAAAAATATAACAAGGCAAATCACACGGATGTCAAAACTGCCGTTTCGCTCTGGTTTTTCCACCGGTGTTTTCGGCGTTATATTCAATGAGGTATTGAGCCGTGGAAGTTAATAAACACATATATTTATCGGCAAGGCAGTTTTTACAGCTTTGCCAAGTGGCTGAAATACATAGTGTAGAAATATATGATTATAAATATGCGTATAATGCTAACTTGGCGTTTTCTATAGAGCTATTTCTAAAATCGATTGACGCAATTTCCGAAGATAGGCTAGTCCTTGAAGTTGGTGATGCTCAGATATTTAAGAGTTTTACTAAATCTAATTTAAAAGGGCACAGGCTAAGTCAATTGTTTTCTAAGCTAGGAGACACAACGCAGTCCCTTTTGGATCGGGCATTTGAAAGTAGCAAGTGGAATTTGGGAATACAATCATTACTCGAAGTTCTGGAACTTTTAGATAATGCTTTCATTGATAATAGATATTCTTATGAGAATGCCGCTATTCATTTAGGAAATGACCCTGAATTGTTGTTAGCGACAGCTCAATTTTTTAACGAAGTGTTGGTTCCGCAAAAATGAATATAACAAGAAGGTTTAGGTCTCGAGATACTTATTAGCTTGGTAGGAACAATGTCTTGGCCGATAATCGTTTCTGTCTTAAGGTTTGTCAGGAGTTAGCACAGACCGACTCATTTCTGTATTTCAATCTTACCTATATAGTGCAGGTTTCTGGGTAAAACAGGTGTGAATCTAGAGATCTAAAACTACTGTATTCGTCCACCCTCATTTTAAGTATAAGACAATAAATAAACGGATAAAGCTTAGAGTTACTTTTTACTTCTTTTACCCCAGAAATTACCCCACCTTAAGTTGAAAAGTATTCTGTCTAACAAAAACGCATCTATTACGTCGGTGTCTATTCAGTTTGTATTTTGAGGTGAGGGCTATCAATATTGTAGTGGACGAGTAAAGTTGACCATGACCTTGTTGGCGATTGGAAGGTTGGCCGATTCAGGCTCCCTAAGTAGCTGTGGTTCTTCGAGTTCACTCTATCGTATGAAATTCGTAACAAACTTTTGTCTATGTTCGAGTTAGCGAGTTCATCGCTAACTCATTTATGCCCGTGCGACCTGAAGTCGTATGAAGCGTTGTTCACCGCTTTATGAGTGAACCATCTGTATCACCAGATGA